>NZ_JAXHPX010000001.1:0-90006 GCF_042466195.1 Bacillus sp. R86525
TATAAAACAGAATCATTTATTTTTACCAGATTGTTAGTGTACAAATACAAGAGAATCGAGATCATTTGTTTGGCTAGATTAAAGCAACGCCACATCTATATGGTTGAGATGTGTTACGCCTTCTAATCGGAAAATCTGCTTTATAGAACGTGTCCACAAGTTATATTTTACTACATGTAATATTTATTTGGTGTAATTTTATCAAATATGAATAATTGCATTAAGTTTACGAGAAAAAGAGAGTATACTTTGGTATTGTGTAATAAAGATAAGGCCCACCTACGGAAATAGGTGGGCTTTTTAACGCATAAAGAAAAGACACCCATATAAGAGTGTCTTTTCCAATAGTTTTTTAGCAGAAGCAGCTAGCTCCAACTATGATTAATAAAATAAATAGTACAACTAATAAAGCAAATCCGCCAGCGAAACCGCCGCCGCCACAACTACCGCAACTACCACCAAATCCCATTTTAATCTCTCCTTTGAGTAGGAGGGGAAATTCAAGGTCACTCATGTATTTTAATGGATTCAATTTACTTTATGGTTTTACGCATTAATTGAGCAGGTCCTTTTGAAAAAAAAGACGCCATAAGGCGTCCCCCACAATTGGGTAGATAAGGTTTAGTTTTCCACTTTAAAGAAATTAGGTATCACACCTTGAAAGTATATCATAATATACGGGATGTTTAATATGCAATGTTACATACCATCTTTAACCCCTCTATTTTCTGTTTGATAAAATATAATCCTAATATTACCAAAATTTAAATAAATATTTCTACATATTCAAAATATTTACATAATTTACAAAAGTTATACAGTTGAGTTGTAAGCTATAAAAACTATTAAAGGGGGATTTATTATGTTCAAGAAATTAGTAGTAGGAGTATTAGCAACTGGTATTGCATTAACAGGAGGAATTGGGGCAGCTTCAGCTGATACGCCAAAAGATGTGAGCTCTCCGAAGCAAGCAACATGCTCAATTCCTTATGAGTATTCTAATGGTAAATTCAAAAGAACTCTTTATTACTCAAATGGAGTATATGCTAATAGTTTTAATGAAAATGTTTGCGGCGGGACGATTACGTGGTATTTAAAACATGTTCAAAATGGAGTTGCTTTTTACGAAGGTAATTTAAAATAGTAGATTTTTTGAACCTCATTTATTGGGGTTCTTTTATTTTTAGTTTTTAAAATGATTCTCCATAAAAAAAAGACACCCTAAGGTGCCTTCCTCCGACTTGAACCATCTTAATTTTATTGTATTGCTTAAAAACCATAACAAAATATAACAATCATCGAGTAAGCTTATTATAGCATCAATAAATAGGATTTTCTATATGTAATATTGCATATATATATAGATTTATTTATGTTTTATCTATATAGTTTAATTGTCTGTTATTTGTTTTAATTCATTTACTTATATTATTTTTTGAGAGCTCCAGCAATGGAGCCTTTTTTTATGCAATAAAACATTTTCTTTACATTATTTGGTCGATCTATATTAGCTTTTCCTTCTTAAAAGATACCTATATTTTACCAAACTATTGTATAGACGACCAGTCTTTTTATGAGAATTTAGTGAGTTAATAGTATTAAATTTGAAAATAGTTTTTATATCAAAAGTAGTGGATGGATTATTCTGTATGTCAATCGATATGTTAAATTGCATATCGAAAAAAGTAGAATTTATTAACGTTTTCAAAATAAGGAATATTCTTATAAATTTCTGCTAATATCAAACTTGTACTTATTATAAAACAAGGGGATGTTTATATGTTTAAAAAAGTTACATTAGGGATATCATCATTAGCGGTGGCAGCGGTAGTTGGGTTAGGAATGGCATCGGAGGCATCAGCAGGACCAGCAGCACCTCTAACTTCTTTAAGTGTAGTAAAAGTGGAATCACAATTGGGTGGAGTTGAATACATTAATCCTAATAGTTTTAGTACAACTAAAGATCATGGGGGAAGTTACTTATATGTTTACACAAAAGAAATAGGATATGGCCAGTTTCCTTTTGCCAAAATGAATGGATTTGATATAAAAAGTATTGGTTCACAAATAATTGGTGGTAATCCTATTGTAGGTTGGGAATATAAATGGGACGCATCAAATCATCAAGAAGGGACTTTTGAATATCAAAAGACTTCAATAAATTATCCAAGAGATACGTGGCGCACTTCGTTATATATTAAATAATCAGTTTTATATATTTGTAGCATGAAAATCCCTGCACTTTGTGTGGGGATTTTTTCATAAAAAAAAGACACCCTAAGGTGCCTTCCTCCGACTTGAACCACTTTAATTTTAATAATATGTATTGGACATTAAGTAAACACGTCCTATAAAACAGAATCATTTATTTTTACCAGATTGTTAGTGTACAAATACAAGAGAATCGAGATCGTTTGTTTGGCTAGATTAAAGCAACGCCACATCTATATGGTTGAGATGTGTTACGCCTTCTAATCGGAAAATCTGCTTTATAGAACGTGTCCACAAGATATATTTTACTACATGTAATATTCATTTGGTGTAATTTTATTGAATATGTATAATTGCATTAAGTTTATGAGAAAAAGAGAGTATACTTTGGTATTGTGTAATAAAGATAAAGCCCACCTACGGAAATAGGTGGGCTTTTTAACGCATAAATAAAAGACACTCATATAGAGTGTCTTTTATAATAGTTTTTTAGCAGAAGCAAGCCGCTCCAACGATGATTAATAAAATAAACAATACAACTAGTAATGCAGATCCTCCACCAAAGCCCATAATAGTTCCTACTTTTCCTTGTGTAACTATATTAAATATTGGCATAGGGGCTCAAAGTAATAACTTAAGTTCCTTGTTTAAATAAAACAGAACAGTTTCTGTATGAAATATATGAAAAATAAGAGAAAAGTGGGATGTCAAAGATGTATAATATGATTCCACTGTAAGTCGATTGTTTACTAGATTGTATGATTTTTAGTATCTTAATAAGGATTTAATTAACCAATCACGCGTACAAAATATTTCGGATATTCACTATTTTGTAGGTTACCTATTCATTGCTTTATAAACATCAAGTACACCATTTCCGGATAAGTCCGTAGAACCTTCTTGATGATTCACCCCAAATTTATAAAGAAAATTAATACTAGAATTCGGTTGATTCTTAAAATGATACTTATCAATGATCAAAGCTAGGGCACCTGAAACTTTAGGGGCAGCTATTGAAGTACCACAGCTAAATCCATATCTATTATCTGTAGCGACACCAAGTACTTGTTCCTCCAGATATAATTTATCTTTTATCCATATATCAAAACCATATTTATTAAATAATCTAAGATCACCCCCAGGGGCTGAAATGTCAATAAACCCCTGTCCATAATTAGAGAAATCAGAAATAAAATCAGAAGCATTAACAGAGGATACTGTAACCACTCCTGGTAAATCTGCAGGTATATCGAGAATAGTACCTTTATAAATAAGGTCATCATTTTTTAATCTCTTTTTATAAAACTCATCCATTTGATGATGATCCCGAACATTTAAGGAATCATTCCCGGCAGCTGCTACAACTACACTTCCTAGGCTTTGAGCGTAATCAATAGCTTTTTTATAAGCCCTGATTTCAGCAAAGTCTTGTACGGATTCTTGCCCCTCTTTAACTATTGAACCGTCTATTAGATACTCACCTAAACTTAAATTAATAACATCTACGTCATCTTTTGCAGCTTCTATAATAGCTTTTATAACCCAAGCGGTTTCTCCAGAACCATTACCAAATATCCTATAAGATTTAATACCTATTCCAGGAGCTACGCCCTTAATTTTTCCATTTGCAGCAATTTGACCAGCTGCAAATGTTCCGTGTCCTAATTTATCTTCTAAGAAGTTGATATTTCCATTTTCATCTGATTCTTGCCCCCTAAATCCACCTTTGGGAACGAGATTCTTAGAACCAGGAACTATATTATTCTTTAAATCAGAATGATTAATATCTATCCCAGAATCAATAATTCCCACAGTAACATCCTTGGTTCCTTGAAATATCTCATAACTCTTACCATCATGTGTAACCTTTTTCATATCCCATTGTTGATCCCATGGGTTATCGTCAAGGATATCGTTTTCTGGATCCTTAATTGTATTTTGATGGTTATAGAATCTTAGCGATGGATTATAGGTGCTAACATGGGGAGCATATCCGATTTTTTTCATATCATTAGGACTAGCTTTCACTTGTAGGAGTCCTATTTCATCTACTGAATAGATTATTTGTGCATTATTTTCATAAATCATTTTTTGGGATATAGCTAAGTGTTTAGGATCATCAATTAATATTGTATAGTAGTTTAAGCTTTCAGCTACACTAATATTTTGAAAAGGAACTATTAAAAAGAAACATAAACTTAAGTAGGCTATAATTCTACGAAAAAACAAAAAAAACCCTCCTTTTTCTAATTTAGGAATACCCAGTATCTTTAAAAATGATTACTAATAAAAAATTAATATTAAATCTATTATAGCTGTAGTTTATTGATCATAAGTAACACTTCCTTTTCAAACGAATTATATTGTTCTTGAATATCATGAATTACCATATTAAACTAAAAATAGATATATTTTCAATATTATAAATCTATTTACAGTTAAGATGTTACATCAAAGGGATTTTTAAAACAATATATTTTCTTAATATTCACATTTGATTCAAAACTTTTAAGTTCGTTATCCTTTTATTGCTTGAAAGATTAGTGTGTCTATTATATTAGAGATTCTGAATAATAGATTTTAAAAAGATGAATAGCAATAAAATTTAATCATAGCACCAAAATGTAAAAAAAAACAATATATTCCATAAAAAAACTTTTTTTGAATTTTTTAGAAAAAAAGTATTGAAATGTTCGGTATACCTAACATATAATTAGGTTGTCCCGGGGGAACAAATTAAAACGATATAGGAGGAATAAAAAATGAATTTAGTAGAAAAAACGGTAATGGCTTGGAAAAATCCAGAAATGCGTTCACAAGAGGTATTAGCAAACCCTGTAGGAGAAGTATCTGAAGAAGAATTAATGGCTGCAGTTGGGGGATCAGATGTAAATCCTAGAACAACATGGCCATGTGTTGTTGTTATTACTTCAACAATTTGCGGAAAAAAATAATTAAATCTTCTTAAAATAATGGGTGAAGAAATCTTCACCCATTATTTATATTAAATTAGGTAAAGTGAGTGATAATTATGGAATATCTGAAGGTAATCCCTTGGAAAGTATTTGGGCGTTCAGCTTATTTGACAGAAATATTAGTAAATGATAGTTGCAAAGGTGGTAATGATGAGGTACTTGAAAATTGGATGAAGAGGACAGGTTTTAATGCAGAAACATTGAATTATCAGCTTGAACATTTAGGGTTTACAAAAGAAATGTTAAAATCTATTCTTCTTACTAAGAAAGATAATCAGTTTCCTAATACGAATAAATTAGAATGGATAGAACAATTAAAGGAAATATTTTCAATTCCTCAATCATTTGTGACTTCGAATAAAACAGCTTTTGAATGTCTTCTTGAGCCATTTATTACTTATGCATCCCAAAAAATTAACCACTATTTTAGTATTAACACGAGTTATAAGCGTGTAATGGATGAACAATCTATTAGTAAATCAATTATAGAGAATTTAAAAAAACAATTATCCCCAATCACAGTAAAGCCTATAGTTCTAGAGGTTAATATCGCAGAACTAAGAAAAGAACTTCAGGGACAAACACCGGAAGAAAAATTTGAATTCTTTTTAAAAAATAAATTAAGTTCGTCAGAACAAGTACTTAATTTATTACTAGATTATCCTGTTTTGGCTAGACGTTTAACTGAGATTCTAGAAACTAGTTTGCATCATCAATTTAAAATTTTAGATAGATATTTTAATGATTATAAAGAAATCTATACAAAGATACTTCATTCACCTTCCGTTCTTATTCAATTACATATTGGTGCTGGGGACACACATAATGGTGGTCAAACAGTCACTATATTAACTTTTAAGAATCAAAAAAAATTAGTATATAAACCACGCTCATTATCTATTGATTTGAAATTCCAAAAATTTCTTGAGTGGTGTAACCAAACAGAAGGTAAGATTTGTTTTTCTACATTAAATGTTATTGATAAGAAGAAATATGGCTGGCAAGAGTTTATTTCGCATACAGAGTGCAAAAATGAAGAGGAAATTAGGCTGTTCTATACTCGGCTAGGAGGCTATCTTGCTATCCTTTATGCTTTTAATGCTGTAGATTTTCATTTTGAGAATTTGATTGCTCATGGGGCACATCCTTATTTAATAGATTTAGAGTCTATTTGCTATCCATTACAACCAATGAGTGAACAAAATACAGCTCAGCATGAAGCGATAAAACTCCTTATGAAATCAGTATTAGGCACAGGGCTATTGCCTATCAAATATAAACCAAATGATAGTCTAGATGTGGAAGTCAGCGGCATTGGTGGGAGTGCTGGACAACAAATTGGAAATGTTGAGACATTGAAAGGAAATAATACCTCAGGTATAAGTATAGAAAATGTCCAGTTCTATAGTACATCTAAAGAGAACCGACCAAAGTTTAATGGTCAAATAATAAATCCTGTTTTGTACATATCGGATATTTTAGAAGGTTTTGAAGGAATATACAGGATGTTTTTGGAACATAAAGAGCAATTATTAAAAAATGATGGGATTCTAAAGGATTTTTCAACAGAAAAAATTCGATTTGTTGCTAAAAATACGCATGTTTATGCAGAGTTTTTGAGAAAAAGTGAGCATACAGATTATTTGCAACATGGCTTAGATCGTCAAAGACTCTTTGATCTTTTTTGGAACTATGGCAGTGTATCGGCAAAACACTTACCTATAATTGCATCAGAAATTGATGATTTACTTCAAGGAGATGTTCCGTATTTTTCTACTAAGATAAATAGTAAGAGTATTTGGAATTCAAAGGGAGAAGAGATTCCAGATTTTTTAGAGGTAAGTGGATGGGAGCTAATTTATAAAAAAGTAAATACTTTAAGTTTGCAGGACTTAAAACAACAGAGAAAGTGGATATCTATGTCAATTGCAACTCTATCTGATAAAGAAATCCAATATAATGATATGGAAATAAAGAATTTAGAGAAAGAAAATGAATGTCCAATAGCATTGGCCACTAAGCTAGGAGAATATATTTCATCAGAGGCAATTTGGGGACATAATAAAAAAGATGTGACTTGGATAGGTATAGGAATGGACGAAAGGGAGAAAGTTAGCTTATCTCCTTTATCGGTAGGGCTTTATGATGGGTTGGTTGGTATATCTTTATTTTTTGCTAATCTTTACAAGGTAACGAATAAGGAAGAATTTAAGGAATTGTCGCAAGCTGCATTGAATTCAGTTATGGAAGATGTAAAACATCCTACGTATAAATTGAGCTTATCGGGATATCATGGATATGGATCTATACTATATGGTCTTATTGAAATAAGTCATATTCAAGGGTATTCGAATCTAGAAAATGAAATTAAACTGTTACTTAATAAAATAGATTCTCTTATTTCTAATGATGAAATCTATGATGTAATTGGAGGAGTAGCAGGCACACTAATGGTTTTAGTAAAATATTATGAAATTAATCCTTCTAAAGAAGTTATTGATATAGCCAAACGGTGTGGGAATCACTTAGTTAAAAATTCTTTGAAATTAGATAGAGGGTTAGTATGGAATTCTATATCTTCAGAAACACCTTTAGGTGGATTCTCGCATGGTGTTATAGGGATAGCATTAGCATTATATCGTCTATTTAAAATTACCCAAGAAAAGGTTTATTTGAATACTTGTCTTCAAGCTATCAGCTATCAAGACTCATTGTTTAATAATAAGACTAATTTTTGGACAAATTCAACTGAAAATGAAGGATTGGATCAGAGATTTGGTTGGTGCCATGGTTCTTCAGGGATAATTATTGCTTATATTGAAATGTGGGATATATTAAATTCTAATCAAAAGGAAATGGTACAAAAATCGATAGACACTACTTTAGATTATATGGGGTATAATAATCATTCTTTGTGCCATGGTGCATTAGGAAACTATTGGGCTCTTACGTACACTGAAAAAATAGATGGAAAAGTTGATTATAGAATATCGAATATTAAAAACAAACTTTTAAAGGAGATAGCTACTAATCCTATAATTAGTGGTTTCCCAGGTAAAATGGAAACCCCGAATCTCATGTTAGGTTTATCTGGTATAGGCTTATCTTTATTAGCAATGGAGAGGGAAATTTCTAATGTCTTAATACTAAAGTAATACTATTAATCAAAGAAATGTTATTATGGAACCTGTTTACTTTAAGAAGGCAGGTTCTATATATATTTAAAATCATTTAGGAGGAATCCATGTTTATACATAAATATGTACCTTATGTCGAACAACAAGAACAAGCTGATTGTGGACTATGTTGTTTAGCGATGATTTCTAGGTATCATGGGAAATACATTACACTTTTAGATATACAAGAATCTTATCAAAATAATAGAGATGGCATATCGTTACACACGTTAAAAGAAATAGCAATGGCATTAGATATGGATAATAAAATATATAAAATGAAAAGTGAAGATTTAGTAAACTGTAATCTTCCCGCAATTTTACACTGGAAAGGTCATCATTTTGTGGTTTTAGAAAGTGTAAAGGGTAAACAGTATACGATTGTTGATCCTGCTCAAGGAAGGATCACTATAACACAAGAAGAATTTACTCAGCACTTTACCGGTTTGATTATGTGTTTGCAGCCTAATCAAAATTTCAAACAAAAAAAATCTAAAAATTTATGGATTCCATATTTTAAAATGCTTGCTTCAAAAAAGAAATTTGTATTCTCATTATTATTATTCTCTATTTTATTACAATTATTATTACTATCGACACCTATTTTAACTAACTATACAATCGATTCAATCATAACCCCTAGAAATTTCAATTTGTTTAATGTGTTAATTATAGGTATGTCTATCCTTATTGTCTTTCAATTAATCTTTACTTTGATAAGGGCTAGGCTAGTGGTAGTTTTAAGAAATCATTTGGATTTAGTTATGATGACAAGATTTATATTTCATTTATTACATATGCCATATTCATTTTTTCAAAGAAGATCATTTGGAGATTTAATGTTTAGAGCAAATAGTAATATAATGATTCGACAAACATTATCGAATCAAGCTTTATCGGGAGTTTTGGATTCATCTTTGTTACTTGTTTTTACTATTTATCTATTCTTACAATCCCCTTCTTTGACAGTTATGATTACTTGTATAGGTGTCATATATTTTGTCATCATTTTTATAGCGAATAAGAGACTGCATCAATTATCCAAAGAAGAGCTGTCCAAACGAACAAAAGTTCAGTGGCATCAAAGTGAGATGATTTATGGTATTTTAGGAGTTAAGATGGCTGGAATGGAATTGAATATGTTTAAGGATTGGGAAAAATATTATAAAAATCAGTTATCGGCCATAAAAAAGAAGGATTATTATGCAGCAAATTTAGAAACACTTATTTTTACAATTGGAATAACCGCTCCATTTTTAGTACTTGGATTAGGAACGGTCAAGGTTTTAAATAATAACATGTCGTTGGGGAGTATGATAGCATTTTTTACACTAACGATTACATATTTCACTATGTTATCTTCATTGGCTATTTCTTGTAGTGAGTTTGCTAAGATGAGTGCATACCTTGAGAAAGTAGTTGATGTATTAGATAGGCCTACGGAACTTAATGGAAATATAAAGCTAAAAAAATTAAATGGAAATATTTTTGTAAGAAATCTAAGTTTTAGTTACGATTTTCAAAGTGAAAATAAGATTCTGAAAAATATTAGCTTGGATATTCGTTCAGGGGAAAAAGTGGCCATTGTTGGAAAATCAGGTTCTGGAAAGAGTACACTTGCAAATTTACTTATTGGTTTATATGAGCCGACGGAAGGAGAAATTTATTTTGATGAAACTTCTTTAACACAGCTTGATAAAGCATCTTTGAGAAAAAAGATAGGTATTGTCCCTCAAGATATTAATTTATTTAATCGATCTATAATAGACAATATAACAGCATATCGCCCAGAATCTACCCTTGAAGAAGTTATTGAGTCTGCTAAATTAGCTAAAATACATAACGATATAGCGGATTTACCTATGGGGTATAATACAATTATTTCCGAGTTTGGAACGAATTTTTCAGGTGGACAGAAGCAAAGAATTGCACTAGCACGTGCGCTTGTTGGTAAACCTTCAATTTTGTTACTAGATGAGGCAACAAGTTCACTAGATACAATTATTGAAGAGGAAATTGATAAAGTCCTTTCAAATTTGAGATGTACAAGAATTGTAATAGCACATAGATTAAGTACTGTAAAAAATGCAGATAAGATTATTGTATTAGATCAGGGGGAAATTGTTGAGGTAGGTAATCACGAAAGCTTAATTTTAAAGGAAGGATATTATTATAATCTTATTAATTATTATGATAAGAATGCAATTGTTGCGAACTGACCTTTGTTATTACGGTTTGAAGGATTTAAACTTTATAGTTGTATCTGAATTATCCTTTAGTTGATAGATACAGATTGATTGTACTATTAACAACTTTTAAATAAGAATACATGGGATATCTAATCAAATTACAACATCTTGTAGTGAGATATGTATTATAACTGGAGCTACAGAAATTGCTCTGGTTATAATGCGTTTAATATTTTATTTTTGGACTTGAATCTAACCCGACGTCAGCTTTTATACTAAATTTAGATACAAAAAAGGAGCTGAAGTAAATGAAGAGTCCTACAAAAAAACAACAAACTATAGTTCAATTGATGCTTGGTGCGTCACTTGTTTTTGGTTTTTTGCCCCCATTGTTAATGTTTTTAATCACACGAAAGAAAAATGTATTTTACCGCGAAGTAAGCCGTAAAGCACTAAATTTTCATTTAACTATATTTCCATTCTTTTTTATTAGTTATTTTTCTCCACCATGGTATGTAAATGTTATATATGTTGTATTAGTTGTAGAATTAGTCTTTATTCTAAATGCAATGATTCGTATTGCTTTGCGAAAATCTCATAATTATCCAATTTCAATTTCATATATTAAAAAGAAAGAAAGTTTAGGAGGGTAAATGATGAAGGGAAAATTAACAATTGGACAGTTAGCGAAGCATGCAAATGTTACAGTTCGCACATTACGTTACTATGACAAAATTAATTTATTGAATCCAAGTGACTATAGAGAAGGAGGACATAGATTATATGGTCTCGACGATTTAAAGCGATTACAACAAATTCAGTCTTTAAAGTTTCTAGGTCTTTCATTAAAAGAAATAGACGATCTATTAAAAAAACAATCTATAGAAAAAGTTTTTTTGGAACATTCCATTAACTTTAAAAGAAATGAACTTTTAGCAGAACAAGAAGAAATTCAAAGAACTATTGAAAAACTTAATCATATGAATACCATAATTAATGATAAAGAACATGTAGATATAAGTCTATTTTGTTTTGTAGTAAGTTCTACAATTTGGGAAGAAATGAATTTAGATGGATATGATGATATCGAAAATTTATTTTATAACAAACTAACATCTACTAAACGAATAGAGATTGATAAAATATATTTTGATTTATATACAGAAATTAAAAAGCTAGTATTTGATAAGGTTTGCCCTACTTCTTCTCAAGCGCAACATTTTATAGGAAGACTTATTGAGAATATTGCTGATGCAATACCGATATATCAAGAAAAAAGTACCCTTACGGAAATGAAAAAGACAAGTATATATAATCCTTTTACTGAAAAAGAGCAGGAATTCTTAGAAAACGCATATGATTTTTATCTTAACAAGGAACGGGAGTGAAACGAAATTTAATTTAGCATATATCGTTTTATTTAGGAGTAATTGAAAATATGTCTATTTAAGATAAAGTAATGTTTGATAGGAGGTCTTGAAATGATACAAGACATTATTGGGGAAATTTCGGAAATCAATATCTTTTATCAATTTCTAATGATATTTGTAATTGGATTTATCCCTTTTCTTGAAGCGCATGTTGCTGTACCAGTAGGAGTGTTTTTGAAACTTCCTTTTATTCCAACTGCTGTTTTAGGTATTGCTGCAAATGTACTTTCTGTAATGGTTATTATAGCATTAGCTAAGATTTTAAGATCGAAAACCTTAGAAAGCAAGGGGGATCATTCTTTTTTTAATAATCGTTTTTATAAAGCACGTTTTTATTTTAATAGATATGGTGTACCTGGACTTTCTCTTATGGGGCCAATAATTGGAGCGAATCATATTGGTGCATTTGTTTCTATAGTTGCAGGAGCTAGCAAAAAACAAGTACTAACATGGCAAATTATCAGTATTGTTTTGTGGGGAATAGGTACCGGAATCCTAATATTCTATGGTATTGATGTTTATTATCTATTCAAGAAATAATACATCTTATTTTATGGATGTCAAAATGATTGAATTTATTGATTATTCATTTAAAAAACCAGCATGCATAGTTTTTTTGAATTATGCATGCTGGTTTTTTATTCAGTGGGTTCATATATTTTTTTAACTGCTAACCAATAAATTATATATTGACCTAAACCTAAAGTTACCAAAACAAGTAAAGAAATAAATTTTACTTCATTAAAATATGATATCAAACCCATTCCAGTTGGTATTGCTAGTGAATAATAAATATATACATTTCTGCATGCATGAAATGTTATCCAGCGCAATCCCTCATCATCTTCCCTTAATTCAGTAGGCATTAGTGTGAAAATATTGAATTTTTGGTATGGATTATTATAATTATATATCTTTATTAGTATAATCCATATAATGAATACTGAGGTAAATATATATATAAGTAGGGAAGAAGGGAGGAATTTTGGGAGATTCAGAGAATGATTTTCTTCTAGAATAATTAGTCCAACTAAGATTAGAAGTATTATTTGAAACAAAGGTAATCGTAACAATTTTTCTACCATGTTAATTTTTAACCACCATTCTAGTTTATATATTAGTACATCAATTTTTATCCTTCTCAATCCAAAATACCTCATTAATACTTTTACCTAAGGATTCTGAAATCCTAATAGCTAATGTAACTGATGGATCATATACACCTTTTTCAATAAAAGATATAGTTTGCCTAGTAACATTTACACTTTTCCCTAATTCACTTTGGGTTAAATTCATATTATTTCTTAATTCTTTTACTTTATTACGAAGCATAATTTTTTCCTTTTCTATAATTTACTAATATATGGTCATGTTTTATATGAAAATGGAGTTATTATTTACAATTATAGCATATTTTTCATAATTGAAATAACAATTCTAAGTACACCTACTATTACCGCTGTGGAAGCTAAAGATTTTAATATAGAAGTTACAAAATTTAAAAATTTCCGAAAAAAGGTTTGGTGTATTCCAATAAGACAATGATAAAATAAAAGTGTAACAAGATATTGCTTAGTTTTTAAATTTCATGGGAATAACACAAAAGCTAGGTTTGGTCGCCTTTTTTTACGTTTTTTCATTCCTGTCCCTCCCTTCATAAGGGAAGGGAGAAGATGGCACATCTATTATTCTAAAGGGTTTAAGATGTGTAAAA
The DNA here is from genome assembly GCF_042466195.1 of Bacillus sp. R86525. NCBI lineage: Bacteria > Bacillati > Bacillota > Bacilli > Caryophanales > Bacillaceae > Bacillus > Bacillus sp. R86525. Next base: position 13,696 of record NZ_JAXHPX010000001.1, read on the forward strand.
TAAATAAAAGACACCCTAAGGTGCCTTCCTTCGACTTGATAACCACGTTGATTTACATAATGATCGTTATTGGAAGTGTACTTAAGACCATCTTTAACTTAATAAGAGCCTAAAAAGTCCTCTAGTTTGTTTAACTGGAGGACTTTTTATCACTTTTTTGTTTTATTTTTTCTCACTAATTTTAAGCCGTTTTGCATTTATGAAAAATGCGCTTCCAATTGTGAATATAACGGAAGAGATATACATTGTTATCCCTGAGTATTTATTATCAAACATTGTAATATTAAGTAAATTAATGAACATCATCAATATAAGTGATATGTACAATCCATTAATATATTTCACTTATGCCCCCCCTTTACTTTTTTTCTTTTTCATCTCTTTTTTTCGGTAGCTCCTATGTGATAAATAGTGGTTTCTAAAGGTATTATTTAGAATATACTTTTTCCCTATTTTACCATTCGAAAGAGGTGATATGTTGTTTGTTTTCGGTTGAATATTGTATACATACTCGGTTAACATAACGTCTCAATATCGGTAGTTACTGTCAGAGTCCATCACCTTCAATAAAGCCAATTATGTTAAGTAATAAAAAAGTTGTTTAGTCTACAATAAAGTTGTTTAAAAAATACGGCCATTCTATTCAACAATCGGGCCAGATTGTGAAATAGGAAAGGACTATTGAGGATCATTCTTGAATTTGTAAGTTATTCAATTAACGGGAGTTTAGTTTAACCAGAAACTGCAATAGAACATGATAAAATAATCAAAAATGGAGTAACGAAAAAAATGTTAAATACCTCCCTATCTGCATACAAAAAGATAGAGGGCCACTAAAGGCTGAGAGGAGATGGATAGATGGTAAGTTACCATATTGCTACAATTGATAGCCTGCGTATTTTTTACAGGGAAGCAGGAAGCCGCAGAAATCCAGCGATTGTGCTGCTCCATGGTTTTCCGAGTTCTTCTCATATGTTCCGGAATCTAATTCCTCTTTTGTCTGACCAGTTTTATGTCATTGCACCTGATTATCCCGGCTTTGGAAACAGCAGCATGCCTGCTCCCGATGAATTTACATACACGTTCCATAACATTTCTCTTGTTATGGAAAAACTACTGGATCTGCTTGGAATCAGTCAGTCAGTCTTCTATGTTCAGGATTATGGGGGTCCAGTCGGCCTCCGCATTGCTGTTCGCCAGCCGTCAAGGGTGCTTGGATTTGTTATTCAAAATTCCGTTGCTCATGAAGAGGGGCTTGGCAAGCCGTTCGATCTATTTAAAGCTTTGTGGAAAGACAGAAATCCAAACACTGAAGCAGCATTGGGAGCCCTGCTCACCTTTGATTTCACAAAGAAGCAGTATCTTACCGGTGCTTGCTCGCCGAATCTGATCAGCCCAGACAGCTATTTGATGGATCAGCTCTTATTGGACCGCCTGGGAAATGCTCAAATTCAATTGGAACTTGCCTACGATTATCGAAAAAATGTAGAGCAATACCCCGTTTGGCAGCAGTATCTACGCACTAATCAGCCCCCAGCGATAGTTATCTGGGGGAAAAATGATTTTATTTTCACATTGAATGGCGCTGGTGCCTTTAGCAAGGAACTGTACAATGTGGAAACCCATCTTCTTTGCGGCGGGCATTTCCTTCTCGAGGAGCAAGCTTGGCAGGTATCACAGCTAATTAAAAGCTTCTTTTATTCAAGGCTAATTGTTCAATAATTCATGTGTAAAAAATTTTAATGATTTTCAATTCATCAACAAGATTTTATACTGGGAAGACAAAAAAGATTGGCATTTTGTCAGCTTTTTTTCTTCCACCAATTCCTTTTTATTATCTGTCGATAATTAATAATGACCGTTCATAGTATTTTTTCATTTGTAAAAAAATAGTAGTGTAAACTAATGCCTTGGTTTACACTACTAATCTTAGTATGTTTTGGGTGTTGTTTATGAATATACCACTTCAATTCATCAGGTAGCATAGTAAAAAAATTATGACTTTACTTTTTAATCTAGCCCTAGTACTATTTTATTCTCCTAAATACCAATAAACATATTTTTACTATTAGGACCCCAATTTTCTCCCATAAAACCTGACATTCCCTCTAAGTTAACGAAACATGGAAGTACAGTATACATTACCCCCTGCATTGCATTAACTCTAAAAGTTATAACAAATCTCATTTTTGAATTATCAACGGGTGCTATCATTCCCATATTTGGACGTATAGCGTTTTCTGCCGTAAGTGCCTCTTTCATCCCCACACTAGCAATACCAACGGGACCCATATTACTTCTAATCCAATAATTCGAGACATTTGTTGCAGATACCAAATCAGTTGGTTTATCATAAGTCATTAAAATTTGATTAGCCGAAATTTGTCTAGCTTCAAGAAGTATCGGGTGAGCGACCATTTGGCGAGGGTAATAAGTTAACATTGTATTCCTCCATCGTTTTTTTAATAGATAAATTACCTAGATAGTATATGTAGATTTCTGATTCATGTTCATTAGGGGGGGCCATCCCTACATAGGATGGAGCCAACATTTCGTGAGTTTCATATGCTGAGTGAAGTTCAAAAGGGTAAAAGATAGTTGGGGGAGGGATGAGAATGAAAGATGTATACAAAGCATTAAACTATTTCGGTATCATGTGTGTGTGCGTATTTAGTTTTGGGTCTATTTTCCGTTTGGTGTTACGTGATGTGATTGCGCTAGATCAATTACTTGGTTTGAGTATAGGCATTATTATTTTAATAACAGTGACTTTTATGAAACGGTATAGTAAAGAATCAAATAATGTCTGAATTTAACGTGTAAAACCTCCATATTAAAGATTTGATTAAATGTAGTCTCTACAGGAGGGGTTCATAAAGAAAAGACACCCATTTAAGAGTGTCTTTTCCGATAGTTTTTTAGCAGAAGCAAGAAGCTCCAACGATGATTAATAAAATAAACAATACAACTAATAAAGCAAAGCCTCCAGCGAAACCTCCGCCGCCACAACTACCGCAACTACCACCAAATCCCATTTTAATCTCTCCTTTGAGTAGGAGGGGAAATTCAAGGTCACTCATGTATTTTAACGGATTCACTTTACCTTATGTGTTTACGTATTAATTGAGCAGGTCCGTTTAAAAATAAAAAAAAGACACCCTAAGGTGCCTTCCTCCGACTTGAACCATCTTAATTTTAATAATATGTATTGGACTCCCATCCAAATAATATTTTATCATGTTAAGTAATATTCGTCATTGAGAAAAAAGAAAAATTCCTATATAAGGGTACCCCGCTAGCATTTCGGAAAAATACAATGAGCCGCCCATATGGACAGCTCATTTACATAATTATCGTTATCAGAAGTTGATCAACATCAGTTTATTCGTCTTATAAAATAGAAAACTAAGGAGGACAAAGTAATAGGAAGACTAAATTTAATAAAATCCATTATAGAATAAGATACATATGCTCCAGATAATCCAATGTACATTAAATATGTATAGGAAACACCTAATAATATAAACAGGGGAATCCCAATACTTAATTTATAACTTCTTTTTATTTTTCTATAAGAAAATTCCCCTAGTAAACAGCCTATAAGTACAGGTATACTCCCATACATAATGTAAAGAAGAGCCATCGACCAGGGGGAACCAAATGATGCTTTCATACCTTCAGAGTTATTTATAAATTCCAAATTAGATGTAAATATAGAAAAAAATATAAGACATACTAAATAACTAACTATAAATTTTTTCATTTCTATCCCCCATATAATTCACAATGATATCTTCATTATATGACAGTTACTCTTACCTAATATAGATAAAATGCAATATGTATATTGTATTCATGATCGGTTAACATAACGTCCTATTATCAGTAGCAAGAAAAAGGCGAATTCCTTGTAAGAGTAGGGGTCCGCCTATTTCTTTTTCTATGACTCTACAGCTTCAACCGCGAGATATAGTAAGCCTCTTTATCATGAATGGTCTGTAAGTCTCCTAAATCGAAGTAACCAAGATCACGTAAACACAAATCGCCCGCTTCTACGGTTTCAAGGCATATGGTACCGTATGTTTTATCATTATTTTTTCCTGGTCCAAGCTGTACGTTAAGAAATTGACCACTAAGTAAATCATATTCCAATTGGATTTTCACGCCTGCCGTATTACTACTCCCACCTGAACCTTGATAGTCAGTGGCGAAATGGTCAGGCAGTTGAAACACTGTTGCATCTAAAATACGGATACGATTGAAAGTAGAAATCACGTGTGCAGAAAGTGAGTGATTTGAACAAAGTTTTTGTGTGAGAAGAGAAGTAAAGACTTTTCGAAGAAATGCGATAGCTGCTGGATTAAAGCGTTGATTCAATCCTTCTGAGCTCATCATTACCCCAGTTGAAGCTTCTAACTGACTGCACAATTGTGTAAGTGATGTGCTAGCAATTTCTTGACTGAGCCATACGCAAAGGGCAATGAGTTCGTTTGCTTGATACTTACTAGATCGCTGTACAAAGCCAACTTGTTTGGCGATATCTTGTAGGACTACTGGAGATAAAAAGTATTGTAGCTCTTGCGCGAAAAGATTCAGTTCATTTGAAATGATAGGATTCATTAAAAACGCCATCCTTTCTGTATATTTCTACAAAAAGAATAGCATTATTTCTTTAAACTGTGTTCCGTAAACAAACCTTGTTAAATTCATTTCAAAAAGTTTACGGAACTTTAATTCTGTTAACTAAAATAATAAGTGGCCCAAAAAGTAGTGATTTTTGCCGTACCCCTACAAGATTTTATGCGAAAAATAGGGAGACATTGGGAGCAGTCGGAAGGCCAAAAGCCGCGCTAGGATAGAAATATATATAAAGATGTATAAGCGAATGCAAAGAGAAACAGGTAGATCTCTGATGAGAGTAACGGATCCTCATGTTTCCTCGTTACCAATAATGATGTGTTATGTCTTATATAGTTGCTTTTTGTGTCAGGGCGTTTGATGTGGTTATTTCCGCATATACATTGTTTAAAGCACTAATAAAAGATTGATGTACCTGTTGGGCAGGAATAATGTTTTCTTGGAATGCTAAATCTTTTGTAGTACAAGCATTTTCTATAACAATACAGTTAAATCCTAAATCATTAGCAGCTCTTACAGTTGCATCTATACACATATGGGTCATCATTCCACATATAACAAGAGTGTCAATATTTTCTTTTTGAAGAACATTTAATAATTTAGTATCTCTGAAGCTATTTGGAAAATGTTTTTGTATCAAATATTCTTCTTCCAATGGTTCTACTTCTTGATGAATTTCTGCTCCTTCAGTATTTGGAAGAAAAAAAGTAGCATTTTCTTTAGTTGAAATATGTTGGACATGGATAATAGGTCTTTTTTTGTCTCGGAAGAAATCTAAAACTTGTTTTGCATATTGTACAGTTTCTAATGGTTTACTTAACTCCATTTTTCCATTTGGAAAATAATCGTTTTGAATATCAATTAATACTAAAGCTGTTTTCATTTTTCATCCCCCAATATTCTGAAAATTATTTTATAATTCTATTATAGGGAGATGAAATGAAATTTGTAATATTCTCATGAAAGATTTTAGCTTCAAATAATTTCATCGTGAAAGGATTTAAGATTATGGTTGATTATACAGATATTAAGATATTAAATTTGTTAAAAGAAAATTCGAGGATACAGTGGAAAGATATTGGTAAAGAAATACATATGACTGGGCAAGCTGTTGCGAATAGGATTAGAAAACTGGAGGAAGAGGGAATTATAAGAGCTTATACAATTTTATTAGATGAGATGAAATTAGGGAAATCTCATTTGGCTTTTATTACTATTTTTATGAAGACTAATGAACATTCTAGTTTTTTAGATTTTATTGTAACAAAAGATTCTGTTGTAGAGGCTCATAAGATAAGTGGAGAAGGTTGCTATATATTAAAAGTTTTTTTAGAGTCACAGGAACAGTTGAATAATTTGTTAAATGAGATTCTTATATTTGGAAATTATCGCTTGAATTTATCAGTTAATAAAGTAAAAGGATAAAATAAGGAAAGAGATCATCTTTTAGGGATCTCACCACACCAACATCAAGTTAAGAAATTCATTATTTCCTAAAACAACAAATGAATTGGATTCCCATAGACAACTATGAAGAGATAAAAATTTCGTTTTGGGGATACTTCAAACTCTTAGCTTGATGGGCATGGGGTGCTACCCCAATATATAAAGAAAAGACACCCTAAGGTGCCTTCCTCCGACTTGAACCACTTTAATTTTAATAATATGTATTGGACGCCAATCCCATATTATTTTACCATGTTAAGTTATTTTATACATTGAGAAATGTTGTTCAAATCTATACTTTATTGAAACTTTCTTTTTATGTATTTGGCTATATTATCATAATCCCCATAGATAAATTTTTCGTTTATTCCCATGAAATCAAGTTCACTAAGAATTTTTTCTTTATTATGAATGATAATTATTTTATCTGACAAAATCATTTGTATACCTTCAATATAAGGATTTTCTGTATATTCATCACTCTGAATGTAATTTTGATATATAAACAATCCTTGTTGGTTTCGTCCCCGTTCAAAAGTTAATATTGGAGCATATTTAAAGTTGGGTAGTAGATTTATCCATGCGCTCTTGTCTACTGCCGTTGGATTATAATATATACTTGCTAATAATATTTGTAGATATGCCGTGTAGATAAATACCGGATAAGAAGTTTTTTTAATCTTTCTACCGAAATTTTCTAAGTGCGTATCAAATTTCAGTAAGTCTATCCAATTTTCAAAGAAATTAAGTTCATAGCTACCTTCTTCATAAGGAGGGAACTTATTTACATCAATCACAGGAACAGATAAAGGGGGAGATTTTAAGAATACATGAGCATCAATATATAGTTTTTTGAAGTATTCATAAAATGCCTCAGGGTGCTCTTTTTTAAATTTATAAAACAAGTTGTACATATCTAAGAACATATCATTTTCATAAGTTGCAAAAAATTCTAGTATATTTACGTCTTCAAACTTTGTTAAAAGATTTGTAATGTCTACAAATTGATCTTTAAATAAATACACAAATCCTCTTTCTTCATCAAGGTGCACTGCATTTGTATCTTTCGGGTTCTTATAATCTTGACATGCAAAATATAGTGCTACTAAGGGTGATGTAGTAATATCAATGAGATTCGTCGGAATCCCATGATGTTGGGAAAAAGCAGAAAAATGGGTACGTTCATCAGGTGTTAATTTGTACCAAACCTCTTTTTTAAACTCTTTTTGCATGTTAAGAAAGTTATTTGCGTTTTTAGTTCCTTGTTCTGGTCTATAACCCGGGGTGTTACATTTCTTAATCCTGAAGAAGAGGTTTTATTATAATTGGTTGGCTCGCCTCTAAATAAATAATTTGTAAATTCCCCACTAGAGAATAAATCTATATACTCAGCCAAGTTCTTTATTTCAGTTACAGCAGGTGTATGAAGGCCTGTTGTTTCACGTTGCAAATATTGATTTGTATTTGTCATAATAACCTCCAAAATTTAAATAATAAAAGCACTCTTCCGAGTGCCTTCAACTATTCTACTTTTAATTTCTTTTCTAATAATTTTAGGTAAAAATGTAAAATTTCTGAGCTTATCATAGCAAATTATTAATTGTTATATTGTCATATCTTGTCGAATGAAAATAAAAAAGAGAGTTGTCTTCTCTTTTTTATCCCCAAATACCATCGGCATCCATATGCTTAACAGAGTGAATTATATGGATTTCATCTTCATTCAAAGATTTGATTAATTCAGTCTTCATATAATCATTTGGTGCTCCAATTTCTATTACACTCTTTAAGCATGTAAATCCTGGTTCGAAGCAGGATGCTTTCATTTTATTACTTTGTTTCTTATTTTTCTCTCTTAGCTTAATTATCTTACTTCTAGCTTTATCAATCTGTGAGTTTAATTGATTTGTATTTTTAATTGTAAATTTAGTACCTAAGAATATAGGCTGTAAATTTTTGCAGCAGGAAGCATGACACAAGAGATCGAACTTACATATGAATAGAGTTTCTATAAATAATTTTTCAGTAGATGCTAATAGAGCTTTCAAATCTTTACTTATTTTTAAGTATTGAGTAAGAAAAGATTCGCAGAATTCCATTCTTGTTTTTCTATAATCATTCCATTTAATTCTTTCTTCAGGGAGATTAAATAGTCTATTTAGTTCTTCATACATTGACATAATTTCAGGCGTTGCATATTTTATATTCTTTTCTAAGATACCTATAATCTCCTTAAATGCTACTGATGGTTCAGTATAAGTTCCACCTTCTATGTAATGTATTTCTTTTTTGAAATGGTGATGCTCACAATCAATGTATGTCACTATTTTGTGTGCGATTGGGGAATAAAGGTTTTGGAAGTTCTCCTTTTTTTCTTTATTTGTGTCCCTAGATTGTGTTAAAAAATGCGAACAGAATTGACCAAACGCTGCTCCTCCGAATGCTCCGATAATCGGTAAAGAGGGTCCCCAATCAAAATTTTTAATTGATTCCCAAAATGTGTTCATAAATCGCTCTCCTTTTATTTAAATTTTTATTGTATTTTCAATAAGTGATCCGCTAATCAAATAACATAAAATCTAAGCTAAGCAAATTTCTGTAAAATAAAAAGCCGATTTTCCCACGTTAAGGAATAGTGATCATTGCGAAAAAATAAAAGCACTCTTTCGAGTGCCTATTAACGTTTAACACCTAGTTTTGATTCCACTTCAGTTAAGCTAGCTACAGCATTAATTAGTTTCTGATCAGAAAGTTTAATTGATTTTTGAGCTTCTTCCATTCTTTCTTTCAATGGAGCTACTCCTTTTATCCCTTGAGTTACAGCTTTTCCAGCAAGGATTCTTAAACTGGGAATTCATTATCTAATGTATATTTGGAAAGGTACACCTTCCAAGAAATGGTGGAATTGTTTTTTTAATTTAACGTTTTACTAATCTCTTCAATTAGGCGTACCGCCCACATTTTAACGGAAATATACGATAAGCAAAATTAGAAATAAAAAAAACGTTGGTTTTATTAATCCAAGCGAATCATTTAATCTCTATCTTGGATAATTTCGCTTTCCAAGCCAGTATTATTAATCACTGCACTGTTTGTATAAAATTTGTACTCTTTAAGTGAGGTAATGAGCTGTTCTAACAAAGATGGTATTTGTCGTAGGGAATCCTTAATCTCATCTGTTTTATCTTGCATTCTATGCATTATATCAGAGTGCTGTTCAGCTATAGTATTACTTGCTGCTTGTAATGCTACTTCAAATTCTTCTGGTTCACCGGAATAATAACGATAGTCTTCGCCCGCAATTTCCAATATGTTTGGATTAAAACTAGCAAGAGCGGCGAGTTCTATTTTTATAACTTCTAACTTTATTTTCAATTCATGAAGGGTTAATGCCGCTGCCAAATTGAGTGTTATACTTTCGTGTGATTCAATATTTTCTACGATGGAAAAAACATCTTCATGATATTGAATTATATCCTCCCAATCCTCTGCTTTTAGTAATGCATTATTACTAAGTACCTCAACATCCTCTAAACCAGGTCCAACCTCTGCAACAGTATATAAGTTACCTTCAAATTCTTGGACGATTCGTTTACATTCCTGCAACCAATAAAGAAGCCCTTCTTGATGCAGATAATAAAATGATGAACTGTATGGTGTTGAAGCATCAAGTATTTCTTCTACCATTTGTTCACGAATCTGCAAAATGACATCTGAATCTCTGATAATGATGCCACTTTCAAAATTGTTTCTACTTTCATCGGAGAAGTTTTGTGAACCAATATATGCAATATTCTCAGTCATGATAATTTTGGCATGGTTTTCTTTGTTAAAGTAAGTACTGAGGTGACACGAAAATTTACTTGGATCCAGTCTTGAACAATATTGTTCAATTTGAGTAAGGGCCTTTTTTTTCGCATCATAAGTAGTGTAATAGTTCCAACGACTTGGAATTTTAGTGATAACTGTGACGTCTTTATCATCAGACAATTGATGTAGTTTGTCTAATAAATCGTTTTTATGAGGTGAGATATTATACGTGATGATTGTAATGGAAGAAGCATTTTGGAAGTCCTCAATAACTTCTGCATAACCATTTTCGTCTTTACTTAATACTAGTTCACCGTTAACATCGGGTATTGTATTCATGCTGTTCCTCCTTGTATGTATTTTACATAAATGTTAACATCTTTGACTAAATTTGACCAATTGTTTGACTATACATTTAAAATGACTTATAAAATGTGATATTTCGGTTCACTCGACAACCATCATGCATTGGGTACACCATATAGATATGCACTATTGCATATCTTTTCAATAAAGTGTGAGAAAGCATTTATATACAGCTGTTTTCAAACTTTCTCAACATTTTTCTGATAACCACACGACTGAATTTTGGCAAAAATATGATATTATGAAAATAATAAAATAAACGGAACGAAAAAAAGACTCACAGCGTGTATAAGTAGTGTTCGCAGCACTCTTACACCGTTCGCCCGACTCACCAGGGGAACATCTGCCATAAGTCTCTTTTCGGTCACTTCATGAGTAACAATTACATTATAACATGCCGATATTACTAAAGCATTACTATGGTATGAATTTCCTGTTTATAATTTGAGAAAAAAAGCGAAGCGTCTTTGTTCCAGAAGGAGCAAATTTGATGGATCAGACACCTAAACAAAAACAAGAAGGATTAAAAAGAAAAGCATTAAGCAAATTTTTAAGTGAACTTATTGACAAGATTGATTTTCAAAGAAGAAATCAAGAAGAAATTGCGAAGGAATTAGGAATTAAAGGCGGATCGTTTTCAAAGAACTTATCAGGTAAGAGCCAATTTAATTTTTGGAATATGATTAAGTTACTTAACGTCTTGTATGATGCCGATACATTAAAGAAAAAGGAAATGCTACATAGGTTTTGTTCAGTTACAACGAGCAAACAAAATATGCGAATTGCAATGGAATATGCAAATGCTATCGGTGACTTGGAATTATTAAAGTTAATCATAGATATAGAAAAAACTTCCTCGTTGGCGATGAATAGAGAATGGGCTTACGTATATGAATTGGTATGGATGCGAAGTAAAGGTGTCGTTAGTGGGAAAGGACTATTAGAGAAATTAGAAGATCGTAAGAGAAGCAAAGTAATTAAGACAAAAGAAATGAAAGTGTTGTATGGAATACTAACTTTCTATACGATGTATGATTTAGAAAAATTCAATTCATTGTTTGAATACGCTGAAGTGTTACAACCCAAAGTCGAAGAAATCCCAGATGATTTCATTAGAACAGCATATTTAGGCAGAATTAAAGAAGGATTATCTTATGCTTATTTAATGCAAGATAATGTTGGAAAATCCAGAGAATTATGTCATGAAATAATGAATTTGAAAGACGATAAAAAATGTTTTTCTCTTTTAAGAGCATCAGCTTTAGTGTATCTTGCTGAGTCTTACACTTTTGAAAGTTATGAAAGAGCTTCTTGGTATATCAATAAATCGTTAGAAATGTTAGGGGCATTTCATTTTGAAAGGGTAATAAAAAGAAGAGAAAGCGTTATAAATACTTTTGCCTTCATTAAACTTGTTTGTAAAAAAGGGCTAGATAAAATTGAAATATATAACGTGTGTGAAGAAGCATTTTATCAAGTACTGATTGGCGATTCTGATGTAGCGGTTAATCTTTTAAAGGAATGCGAAAGGAAAGATGGGAAGTTAAGTCCTATGAAAAAATGTATTTTGGGTTATGCGTTGAAAGACGCTAAATTGATAGAAGAGTCAATAGTGGATTTCGAGTGCGCGGGTAATAGGTTTTACAGCAAATTACCGAGAAAATTGTTGGTAGATTTTAATAAAAATGGTATAATATACATAGGTGATGCTAAATGAAAAAAGTGTTAGCTATAGTAGCGACATTTGCATTAGTTGGAGTACTATACATATCTCCTGCTAAAGAGCAAAAAGAACAATCAACACAAACAGCAAAGGTTATTCAAGAAAATACGTATAGAATGATGGTTGATCCTGGAGGCGGAATGGGTTAATATCCTGATTTCCAGAGCCGTGATATAAATATTATGAATGCGATTGTCTCAAAAGAGGCAATCGCATTCGCTGTTTCTAGGGATATTTCCTAAATATCAAATTCAATATTTAAGAAAACATTGTGAAAGATTCACAAACTACTATGAAGATATCGGAGGATGTTGGGGATGGAACAAAATACAATCGAAAAAGAGTTAATTGAAATTGAAAGTAATCTACAAGGAATCTTTAACGCGGCTCATAATGGGGATGCTGAGTCTTATGAAATTCTTTTGAAAATAAAAGAGGCGATCGGTAGCATTTGACGCTATCAATCGCCTGATATTTTAACTAGTTGTTTTATCATTTCGATAAGTTCTTTTTGTTTATCTGGATTCTTAGAGCGGATATCTATCATTACTTGTTCTAAGTCATCCTTAGCTGTTAATTCAGGATTCTTCTCATCGGATTCACCTAATACATAAGAAACCGATACATTTGCGAGTTTAGCTATATCTAAAGAAGTTTTTCTCGATGGACATTTATCTATTTCTTCGTTCTCCCACATAGATACAGCAGATTTACTTTTTAGTCCTAGTGCGTTAATGAATTCAGATTGGCTCATTTTGAGTATTTCCGTTCTGATTTCTTTAACCCTTTTGCTAATCAATTGATGATTCATCAGTTTTCTCCCCTTTATAGAAGTCCCGTATAATATTATCTTTTACTTTTTTTTCATTAACTATAGTCAATATATATAAAATTTAACAGAAAAGTTCACTCAAAGACAACCTTTTTAAGTTTATTGAAAAAAAATTAAATTTTATAGTTCACAAAAAGTGAACATTATGTTATTATCAAATTAACGAAACGAACAAAGGTGATAAACATGAAACTAAATATCGAAAAGGCCAAATTGTTACGCAAGAAACGTGGTTATAGTCAGGCTTATGTAGGTGATTATCTTGGTTACTCAACAAAATCCGCTTATTCACAACTTGAATCTGGCAAGAGACAACCAAGTATATACAGATTGGGTTTGCTGTCTAAATTGTATGATGTTACGGTTGATGAATTAGTAGAAGGTTAACGAAAAGTTAACTAATATTTTTAACTAAACGTTCACTTTCCGTGAACTAATAGGAGGAAAGAAAATGAGGCAGTTACAGATTTTCAATCATCAAGAATTTGGAGCATTAGAGGTTATACACCTTAACGCTAAGGAAATGTTCAATCTTGAAAATACAGCGTGGTCACTTGGATATACGAAAGTGGCAAAAGGGAAAACTTACCTTCGAAAAGATCGTATCGAGAAAGTCATCCAAAAAGCTGATATATCAGTAGTTGTCCACGATGGACAACCATATATTACCGAAGATGGATTGTATGAGCTGATTTTCGAATCAGAAACTCAGAAAGCAAAAGAATTTCGAAAATGGGTTACAAGCGAAGTACTTCCTTCTATTAGAAAACACGGAGCATACATGACAGATCAAGTCCTGGAACAAGCAATAACAAATCCAGAATTCGCAATCGGTATTCTCACTAAATTAAAAGAAGAAAAAGAAAAGCTTGCGGCAGCACAACAACAAATCGTACAGCAACAACCACTTGTATCATTCGCTGAAGCGTGTATGCAATCGGATAAATCATTAAAAGTGAGTGAAGTTGCTAAATTAGCAGCTAAACACAATATCAAAATCGGGCAACGTCAGTTATTCACAAAACTTAGAGAGTGGAACTTAATGTTCAAACGTTCTACTGAGCCAACTCAGCCAGCAGTTGAAAAAGGATTATTCGAAATCACACAAGGTGTTAAGCAGAAACCTAGTGGAGAGCCATTCACATGGACAACAACATACGTAACACCAAAAGGACAAGCTTACATCATAGACCGACTGAAGAAAGAAAAGGAACAGGAGGTGGTTTAAACAATGGAAGAAAGTACATTCTCACATTTAATGATATTGGTGGCAGTTATCGGAATTGCAGGATTCATTTATCTGATGGAACGCATAGACAAGCGGATTATGAAGGATGAAAAGTGATGGATAAACAACAGCGCGATGAATACGAACGAAAGAAAATCTTGTGGATCATAAAGGATTTAAGAGCTAGAGGGGTACATAACAGCGCAGATAAGGTTGAGGAAATGCATAAGGAGTTTATCACTCTAGCTAAATAATAAAAGCCCTGCAGGGGTTGCAGGGCAAGACTAGGGTATTGAAGAATTGTCGATTCTAAAAGTAAAGGACTTCTTGGAATGTTATAAGTTTAGCACGAAATTCATTAAAACATTATATAAAGATGTTACAGAAATATGAATATAAAAAACAAAGATAAAAATCATGAAAAAAGTTGATAATCCATAGAAGCTATAAGGGATTATGTTTGTAATAGCGTCTTTATAGAGTTAATAGGACAAGCTTTTTCTTTTCGTAATATTCAGTAATCTTATGATGTCCCCCACCTAACAAATGTGTTCCTGGATATTCCGATGCGTGAAAGCGTCGAGAAAAGGTGAGAAAAATGTATCCGCTAGTTAAAAACTAGCATAATAAAAAGCCCGTACAGAAGCACAGGCTGGTTGATACACATATCGGTAATTAAATATTAACAGAATCATTCGTTAATTGATATTGAGAAAATAAAAAACCGCCCTACGCCTAGGACGGTTTGGAGAAAAGAAATGTAAATCATTCTACTTACATTATACCAAATCTTTTCTCCATAAGTAAATAAGGAGGAATTGGAAATGATTGAAAACGGAATGTTAATTGGCAATCGTCAAGATTCATCAGCAAGAGACTTTATTGAAGAATGTGCGGGTTGTGAAGGAGAGATATATTTCGGTGAAAGTTGCTTAGATTTCGATGGTGCTTACCTACATGCAGATACAGAGTGCATTACTCAATATGTAAAGTCTCATTCTACAGAGAAAGTAGCAGGTGAATAAGATGGGCCTACAAAACAAAATTGAAGCTGAAATTCAAGTTATGAAGAGTTTGGTTGAACGATATAAGCAAAGTAAAGAACCTAATGCTGCATCGATGGTTGTAGCTTATGAATACGGATTACAAGCACTGACGGAAGTGTATGAAGCTAGTAAACAAACGGAAATGTCACCATTTTAAGAGAGAGGGATATTAATATGACAACTGAAAATTATTTTTCTAAATTAGCTCAAATAGATTGCACGGAACATGTTGAAAAGAAAGGACGTTTTAATTACTTATCATGGGCTTGGGCAGTTAAAAAACTTCGTGAAGTAGATCCAACAGCAACGTGGGAAGTTAAGCGATTTGATGGAGTGCCATACCTTAAAACAGATTGCGGTTATTTTGTAGAAGTTGAAGTAATTGTACAAGGAATACCACTAAGCCAGATTCACCCAATACTTAACAATCAAAATAAGCCAATTGCAGAGCCTAACAGCTTTGATATTAACACAAGTATTCAACGTTGCTTAGTAAAGGCAATAGCGCTTCACGGATTAGGATTATATATCTATGCGGGCGAAGACCTACCGGAAGTACAAGAAGAAATGATTACTGCTCAACAAGTAGGTGCAATTAAATTAAACATAAAAAAATTAGCTACTCTTCGAAAAGTGGATGAAGACACGATTAAAGGACACTTAAGTATTAAAGAAGTTGGCGAATTGACATTAAAACAAGCTGAAGAAGTACTTAAGAAATCAACAAAGTGGGTTAAACAGGCTGAAAAAGAAACTTCTGAAATCGAAGAACAAGTAGAAAAAATAGAACAAACAAACTAAGGAGATGCTAAGCCTATGTTAGACAAAAATCAATCTAAAGTCGTCCTTCCGAAGTGGGTATGGAAGGGCGCACGGAATGAAAAAGAAGCAAGAGTAAAGGCGATTGAGTAAATTACTCCCGATCGCTATCCAGGATACAAAGTAATTAAGGTTCAAGGCGACATAGCGGTATGCGAAAGGGTGAATGCGTGATGTTTAAGATACCTGTAAGGCGTGGATCGGTGAAAGAGATGTTAATAGCAGTTCGGGATTTAGAAAAACGAGGTTATGACTATGTAACGCCAATCAAACGAATATATAGGGCAGAAAGAACTTTTTATCATGAAGGTAAGTTCAGGGGAAGAGAAAAGGTTCGGTTTACAGGAATGGAAGATTTAGTGAGTTATGAATGTTGGATGAAGAAGGTGAACTAAATGACATTAATAGATAGAAGAAGACGTGGATTTTTCATGATAGATAACGAGATTGTAGACGATGCAAGGCTTTCTCATAAAGAAATGGCAGTGTACATGGTTCTTTGCAGGCATCTAAATCAAGAAACGGGTAGTTGCTTCCCTTCTTTATCAACAATCGGAAAGAAAGTAGGAATGTCCAAAAATACGATTATCAAATCTCTAAATTTACTTATCGAATGTGGATATGTCTTCAAAGAAAAGAGAAATGGCGAAGATGGTGGACATACTTCAAACGTATATTACATCAATGATATTAGTACCCTTGTTCAACCAGTGAACAAGGTAGTTCAAGAGATGAACAAGGGTGGTTCAGGAGATGAACAAGCCCTTGTTCACCAGGTGAACCCTAACAATACTAATCTTAACAATACTAATTTAACAATAAGTAGTAGTAAGAATCCCTTCTCATTCTATGAAAGTAACATTGGAGTTTTAAATCCGTTCATGACAGATAGCATAGATCAGTGGATTAAAGATACAAACGAAGAACTTGTTATAGCGGCTATGGAACGTGCATTAAAGAAACAAGCGAAATGGAATTACGCTGAAGGTATCTTAAAACAGTGGGCTAACAAAAATGTGAAGACTTTAAATGATGTGGAAGCATTAGAAGCTGAATATCAACGAAATAAAGGAGCGAAGAACAATGCAGAGAGCGGCGGCAGCAATACCAACCGATATAGCCAAAAAGGTGAATATGACTATGGATTCTGATGTGTGTGATACGCACGGCATGAATAAGATGAAGTTCGGTGGACAGGTTGTTTGCCCTCGATGCTTCCTTGAAAACGAAAGTAAGAAACTTCAGCAACAAGAGCAAGCGAAATACGATACGGATAAAGCGAATGAGAAGAAATCCATGTTTCACCAGCAAAGCATGATCGCCGATAGCAACATTAAGAAAGCTAACTTTGAAAACTACCAACCTACTAGCGAGGAAGGAGCGAAGAACCTTGAACTTGCAAAGGTCATCGCAACGGATTATCTCAACGAAAAGGTGTTTAACACGATTATGGCAGGGAATTGCGGGGCAGGGAAAACACATCTTGCTTATGCTATCGCAGATCAGCTTGCAGGTGCAGGAATATCGGTTGTCTTTGTTACAGTCGGTGAATTGCTACGGAAGATTAAAAGTACGTTTAATAAAGATTCCTCCTTAACTGAAGATTCAATTATACGAAGCTTAGTAAAAGCGGAAGTCTTGATAGTCGATGATTTGGGAGCGGAATTAGGCGCATTAGATGCTAACACGAAAGCAACAAACTTCATTAATAGAGTGTTATTCGATGTTTTTGATGGAAGGCAAGGCAAATCTACTATCTTTACGACAAACCTTACAGGAGAGCGTTTAGAGGGTGCATATGATGAACGAATTGTATCACGTATCTTCAATAACTTTAGAGCAATTGTTTTCAAAGACACAAAGGATTACAGAAGAAAAGCATTGCCATTTTAAAAGGGGGAATTAAGATGTGTGCATGTAGTGGAACGGGAGTAATTAGAACCGATATGGGGAATGGTTGCTATCAATTTGCGCCGTGTATTTGCGAAGCAGGGAATCGCAGTCCTGAAGAAGTGGATAGAAGACGTCATGCCGTTATGGCGGAACTAAGAGAGATTCATAAATTACAACTGGAGGGGAAATGGGATGCCACGACTTGGAACGGATTTAGAAAAGGAGAATTACACAATGGCGTTGCAGCAGGGAAGGTACATGAAGAAATCGCGTCGTAACTTATATATCGCTTTAGAAGAGTTGGACTTATTGTTTGATGAAAGTGAAGTAATTCGATTACGAGAAATGTGGGATGAGAATAAAGATATTCTTGAAATAGCAAAAGAGCTAGGAAGGCATCAATTAGAAATCGCCGCATTAATCATGGATCAGGCAGATAAGAATAAAATTAAATCTCGTCCAATGGGGTTAGGGGCATGAAACAACTGACACTGGAGGATGTAGTAGGAAGTTTTGATTATAGCGCAACAAGTACAGCGGAAAGATTTTTGAAGAGTAATAGCGTTATGACGTACTCAGTAGAGTTTTACGACAAAGACGAGAAGTGGAAGCTTCGTTGGTTTGAGGCGAAGTCCGAGGGCACAGCTATAGAAATGGCTAAAAAGAAATACGGAAAGATACAAATCATTACTACTTATATTTCGGATAGAACCTTAGAGGAAATCATGAATTTGGATTAGGAGGCATAGCGCCATGACGATAAATAGATGGCTAGAAAAAGAAGATTATGAAGCAGCCGAGAAGAACGGAATTGGCTATTACATGTTATATCGTAGGGTGTATCAAATGGGGTGGGATATTGATAAGGCAATTAATACACCACCTCGGAAATATCAATTTAGGGAACAAAAGTGGTTGAGACTAGCGTTAGAAAATGGGATTAACAAAATGACATTTTTAACTCGTGTTTATAAAGGGATGTCACCAGAGGAAGCGGCGAAAAAGCCTGTAAAGAAATTGAGAGCAACAATGGAAGATAAGGTCAATTTAGCTGAAGAGAATGGTATCTCATATAGCACATTTAGTACAAGAGTATTAAAAAGAGGATGGAGTCCACAAAGGGCAGCAACTACACCTACAAGGAGACCTAAGAAGAAAAGAAGCTAGGAGGCAACATGGACAGGAAACAAATCTACATCGATGTATTACTACAAAAAGGAATTTATAAAGAAGAAAAGACAGGGCGACAACTTTATGAGATGACTGAACAAGAGTTGTGGAATCTAATAAAAGGAGTGTATTCAGAATGATGGAATTGGAGAACGGTGTGTACGAGATCACGAAGTTAATTAGCGAAGCAAAGAGAGGAAAGTAATGAAAAAAGAAACGGTGGTGCAGGTGCAAAGGGAACTCGAGGTGGTAGAGAGCGAGATTCGTAAGATGGAATATCACTTGGTGGGATTGGATAGCGAGAAACGGAAGACGAAGCGGACATTGGAAGAATTGCAGGATAGAAAGAAGAAATTGATTAGTTACTTATAAGGAGCGGAATGGAATGAATTTGAGAGTGAAAATCAAACGATTAAAAGATGTAGAACTGCCAAAGTATGCGAAGCCAGGTGATAGTGGCTTTGATCTTGTAGCAGCGGAGGACACAATTATTTGGCCGGGAGAAACAAAGGTTGTATCAACTGGATTGGCTTTTGAGATTCCACCAAGATACGAATTGCAGGTACGACCGCGTAGCGGTATGACGCGTAACACAAAGTTAAGAGTTGTTCTTGGCACGGTGGATAGTGGATACCGTGGAGAGGTTGGAGTGCTAGTTGATAACACCGAAGTACCTAAAGTGGTTAATATGCAAGCTCATGTAATTGAAAAAGGTACACGCATTGCTCAAGGCGTCATAGCGCCAGTGGAAACAGCGAATTTCGTTGAAGTAGACAAGCTTTCAGAGAGTGATCGTGGCACAGGCGGATTTGGAAGTACGGGCGTAAAGTAAGACCAAATTTGAATTTTGTACAAATATGCACAGGGTACTCAGTACAGTTCTATAAATAAAGCTCTACTCTCAAAAGGGAATGATGAGAGTAGAGCCTGTGGATGGTGTTACTGAATGCTCGGGTTGATGAACACCAGCAATAAAATAATATCACGAGTATTCAGAAAAAACACTAGATAATTGTTTCCGATTTTTCAAATTATAGTTAATTGGTTTTTATTAAACAAAAGCGTTATCTGATTGGAGGAATCAACGTGATTTACGAAGTGATTGAGTATTGCAGTCAGTGTGATAGAAAAATAGAGAATTGTGATTGCTGTTGTAATAAGTGTGATGAGTGGCTACACGATTGTGAATGTAAATGAAGTAAAAAGTCCTAGCTTAAAATGCTAGGACTTAAGGAAGTAAAGTTGTTGCAATTGTCGATTCCATATTAATGAGTGTTAGGAACTTTAACAGTATAACTAATTATTTATTATAAGTATATATAGATTTTAAAAAAATATACAAAATCTTTATTGTAAAGAAAAAAGAGATAGGGTTCACAACCCCATCTCTTCCAACAAAGATAAGTGCAATTTTGCTTCTTCACAATTTGGATTAATACAGTAATGAATAAACGAATGTTCATCGTGTTGTATGAGAGGTTGATCACAAGATACACATGTGTACGGCGAACTCATTTTACATACCTCCTTACAGATTATGGATTAATTTTAACACAGTTTTGGTTTGTGAGGGAGTAAGACAAAAGCGTTATTTAAAAACAAAAAGCCCTAGAGTTAGGGCTCTAGGGCTTCTTGTTTTGGTATTCTCACATGGTTTTTCAAAAAGAATAGAACATATTGAAAATAACATGTGAATGTTTCATAAATGTATCAAAAAAGTGAACAAAATTGCTACTGCAGAAGAAGCAGAAATGAAGTTTCTAATACGTAAGTACGTGAAAGGTATTATTTCCAGTGGATAAAATGCGCATGGGACACCTAATCATTATTTTATGGGAAGAAAAGAATATGTTATGAACTTGGTTGAATGAAAAAATGAAAATTTTACTTTTAGAGTAAAACTGAACAAAATTCTTATTTAACAACAAATAAAAAGAGCACATTTTTATATGCACTCTTAGTAAGGCAGGTAAATGTCTCATGAGATATAAAAAATTCAAAAAATCGTAATCAGATTTTCACGAGTGAATTTTTAATATTGTATGCCTTACTTGGAGTTATGGAGCATGTCACTAAAGAAAAGAGACAAATGGGAATTTTAACAAAAGCGTTATTTAAATGAAAAGACAACAAACGGAGGGGTTTGTTGTCTTGATAAAAAGGAATGGCACTAAGTATATATTACTGAGGTAACTGGTTAGTAAAAGTATATGCATTATATATATAAATATCACCAAACAAAGGTGAAAAATTTTTAACAAAATCGTTATTTTGCTGAATAAAAAATAGAATCTCTCAAAGAGAGATTCATGGGAATATTTATATTTTTAACTACTCTAAAAATCTTTTTTTGATATCCGGATTAGGGATAAGACATTGTTTTTGTTTGCCAAACCATTTGTATCTATTTTCTGCGACTCTTTTGTAATAAAGGTTCCGAATAGGTTTTGGGATTATTAAAAGGATAAAAAATAATTTACAACTTCCTTTTAAGTGCCTACAAATATTCAGTATGGCATCTGATTCTGTATAAGCCTTATTATTATCAATTAATACCACGCTATCTATTGTTTCGCTAATGTTGTATTGATTTAATAACTGAATACCTATGCTACTTTGGCGTGATGCAAATTTAAAATATCCTTTAGGATCTCTTTTAATAATAAATTGAACACTTTGATTACATAAGTTGCATTCTCCATCAAAAAGTATAATTCGTGTCATTTATAATCCTTTCTAAAACGTTTATTTGAATGCTTTTTATTTTAACTGAAAAGAGAATATAAATACACTCATTGTGAATTATTGAATTACGAAGAGCTTTTAATAAAAACGCTATTTTAGATGAGGGAGGAATTACACACTAAAAAATAAATAT
This sequence comes from Bacillus sp. R86525, assembly GCF_042466195.1. Classification (NCBI taxonomy): domain Bacteria; kingdom Bacillati; phylum Bacillota; class Bacilli; order Caryophanales; family Bacillaceae; genus Bacillus; species Bacillus sp. R86525. The sequence goes on from NZ_JAXHPX010000001.1 coordinate 35,545, forward strand.
GCCCTAGTACGTAAGGCTAGGGCATAAAAGTTAGTCGGTAAATATCTTCATAATAATATTATCACATTTAATGTTTTATATGTTTGGAATTATAGATATTTAGATGGCTTTTTAAAAACTTTATAAAAATTTCATTTGGTGGAAATAAAAACCCTAGTTTCCTAGGGTAATGGTATAACAGCTCAATATATTTTATTCTTTTATATTGTAACTTAATATTACGTTACAAACATCAGGTAAATGTAACCAATTACAGAAAATAAGAGCAGCTAACAAAAGCTAACTGCTCATATAAGGAAAACAGAGAAAGGATAACCATGTGTCTACAGTATTGACGGAATATTGAGTTTTAATCAAGGGAGATTATATTTTACAAATTAGATTATGATAGCCGATATTCTCCATATTGACCAGAAAAGAACCAAAAATTCTATTGAAATTCCAAGTTTTCTTTTCCTAGTTTTTTGAAATTCTTTTATTAAATAGCCAACAGCACTAATTGCTAGAAGAATGAAAAGAATAAGTTCTAGTGTAACTAGCATTTGATCTACTCCTAATCCATTAATTAACTTAGTATATAACGATTATAAGATGTTATTGTGGCTAATGGTGAAAAATTAAACAAAACTATCTCTATATGTAAAAAGGCCCCGTTGTCTCCAACAGGACCTTTCCTAAAATGGCAAAGAGTAACTCTTACCTTACTCTTTGTTCATATACTACAAGATTGTTAAAAAAAATCCAAGGCTCTTTATATTGAGAAATAAAGAAGAATCATTATAAAGGATTTTATCTTTTTTCATAAATAAAAGAGCAGCTAGCAAAAACTAGCTGCTCGGCTGGTTCTCCAAAAGGGGGAAAGGAGAAAGGTTAGGGACTTCATTAAATGAGTTCTGGCTATCGCCTATCTATATTATTAACGGAATATTGAGTTTTATTCGTGAAGAACGACGTTTAACTTAATGCATAGCCAATGATCAAAGTTAGTGTTAAAAACACTGATAATAAAAGTGTTAGTAGAACTGTTGCTATGCTTCTAAGCATCGTAACCCAATTATCTACTTTAGAAAATCCCTTCATACCAGCAAAAAAAGTTCCTATTGTTAAAACTAGTAAAAAAAATAAAGGGTGGATAGGTAGTGAATTCATAATAAACATCTTCGTTTCAGATGAGGCTAGTGAACCAATCTCAAGATATAAGAGGAATAAACCAATGCAAATAATAGAAAAAATAAAGGACCATAGATTGATGTTATGTTTCATCGCTTTCTCCTATATTATTAAAATATTTTCCATTTAATTCTAATGGAAAATAAAAGAAAAAGATAGCGTTTATAAATTGAAATGATTTTTTTTTACAAAATAATCCTTTTAGAAGAAAGTGAGGTTAGGAGAATGGAAGGTAACGTAAAGCTATTAGGTGCAGACGGAATGTGTGGAATGGAGTTTACAGGAAATAAGGTCAATGTTTATAACGATGAAGGATATGTAATGGAGAGTATGACAACAAGGGAGCATGTTCAGGAAGTTATTGATTTTCTTGAAGAGTGCAAGAAAGAAATGGAGGAATAACAATGGGACAAGGAAACCGTGGAATGGCTTTTGAAAAGCTTATTAATCTATCGAATGAAATGTATCAAAGAGGGGGAGTGGCGCTTATAAATAAGCGTCCAACTCCTGTGAAGGTATTAAGAATGGTCTATGGACGTGTGAAAGATGGTTATTACGAATCTAAAAGTACAGTAGACTATGACGGTGTGTATAAGGGACGAGCTATAGCGTTTGAAGCAAAATCTACAAATGAGATAAATCGATTTGATTTAAAGAACATCGCGCAGCATCAATTGGATTATCTAGAGATAGCGGAGAAGATGGGGGCAATTTGTTTCTTCCTCATCGGGTTTAGTAAGGACAAGTCAGTATTCGCGGTACCACTATCAGTCATTCAATCTTATGTAAGGGTGTCACAGCAGCCCAAAGGCAAGAAGTCGATACCAAGAGCGGATTTTGATATTTATGGGTATTTAGTAGATCAGACAGAACGAGCGCCAGTGGATTACTTACAATACATTGACGAAGCAGTAGCACCAGTTATGTTTGATGGAATGATTCAATTTGATCAGGACCATACAAGGATAGCAAATAACATGGAAGCAGCAAAAGAGAAGATGGCCAACAAGAAACGGAAATTGCTAAAGGCTTAATGGATAGCGGAGCAATGACTAACAGTGTGGTGGGGGTAATGTTAATGCGCGATGTTCCCTTATTCAACAATGAGATATTAAAATTTCACGTACCTAATGTAAAGTTAAAAAGACAAATTCGAAATAGGGGGGATTCCTTCATGGAGAGACAATTAACTTTATTACCAGCAATCGATGATAAGAAAGTACAGAAGGAAGTAGTGAGCGTTTTAAAGGAATACAGAGCACTCAAGATGCGATTCAGTAATGAAGTGGAACAAGAAGGAATCAGTTTGTTTCCTGAGCTACGTAATTCTAGAAACACGAGTAAATGGAAGGTGCAGCAGGTAGAAAAGGCGCTTAATAACTTACTAGATGAAGATGAACGGAATATCGTTGAGCGTAAGTTCCTAACAAACGAGAGAGTAAAAGATTCAGATGTTTATCATGATCTACTACTCAAGAAGACATATTTCTATGAAAAGAAGCAAAGTGCGGTTAAATTGATTGCTACGGCATTAGGGATAATCTAAAAATAGCGAACAAAATGCGAACTTTTTGGGGGACTAAATAAAACCATGGAAATTATAAGCTATTCCTATAAACAGTTCTTTGAAAAGAGAATACGTTTTGGGGATAGCGTTCCCATTATAATAACGTTACTCGGTGACGCGGAGGCTAGAGGGGATAAGAGCTTCCCAAAATTATTTATATTTTACTTCTCATTGAGTGTATAAACGTACCGCCTTTCGTTTGTAGGCTCATAGGTAGTAAAATCACACCTGTCATGTGAATTCTTGATTTCTATGTTAAAACTGGATCGTTTACCAAGTGGGATGATGGTTCGTTCGATTGAATGGGCCACGTTCCCGGATAGAAGGAATAACTTAATTTATTAGTAATTACTCACAATATTTACTAATGTAACGTAAGCTAGGTTCTTCTTAAACGATTAAACGAGCAGAGAGCTTCCGCTCTTTGTTTGAGCCAATACAGCTGAACCTTCCCCTCAGTCTTGTGTATTGGTTCAAACAAGGCGTAGGAAGAAACATACGCGTCTTGATATAATCACGTTGTATAAACGAAATTGGCGAAAATGACATTAAGTAGCCGACTCTATGGAGTATAAACGAGAAGATTCTTAGTCTTCTCCCAGTCACCGAATTAACCAAATGTGAAGCGTGTAGCTAATATATAGTGTTGCGATGACTTGGAGAAGGTTGAGAGTTATCTTGACCTTGGAAGAGGAACTCTTGCCATTTGTTTTTCTATTTCTCTCTATTAAATATGTGAACTATGGGGAGTTTTGTAAAACATAACTTTTGAATTATGTAATAAAAGTATATATAATTATACTAATATTAATATATTAACTAGTTAAAAATGGGGAAAGAAAAATGAAGATTAAATTTGATGTAGTTAAAGATGAAAATTTTGATTTTACTTTATTAGAAACAAAATTGCTGAAAACTTTTAAAGAAGTAGATAATGTAGCAATAATTGAAAAGGTTGAAGATAAAATTTTTGAAAAAGATGATGTGCAGACCCATTTAGCGGAGATTACTATTAATGTTACAGGAAAGAATATTGGATATAGATCAGCTTCAGCTAGTATATTCATTGTTCTAGAAAGTCTATCAATAGAGCTATTCAATATTAATATTAGTATACGTTAAGCATCCAAAACGGGTGCTTTTTTCTTTGTTATATAGAAATTACACATTAACGATTAGGCATATTTAAGAATTTTGAACATAAGATGGTAGTGACACCGGGAAAGATTCATTGTGTTCGCTACTCGCGTTAACACGTTTCGAAAAGGCATCTTAATTAGGTGCTTTTTTGTTTTCATCTTTCGAGATGGACGAGCATATATTGGACTGTTTGGATGAAAACCACTTTATATATCAGAGCACCTACCAATTATGGGTGCTCTTTTAAAATGATCTTATTCATATCGAAAATGTTTTAACATACAATAAGGTGAGAGTAGGCAAAAGAGTCAACGATACTCTAATAATTTGAAAGAGCGTCCATTGAAGGCGCTCTTTTGTTTTGAATAAAATGGATATTTGGTTAGGAAGGTTAATGATGAAAGTTATTTATTAACATCCAATTTTGACAACATGGTTTATCTTTTGGATAACTATGTGTTCATCATGTATCGTGTCGATGGTGAAGAAAGATAAGGGGTGAGCAAGTGGATTGGATAGACTTCTTTGGGATTCTAATATGGGTAATCATCCTTCGCATGTATTATCGATACGTTACAAAACAAACGAACACAACGAACGAAAATAGAGGTGAAGAATGTCCTGTTCGTCTGTCTAAAAGTTGACCCTTTTGTACAGTTAAAATTTATAGGGTAAAAACTTTGTAAACAGATAGTTGTTAATGTCTAAAAGATAGTCTAAAATAAAAGTATATAATTCTTAAGACTTTTAGACTATTTTGAGGTGATTTGGATGGCTATCGTTGGTTATGCAAGGGTAAGTACAAAAGATCAAAACTTAGATGCACAAATTGAAAGGTTAACAGAATATGGATGTGACAAAATATATTCTGAAAAGTACAGTGGAGCTAATAGTGATCGGGAAGAATTGCAAAAGGCACTAGAGTATATGAGAGAAGGAGATAAATTTGTTGTTTGTAAAATAGATCGTTTAGCCAGATCAATATTTGATTTGCATAAGATTGTAAATCAATTAGCTGATCGAGGAATAGCGGTGGTGTTTCTTAAAGAACAAATTGATTTTTCAACGCCTGCAGGTAAATTGATGTTTACTATGTTAGGGGCTATTGCTGAGTTTGAAAGAGATTTAATCAATGAAAGAACAGCTGAAGGTCGAGAAAGGGCTAAAGCGATGGGTAAACATATGGGACGTAAAGGGCAGGATGAAAAGCAAGTTAAACAAGCCATGAACTTATTTTTAAATAGGAAGGAAAATGGTTTGAGTGTAAATGATATTTCAAAAATGACAGGTGTTCCGCGTTCTACTATTTATGCTAAGGCTAAAGAATTAAAGTAGCGAATCCGCTGCTTTTTTATTTTGCATAGAAAAAAGTTATTCGAAGGGAGAAATGAACGAGTTACTTCCTATTATATAGAAGGTGGTGGGTGATATGGAGTGAAACAAAAACACGAGTTAGCTCAAGAAGATTACATGCAAGGTATGAAGTATAAGGAACTGGCTGAGAAATATGAGGTCAGTATTAATACAATTAAGTCCTGGAGAAAAAGGCATGGTTGGAATCGAAAAAGGGTGCACCCAAAAGATGAAAAAGGATGCACCCAAACCAAGAAAACAGGTGCACCCCTTGGCAATAAGAATGCAGTGGGTAATTCGGGCAACAAGAACCCTAAATGGGGTAATAATAATGCTGTAGGGCATGGCCCGCCAAAAGGGAACCATAACGCTATGACGCATGGTTTCTTTCGAAAACACTTTCCAGAAGATGTAGCTGATTTAGCTGCTGAGATCATGGAGAAGAATCCAATTGATATGTTATGGGAAAACATAACGATTCAGTATGCTGCTATTATTAGAGCGCAAAGATTAATGTTTGTTAAATATCAAGAAGATAAAACAAAAGAATTACGAAAGAATAAAGTTACTGAGAGTGGCTTTGAAGAGGAATGGGAAATCCAATTTGCTTGGGATAAACATGCTACTTTCTTAAATGCTCAGTCCAGGGCGATGACGACATTATCACAGCTTATTGAGAGGTTTGATAGGTTAGCAAATGCAGATGATAAGAGAAGACTAGAGTTAGATAAATTGAAGGCAGATATAGAGAAAACCAAAGCCGACACCGCTCGTATTAAAGGTGAAGATGGCGAAGAATATGAAGATGATGGTTTTAAAGAAGCGCTAGAAGGTAAGGTAGAGGAAGTGTGGGATGACTATGTCGACGATTCCGAAGCGTAAAAAGAAACCTGCTCCATTCAAATTCAAGCCATTCTCCAAGAAGCAGATGAAGGTATTAACCTGGTGGAAGCCTAACAGTCCCGTTAAAGATTATGACGGGATTATTTGCGATGGCTCCATTCGTGCCGGGAAAACAGTATCAATGGCTCTTTCCTATGTCATGTGGGCAATGGAATCCTTTGTGGGTGAGAACTTCGGTATGTGTGGTAAAACAATCGGTTCGCACCGCCGTAACGTTATAACGCCACTTAAAAAGATGCTAAAGTCTCGTGGTTATAAGGTGAAGGACCACCGAAGTGAGAATATGCTTTCTATTACTAAAGATGGAGTAACGAATTTTTTCTATATCTTTGGTGGTAAGGATGAAAGTTCTCAGGATTTGATACAAGGTATAACTGCTGCAGGAATGTTTTTTGATGAAGTAGCACTTATGGTGCAAAGCTTTGTCAATCAGGCGACAGGACGTCTATCAGTTACTGGTTCTAAAATGTGGTTAAAATTAGCCACGCTACATAGTGATATGTAGTTTAAAACTCGGTGAACTGGTAAGTGCCAGGTGTGCCTAAATGGTGCTAACGGTGAAAATCTAAAACGAACCAATTTTAATTGTAATCCTTTTGTAGTAAAATAATACCAAAGGGGTGGTTGCAATGAACAATCATATTAAAGGTTATGTTTACATGTTGATTTCTCCAAGTGGAAAAGAGTATATAGGAAGAACTATTGATATAAAAAGAAGGGTAAATAATTATAAAACCCGTTGTAATTACGTAGAAACTCCAATTTATCAAGAAATAAAAAAATACGGTTTTGATAACTTTCAACTTGATATATTAAAGGAAATCACAGGAGAAAGGGAAGAAGTCGAAGAACAACTAAATAAATTAGAGGGATACTATATTGCGAAACATAGAACTTCCGAAATAGGGGTGAATGTAAGGAACTTCGACGGGAAAATACGAACCTATACTCTGAAAGATTCTACTAAAGAGAAAATGAAAAGGTCGCAAACAGGAAGGAAGCATTCGTTAGAATCTCGACAAAAAAGAGCAGGAGAGAACGCCTACCAATCAAGAAAAGTCCATTCAGAAAAATTAGGTGAAACTTTCAATTCTTTAAGAGAAGCTGCTAAATATGCAGGATTAACAAACGGATGTAAAATTTCTGAGTTTATTAGTGGGAAAAGGAAGTCAGCGGGTAAACATCCAGAAACAAAAGAACCTTTAAATGATTGGAAATTTGTTTGATATGACAATACCGTGCCAAGCCATAGGGGAAACCCTTTGGAAGGTGTAACGACTAAGATATACAGGCTAAGGAAGCGACTAACGTCGCTTTTTTCTATGCTTATGAAATCTGTACTCATAAGGTGTAATTCCTTATGGGGAAGCGCCGAGCATCTCTAGAATGAGATGAAGATATAGTCTATTCCCCTAATAAATATCGGGAAACCGAGGGTATAAAAGTTAACTGTAACCCAGCAGGGCCATATCACTGGTTTAAAGAGAAGTGGTTGGATCAAAAGAAAGAAAAGAATCTACTGCACCTTAAATTCTCTATGGATGATAATTTGTCATTAGACGAGAAGACGAAAAGAAGGTATCACCGCATGTATAGTGGCGTATTCTATCGTAGATATATCAAAGGTGAATGGGCAGCTGCTTCAGGACTTATATTTGATATGTTTGATGAGGATAAACATAAAGTCCCTACGATCCAAAGGGAATACGTTGAATACTTTGTTTCTTGTGACTATGGTACGCAGAACGCTATGGTATATGGCTTGTGGGGTAAGTGCATCGAAAAAGGCGAAGAAGTATGGTACAAGGTGAAGGAGTACCGTTATAGCGGTAGAGAAACGGAAAAGCAGAAAACAGACCAGGAATACTACGAAGACTTTGAGGGATTTGTAGGGGATTTGCCAATCCATGGTACAGTAGTTGACCCGTCCGCTGCTTCATTTATAGCTTTGCTAGTTAGGAACAAACGAAAAGTATATAAGGCCCGAAATAATGTTAAAGAGGGTATTGGTAATGTCGGTGTTGCGCTTAACACGGGCATTATTTATTTTAACGATTGCTGTAACGAAACATTTAAAGAATTCGCTTCTTATATATGGGATGAGAAATCAGTTGAACGTGGTGAAGATAAGCCACTGAAAGAGAATGATCACCATATGGACGAAACAAGATACTTTGTTAATACAATTATTTACGGACTGCGTAAAAAGAAGAAAAAGAAAAGAGGTGAAGCAGCTTAATGATGAATAAAAGGAAAGTTAGTGCCAAAGTAATTAAGGCAGCGGGAACAAGTGCTCAGGTACTATCCCGCCAGCAAGAGAGTGAAAATGAGAAGTATGCTGTAAATGAAATCATTGAACCACCTTATAGAATAGAAGACCTACAGCAGATTAGAGAAAATAGTACGATTCTTGGTCAATGTATTGATGCGTACAAGCGTAATATAGCTGGGTTTGGTCATGAAATGAAGTATAAGCAGGATGATAACAAAGAAACTCCTGAAATGAAGGCGGAGTGGACGTTAGTTGATACTGAAATTATTCCGTTATTTAGTTTCGAAAAGCCATTCAAGGAGATTCTTGAAACAGGTATTGATGATAAAGAGACGACTGGAAATGGTTATATTGAAGCGATTCGTAATTTAGAAGGAAAACCTGCAGAATTAATAAATATGTTACCGCAATACATGCGAGTGACACGTAAAGATGACAAACCTCAAGAAGTAACGTACTTAATTAATGGAAAAGAAATCAAACGAAAAAAGAGATTTCGTCGCTATGTACAACGAGTAGGATCAGTAGACACTTATTTCAAAGAGTTTGGCGATCCACGTTTCTTAAATAAAGAGACTGGTAAGTTTTCCGATGTTTCGTTAGGAGAAAAAAACGCTACCGAAGTTATTCATTTGAAGATTGGTAATGGACCATATGGCATTCCACGTTGGGTATCGCATGTTGTACACATGGTAGGGGCTAGAAAGGCAGAAGAATTAAATCTGCGTTATTTTAAACAAGGTAGACATATCCCGATGGCTATTCTATTAAAGAACGGCATTTTATCAGAAGAAAGTGAAGCGGCGATTACTGATTATGTTTCAAATGTTGAAGGCGAGGATAATCAACATAAATATCTCTTGTTGCAAGTGGAAAGTGCGGAGGAAGGTATTGTAGGTGACACCCCAACACCGGTGGATATTGAGCTTAAATCTTTAGCTGATATCTTGCAAAATGATGCTCTATTCCTTGAATACGATGAGAAATCACGCCAAAAGGTACAATCAGCATTCCGTTTGCCTGATGTATATGTCGGCTATATTAGAGACTTTAACAGAGCAACTGCTGAATCTGTGCGTGAGATTACAGAAGAGCAGGTGTTTGAACCTGAGCGTAACAGCTTAGAGTTCATCATTAATAACGTTCTTCTGCTTCCATATGGATTAAAACACGTATATGTGAACCTACGTAAGTCAGAAATTAGTAACACGGAAGATATGGTTAAAACCATTGAGGTATTGGCTGATAAGGGCGGTTTAACATTTCGAGATATACGTAATATCGCTGGTAATATGCTAAATAAAGAGTTCTCTGATTATGATATTCCTGAAGTAGATCAACCGGTTGCTTTAGTTTTAGAAAGACATCGTAAAGTAAGTGGTTGGCAAAAAGGATTAGGAGAAACTCTACAGAAGTCAGCTGACAGCAATTCAAATGAGGAACTAGTCAATGTAATGAAAGACCTACGTGACGTACTGGAGTCGATGCAAAATGCAGAAGATTGATAAGCTCTTAGTTTCTCTTAATGAATGGATTGCAAAGGCTGATACGGACGATTTTATAGCTTCATTGCCTACGGATCTAGAAGTATTGGACATGTTACCAGGATACGTTGAGGAATTTGAAAAAGAAATTGCTAAACTGCTTCGGAAACAGAAGAAGTACTTTGTCGATGGAATTAAGAACTATATGAAAAAAGATGCTGTGGAGAAGGGTATCAAGATAAAGGACATTATCGACTTTGTCACTGGTAGCCTATTTGGAGCGGATACCTTTGCTAAAAGCCTGAGCAAAGCAGCAAGGAAGTTTCTTGATTATACGATGAAGGACATGACAAAAGCTTTTATGGATGCGATTGACCCAAATATTCAATTTAATATCTTCTCAAAACGCACTACAAAGTGGATTGACAGTTGGGCTGATGAATTAGGAAAGATTATGAAGATTAACTCTCACAAAGCAGTAGAGCGGATTTTAAACGAAGGATTAGAGAAAGGGAAAGGTATTCGTGAAATAGCAAGAGAGCTTGCGAAGCTTCCGGAATTCGACCGTAAAAGAGCGAAGAGGACAGCGCAGACCGAAGTCCTTGCAGCATGTTCCGCTTCTCAATTTGAATCATATTACCAATCCCCTGCGGTTACGGGTAAGAAGTGGCGTCATAGCGGTGCGAAGAATAATCAACCGCGGGAAAATCATGTGGCGTATGACGGTACAACGGTTCCGGTAGAGGAAGAATTTAAACTGCCTGGATCTGGTGAGAAATGTATGTTTCCTCGTGATAGTTCGTTAAGTGCGAAAGAAAGAGTGAATTGCAAATGTGTTATGTCCCCTTCAGTAGATAAAAACATATTAGGGCTATCTGAAGAAGAGAAGCAGAAGATTAGGGAAGAAACTTTGAAGGAGTTGAGTAGAAAATGAAGACTTCTAAAGCTATGTTGATTCATATTTGAAAGGAGGTGAATAGAACAGATGACAAAGCGAAAATTGAAAAATCTACAAGTCTCACACGTTTCTTATGTAAATGCAGGTGCAAATAAAAGAGAATTCTTTTTGACTAAATCAGACCAAGAGCCGAACTTTGAAAAAGAAGTGCGTGTTATTAAATCAAATGATGAAGAAAAACGCTTAGTATATGGAATTGTTTATGAACCGGGTGTTCTCGATAGTCATAACGATTTCGCTGACGAAGTGACTATCGAGAAAGCTGCTCATGAGTTCATGCTGAAATATCGACAGATTGATAAGGACCATGATTTCCAAGCAGGAGTTGGTGAAGTAGTTGAATCATATATCGCTCCTGCTGATATGGAAGTGAACGGTGAGGTAATAGCAAAAGGAACATGGGTGCTTGTTACTAAGGCAACTGAGGAAGTGTGGGAATCTATCCAAAAGGGAGACTATAAAGGATATTCCCTTGCAGGAGTCGCAGAAACAGAAGTGGTTGAAGAAGAAGTAACTAAAACTGAAGAGAAGCAATTTAAGTCCTTCTTCCAATTGATGAAGAGCTTTTTTAGTGGAGAGAAAGTTGAAAAAGGCGAGGTTAGAGATAAATTTAATCAGAACAAACATCGCCGTGATGTTAACGCCTCTTTCTCTGCACTAGAAGATACTTTCTATCAATCATTATGGAATGCTCCTACTGCTGATGCTATCGACTTAGATCGTATTGAAGCAGCCGCACTTGAATTTGTTGAGATTATCAATGAATTGAAGGACACAGAAGCAGTTGTAAAGGCATGGGAGGACAAACCTGTTGTATCTCTTGCTGAAGAAGTGGAGAAAGCAGGTAAGAAAATCAGTGTTCCAAACATGGGAGATATCGACGCTGCTATTGAGTCATTAACAAATCTAAAAACATGCGTCACACCTTCAACGGAAGGCGCAGAGAGTGAGGGAAACAATATGGAGTTTAACAAAGAACAATTAGAAAAAACATTAACTTCAGCAGTAGAAAAGGCTGTTGGCCCAATTAAGGAAGAGTTAGCTACTGTTAAGAAACACCTTAATCTCGACGAGGAAAAAACAGAAGAAGATATTAAGGTGGAAAAAGCTGTTGAAGCTGCTACCGCTCCTTTACGTGAAGAGATCGAAGCATTAAAGAAATCTCAAGGTATTAGTAATCAGCAAGATACTGATGTTGTCGAGAAAGCAGAAGTTAAAAAATCTGTATGGAATGGCTTACTGTAAGCCTGAAGGAGGAAAATATATATGACACTTAATAACAAAACAATTATTGAAAAAGCAGACGTTACTCTTGCCACATTAGCTAGTGGCGGTTTAATGAATCCTGAACAAGCTGATACATTCTTACGTATGGTGCAAAACTCTCCTACTATTTTAAAGGACTCGCGCTTTGTTCAAATGGCTTCAGACACACTTAAAATTGAAAAAATCGGCTTTGGTTCCCGTATTCTTCGCCCTGGTGTTGAAGGTGTACCTTTAAAAGACTCTGATCGCTCTGCTCCATCAACTAGTACAATTACGTTAAATGCTAAAGAAGTAATTGCGGAAGTGCATATTACTTATGATACATTGGAAAACAATATTGAGGGCGGTAATCTTCAAAATACTATCATGCAGATGATAGCAGATCGTGCTGCATTAGATATCGAAGAGCTAATTTTGAATGGTGATATAGCATCTACAGATTCATATTTAGCTTTATTAGATGGCCTACGTAAACAAGCAACTTCGCATGTTGTAGATGGTGCTGCAGGCGTATTTACTAAAGATGTATTTAAGAAAGCTTATAAAGCTGTTCCGGCTAAATACCTGCGTAACCCTAAAGATTGGAAGTTTTACACATCGCATGGTTTAGAAATTGAATGGAAAGACCAAGTAGCGATGCGACAAACTAACTTAGGGGATGTTTCACTTCAAGGTGGTTTAGCTTCTGCTTATGGTGTACCAGTAGAGGGAATTGCTATGTTACAGCCATATAATGATGGAGAAAATACTGTATCTGATATTTTATTAACTCCTCCTAAAAATATTGTGACAGGTATGAGCCGTAATATTCGAATTGAAGTAGATAAGGATATTCGCGCTCGTAAATTCATTATTGTTTTAACTGCAAAGGTTGATGTGAAGTTCGAAGAGGAAGATGCAGTAGCGAAAGTTATCAAAGTTAAGGAGTGATGACTTTTGAACTACTACGCTAAATTAATAGTTGGTAAAACATATGACGTCCATGAACGTCTTTTTTTATTGGACCAAGAAGAGAAGGTTACAAAGAAAACCTATGATTATCTAAATGGTAATGAACAATTTGTAGTTCGAAAAGACAGTAGTAAATCTAAAGGAGAGGAGTGATAAGTATGACAATTATTACTGCTCAAGAATTAATAGTTTATACTGTACTGCCTGAAGTCAAGAAACGTCCTGTTCCTCTATTGGAGCAGGACATACTTGAAGCGGATACAGAGATTTATAATCTCTCTAAAATAGATTTTTGTGATAAGAAGAAATATCCTGAGATTCCAGCAGAAGTGAAGTTAGCGTGTAAGAAATTGGCTCAGTATTACGCTTATACAAATGCTGATACAACTGCAATGAAGGGAATTAAGTCTGAAAGTATTGGTGGAGGTGACTATTCTTATACAAAGGATAGTGGCAGTATAACGAAACCTTCAGTTCTATATCTCCTGCAGAAATTCATGGATCATAAAGGGAAAAATAAAGTCACATTCAAAATGAGGACGATTTAATGTCTCTTCAAGGTATGTTTGTTCACGAATGTGATATTTACCATGTGCAGAAGGAAACAAAGCCTGGGAAGTACGGGCAACCAGGAGAAGAGGTTTATTTATACCATGACACTCCTGATATTGCAGAACAAAGCTGCTACTTTGCAGAAAATGTGGCAGTTGCTAGACCTACTGCGATACAATCTGCTCCAAATCAGTTAAATGAACAGCATACACGATTGTTATTTATGCCTGGTACAGATATAAAACATAACGACAAGGTAATCAAGAAGAATACTAGGGTCGTTTACTATATACGCAATCCCTTTCCAGTAGTACATCCACTTACTGGTGAGGTTTCACATATAAAAGCCACTGCGGAGAGGAAGAGTGAGCCATGGCTAGTCAAATAACGACTAGAGGATTTCGTGAGTTCAGTGCAAAGTTGAATCGTATGGCACGCGGATTAGATCGGAACGTTGCTTTATGGCTTGAAGCTAGCGGATTTCAATTTCTAGAAGAGGTTCAAAATCAAATCATTTCATTAGCAGTTGTAGATACAAGACGACTGCTAAATTCGTTTGATAAAGGCGGAGATGGAAACGTATGGCGTTCCTCTGATGGCGGTTTAGTGTTAGAGATAGGGACAAATTTAAAATACGCCAAAATGCAAAATGATGGTTGGCAGCAGGTAAGGAGATTCGTTCCTGGTAGATGGGAAGGACATAATTTTGAATATGACCCACACGCACCAACAGGAATGATGCTAACTGCTAAATTTATTGAAGGTCGTCCCTATTGGGATAATGCAGTTGTCATTTATGAGCGTATGTTTCAGCGTTCATTTGACCGCCAATTTAAACAATGGGTACAGAATGGAGCGAGGTAATTATGTATGAGCAAATACATGGTTCTATGAAAGCTTTTGTATACGACAGTTTACCTGTTAATACATTCGCTTATCATGATCAAGTTCCAGAAGAACTAGTCATTCCCTCGGTATATTATCCGATTTTATCTATAAATGATGATAAAACTTCAAAAGATCATTACACCTTACTATACACGATGGTAGTAAGGTTTTTTAATGTGACGACAGATAAGGCAATGCAAGTAGCTGAAAAGGTTGCTAATAAAATCAGAAGTAACGGTTACACAGTACATCTTCGAAATGAAGATGGTAGTGATTCAATTGAAACGATTTATTTTCGGAGAGTAACAACTGCTCCAAGTGGAATTGGCTCTGCGCAACTAACAATGATTTTTGAATACCAACAAGCCTATGTAAATTAAGGAGTGTGATATATATGGCTGAAACACCTGGAATAGTTAAGAACAAAATGTACCGCGGTGATGAGTTTATTATCGCTGCAAAAATAAAGGATCAGACCAATCAATCTGTATTAGTTAGACCGTTTGACCAAACCGAAGACTCTCATAATATTGAAGCTGATGAAATTGAAGCGGAGTCTAAAGATAGATCGTATTCTGATTATGGAAAAAGAAAAGAAACTCGTTCATTCTCTTGTACATTAGCAGAAGGAGATCCATATTATCCTGCTGTTAAGGCTGCCATTAGAAATGGTGAATATATGGAGATTTATGAAATTAATATGAGAACGAAAGAAGCAGAAGCTGGTAACTATATGATTACTTCTTTTGAACGTTCTTCATCTAACGGTGAATTTGTTTCTTATTCAGTTGAAGTAAAATTATCCGGATCTGTAAGAACAGAAACACTCACAGAAATCCCTAAGGGTGCAGGTCAGTAAAGGACGGTTTTTACCGTCCTTTTTAAGTTTTAAAATAATATCCGATTAAGAGGAGATTGATATATATGCGTTTTGAAATCGATAAAAAAGAATACGAATTAAAACTTACTTTTGGAAACATCTATGAATTAAATAAAAAATATGAAGGCGGTTCAAACGAAGTTGTAATGGCTTGTATGCAAGGAGATTTAGAGCTATTTGTTGATGCTATCTACTTTGGATTAATGCATACAAAAGAAGGATTTACACGCGATAAAGTCATGGAGAACATCGAAAAACAATTTGAAGAGGGGAAAATCTCTCAAGAATTCATTGAAGAACTTTTAAATGAGGTGGTAGCAGAAAGTACTTTTTACCAAAAGACAACAAAAAAGTTGAGAAAACAAATGAAGAAGCAGTATCTAGCAAAGAATCCAGAAGCAACAGAGAACCCAGAGATGATGGAAATGGTAGAGGAAATGTTCGGGAAGGTCGAAGAATAAGAGAATTTACTCGCGAAGACTTAGATAAAATTCAGCAAGATGGGTTTAGGTATTTAAAATTATTACCTAGCGAGGTTATGGAACTTACCCCTCGTGAATTCGAAAATATGATGATAGGTCGGAATGAGCAACACCTTGATGAGTTACAAACAAATAGCGTGTTTGCGCTTATGATTCGTGTAGCCTATCATCACGATCCTAAAAAGCAATTAAAACCAACTGATTTATTCGACCGTAATAAGTTGAATGGAGAAAATAATCAAGAGTTAACTATAGAAGAAAAAATGCAAAAAGCGCAAGAACATATGCAGTTCTTACAAAATCTCAACTTCAATTAGAAAGGAGGGAGAGATTTCGCCGCACCAGAAGAATTGGTTGTTCAGTTTAGGGCTGAAACTGATCAAATGCGTCGCGAGATTCAACAGATGCGTCGTGAAATGAATGATTTTGTCACATCGACCAGTCGAAGCTCCAGAGAATATCGACGTAGCATTGAAAATATGGGGGATGCTAACAGTGAATATAGTCGTAGATTACGGCAAATGAAATACGAACAACGAGAAGCTATGAAACCTCATATTGAAGAATTAAAACGAACTAAACTCGCTTATTTAGATGCTTCTATGAGTATGGCAACATACTCTGGTAGCGCTCAGGATTTAATTGCTCAGGTTAACAGAATTGGTAAGGCAGAAAAAGCCGCAAATGATGAAATTATGAAACTAGACAGAATGAAACAAGCTAGTATTTTGCAAACCATTGGTATGTTGAACAACATGTCTACAACATCCAGTAAACTACAAGGTAACTTACAACGTATGGGGAATCCATTATACAACGTTTCTAGAGGTGCTTTAGCAGCAACAAATGCAATGGAACGATTGGCGAATAGAAGTAGTGCTGCTCAGTTGGCTTTAGAATTTCTTGGACCTACTGCGAATATGAAGCAGTTAAATGATCAAATTCGTATTATTAACCAATCTGTTATGGGGATGGGACAAGCGTTTTTAGTCGTTGGTGCTGGAGCAGTTATGTTTTATGGCAAGTTGCATAAAGCTAATATGGAAATGAACCCTAAATACGCAAAAGCATATAAAGACATGATAGAGTCACTTACTGAAGCGTTACAGCCAATGAGGGATGCGTTTGCTGCTTTAATGATACCTATATATAATTTTGTTAACACAATGGCAAAAATGGTCATTGCATTTAATGAAGCACATCCTACTTTAGCGAAATTCATCCAGGGGACAATGATGTTAGTTCCAGCCTTAACACTCCTATTGCTGCCATTAGGTGCAGGAATGGGATTATTAAAAGGGTATAGGGCGGCGTTTGCTGCTTTATGGATGATTATTAAACCAGCGGTAATGGTATTAGCTATGGCAAGTCCCGTAGCATGGGCGCTAGCAGCTGCGATAACGGGTTTAGCTTTAGGATTTACTTATGCGTATAAAAATATAGAACCATTTAGGAACGCAGTAAATAATGTGATAACCGTTTTTAAAGCGTTTTGGCAAGTTTTACAAGGAAATAGTGATGGAGCAGCTAGTATGCTCACTTCACTAGGAATGTCACCAGAGAATACTAGAGCTATCATATCATTTGGTGAAACAGTTCGAGGGGTAATTGAAACAATTAAACAAGTTTTTTCAGGCTTTGCAGTATTCATGCAAGGCATTTTTGCATTGTTCGCAGGTGATGAAGAAAACGGAACAGCACTATTAAAATCGCTAGGGATGAATCAGGAAACAATTACAACGGTTGTTAACACTGTATCGTCTATCAAGCAAGCAATAAGCGAATTTTTAAGCGAGATATGGTCCTTCATGACTGCGATTGGAACCCAAATAGCTCAGTTTTGGCTAGAAAACGGCAGTCAGATAAAACAAGCCTTTTCTGATTGTTGGTCCGTATCGAGTGAAATCATAAAGGCGGTAATGCCGATTATAGTCGCTGTTTTCCAATTCGCGTGGCCGATTATTAAAGAGATTGTGATTGGAACGCTAGAAGCGATACGTGATTTTATACAAGGAATTCTAAAAGTTATACTCGGAATCGTGAAAGTTTTTTCTTCTCTTTTTACCGGCGATTGGGTTGGAGTTTGGGAAGGGGTTAAGGAAATTTGGTTCGGAGCACTAGAAGCGATTTGGGGTTACTTGCAATTATGGGGTGCTGGGAGAGTCCTAAAGTGGCTTGGTAAATTTGGAAATGACATAGGTCGGTTATTCGGTAAGTTTTGGGGAGATATAAAGAAAATTTGGAATGATGCTCTTGCAGATTTATATGTATTCTTTGGTTCAAAACTAGAAACTATAACCCGTCTAGCACAAAGCTGGGGCGGTATGTTCAAAAATTTCTTTGTTGGGATTTGGGATGCTATTATAGGCGGAATACAGAGCAAAATGAACAATGTGGTTTCAACGATTGGTTGGGTACTAGGACAAGCAGTAAATACAGTCCAGCGTTTTGTAGGCTACTTTTTCACAATTGGTCAGCAAATAATATCCGGAATGATCAATGGTATTTATAGTTACGCCAATAAACTGATAGATCAGGTGTTTAATATTGGTCGTTCCATAAAAGATACTATTACTGGATTTTTCCGTATTCACTCTCCTTCACGTGTGATGAGGGATATAGGGGTGTACGTAGGTCAAGGTTTAGATCAGGGAATGGATAGTATGATAAATCCTCTTGTGCGTACTGCATTAGACATGGCATCGGCTGTTAAAGATGGGTTTTCAAGTTTGACAGATTCAATTCAGATGGGTGATATTCTCCCTGGCGATGTAGTGGCTCCTGTAATTCCTTCTATTTCAGGTAGTTACAAAGCAACATCATATGTATCAGGCGTTAATTCATCATCGGATTTTGGGCAACAAGCAATGGTTAACTCTCAATCAGCTAATGTCACAAGTCAAAATGATACTAGATTAGTGGCAGATGCAGTTAAAAATCTAGGTGACAAATTAGATAATCTACAAGTTGTTATGGAAGGCGAAACAGTAGGACGTATTGTACGACCTTATGTAAATGAAGGGAATGCGGTCGAAAACACAGTAAGGAGGTATTTCTAATGGACGTACAAATCTCAAGAATGAATGGACAAATTATGAAGCTATCTGACATAAACGTCCAAGCGCAAGACTTTCGTGTGGGATCGATTGAAATGCGTCCTACTTATACAGAAGTAGAAGGGGCAAATGGAAGAATTAGCACAGGATCTACTTATGGGGTACGGACTATAACCGTACCCTTTTATTTTAAAGCGCAGGATTTACTAGATGTAGCAATAACGCGAGATAAACTATTTGAAATGGTACTGAGTACGGAATCTTTTTATATTAGGGAACTAAGACGATTAGAGTATCAAAATGGAGATAATCAATTCGTTAGCGGAAAGCATTATAAAGTAAAACTTTCGTCTACATTTGATATAGATCAGCAACTCAAATATGGATTTGGTGAATTAGAATTTGAAACAGCAGACTTGCCATTCGCTGAATCGATTGGTAAATCATCAGATATTCAAGGTGATGGAATTAGCCCAGGTAGTGGATTATGGGGAACAGGGATGGGAATTATCAGTGATCCTGCGTCAAGGATATATAAACACAAAGCCGTAGCAGGTCAACGATTTAAAATTTTTAATCCTGGTAACATTCCAGTTCATCCTTTTGAACAAGAATTAAAAATAACAATTAGTGATGTAGCTGGTAGTACAGCAGGATTTATGCTTAAGAATCATACGAATCTTAGCACAGCGACAATAACGTCAGCTTTATATATCACAGACACCATTATTTATTCAGGTCCGAGTATAGGAAGAAACGGATTATCCTTTTTGAGGAATACAAAGAAGGATTTCATTGAACTTGTACCCGGGTGGAATACCTTAGAAGTGTTTAATTGCACCTCAGCAACAATAGAATTCGATTTTAGGTTTTACTACAAGTGAGGTGAATTGATATGTATGTACGTGATTTAGAAAATATAGAGTATATCACACAAATAACCTATTTAATTGAAGAAGAATTAAATGGGAATAGTGTGTTTTCTGCAAAGATGCCACCCAATAAAGTGAATTTGATATTTCTTAATAGACTCTCAGAAATGTGGACTCTAGTCGATGATAGTGAAACAGAATATAAAGTTGTTTATCTGAAAAAACAGGGTGAAGGGAAAATATTAACTGCCGAGATTAAAGCGGTACCGAAATTTTATGATGACTTCGACAATGGTCGCGTGTATGAAGAATATAATCAATCCTTTACTGCAAATGCTTGCTTTGCAACTATTTTCAATGGAAGTGGCTATGTTTATCAATTGAACGGAAGTTACAATTCGTTACAATGGGAAGGATTTGGTGGTGGGGCTACCAGACTTGAAATGTTTAAAGATGCATTGAATCGTTATGGGGCAGAATTTAAGGTGCTCGGCAAGGTTGTAACCATTGCACCGCAAATTGGAGTTGACTTAAACGTCATGTACCGCCATAGATTGAATGCTTCTAATATAGTTCAAGAAGTTGATGCATCGGGTTTTTGGACATACGCTAAAGGGTACGGTGATTTCACAGAAGAAGATGGTTGGCAAAGCGCTAAATTGATTCGTGAGTATACATCACCACTTGCAAGCATTCCTGGAATCGGAGTGCGTCACGCTCCACCTTTAAAGGACGGTCGCATAAAATTATCAGCAACAATGGATAGCGGTTTAAAAACAATTGTGAATGAAAGTTTAAAAATTAGCGTTACTGCTGATATACACGATTTAACGAAGCAGAAATACCCGATTGCTCAGAGTGGACTTGGTGATCGGGTATTTCTTATTGATGAAAGAATTGGATTGAATGCAGAAGTACGTGTTGTAAATCGGAGTGTATTACGTGATTGGCGTGGTAATATACTGGATGTTCAATTAACCTTTGGAAACCAAGATATTACCAAAAGGTATCAATCTAATTTAGATAATGCTGCTAAAACAATTAATGATTTGATAGCAGGTCGAGAAAAGCTCCCAATCAATGCGATGGCAGAAGAGGTTGCGAATGTCACGAGTATGATTTTAGGCGTAACTAGTGAATTAGATATCATGCCACAAGGATTAATTGCGAAGGATAAGAACAATCCGAATTATGTTGTAGTCTTGAATAGTGCCGGATTAGGTGTAAGTACTGACGGAGGAATGACCTTTAGGAACGCGATTACAGGCAGGGGTATTGTAGCAGAACGGATTTTAGCAGGAGAAATTAAAGGTTCTACACTGCGCACTGATAGTGGATCTAACTACGTTCATATAGAAAAACAATTTATACGCTTAATGGAATCGAATTTAACACGAATGTATTTAGGTTATTACTGGAATTCAGACGGAAGAATGCAACCCACAATTCTACTTCATGATAATGTCAATGTTAGCCAATTTTCAGACGGAACCTTTGCAATATCGCAACAAAATACAGGAACTTATTATGCTGCAAGTATGGGTGTAGTTAACGGAAAAACACTTTCAGGCGATCCGAAATATCCAAGTAAGATTAACCTCTTTTCGAATGGCGATACTCTTATACATGGGGATAAAAACATAACTATTAATTCTGGCAAAGAGATAACCCAATATGCAAGAGGCGGTCGATTCTATTTGGAATCTGAAGGTATAACACAATATGCGAATAACGGTCCAGTCTGGATGGATTCAAATAACACTGTAACCATTAGAGGTTCCGGGATTAGTCATTATGCAAAAAATGGCTCTTTTTGGGTAGAAGCAACAGGAGGAGTCACATTAAAAGGCGGATCTAAATCCGTATGGTTGGACAGCCAGTCCTCTATTGTTTTTAACTTACAAGGTATAAACATGCTTGATGTAGTTGCAACACCCAATCTCGAAACGGATCTTCGATTTCAAAACGTACTTCTTAGAAATGGTAATGTTTCTGGATATGCGGGTAAATTACAGGTTAAATCTGGGTCAGGTAGTTCTTACTCACCTGTGATGGCAAGTAATTTCGAAACATCATCACAACGTAAGTATAAAACGAACATTAGAGATGTACAGTTTAGCGCTTTAGAAAAAATTATGGCGTTAAATATTCAACAATATAATTTGAAAACAGAAACGGAACAGTTGTATGAAATGCGGATGAATCGTCAAGAAGACGATCCGACTGTATTTACTACAAATGATATTCCGACTAGATACGGTTGGATTGCTGATGATGAGAATACTCCTGGATGTTTTGTTACAAAAGAAAGAAATGCAGCTGAAATATATTCTTCTTTATCTATTCAAATTAGAGCGTTTCAAGAAGAAAAGATCGCGAAAGATAAAGAAATTAATGATTTGAAGACTAAAATCAAAGTTATTGAAGAAAAATTATCGTTATTAGAACGAAAATTATCATAAAGGGGTGAGTGATTTGGCAGAAATACTTAAAATAAGAGAAATAACAATTGATACTATGCAACACAAGGATTTCAATGTAAAAGAAGAGGAACTAAAGCTCATCCGGTTTTATCAGAATGATTTAAACTCTGCCAAACTATTAATCAATGTTACTCATGATAAAGTGGTAACAGATTTTTCATCAGCGACAAGTGTACAAATTGCATTTTTAAAGCCTGATTGTAAGCGAGTATTCCAAGATGTGCAGAATGTGAATCAAATGCAGGGTAAGTACTATGTTGTTTTAAGTACGCAAACTCTGATTGCTTACGGTAATGTTATTGCACAGTTGAGATTCACTTTCCCGAATAACAAAGTAATTGAAACTTGTAAGTTTGCATTTACAGTAGATGAATCAATAATGTCTGATGATGCGATGAAATCTACAAATGAATTTCCAGTAATTCAAAAAGCAATTGAAGCAGGAAAGAAGTTTGAAGGTGTCGATATTGATGGAATTATTGCAGCTGGTGCAAAAGCGGATGGAGCAGTAAAAAGAACAGGAGATACCATGACTGGGAACCTGACAGTTCCTAGACTGTATGCAGGAAGTTCTCCTAAGCAAGCAGTCGTTGGAGTCGGTACTTCAGATGCGTATTTAGGTAATATGACTAATGGGAAATATCTACAACTAAAAGATGATGGGACTCTTTCTTATAGCAATATCCCTGTAGCATTATCAGATACAGCTCAGATGAAGAAAATTACCAAGGATAATGGTACTCAGACGATAAGCACGTCTGATCCAGCATCTGACATCTTGTTGATTATTAAAAATGCAGGCGCAGGGATGAACACTATCTACTGCCATGGATCAGTACTCAATTCAGTTCCTTCAAAGGCTTCATGGAGAGGTATTTCATTTTTAAATGCAGATGGATACGGGCTTGTTCTCGCTAAAGACTTTAAAGGTGGTTTCTTCACTAATTATATTGATAATGGAAACTGGATTGGATGGGTAAAACACTCTGATGACTCTATTACTCAGAATGTAAAACTAACAAACGATGACGGTCAAGCTCACCCTTGTCACAAATTAGACTGTAACGACTTAACTACTGTAGGTAAATACTTTGGCAACGAACTGAAAAACTCACCAGACGGGACTACAGCGTACTACTTAATAGAGACCTTCCAAGTGGCTAACGCTTCTAGTTGGGTACAACATGCCACTAGATGGAGTGCCCCTCAACAGTATTACCGTACAAAGGTTAACACTGGTAACTGGTCTGTATGGAAAGAGTTGGCTGATAAGGATAAAACTGTTCAGAAAACAGGGGATACTATGGATGGTCCTCTTAAGTTTTCTGGGATTAACTTTGTAGAGACAAACGGTTCAGGGCTAATTCAAGGGGGAGGCTCTACAGCTATTCGCTGGAGAATATACCAGTCAGGTAACGGGGAGTTATCTTTCGTGCCTAGTGCTACAGTAGGTGGAGCTGATTGGGAGTGGAATAAAGCATTCAGAATAAAACCTGACGGAAGTGTCTCAACCCCCAAAGACGCCACAATTGACCTAGTTATCACGAGTGATTTCACTCCTACAAGTGGGACAGTTCAGAATATCGTTAGAAGAGGAAACATTGTCACTTTGATGTTGGACGTAACTCGAAATGCCGACTCAACGAATCCTATAGTGACAACACTTCCTGAAGGAGTACGTCCTATAGGTTCACTCACTACAGATATAGCATCACCAGATGGAACTATGTCGAGATTATTAATTAGATTCAACGGGGAAATCCATTTGGATACTAAAGGAAAACGTTACAGAATACTTCAGACTTTTGTGACTCCGTAAAGAGGAGGAAATTAAATGACTCAATACTATGGATACTGCTATAACTCTGAAGGGCGATTCACCGAAATGATTCCCTTGGAAGAGAAACCAATTTATGAGAAACAAACCTTATATCGAGAAGAAGTAAGAGAGATTGTCACTGAAGAGAAACTTTGTCAGCTACATCAATCCATTCAGGGTGGTACGTATATACCATCTCAAGAAGATGGAGAATCAATTAGTAAATACGACTGCCCTAATTGTGTAATGGAACATGTAGAGTCTGGAACTATTAAAGTGCCATACGAGGAAGATGTTGTTATAGGTTATGGGCCTGACATTCCTGAAAATTGCACTTTAGAGGTTTGTCCTGATGGAATTTACTACCCATTATTTAAAGATGGTAAATGGGTTAAAACGACTGAACCGAAACCCGAAGAACCCAAGCCTGAAGAACCTTCAGAGTTAGAAAAAATCAAACAGCAATTAGCTGATATTCAGAAAGAACTCGAGGATATCAAAAATCAGAAACCACCAACCCTTGATGAAACAGAAGTACCAATAGCATTTGCAGCACCTATACAAGATACACCAGATTATGAACATGAAATTAATAAAATAAAGCAAGTTATTCCAAATTTAGGAGAGCAAATTGTTGATTTGCATAGTAGAATAGCTGATTTAGAGAACAAGGAGCAGATGTAATTAACTGTTTTTTTTATTTTGAACAAAATACGGCTTTTACAATCAAACGAAGCGTGCTTATAGCATGCTTTTTTATTTTTAGAAAAGGCGACTGTAAGTGTAATGTATATGGGTTCTAAATATTAACGAACGTATTTGGTGCGGGGGAAGTTATTTTTGTAAAAGAACTAAGGATTAAGATTAATAAAAAGTGATTTAAAAAACGTTACTCTTAATGTCGATTAAATCACTAAGTTAAATTAATTCTATGAATCTGCGTCGTCATGATTCGTTGAATTCGAATCGTGATTATTACCTTCCGAATGATCCTGAGCACTTTTCATAGACGCTGTAATAAATGTGGTTGTCATTACGGCATTCATCCAGTTAGCTTCAGCATCATTAGCATTTGTTCCTGAATCGTTATGATTATTATTTTCTTGTGTTGAGGAATGATTTTTTAATTCTTTTTCAATAGATTTGTTAGCTTGTTTTTTCCTACCAAAAATCTTCATGAATACTTGTAATATAAAGCATACAATGAAGACTATTAGAAGAAAGAAAAAGAAAATTAAAGCTAAATCGATTATCTCTTTCATATGCACACCTGCTTTCTACTTAAAACGATAACAAATAACACGGTACAATAAAACATTTCGGTGAAAATAAATAATAATAAAATCATTCTGAATAAAATACGGCTTTTACAACAAAACGAAGCGTGCGATAAGCAAGCTTTTTTATTTTTAGAAAAGGAGTGAAAAGATGGAGCGTATTGATGTATTAATGAAAATATTTATAGCTACCTTCGGAGCTTTTTGCGGGTACTTTTTGGGAGGATGGGATACAACATTGAAAGTTCTAGTTATCATGGCAGCTATTGACTATATCACAGGAGTATTCGCAGCAGGTTATAACGGAGAGTTGAAAAGTAAAGTTGGTTTCAAAGGCATCGCCAAAAAGGTGGTGCTTTTTCTATTGGTTGGAGTGGCGGCACAATTAGACTCTGCGTTTGGTAGCAATAGTGCTATTCGTGAAGCGACAATCTTTTTCTTCATTGGAAATGAGTTGCTATCACTTTTAGAAAACGCTGGGCGTATGGGAGTTCCGCTACCTTCAGCGCTAACGAATGCAGTTGAAATTTTAGGTGGAAAGAGCAATAAGACAAGTTCTGAATATGATAATAAGAAGGGAGATGTTGAATAATGACACGGTATAGTTTACACGGAGGGCACAACAGTATTGTACAAGGGGCTAATTCCGGAAATCGAAAAGAGCATATTATGGATCGTCAGGTGAAAGATGCGGTGGCAGCTAAGTTAAGAGCTTTAGGACATACAGTCTATGATGATACAGACGGAGTAGGAAGCACTCAAACGCAAAATTTAAATAATATAGTTCGTAATAGTAATTCCCATAATGTGGATTTGGTTGTTTCTTTTCATCTTAATGCAAGTGATGGGAATGGGCAGGGTGTGGAAGTTCTGTATTATGATCAGAAAGACCTGGCGGCTAAAATCTCAGCTCAACTGGCAAAAGATATTGGATGGCGTGATCGTGGTGCGAAACAACGTACTGATTTAGCCGTATTGAATGGAACTAAAGCACCAGCTATTCTTATCGAATTAGGATTCATCGATAACGAATCCGACATGGCTAAATGGAATGTTGATAAAATCGCAAATTCTATCGTATATGCTCTAACGGGACAAACCGTTGGGGATGGTGGAGGAAACGGTGGTTATCAATACGTTAAGTCTGGCGGATTCGGTACAAATCATCTAAACGAAGCGATTCAAGCTATGGCTGAACTAGGAACAAAGGGGAAAGTTGTTGTTAATCCATTAACGGGTCTTGCTTACATTGAAACGGAGGTTTTGCCTAATCCTGAACTAGATAAAATTACTTGGTGGATGGATACTAGACCAGGTGGGAAATGGTGGTACGAATATATTAAAGCGAATTAATATTTTTTTAACAAAAGAATAGTTTGGTTAGCAAAAATAAGAGCCGTCCTGTTGGATGGCTCTTCTCATTTTAATATTTAATTTTGCTATTCAAATAGTTTATCCATTAAATCTTGGACTTCACGTCTTTTTTTATCTGTTTCGTTCTTATCGATTGTATACTTATCATCTTCAATTATAAGAACGTCACCTTCTTTTGCAGTAGGAGGAAGCTTAGATTTAGGTACATCAATTGTCGAGTTATTAATTTCAATAACTGCTAATTCTCCTTCAAAACGGTCAATAATACCTCTTTTCATAATTATCTCTCCGTTCTTACAGAAATGTTAGAACCATCACTATTAACAACTACAGTTCCATTTAAATCAGTTCTATATACCTTAACAGACATTGCAGATAACTTAGCTAAAGTTTCCTGTGTTGGATGTCCATATCGGTTGCCTGCACCGGCACTGATTACAGCAATGCTTGGTTTAACTGCATCTAAAAATGGTTGAGAGGAAGAAGTCTTGCTTCCGTGATGACCAGGTTTTAATACATCAGATTTTAGGTTAGAGCCGTGTGCTGCAACCATATCTTTTTCACTTTTTGTCTCAGCATCGCCAGTAAATAAGAATGATTTGCTACCGTGCGTTACTTTTAACACAGCACTCCATTCGTTTAAGTCGTCACCATATTCTTTAACTGGGGCTAAGAATTGTGAGTTTAAACCATTGATTGGTAAAGTTACACCAGTTTTTGCTTCTTTAATTGTTAATCCTTTGTTAGCTACTGCAGTTAAAAAATCTTTATATGTTTGTGTAGTATGGCTTACTTTAGGAGCGTAAACATTTTTTACATTCATAGAGTAAAGGACTTCATCTAATCCACCTACATGATCTGCATCAGGATGAGTAGCAATCATATAATCAATTGTGTTGAATCCTAATCCCTTTAGATAGTTCGCCACTACTTTACCTTTTCCATTGTTACCTGCGTCAATAAGGATTGTTTCTCCACTTGGAGATTTAATAAATGTAGAGTCACCTTGTCCCACATCAATATAATGAACTTCTAAGTTACCCTGAGGCTTAGGAAGAGCCGGACGGAAACTTGGTTCTAATACACGAGCCAAGAATGCAGCGAATTGCTCACGAGTAACTTTTGCGTCTGGACCAAATGTACCGTCAGGCAGTCCAGCAGTGATATTATTTTGAGCTAGCGTTTTGATATATTGGTAACCCCAATGAGTAGATGGAACATCAGGGAAATTGACGTCCGCACCTGTAGGCTTCAAATCAAAAGTTTTAACGAGAACCACTGCCATTTCTGCACGAGATAATGAGCGGTCAGGGAAGTAGTTTTTCTCACGTTGTACAATGTTATTATGTGCTAACTTATGTACAGAATCATAGTAATAGATACCTTTGGTTACATCAGAAAAAATATGATTATAGCTAGATGGTTTTTCTAATTTTAACGATAAATCTAGCATTAATGCCATTTGTCCACGAGTTACATTATCACTTGGCTTAAAATGTCCTTCTGGAGTACCATTAATAATGCCTTTTTCTGATAAATAGTTAATCTCTTTAATTGCCCAATGGCCAGCTTGGACATCAGGGAAAGATTTAGCACTTGCAAGATTAGGAATTAACAATGATAAAACCATTACAAATGCTGTTAGTAATAAGCTTAACTTCTTCAAGAATATCGCCTCACTTTGTATGTTTTTTTACATACCTAACCTTAGCATTTTTTACAAATAATTCAAAGTTTAATAGAGGAATATGTAATATTTATGTTTTTTAGTTTATATGCACTAATTCTTCAAACTTAAACTCGGTGTCCAATCCGATTGTATCCGTTGTGGTGTTATGTGGTGGGCTGTTTATTATGGTCGGTAGCCAGGAACGAGGATTTCCCCTTATTTCAAGGGCTGGGATTGGCTATATAGTGGTGCAAATGATTCCGTTGTTTATGAGGTTACTAGTTGAGATTGCTAAAGCAATTGACGTTTTTTATATAATTATTATATATTAATATAGCTAAAAATAAGATAACAATTACTTAAAAACAACGGATATAAGTGATAGTTATATATTGTTTTATATACTTAGGAGGAATCATAATGAATTTTAAACATGTACTTGTAACAGGCTTAATTACCGCCACACTATTCGGTGCAACGAATGCTCATGCACAAACTGCAGATTTCACTGATGTACCAAGCGGACATTGGTCTGAAAGTTCTATCAACTACTTAGCAGATAAAAAGGTAATAAGTGGTTATGGAAACGGGAAATTTGGTTTTGGAGACAATGTAACTCGTGGACAAGTATCTGCGATTATTTCAAGATACCTAAAACTAGAAAATAATGGATCTATAATCAAAAATTTCTCTGATATTCATGGGCATATGTTTGAAAACAGTATTAAAGCAGTTGCTCAAGCAGGGATCATGACAGGAGACAGCACGGACAAATTTAGACCCGATGATACATTAACTCGATACGAAATGGCTGTTATCTTACAAAAAGCTTTTCACTTAGCTGTAAAAACAAACGACCTTTTCTATGATGTTTCAAATAATCATTGGGCAACAGACTCTGTTCGTTCATTGTATAGTAATGGCATCACAAACGGAATTGGAAACTATCAATATGGCGGAGAAATGAGTGTAACAAGGGAACAATTTGCAAAATTTATGTATAATGCAATTTTTGTAAACCCTAACTTTGTTCCTGAGTCTATTCCTGAGAAAGATGGGGATGAGCAAAATTATAAAGAAATTCAGAATATACTGATTGATTATGGATTTGAAAAAACCCAATATAACTACAGATATAATAAAAACTATGATAACCTTATGTCTTTTGAATTCTCTTCTAACGATGACAGAGCATATAAAATATTTATGTATAGTGATGACCCTGTATTAAATGAGCCTGTGAAAAAAATCTTAAAAACCCTACTACCAACTAAAGGAGATTATCTGTACAATATAATGAAAAATCCTACTGCAAGCTCTCGAACAATAGAATTAGATGGTCGCAAAGTTGAAACTTATAGGGATGGCAATGATATATATGCTTTTCTTGGAAAACGAAAATACTAAAAGTTACTTATAAATGATTTAAATGTTCCCTTTGCATGGGGCATTTAAAAGGGCTACTCAGAAGTCGGTGTCACCGACTTCTGGGACAGCTCTTTTTTAATGTATATTAATTAATTCATCGAATTTAAACTCAGTATTCAAGCCAAAAGCATCCGTACAATATACAGTTTTGATCATTGGCTCTATATGTGTAACATTTATGTACATATCGTGTACTATTCCGTCACGATAGTATGAAATCAATATCTCCTCTTTATTTTGCATTGATTGTACAAGACCGTGCTGAAGCTGTTCTTTCATATCCTCAGAAACAATTGGTTTTGGTATTGTATTTAAATCATTAAGTATTTCTCTAATCCCTGCGAATTGCTCCGGCATACTGGCGAATGGTTGCCACTTAACCATCCCTCTACCTTTAATCTTCGGTGTACCCCAACTTTGGTTATCCATGATGATCCCTCAATTCGTGTAATTTATGTTTATTATACGCGAACGTGTGTTTTGTTTAAACTGCTTCTTCTGAGTTGTTGTGTTCCTCTAATATCTTATTTAAAAATTCTATTCGTCGTTGAATAAATTCAATTTCACTTCGACGAGCTGCATTATATCCTTTAAAATGCCCTTTTGCGTAACCATCAGCAGCTTTTATTTCATTTTCAAAATCATTAATGCTGTCTGTTAAGAATTGAATGCGTTCATTCATTATTTCTATGAAATATTCAACAGACTTTCTCTCCATATCCATACAGCTCCTTTTTTGTAAAATCACAATATAGTTTTACATATCCCAAAAATCATCAGCTTTAATCCTTGGATCTAATTCACGTAGAACCTTTAATATCTTTTGCATGGTTTTCCTTGTTGGTGACCTATCAGGATTATTAGCTAAATCACCTACTGTATTTCTTCCGAGACCTGATTTCCTTATTAACCATTCTTGTTCTATTCCGTGTTTATCTAAATATTTCCCGAATTTTGTGCGTTTTTTTCCGAGTCCCCACACAACATTCACTCCTTTAGTTATCTGTTGTCTTCAGTAATGTCCTAGTTTCACTAAAAATAAACCCCTAAAAATGGTGAATATTGTACAAGCCATCCACAATATGATGTATCAAGGTTGCTACCAAAGTAGATATCAAACTTATTATCAAAGTAGCTATCAAAGTAAATAGCTTAATTACTATCAAGGTAACTAGCACTTGTACTATCAAAGTAGCTATCAAAGTAACACTACCAAGGTATTAAGTCGATAAACCTATATGTAATCAGTGTTTGAAATTCTGTTTATAAAGGAGAGATTTATATGTTAACTACATTCATTTCTTTAGGAGTATTAGGAGTAACTACAATTGGCGGGGCGATTTTAGAAAAGCATCTTGTAAAAAACGATTACGTTGCGGCAGCTAAATTTGTAAGTGATGGAATGTATCACGGAATGAGGATAGGTGGAGTTTGTTTCATTGGATATGTATTTATCAAAATCTTAATCATGTTCTAGGAGGGTGTGAAATGGGAATCATCAAAGAATGGATTCATAAACAAAGTTTGAAGAATCGACTTATAGAGGTATTCGGAAAAGCAGGTTTATATGTGGACCATCAAACACGAGGTGGGAAAGTGCCAATTTATCCGAAGATACATGATATTTCCTCCTCGAAAGAAAAGGTTCGATATATATTTACCATTCCAAATGGTTTGGATCCGAAAACTATTGAAAAGAAATGGTTTTGCTTTCAACAAATATTAGGACGCAACGTAGCCATTGAAGGTGATATTAAACGGTTTGTACTTAATGTATTCCATTCTGATGCAGGACTAAAGCAATACAATTACAACTATAAACAATGGCAGCCACTACTAAAACAACATCGTCTTCCTGTTGTGGTAGGTCGTGACCAATTCGGCAACATGATTGTGTATGACATGGTTGATTCGAATACACCGCATTTATTAATAGCAGGAGAGACAGGGAGCGGTAAAAGTAGTATGGTTCGCGTTGTTCTGTCCACACTCATTCAATACATGTCTCCAGATAAGTTGCATTTGTACTTAGGTGACCTAAAAAACTCTGAATTTCATTTCTTACGAAGAGTGAAACACGTAAAAGAGGTTTGCATGGAAGAAATCGAAATGAAAATAATGCTTCAAAAAGTGTGGAAGGAAATACGCGAACGTAGAAAACTAATGGAAGAGTATGAAGTGGATCACATCGATGAATACAACAGGTCGAATCCTGACAATCAGAAACCATATATATTACTCGCTATTGATGAAGTGGCCATGTTGCAGGATGAAAAGGAATGTATGAAAACAATCGAAAAAATATCAGCAGTTGCTAGGGCACTCGGTGTCTTTCTTATGCTCAGTATGCAACGTCCTGATGCAAAAGTGTTAGATGGTAAGTTAAAGCTCAATATGACAGTAAGAATGGGCTTTAAATGTGCAGATACAATTAACAGTAATATCATGGGTACACCTGGATCAGAACACTTGAAGCAGTCGGGCCAAATGATTTTAAAACTAAACGGATTAAAGAAAGTGCAAGCTCCATATTTAGAATTAAGCAAAGCGAAACAAATTGTTGAACCTTATCGCATTCCGAAAGAGGATATAACGCTTCAAAATCCTCCACAAAAAGATATTAAATTGTTTGGGGTGTTAGATTATGAAGAATAGAGATAAATCGATACTGGGCGATTTGAAACGCTTCAGGTGTATGTCTAGGGATGACATTATAGATTTACATTTTCCTGGAGTTAAAAACGCGGTTACTTGCTGTAACACGGTAATGAAACGATTAAGGAGAGATGGTCATGTGGATGCCAACATTTCGCAGCAACCATATATATATTTCCCTCAACCTAGTACACTTAGAAAAACCAGCCAGAAAATCCCCCACTTCCTCGGCATTGTAGACGTATATAAACAGCTTATCCATTATGAAAAACCGAAGCTATTCAAAGTAGAACCGAAATATGGAAAAGATTATATGGAACCTGATGCATTTACAATATGGCGCAGATCTCCATTCTTCATTGAAGTCCAAAAGTCAGTTTACAGTAAAAAGATTATGCAAGATAAGATAAACAGATATGAGCTGTATTTCCACAGTCAGGAATGGCATAACGAATCGTGGCAGCCAAAGGGATCTAAATTCTTTCCATCAATCCTCATCATTACAGATAAGCAATATGATATTAACTCTTCTAATTTACGTATCTTCCAAGCTTCCTCGATAAGTAATTTCATGGAGAGTCTTGCTACAAAAATATAGTAACTCTTCCCAACTAAACAGCACACCCAGTTTGACTGTAGAATCTAGGAAGAGTTACAAGGGGTAACAG
Organism: Bacillus sp. R86525; assembly: GCF_042466195.1. NCBI lineage: Bacteria > Bacillati > Bacillota > Bacilli > Caryophanales > Bacillaceae > Bacillus > Bacillus sp. R86525. The sequence goes on from NZ_JAXHPX010000001.1 coordinate 68,712, forward strand.
ACAATATTTATGTTATGCCTAAGAATTGCAACATAGAATAAAAGTCCCTAACCGGGGCTTTTTTATTTGCAGGAATTAATAAAACGCTATGGAATACTCTCACTAGGAGGTGTTGTGACGCTATGACGGACGAAATTGTTTATTCCGCTAGTGAAGTATACAAACGACTAGGAATAAGTGATAGCACCCTTAGAAAGTACATGGAAGTATTATTACGTGAGGGATTTTCTGTAAGGAAGGATAATCGCGGCAGACGCCAATACACAGAGCATGACGTTATGGTGATTGAGAAGTTAATTGAGCTTAGTAAGCATGACGGTATGACGCTAGAGAAAGCAGCGAAGATGATTGCACAGCAAATAGAAAAGGTTAATCCTGATCTGATCAAAGAAGAATCTGAGGAAACGAGTTTAATACCGTTCCACATTCAAGAACAGCTCCAGCAACAATACAGCGTTATGGCGCAAGAAATGAATCAGAGTATGTTAGCGATGGAAAAGCGATTGAGTGAACAGGCAAAGCAAAGTAACGAGGAAATCAAAGAGAGTATAGATCAGCATAATGAACGAGTGGAAAAACGATTAGAAGCGCGAGATGAGACGCTGATGAAAACGCTACGTGAGATGCAGGAAACGAAGAGATTGATGCAGGAATTCCGGGATGAAGTTGCTGCTGCGAAAGAGAAGAAAAAGCCGTGGTGGAAGTTCTGGTAAGAATAAGAAGGGGGACGTATAAAAATAGAGTTGTAGAAAAAGAAAGAGTGGATTCCTTGTAAGAATAGGGATCCGTTTTTTTCTTGCTATCAATAATGAGACGTTATGTCAATTTTACATGAATTCCATATACATCCAAAATTACACAACATATCGTTTCATTATAATGTTAAAATATAAAAAGAGGAGGTGTAAAATCATGAATAAACTTTTAGGTTTCTTGTTTGTTGCGGTTGGCATGTGCTTTCTCATGTTAACTTTGACAATGAAGGTTCAGAATATTGCATGGGCTGTAATGTTAGGAGTCAGCATTGTGTCTAATATAGCAGGGACAACTTTATTGTTCAGATGCATTAGTGAGTATAAGAAACAAGCATTTTAATTGTTTTTGCATTGTTGAAAAAAGCAAACTCCTCTCCATTCGGGGAGGAGTTTGCTCTAATATTAAAAATTAGCTTCCTATAAGGGGTACCGCCAGCATTTCGGAAAAAAACCACGCTAAGAGTATGCAAGGTTTTATACAATTTTTCGGATAATCCAGTAACAAATGAGAACCCTAAAACCCACGCCAGGATAGGAATGTATAAAAAAATGAATAGAGTCATAGAAAAATAAAAAGGCGGATCCCTACTCTTACAAGGAATTCACCTTTTTCTTGCTATTGATAATAATGCGTTATGTTAACTGGACTTGTATAGTATATTCACTTAAAAAACATTACCTATCCCAATCTAAGCGACTGTTTTTTTCACTTTTATTAATGACTCTATTCGGATTTTGATGTGATCTGAATAGGTTCTTTTTTTATTATTTTCGGATGTTTTAAGGGAAAATATGGATAAAACCTAATAAACACTATATGATAATAAACAGGAGGGGATAAAAATGCTAGATCAAATTACTTGGGGAACGCCGGCCAGCTTATTATGCTTAGGATTTTTCTTTGCAGGGTTGGGAATCTTCTTAAAAAGTATTACATCATATACGAAAAATAAATAAAATCTTTAAAAAAACACAAAATTTCCGTTTAGGAGATACTTTAAAATCTTAGATTGATGGGCAGGGGGACTACTCCTATATATCTTTTTGAATAACTGCTGATAACGATAATTATGTAAAGAAGCTAGTGATGGTTCTGGTAAGAACTTAACTACTTAAAACGATAAGCCCTACAAAAAGTAGGGCTTATTTTTTATCAGAAACTATGTCATTTAGGATGTTTTGCTCATGTGCATTCAATTTATTAGAAATGTAGTAATCTAATATTTCGTCAATAAGCTCATAATTTTTTATGTCTTTCATTGTGCAAATGGCCTTTATTTTATTAAGCGTTTCAGGTGATACTTTTATATTTTTCCTGTCTGCTGCTGACAATGAATTCTTTTTCTTTGTTGCAGGATTATCTTGAACAGGTGTCACAGTCACTAAGTATTTTTTATCCAAATTGACCACTCCTATTTAGTATTTTATCTTAAACTGTTAAAACTATTTTTGTGTTATATATAGAAAAAGTGGAAATATAGAAATATCCCTATTTCTAAATAGGGATATTTCTATATTTTTTACAACTCTGTTAAAAGCTTAAATTTCCTTTTCTGCTCAGGTGTTAGCTCGTTTTCTACATAACGATCTATAAGTAGGTCGATGATTTCATAATTGAATTTTGTGTTTGTAAGTTTCATTAATACTTCAAGTTCTTCTTTTGATTGATAAGAAATTTTAATACTTCCTTGCTGATTCTTAAATTTCTTTTTTGGTTCAGTTTTTTCGCTTCTTTTTTCTTTTCGACTCACTTGTTTTTCTTCGGTCTTAGGTTGAGAAGGAACATCTGCTACCTCATTATTTTCAACTGTAGCTTGCCCTTGTTCTGGTACATAAGGTTTAGTAGGTTCAAAGTTACTTTTCTTTCTACCTAATAAACCAGGAGTTTTCGCCATATTACACACCAACCTTCATTTTTTCAAACATATCAATACGAGATAACAATTCATCACTAATCGTTTCGTATAATTCGATTACATTCATATCATGTCGATCTTTTTCAGTAATACCATTCACATCAAATCTTTTAATACGTTCCATTTGAGGGACAATGTTTTTAAATAGGTTTTCTTCCCCGAAAATTTCACGAGCATTTTCCATGATATATTCGTCAACCTTGCCGTTGTTTTTTAGTAGGACAGGAAGAACACCAACTACTTCAATATCAAGATCATATAGTTCCTTTAACTTGATAAGTTCATTAATGTAATTTTCTGCACCAGTAAGAGAACGTTCTTGTGTTTGTAGAGCAATGAGAACATAATCAGAAGCTACAACTGCGTTCTTCGTAACTTCTAGTGACATTGGAGGAACGTCGATAAATATGTAGTCATATTTATGTTTTATTTTTTCTAGCAATCCTTTAAAGTAATGATCTTCTTCAGCTTCCGAAGAACAATTTTTATAAAGGAATTTTGCGAAGTCCTGAAAATCAACGTAAGAAGGAAGTAAATATAAGTTCTCCATAATTTCTACTTCTAAGCCTTCTAAACTGCCCTCTTGTATTCCCTTCATTAATGTTTTCTCAACAGTAACGATTTCATCAGGATTAAGAATTGATTTTGTTAACATGAGGGATTTTGTTGCATTACTTTGTGGATCAAGGTCAACAAGTAATGTGCGCTTTCCCTTTTTAGCAAATTCATAAGAGTTCAATACAGCATTTGTGGTCTTACCAACGCCACCTTTGTAATTACCTACCGTAATTGTAATAGCCATTTTTAACACTCCAGTTATAGTTTTTGAAATTTCCCTATATCCCTTTATAGAAATAGGGAAAAATAGAAATAGGGAAATAGGGATATTTCTAACTATAGAAATAGGGATATTTCTATATCTTTAAAGAAATTATAACAATGATATTTGGGTTATGCAATAGAATCATAGAGTTAGTAATTAATAACAAAAACGTTGGTATCAAAAGATTCTTTTGATGTATGAAGTAGAGAGAGTTAAGAAATAAATATGTAATTTTGTAGAGAAGTTAGTAAAGGGAAAAATAACGAAAATAGGGAAATATAGATATAGGGAAAAGGGGAAATATCCCTATATCTATAAGTGGAAATAGGGAAATAGGGAAATAGGGATATTATTCGGAAAGTGCGTAAATTCGCTGTTTACAAAGGATAAAGCTTGTTGTAACGTAGTACACAACAAGCAACATTCTACAAAACAAAACATAATTTGATATTTTACATAAACGAAGATCCATAGAACAATTGAATATGAACAAAAAACAAAAAGCCACTCCCATATGCTATCGGCTACCAACCTATAGCGGGAATGACTTTTCTAGCTAGTGTACCACCACTTGGCTAGAAATGAACTGTATTAACCCACAGTGTTTACGTTTAAGAAGTGTACCACCACTAACCTTAAACAACTATGCCTTTTCACGAGGCTTCTTTGATATACCCATTTTATCTATTGTTTGGATAAATATCAACTAGTAAATACTAGTTTTGATTATTTTATATTCCAAAAGATATATAACGGGCATCTCTAATCCTAGAAGTCTTGTAAATGTACAGGTCATTTAGGAATTGGAGATGTCCTTTTTTGTTTTTTGTTCGCGTGGAATTGCCTGATACCACGTAAATAAAAACTGATAAGCCGTGATTCCGTGCTTCTATATAGAGGGAACGTGTTACGGCGTGGCTAGCTGTTGGTCGTGCAGGGGGTACAGAGTATACGCCCACAAAAACAGCACCCCTCATTGGAATCCTGTTCTTCTAGTGAGGGAGGGCGAGAACTTGCCCAGGGACGATTCTCTAAAAGGTTCGGGAGGTTATCGTTAGCATTACGGTGTTAGGGAGTGCATTCAGTTTGTCGTGTAGGGACGATATTACAAGGACAAGCCATAGAAAAAGGATGCATGCGGTGAAGATCGCTGAGTGAACAGGGTCTATACATACGGATACCTTATAAGTGACCGCATGGCGAAAACAAGACGCTTATCCATCTATTTTGATCGATTACTTTTTTGTAGTCTTTCAAAGTAGGGGATAAATCTGCCTTCCAGCCGTATTCCATAATCGTTCCCACATGATAAAAACCTTTAAGACCTTCTGTCAAGTTTAATTACGAAGAAACGATGAAAAACTTGGGATTGTTTAAGACCTGGGGGAGCTACCCGCTAAGATAGAGGACTAAATAAGGGATTTACTACTTACTTGGTTAGAGGATAAGGAGACAGATGGTAGAATAGGCCTTATTGTTGGATTTGGTTTTACAAATTGGATATAGTACGTGAAATTTTAGTATAATATAGTTTATTGTTTTAATAATGAATTGGAGATTACATATGTGGGAATTTGCAAGAGAGAATCCAGGTACATTTTTATTAATTGTGGTAGCTACTCTTTTAATGTTCGATAGTATTCTAGGGAATATTTTAAAGATGTTTTATAATTAAGAGGAATGGATTGTACATAATAAAATAAGCGTTCATCTTTTATTTTTACTATATCGTATAATGTAATAAAACGTTATTTTATGGAGGTCTAAAAAATGTTGGATGCAGAAATTATAAGGTTATTAAAATCTAAAGGTATCGATCCTAAGAACTTATCAAGTAATGATATTAAGACATTATTAGAAATGAATATAAAACAAGAGTTTGGGAGTAAAGTTTTTAAGACCTTTCTAGAAGAAAGTAATGTAACTTTTAAAATACTAATAGATGGCTTGACTAAACTTTTTGAGCAATCTAAATTTGCAAGTGTTCAGTATTTAAATACGTTAGATTGGCTTATAAAGGATATTCAAGAGCAAATTAACAAGGCCCCCACTTTAGAAGAAAAAAGGGATGGACAAAAAAGGTTAGATAAGTTTCTAAATGATTATGTAAAAGAAGTGGAAAATAATAGGCAGTACGGAAAGACATTGGCTGTTGTTGCTGGTGGGGTGGCGACTGTGTGTGTTGGCGCGGGAATTTTTATGGTGACACGTAATAGTACTGTTTTGACAAAAGGAACTAAATTGATTGCAAAAGCTGCTTTGCGAAAATGGTAATTATTTTATTCTTCTTATAAGTTCTTATTTTTAAGGACGAGATATTATAAAGAAAAGACACTCATATATGAGTGTCTTTTCTGATAGTTTTTTTAGCAGAAGCAAGCCGCTCCAACGATGATTAATAAAATAAACAATACAACTAATAAAGCAAATCCTCCAGCAAAACCGCAGCCTTCGCCGCAAGTACCACCATATCCCATAACAATAGTGCCTCCTTTGGATTAGAGGGGAAAACTAGGGTTTATTCCATAGTTTTTAATAGGTCCACTTTACCTTATGTATTATTTAAGACTTATCGTGTACCACCTAGAAATCATAAGTGCTACAGAGAACTTTTATTGATTAGATAACTTTCAAATTCTGCTGGTCCACTATGCCATTTAAACGTTTGTTTGTAATTTTCTGTGGTAATTAACTCTTCGAGCTCTTCTTTTTCAGCCTTTGAACACCCGACCAAATGAACTATCACAGCTTCGTCACATATAAGTAAAGATTCTTTTACGGCAAATTCATGTTTAAAAAGCTCATTATTAAAAAATCCCCTAATAGTTTTCGTACTAATGTATTTTTTGTAATCTGCTTCAAAATAATTACCTACACAATCAGCTATAGCATTTACGCCATCTTCGAGCGTAAGTATAGTTTTTCTGTATTCTTCATATTTATCTTCAGTATATAAACAATAGTCATTACAAAAGAATACATCGTCATATTTTAGTTTCCTCAGTTGTTCATGAGGTAATTCAAATACGATACTAAAGTTCGAATTATGTTTATATGCTCTACCTAATAAGAAATATATATAATTATCTCTACCAATTTTTATGTCTTTATCTAATGTACCCCCAAGAGCTGCTTCATAACATTCATTTAATGCCCTTAATACTTTCAATGATTTTAAAGTCCCGCTAGAAAGGATTTCTTGAAGCCGTTCAATTGATTTTTTGTTATCTGTCCGATCAAGTGCATGAAAGTAAGACATCTTCGAAAACTTTTCTCTTAAGATAGGCGCCTTTTTGTATTTGTAATTTTCATAGTTTCCTTTTACTTCTTCTATATTCGGCATCTCGACCATTCTAATCACTCCTAAAGAAAATTAAATACTAACTCATTATAACTTTATTAATATAGATAAGTTAAAATTTCTCTTTTTATTAATAATGATTTTGTCACATAGAGAAAAGACACTTCCCTCAAAGTGCCTTCCCCTACTTAATCTACATAAGACTTCTCTTACAGCACAAATATATCTAGGTTCCCACCCAATTCCATTTTACTACAACTGTTTATATAGTTTTATTAATTTAATGTAAATTAATAAAGAAAAGACACCCTAAGATGCCTTCCTCCGACTTGAACCACTTTAATTTTAATAATATGTATTGGGCATTAAGTAAACACGTTCTATAAGGGGTCACCATATCATTACGGGAAAATTGTACGTTTAGACACATTTTAGACACAAATAAACCAATTCCCTGTGCGTTAAGGAATTGGTTTATTTTTCTTCATTACTATAGCTAATATAATTGGATTTTAAAAAATAATTCGCAAATTATAAGTTGTTTTTTAGCCGATTTTTCCTACGCTAAGGAACTATTAGCAGAAGCAATGATAAATATCTAATTTGGATGTTTTTGCCCATCGCCTCGAAATGGGGGATTAAGCCTGGTTAATTAAAAAATAATACGTTGTGTCAAAAAGTACACTTTATGACATAGCTGAAAAACTAGAATTTTCCGTTTCAAAAATACAACTTAATAACATTTGAAACGTGTCAATGCAATTGTACATATTTTGAAATGTATATTTTAAAAAAATAACCTTAAAACCCTTATTTATACAAAGGAATTTTCACGATATGTTTTTCTTATTCCCCCATTTCGAGGGAATAAAAAAATACCCATAAAGGGTTCCTTGAATCTAATGCACATGTGGGTCCTATTGTATATATATTCCACATTTGTTCCTTTTTATTAGCATTTGTAACATTTTTTTATATTTTATATGGAAACTCTTTCTTATTATCTCTTCGCCAAAAAGAGTTTGGCATGTACATAATGTTAGGATCAAAAAAGCATAAAGTTACCTTACTTATGTTTATCGAAACAATCGTATTAGGTGCCGCATCTCTTGTAATCGGAATTGTAGTTGGTGTAGGACTTGCAGAGGGTATCGGTCAGTTATTAATGAAACAGATGGAATTTTTTGGCGAAGGATATAAAGCATTGTATATTCCATCTATGACTGTTACTTGCATCTTCTTCTTTGCATTATTTGTACTATCAGCAAGTATGAATAGTATTAAATTGTCACGTATTTCTGTATTACAACTTGTACATGCAGATGCACAAACAGAGCATGTCGCGTAACAGGAAAAATGGCAGCTGTAGTTGCATTATTGGATATTCAACTTCGCAAAAAACGAAATCATCAAGCAGCATATTTTGGTTGTAAAGTCGATATATTTGCTAGAAGATTTCTCGGCTTCAACAGAAAAAACGCAGGAGTTTACACTCCTACGTTTTTTTACTCATATCGTAAACATTCAATTGGATCAAGTTTTGCAGCTTTGTTAGCTGGTAGTAAACCAAATGCAATACCGATTAGCATTGAAATGCCTACTGCAAGAAGTCCAAGTTCTGTTGAGACAACGAGAGGCCATCCGGCAAAGATTGAGACGATCCAAGCGAAGAAAATACCGAGCATGAATCCGATGAAACCACCTAGTCCAGTCAAAATACAAGATTCAATTAAGAATTGTGTTAATACTTTGCCGCGTGTTGCACCAAGTGCTTTACGAATACCGATCTCACGTGTACGTTCTGTTACGGATACAAGCATAATATTCATCACACCAATACCACCAACAAGTAAGGAGATAGCAGCAATACCACCGAATACCATTTTCATCATACCTATTGATTCGTCTAATTGCTTCGTAAATTCACCCATATCTTGAGCTTTAAATTTATGCTCAAATTTAGGAGCTTTCATCTCGTTCAAAATAGAAACAGCTTGTTTTTCTACACTTTTACGTTCTGTTGGTGAAGTTAGTGTTAATTTTACAGAGTCATACTCAGTTACTCCTGAAATGACAGGAGCATTTTCAAGTGATGTATAACCTGCTGACATAGCCATTCCGGAATCATTTTTTGCTTCATAAACACCGACTACTTTATACGGTTTTCCTTTTATGTCTGTATATAGATTTGGTTCCCAACCATTAAATAATTTGTTAAAAGTTTCTTCATTTAAAATAACAGCAGAGATTGCTTGTTTTAGTTCACTATCGTTTAATTCCCGACCGTGAACTAATTTTATTTTCGCATCTGTCATAAAGGCGACTGTTCCACCTTTTAGATTAAGAGAGACATCTTTTGAACCAGAAGATGCTTTTACTTTCATACTCACATCTGGATCAACATCTTTAACGCCTGGCACAGTTTGAAGACGTTTGAGCATATCAGCTGTGATTTTGGCACTATCTGTTCCATAATCGGGGTTGTTATAGTAAATCGTTACTTCAGTATCTTTTCCTTGCCCTAATTCTTTTTTAAACTTTGCGTTTGTACCATCACCCATTGAAATGATGGTAATGATGGCGCTAATACTGATAATAATTCCTAGCATCGTTAAGATAGAACGCATTTTATGAGCAAAGATAGAGGAAAGGGCTATGCGTATAGTTTCACTCGTGTTCAAAATTAACCTCTCCAATCTTGGACGATATTTCCGTCACGAATTACAATTTGGCGGGCAGCCCCTTCACCGATTTCACGATCGTGGGTAATCATAATGATTGTTGAGCCTTGCTTGTTTAATTCATAAAAGAGGTCCATAATTTGTGTACTTGTTTTCGTATCAAGTGCACCTGTCGGTTCATCGGCTAAAATGAATTTCGGGTTATTTACGATTGCACGAGCAACCGCAACACGCTGTTTTTGTCCACCTGATAATTCATTTGGCAGATGAGTAGCACGATCAGCTAAACTTACTTTTGTTAAAGCAGCTAATGAGCGCTCACGTCTTTCTTTTTTATCGACTCCAGCGTAAATAAGAGCTAATTCAACATTTTGTAGTGCTGTAAGTCTTGGTAGTAACATAAAGTTTTGGAATACAAATCCGATCTCTTTATTACGAACACGTGCAAGTTCTGTTTCAGACATGTTTGAAATGTTTTGCCCTGCTAACTCATACGTACCTGTCGTTGGTTTATCTAAGCAACCGATAATATTCATTAAAGTTGATTTACCAGAACCAGATGGTCCCATAATGGAAGTGAATTCTCCTTGATTCAGTGTTACGTCAATTCCGTGTAAAATTTGCACGGACTCTGCACCGTTTCCGAAGGATTTCGTGATGCTTTTTAAGTTAATCACTGGGCGACAACCTCCATACCATCTTTTAAGTCTTTTTCAGGTTTAGAGATAATTTCTTCTCCTTTTTTCAAGCCAGCAACTTTTGCTTCGCTATCTGTTTCGAATTCAACAGTAACCGCTTGTTCTTTTGCTTTACCGTCTTTTACAACGAAGACAACATTTTTGTCACCCTTTTTCACGATGCTGCTTTTCGGAACAATTGTACCAGTTGCTTCGCCTGATTTACTTGTCACGTAAACGTGGAATCCGTTTTGTAATTCTTCACTATTGTCTAATGTGACAGTGAACTGGTAGTTAGAAACTGTTTTGTTTTCGTCCATGCTCTTTAATGGTGTAGAACCAATTTCTGTTACTTTTCCTGTCCAAGTCTTACCAGCGACAGTTTTTGATGAAACCGTTACTTCTTGCCCAACTTTCATGCTCGCAAGCTCATATTCAGAAAGTTGACCTTTTACTTTAAATGGACCAGCGTGACGAAGTGTGATGCCGCTCATACCAGTTTTTTCATCAGCAGTTTTTACGATATCATCAATTACGCCATCGGCAGGACTTGTTACAGTAAGATTATTTACTTTCTCTTTTGCTGCTTTAATCATTTCGTCTGCTTTTTCTACTTCAAACTTTTTCATTTCAAGTTGCGACTCTAATTGTTGCACTTCGATTTCCGATGCTTTTAATGCTTCCTGAGGAAGACCAGCATTTTTATCTTTTTGTAATTTTTGTTTCGCTGCATCAAGTTGTTTTTGATACAATGTTACTTCTTTTTGTGCGATTTTCTTTTGCATTTCTGCTTCCGTTACACCTTGTTTAGCAGTAGGGGCATTATATTTAAACAGAAGCTGATCTTTTTTCACTTCATCGCCTTTTTTAACAGCTGATTCATACGTACCTTTTGTTGGATCGAATGAAATTGTTTCAATTCCATTTGGAATAACTTCGCCGCCAAATTTTTGTGCATTTTCAATTTGTTTTTCTATAACTTTATAACCGCTATATTCCATTGCTACTTCCGAACCGCCGCCAGCAAATGCAAAATATGATCCAGCTGCAATTCCAATTGCTACTACACTAGTAATTAACACTTTATTTTTCTTCTTCATCTATTTATCACCTTTTCAATGAGATTGTCACTATGTATCCACCTGAAAGCTACAAAGAAAATTTTCTTTTTTAATTTCTTCACTCTCCTCATCGCTTTCAATACATACATGATAAACTATGAAAATTAGGAAACACCCCGTAAAATTCTTAAGAATTCTTAAGTTTTATAAAAAAAGCTTATGGAACCTATAATTCCATAAGCCATTCTATTTAATTGGATGTTCAACAATAAAGGACATCCAGTCGTCTTTATATTCTGCATGTATATTACCATGATGAAGCTCAACAATTCTTTTTGAGATAGCAAGTCCCAGTCCATTTCCTTGATCATCTTTTCTTGCCTTATCTCCCCTGAAAAACCTTTCAAACAATTTATTTGGATCGCTAACAGGTGGCTTCTCGACTTTATTTGATACTTTTAAAATTGCTTTGTTACCTATTAGTTCAAGACATATTGATAATTCGGATGGTTTCATGCTGTACTTTATCGCATTCATAAACAGGTTTTCATAAACACGTACCATTTTTTCTACATCCATGAAAATAGGTATTGTTTCTTCCGTTATTGATTTTTGAACGATTAAACCTTCCTTTTCAAATATAGGTATGTATTCTCCAACTATTTGCTCCAACAAACCTGATAAATCAACTTCATTAAGGTTTAACTTAACATCGAGGTCTGATAAACGGGTATATTCAAACAGTTCATCAATTAGATATTTCAGTCTCTGTGATTTTAAATAAGTGGTTTCGAGGTATTCCTGTAATTGTGTTTTACTGTCGTATTGCCCTCTTTTTAATAAATCTACATATCCGATAATAGATGTCAACGGTGTGCGTAAGTCATGAGATACGTTGGTAATGAGTTCATTTTTTGTACGTTCTAATCGTCTTTCCTGTTCAAATGTATTCTCCAATTCCTTGGACATATAATTAATATTTTGAGCAAGTTGGGTCAATTCGTCCCTACTTTCTATTCTGATTGTTAAACCAAGTTTTCCATTAGCAATATGGTGAACGCTCTCGGTAATAAGTTTCAAATATAATAATTTTTTCCGCACCATTAACAAAAATACTGCAATAAAGATAAAGATTATGATTGAAAACAAAATTAGCGTATAAATATAACCTGTAACTAGAGTAACTTCGGGCAGATAATTTTTCACGGATAGATGATAAAGCAATTTACTGAAGAGAAATATCGCACCAAGTGAAACAAAAAAACTAATTGCTACCGCAATAAGAATTTTTGCAACTAACTTATTTCTAAGTTTAAACATCCTCATATTTTATATCCTACTCCCCATACTGTTTTAATGTAGATGGGATGTTTGGAATCTTCTTCTATTTTATCTCTAATTTTTGTAATGTGTACCATTACATTATTATCCGATTTGTAAAAATTCTCCTTCCAAACAGCTTCATATATTTTTTCAATGCTTAAGACCATCCCTTTGTTACGAGCAAGAAGTTCAAGTATATCGAATTCTTTAGGAGTAAGCCTGGTTTCCTTTCCCCTTACCCATACTTGACGTGCATCTGTATTCAAGGTCAAATCACCAATTTCAATAATATTTTTATTCTTCTTCGTTTCAGTATTATATTTTGTATATCTTCTTAATTGAGATTTTACTCTAGCAATTAATTCTAATGGGTTAAACGGTTTTGACAAATAATCATCGGCACCAGAAGTAAGCCCCTGAATTTTATCCATATCTTCGGATTTTGCAGAAAGCATGATAATGGGAATAGTTCGTTCTTCCCTAATCTTCATACATGCTTCAATTCCATCCATGTTAGGCATCATAATATCCAAAATAATGAGATCAAATTCTTTTTCTTCCAACTGTTTTAAGGCCTCAATAGCATCTTCAACCTTTTGAGTTTGCAAACCTTCATTTTCCAAATAAACAGAAATAAGATTTCTGATTTCTTTATCATCATCAACAATCATAATTTTAGCTTCCATATTATTCTCCCTTATTTTTTGGTGTTGAACAGCTAAAAACAAAAGCAGGTGGTACGTTTCTAAGCTCCCATTTCTCATCTATTGTATCAAAAAACTGATTAAGGAACTTCTTTTTAAATTTTGTATATTGAAAAGTAATAAATGCCCCATCTTTCTTTAAAATTTTTGTGGTAGTTAATAAAATTTCATCTGAAACATTTTGGGGCAAACTAGTAAAAGGAATACCAGAAACAATATAGTCTGCATAAGGAATAGAGAAGTTTTTTAGATACTTGTCGATATTTTCCGCAGACCCCCATACAATGAATAAATTTTTCTCTTTTTTAAATTTTTCTTTCAACATTAAATAAAACTCTCTATTATTTTCCACTAGCATAAGAGTGGTATTCGAATTTCGTTTTTTTAGTAATTTCTCAGTGAATACACCCGTACCTGGCCCATATTCAATAATATATTTAGCGTTCTCAAAATTAATGTTTTCCATCATTTTTTCTGCAAGAAACTTTGAACTTGGAAGTACTGCACCGACGTTTCTTGGATTAGTTATATATTGAGATAAAAAAGACAAATGCTTCATATTTAATCACTCCAATAGATTAACTTTACAACCATAGTTTAAAATCCAAACATGAAGAAACTGGAGTGAAAATCCTTAAGAATCCTTAAGATTTAAAAAAACTGTTAAAATTGGTTTGTCCTAAGGACAAAATACTACCCTTAAATGGACATATCATTACAAATTATCCTAATAGGCCTTTTATCATAGGTTTTCCAAACGTCAAATATAGAGCGACAGGGAAAAAGGTGTCCAGAAAACTGTATGTTTCTGTACATGTTAATATTGAACAAAAAATTATAGGGTTTCTCCTTTTTTTGTGTTCAAAAACCTTGTAAACTTATCTATGTTCAAATAAATATATAAAATTAAGTTATTGAACAAAAGGAGGAAAAAGAAATGAAGGTTGGATATGTTCGAGTATCTACAAGTGATCAAAATTTAGATTTACAAATTGATGCTTTGAAATCTTATGGATGCGATAAAATATTTCAAGATAAATTGAGTGGGGTTAAAGATAAAAGACCAGGATTAGAAGAAGCGCTTCAATATGTACGCCCTGGTGATTCTTTGGTAGTTTGGCGATTGGATCGCTTAGGTCGTACTATGCGACATCTTATTCAGATTGTTAATGAATTGAATGAACGAGGGATTAGTTTTTACAGTGTTCATGAAAATATTACAATGGATCGTTCAAGCGCTACTGGTCAACTTATGTTTCATTTATTTGCTTCTTTTGCGGAATTTGAACGTAACTTGATTCGTGAACGAACGGAAGCTGGTAGAGTTGCTGCACGGGCAAGAGGCCGATTTGGGGGTAGACCAGAAAAATTAAAAGACAAGGAAATAGAAATGATACAAACCCTTGTCGCTAATAAAACTCCTATTAAAGATATAGCTCAAATGCTAGAGGTTTCTCGTACTACGGTTTATCGTTATTTAAATAAATAGGGGGAACTAATATGGTAACAAGGGAACTTCTCACTTCATCACAAAGGGCGTATTTTTATGAAATTCCTGAATACATAGATCAACGAGAGGTATTGCGTTATTACACAATATCTGATGAAGAATTAAAGATTATAAATAAACAGCGTGGAGCCGCTAATAGATTAGGATTTGCCATCCAAATTGCATACTTACGTTTTCCAGGGAGACCACTATCTGCAAATGAAAAAGTTCCGGATTTTATTGTACATACGATTGCTAAACAATTAGGAATTTCACCTTCTGCTATACAACATTACGCACGTGATCGTGATACAACTCGTCGTGAACATCTTATTAAAATTAGAAGTACATTTGGATTTCGAACATTTACTGTAAAAGAATATCGGGAATTAGCACGTTGGCTTTTACCTATGGCAATGAAAACAGATCAAGGACATCTTTTAGTAGAGGCTCTTATTATAGAAATGAGAAAAAGAAAAATCATTCTACCAGCCATATATGCAATTGAACATTTAGCATGGGCTGTACGTGAACGAGCACATAGAAGGATTTTTAAACAATTAACAAAGGGCCTTACTCGTTCTCAATGTAAACAACTCGATAGGATATTAAGCGTAGGAGAAGGATATAAATATTCGTATATATCATGGCTTCGACAACCTCCCGGTGTCATTTCGGTTAAAAATTTTCATAAGATTATGGATCGAATAGAGTTTATCCAAAAATTAAATTTACCTTTAGATAATGGAAGAGAAGTACATCAAAATAGATTGCTACAGATGGCACGTGAAGGATCACGTTATTCCAATCAACATTTATCCAGGTTTCATGAGCTCAAACGACATGCAACTCTTATGGCCTTTCTCATTCATATATATGCTTTTTTAACAGATCAAGGAATAGAGATGCTTGAGAAACTAATGGGTAGAATGTTTAATCGTGGAGAAAAGAAACATAAGGAACATTTTCAAAAGGATGGAAAAGCGATTAATGAAAAGGTTCGTTTATACGCAAAAGTTGGAAAAGCTTTAATTGAAGCAAAAGAATTAGAACAAGATCCTTTTGAATCTTTACAATCTATTATTTCATGGGAACAATTTGTAAAATCAGTACAACAGGCAGAAGAATTAGCTAGACCAGCAGAATTTGATTATTTAGAACTACTAGATAATCACTATGGCCATTTTCGGAAGTTTGCACCCAGATTATTAAGAACTTATGTATTTAAGGCATCTAAGGCAAGTAATACTTTATTTCAGGCTTTAGAGATGTTAAAAGAAATAAACCAAACAGGAAAACGAAAAATTCCTGAAACA
Organism: Bacillus sp. R86525; assembly: GCF_042466195.1. NCBI lineage: Bacteria > Bacillati > Bacillota > Bacilli > Caryophanales > Bacillaceae > Bacillus > Bacillus sp. R86525. The sequence continues at coordinate 84,758 of NZ_JAXHPX010000001.1, forward strand.
GCCCCAATGGATTTTCTTAAGTCGAAATGGTTCAAACATGTGATTAAAGATAATGGTATTGATCGTCATTACTATGAGTTCGGTGTCTTTTCGGAATTATGTAATCACCTCCGTGCTGGGGATATGTGGGTTGTAGGAAGTAAACAATATAAGGATTTTGAAGAGTATCTATTACCACAAGAAAAATGGTATGAATTGAAGAATAAAAAACAAGTTCCCTTAACAATTTCAACAAATATCGATCAATATTTACAGGAACGATTTCAGTTAATGGAAGAACAACTCTCTAAGGTAAATCATTTAATTCAAAATCAGTTATTGCCAGATGTTGAAATCTATGCAGATAAAATACAAATTGCCTCTTTAAAGAAAATGATTCCAGATGAGGTCGAAGATCTAACTAGACTTATTTATAGTGTATTACCGCGTATTAAATTAACAGAACTATTGGTAGAAGTAGATAGCTGGACACATTTTAGCAAACATTTTGTTCATCTTCATACCCAAACTGAACCGAAGGATAAATCCGTATTGTTCGCAGCTATTTTGGCTGATGGTATTAATCTAGGTCTCTCTAAAATGGCAGATGCTTGCCCGAATATATCTTATACACAATTAGCTTGGATATCTGATTGGTATATAAGGGATGAAAATTACTCCAAATCTCTTGGAACAATCACTGATTTTCAGCATAAATACCCGTTCTCTTCTCATTGGGGAGATGGCTCGACTTCATCTTCTGATGGACAATTCTTTAGAGCCGGCGGTCAGTCTAGTCCGTTAGCGCAAGTAAATGCAAAACATGGTAGAGATCCAGGATTAAGTTTTTATACACATATCTCAGATCAATACGCCCCATTTTATGTACAAGTTATTAGTTCTTCAGAAGAAGCGCCACATATTATTGATGGCCTTCTATATCATGAAACAGATTTAAAAATTGAAGAACATTATACGGATGCAGCAGGCTTTGTAGATCATGTTTTTGCCATGTGTCATATGTTAGGATTTCGATTTGCTCCTAGAATCAAAACGTTTAGTAAAAATAAAATTTATACTTTTGAAAAGCCCGTAAATCATCCACATCTAGAATTCATGATTGGTGGAACAATTCATACAAAGAAAATAAGAGAAAATTGGGATGACTTATTACGATTAACTAGCTCTGTTCGTAATGGAACCGTCACAGCTTCTCTTATTCTCAAAAAGCTTGCGGCCTATCCACGACAGAATAGCTTATCTGTAACTTTGCGTGAAATAGGTAGGATTGAAAGAACTTTATATACGTTAGAATGGTTGCAGAGTCCTGATCTAAGAAGACGTGTACAGGTTGGTTTAAACAAAGGTGAAGCAAAACATGCTCTTGCTCGAGCTGTATTTTTTAACCGATTAGGAGAAATTCGTGATCGTTCTTATGAGGACCAATTGCATAGAGCGAGCGGTTTGCAACTTCTTATTTCAGCAATTGTATTATGGAATACGGTATATATCTCACGTGCAGTAGATGCTTTACGTGCAAAAGGAGTAAGCATTCCAGAAGAATATTTACAACATATATCTCCACTTGGTTGGGAACATATCACGTTGACAGGTGATTATGTTTGGAACTTAAACCAAAAAACAAATTTCAATAATCTAAGACCATTACGAGAGAAAAACTCTATAAAAAAGCGGTAAATGTGATTTTAAAATAAAGTCGTACCGTTTTGAAAAAAGTTTTATCTATAGGTGCAGGTTAGTTTAAGAAGGATTTGAAATATATATGCTATAATTCTGTTAATATTAATTCTATTCTGGAAATTGAGAGGTAACTATATGCCAAATTCACAAGAACTTTTAATGCTTGATATTTCATACTATGAAACCTTTTCTAAACGAATTGATACCTCGTGGGGATCGTTATTTTATAATGAAAACCAACCAAATTATTATGACTCAAATCACGCACATATTATTGATGAGTGTTTACATCCACAGTCAGTTATAGACGAGGTTATTAGCTATTATCAGTCTAAAAAAATCATACCAAGGTTTTATATCTATAATTTAGAGAGCCAACAAAATCTAATTACTGAATTAAAAGCAAGGAATTTTAGATATGAAGAACTCGTTAGTCCTGTTCAATTGTGGAATAACCGAGTGATTGAAATTCAGAATAATAAGAGAGTTACAATTGAAAAAGTAACTAAAGAAAATTATCAAGAAGCTTTAGATATAGAGAGTAGTATTAAAGAGTTTGGAGGAAAGGAGTCAATTGAAAAAGTTTATAAAGAACAATTTAATCATTCTTCCTTCACACATTATCTTCTTCGGTTCGACGGGATAGCTTGTTCAACTGCCTGTATTTTTGAAGATGGGGAACAAGCTCGAATGGAAAGTGTAGCTACAATTGAAGAATTCAGAGGTAAAGGCTTAATAGGTGAAGTTATTCAATTTATACAAAAAGAAGTAATAACTAGAGGAATAAAAAAGCTTTGGGTTTTTCCAATAAATGAATCAGTAGAAAAAGTATATCAAAAGTATGGATTTCAAACAGTAAAAAAATTAACAAACGGACACGCTTCTTTAAGTGGAAAAAGTATTAGGGAAGTTCGAGAATAACCCTTATTGAACTAACGGGTGCGTTTGTGGAATAAGCTTCAATAAAATAATCAAACTCTATTTTATAGGTACAGTAAAATAAATAACCAGTTCCTTAACGTACAGGGAACTGGTTAAAATGTGTTCAAATTGTGTCCAAATTGTGTCTAAACGTACAATTTTCCCGAAATGATATGGTGACCCCATGCCCATCAACTTAAGAATTTTCACTACCCCTAAGTACAAAAAACATATTTCTTTCTAATGTCTATTCAAAAAAACGAATCATTTTTCAAAATAGATTCGTTTTTTTATCGTACAATATAAGTTTGTAAAGTATTTTTGATCGAACTTTTTTATAAAGATTCACAAATAATCCATACAAAAATTTTAGCTACATGGTTCTTCCAGTTTTTTTAGCTTATTCTCCACTCTAATAATCATACTGATTATTAGTAATAGCATAGATCCCATAATTAAAAGTATTGCAGTGGAAGGGTTATTTAAAAATAGGCTGATAATACTTCCTAGTATAATAATTATAAATCCATTTTGTATCATGATTTCAGCACTATACCTATTTCCAGCTTCCCAAAGTTTCATGTTTTTCATAGACCTAGTTGTTCGATAGCCATATATTGCATTAATATCTGTTGGTGGTCTTTTTTTCAATAGCAATGAAATTGATATAAAGATAATGCCAATTAACAGACTTACTCCTATATTCACAAGACTGTATATCATTTTAATCATCTCCATAAAATGTTATTATAAACTAATTATACCATTTCGGGTGTTTTGTGGCGACATTTTTACATTTATACAATTACTATCTGTGGCTTTAAAATAAAATTACGACGTGTAAAAAAAGATACGATGTTTGTTACTTTGCTTCTTTCAATTAAAGAATTCCAAGGGATTTTTAATCAAACTTTTTATAAAAGGGGAAAGTTCCTCCCAAAAGAGAGGAATCCATTTTGATTAATCTTTTTTTAGTCCCATGCCCATAAAATTAAGAAATTTTAATACTCTTAAGTACCAAAAAACGTTATTCTTTCTAAACAAGCTAGATTAGAAAGGATGACGTTTTCTTATGAATCTCTCGATTCAAGATGATCTACAACCATTTGCGAAAGAATTACAGCGATATGTTAAACCTGTATTTTTAGAAGAACTTGCACGAGAAATCGGATTTATAAAGCGACAACGTAAGTTTTCCGGCTCAGATTTAGCTAATATTTGTATTTGGATTAGTCAACGAGTGGCAAGTGATCCCTTAGTCCGATTATGTAGTAGGCTTCATGCAGCTACTGGTACTTTACTCAGCCCTGAGGGCTTAAATAAACGTTTAAATGATAAAGCAGTTCTGTTTTTAAAACATATTTTTTCTTTACTGTTACAACAAAAAGTATGCGAACAAACACAAATTTCTAACCATCTCTTCTCTTATTTTGGGCGAATTCGCATCCTAGATGCTACCGTATTTCAGGTGCCCAATGCTTTAGAGAATGTATATCCAGGCTCTGGAGGATGTGCCCAAACAGCCGGAATCAAAATTCAATTAGAATATGATCTACACAGTGGAGAGTTTCTTAATTTTCAAGTTGGACCAGGAAAAAATAATGACAAAACATTTGGTACGGAGTGTTTAGATACCTTACGACCGGGAGATTTATGCATTCGTGATTTGGGTTATTTTTCATTGGAAGACTTAGATCAAATGGATCAACGAGGTACATACTATATTTCTCGTTTAAAATTAAATACGAATGTATATGTGAAAAATCCAAACCCAGAATACTTTAAAAATGGTGCAATTAAGAAACAATTGGAATACATACAGATTGATGTGAAACAGATTTTGAAACAACTACAGCCTGGAGAAACATTTGAATTAAAACATGCTTATATTGGTGATAAACAACAACTGTTTGCACGCGTTATTTTTAATCGATTAACAGAAGAACAACTTCAAAAACGACGATCGAAAATCGCGAAAAAAGAAAAATCCCAAAATAGAACATACTCAGAAAAAAGTAAAATGGTAGCGGGATTAAACGTATACGTGACGAATACACCTTGGGAATGGGTTCCAATGGAACAGGTACATGAGCTATATACTTTACGTTGGCAAATAGAAGTTGTCTTTAAAACGTGGAAATCACTCTTCAAAATAGACCATTATCGTAATGTAAAACAGGAACGATTAGAGTGCCAATTATATGGAAAGTTGATTGCTATTTTCTTGTGCTCTTCTACTATGTTTAAAATGCGCCAACTTCTTTTGCAAAAGAGGAAAAAAGAATTAAGCGAATATAAAGCGATTGGGATGATCCAAGATCATTTATCACTGTTGTATCAAGCGATACAGAAAGACACCCAGGAAATAACAAAGATTCTAATCCGCCTATTCCACCTACTACAGAAAAACGGGCGGAAATCTCACAGATATGAGAAGAAAACAGTCTTTGATATTATGGGTGTCGTCTATGAGTATAGTGGATTTAAAAAACAAAAGAAAGCTGCATAATTTTTGAAATTTGGTTAATTGAGGTTTATTTGGCATGCTCATTTTTAAGGATAAAAAGTATTTTAAGAGTTTTTTAGTTTACTTGAACGAAAGTTCATTTTTTTTCGTTCTTAAGTTGATGGGCATGTATGGTGACCCC
>NZ_JAXHPX010000002.1:0-6849 GCF_042466195.1 Bacillus sp. R86525
TGGGAGAAGAAAAATAAGCAGTAAGTGTCAATGGTAAGCGGACTGGAATGGGTCAGCGGTTTGTGCTGATCCATGAAAGGAGCATTAAGGAATGGACACGTGCAACCGATTTTCCATCCTCTTGGCAGTTCCTCAAAACGAACCGTTTTGGGGACGCCAACCGGCGAGGAAGCCCCTCAAGGATTTGAGGGGTTGGGGAGTTGGATCGATGGGGTCAAGGGGAAGAGTTCCCCTTGTGGGGTGTGGGGCAAAGCCCCTGGTCTTTATCACGCTGTGGCGTGATTTGGCGAAGCCAACGAGGTCTCGCAGAGCCCACACCAAATGTAATTTGGTATAGTGGGCTATACCAAAGCTTTGGATTCGCTCTCTCGATGTGTTATGATGGTACCAAAAGAAGTCCTCTTCCTGAAGACAATTGTGAGGGAAAAACATGAACAAATTCGCAATCATTCACATGCAGAAATTTCAAATTTCTGACGTGCAAGGAATTCAAAAACATAATCAAAGACAGGGAAAAAGTAAATCCAACTTGGACATTGATTATTCGAAAAGTGAACAAAATTATGATTTGTTGAATCAGCAAAAAATTAGATATGAAAGCACAATTAAACAAGAAATCAGTGAGCGAGTAAAGCGAAAGCTACGAGCAAATTCCGTTGTACTTTCAGAATTTGTAGTAACAGCTTCGCCTGATTACATGAATTCTTTAAATTTAGAAGAACAGAAACGTTATTTTGAGAGTTCGCTAGAGTTTATTCAAAAACGTTATGGGAAACAAAATACGTTGTATGCGATGGTTCATATGGATGAAGCGACACCACATATGCATATCGGAGTCTTACCAATTACAGAAGACAATCGTTTGTCCGCAAAAGATATGTTTACAAGAAAAGAATTGATAGCTTTACAACAGGATTTCCCGATGGAAATGCGGGAAAAAGGCTTTAATGTAGAACGGGGTGAAGGTTCAGAGAAAAAACATTTATCGCCTCAAGCCTTTAAGGAAAAACAAGATTTACAAGTAGAAGTGGAACAGTTATCCAATGTAAAGACACATTTAAAAACAAAAGTAGTGGAAACCCATAATCAATTACAACAAACCACAAACTACATTGAAAAACAGAATGAAACCTTACAAAAAATTCAGCAACAATTTTTGAGTTTAGATAAAAAAATAAAAGAAAAGAAACAAGAATTTGAAACGTTTCGAAACCAAATTTCGGACAAGCCAGTGTCAATGTCTTATTTGCGAGAAGAAACAAAAACAGAAGTAACAACGAAACTGTTTGGAAAGCCAGAAATTACAGAGAAGAAAACAGGAAATATCGTGGTTACACGTGAGCAATGGAGAGATATGACAGAAAAAGTGAATGCAGCGGTTATTATAAAAAACGATTATGAGCGTTTGCAGAAAACAGATCTTGTAAAAGAGAATGAAAGTTTACGAACAGATAATAAATATTTAGAACAAACAATAGAGGGTAATAATCTTGCTTTAAAACATTCTTATAAACAAAATTGGGAATTGAAAGAAGCAAATAAAGAATTGCATACTGAAATAGGCTCTTTAAAAGCTCATATAAGAGATTTACAGACTAATATAAAGGTTTTATATCAACAAACGAAAAAAGTCTTTAAAGAGCAATTCAAGGCGTTTAGAGGGCTTATTAAAAATGAACTGGATATAAAGGGTGTAGATAATCAATTTGAACGTGAACATACAAGAGAAATGAAAAGTAGACAGAAAGGATATGACATGGAACGTTAGAATCGGGTATGTTATGAAAAGTATAAAATTATATTTCATACTGGATTAAATGAAAAAAGACCAATTCTTGTGTAAAGAATTGGTCTTTTTGTAACAAGGAAGTATTAACTTGTAAATCATTTTTCATGTACACAATTATTATATCAAATGAAAAATACAATTGTTAGATTTTCAGTTATTTGTTAGAAAAATATAAGGAATACGAGTTTTTTATGATAAAATTAGATTGAAAATGGAAATGGGTTCAAGTTGTTGTTTGAATGAACTGTACATAAAAAAACCAATTCTTTTACACGGGAATTGGTTTTTTTGGTGTGCAATTATTGGTTTAAGGAGATTAGTCTGTATCATGATTGATCATATCACAAAAAGAAAGAAAATTCAAAATTTAAACAGAATCTATTATATGATATGAAAATGTGCATATTTTCTAATTGATTTCCGAAATTGTAAACAAATGGGTTATAATAAATGAATGAAACACCCTTCCGGTCCTCTATGGGGCTATACTCTATCTGTTGTTGGTACGAAGTCTGTTAATAGACTTCGTACTTTTTTTGTCCTCAATGTAAACTTTTGAATATTAGTTTACTTTCATACTATTGATTTTATTGGATTTTAAGAGGTTTTTAGAAAAATAGATATTTCCGCAAGGAAAGTATACATTCAGAACACGAGGATAAAAGGATTTCCACGCCCGACCTTTGCCCCCTAGTCTTCGCAGTAAGGAGTGGCTAGCCAGTCCGTTTGCGAAGCGGGGGCAAAGAGAAGAAGGGCAATTGTAAAATAAAAGAACCAGACAATTAGTCTGGTTCTTTTATTTTTTATCTATATCTTTCTGCGAATTGTTCTGAATAAGAATCAACTAATTTAGTTCTTCCAGAATCAGAATAGATTTTGACATTGTATTTAACATATACATTGTATGCATCTTGGTCTTGCCATTTTTGTACTGTCCACCATAAGCTTTTGCCTTTAGGTATTGAAAGATTTGATGTTACATATCCAGCTACACCAGCAGCGAATCCATTAGTAAGTTTTGCAACTACTGAACCGCCTAATCCTGCAATGGCAGCGTTAATCATAAAATTATATGAAGCATTATAGAATATATTATTTCCATAAGTTGTCGTAACGTATTTCCAGTTGAATGTTCCTTCTGTTGGATGAACATAATTTGGTTGGTCTGTAGATGTAATTGGGTTAAATGGAGCTTGTCCATTTTGGAACAGTGAATCTAGATTTTGTTGCGGTAATGAACTAATATCAATTGCTCTGTTTTCTTTTGAAACATTATCGTTGTAAGAAACCTTAGGTGTAGTTTTCACATCATTTTCTGCGGCATGTACTGTTGGGTTAAATGCTAAGCCTGTACTTAATATTAATGCGAGTGAACTTCCTGCTAATAGAGTTTTTTTCATAATTAATTCCCCTTTCATTTATCAAAAAAATTTAATACAATATATAATACATTCTTTTTCTGAAAAGTAATTATTTTCTAAAAATAGGAGGTTGATGTTTGTTGTGTTTAGTAAAATTACTTCAAAAAATGAACGTATTTACGTAGTTATTGTAGTTGCACTGTCTATTGGTTTATTTAGTATATCTAGGACAATTTTGGCGTTATATGGTATGGCATTTTTACTGTTTTTAGCGACTTTTATATTTAGAGACAGACCTACAAGAAAAGAAATCTTTATTAACTGTGTTGGACTTGTATTGTTATGTTTTATTTTTTGGATGGGAGAAAATTTATTTAGTTAATAGAAGGCTATTAGGATATTTTGTGAAGTTAATATAATTATAAACATAATTTTTAATTTATGTAATATATTGTTAATAATTTTAATATAATGGTAGCTTAGCAAACTTTGATATATATTGTTTTTTGTTTATAAAAGTAAAAAAAACACCTTCAAAATAGAGGTGTTTTTTTTACTTTTATAGGTCAGCATGTGTTTGTAAAATATAATCTGGTCTTGCTGGTGCACCACCGCCATCTCCTATATTTACAGCTTGATTTTTAAAAGAGTCGTTTAATCCTAACGATAAGATACTAATTAAGGATATTCCAAGTATAGTAAGATAAATTTTTTTCATTATTTTAACGCTCCTTTTTCTAGTTCGTTTTTTTGAGCTGTATTGCTTATATAAAAATATTGGCTTGCTTTGTTATGGTTATTTTCTTCATAAAATTTTAGAGCTAAGATATCAGCATATTCTTTTACACATTCCCATAGTTTTTCTTTTTTAAAGTAAGTAATACCTTTTGAAATTGATGTTTCTAAAGTTAATGTAGGAACTTTATTATTAAGTTCGTTTAAGATTTTAAAGCGATGTTGGAATTCTTGATTATTAAAGTCGGTACTAAGTTTTAAGCCTTTTTCAATTAATTGTTCAGCGTAATTATGATCATTTATTTTATAGTATTCAAATGCTTTTACGAAAAATGCTTTGAAATGATTTGGATTATTTTTTGTTACTTCAGATACATGACGAATTGCCAGTTTAGATAAATTTTGTTTTGAATATAACCAGGCTAAATTATGTCTTACCATAAGGATAGAGTTTTTATGGTTATTTTTTTGGAATGTGTCTAGAGCTTTATTAAATGATTCCTCAGCTAGTTCGAAATGTTTTAAGTCAATACAACATAGGCCTATAAAGTTATCACATAGTGCTACATTTATTTCATAACCTTCATGTTTTAAAAATTCTTTTTTAGCTAATTTTATATAATCAAGAGCTATTACTTGTTTATAGATTTGATAATAAAAATATCCCATTCGATAATTAAATTCAGCATGTTCTATTGGATCAGGAATGTGTATTAATAGTTCTTTTGCTTTTTCATAGTGATCACTTGCTTCAGTGTAATTAGATGTTAAGGTACAATGAAATGCTTTAAAGAAATGATAATAATAAGCTAGGAAGTCATCTGCTGGAGTGATGAAATTATCCATTTCATCAAAACTGTTTTCGTTAATACTTATCCAATCTGTTAATGCTTTGTATCTAAAATCTAATAAAGAATAGTATAAGAGTAAGTTTTGATTTTCTTTAACATTGTTAATTTCACTGTCTATATATTCTTTTAATTGTTTTGCTTTAACTAATTGTTGTTTTAGCATGGATTGATACCAGTCATTTAATAATTTTGTTATTTGTTCATTTTCTAATTGAACATTCATAGAATCTTCCCCTTTTCCAAAATTATCTATATCTTGTTTTTACCATGTTATCATGGTAGTACATTAGATTAACTTTTAAATAAGTTGATATATATTATTTTTAATATTCTGTTTATTTTATCTTTGTTTTTATATGGATGACAAAAAGCCCTTTTATATCAAGGGCTTTTTGCTAATGGGCGTAAATAAGATATTAGTCTTATTGACATTTTTAGGATATCAAATTTAGTTAAAACTGTTTATATTTGTTTTTCAGAATATAAAAAGTCAGACAAGATATAACAAAAAAAGCCATTCATGCTATAATTGAGTTGTCGAAGCTACAACTATAGGAGAAAGGCTTTTTTTACTGTTATACAATTAATTAGAGTGTTCAGACTCGAATTAATTTATCTAACTACATAATAACAAAATAAAAGTCTCTTCGCTAGTTGTAAATACTAGGAACGAGGAGAAAAGCATGACCAATACCATTGATTTTAAACAAGTTGAGAAAAATGCAAGAATACGTGATTTTGAGAATGAAAAAGAAAAGTTTAAACAAGATCATAACGGAATTAATCAAGAAGAAGTAAATCAAGCAATGCAAGTATTAAGTAAAGCTACTGGTGGAAAAGAAGTTTTTATAGGTACTAAGCGTTCTCCACAATCAAGAGTGAAATTCGCTCAATTCATTCAAGATAATATAGATCAATTAGAAGAAATAAATTATCTTGATAACAAAGAAATTGTGGTTATTTGGAAAATAAGTAGAAAAATAGGTTTTCTATCAAATTGTATTGTAGATGATATACATAAAAAAAATCCTGTTCCATTAACTCAAACAGAGATTGCCTTATTGTTAAAAAGAACTAAAAATAACATTAATCCTATTATTAAATCATTAGTAGATAAAGGGATTTTAGCTGTTTCAGAGATTGGAATTGCAGGTAATAATGTTAGAGCCAATGCGTATTTTATGAATCCAAATATTATTTTTGCAGGTAATAAAGATGATGTTAATCCAACATTGAAAGCGATGTTTCATAGGGTTCCAAAAGAATTAAAAAACTTACCTGTAAAATTATTTTAAAGCTGAAATTTTCAGCTTTTTTTTTGTTATTTTTGAAGTTCTTAAAATCAAGAACTAAAGTTCTTAAAATTAAGAACTTCAAAAACCTTCTTAAACCCTTGATATAATTATGTTTTTATCCTCAAACAAGGGATGTTTCCTCTCACTCTATATATAAGGGCTAAAAGTTCCGCAAGGAACAGGTCGTATTTTCTTTCGCGTTGCTTCAGAAAATCTCCACCTTTTTCACTACGTTTCTTCCTTGCGGAACTTTTTTCGGCTGGTTTTTAGCTTTCGCCAAGCCGAACAGACCAAAAACGGGATTAAGTCGCTCGACTTGGACCAGCAATTGTACCAGCCGAACCGCCAATTCTTCCGTTCAAAGCATGATTCTTTTTCCATATGTATCAACGCTATGTGGGGTTTAGCCCCCACACGACTAGCCAGCACTCACATCCAAAAACAGGGGGAAGATACATTCATGATTCAATTTAGTACTAAAAAGGTCTATAATAAAACTATTAAAATAGTACTATTTAGTTTGATAGGAGGCGTGTGAATGTCTAAACAACAGGTTAAATTCTATGTTGCGGAAAAGGAAATGGAGCGTTTAAAACTTTTGTCTGAAATGCGATTTATGACAGTTCCTAATTATGCAAAGTTAACAGCTTTAGGTGTGCAAATTAGACAGCCGAAAGAGATCATTTTAGGCGATGTAGAATTACAAGAAGAAGATAAGGCTGTATTAAAAGAAATTTTGGAGAGAAGACGAGGAAATGGCTACATAGCCTACGACATAGGATTTAACGAGCGATTGGAACAACTCGCAAAACGACTAT
>NZ_JAXHPX010000003.1:0-78117 GCF_042466195.1 Bacillus sp. R86525
ATGAATCCGTACATTTAGAGAGGAAGAAAGTAAGATGTTTAAAAAAGTTAAACCAGTTATGGCTTCTATTATAGGAGCTAGTCTTTTACTATCAGCTTGTAGTAGTGGGGGGGAAGAGACTGGAAATACAGCGAAGGCAACTGACAAGAATGAAAGAAATCAATCCATTAATTTACCGTATATAGCGGAGATCCCAACAATGGATGTAACAAAGGCAACTGATAGTGAATCAATGAATGTAATGCGTAATGTGTTTGAAGGTCTGTATACGCTAGGGGAAGATAACAAAGTAATTCCTGGTGTGGCGAAATCTTATGATGTGAGTGAGGATAAAAAAACGTACACATTTCATTTGAGAGAATCGAAATGGTCAAACGGAACGCCTGTAACAGCTGAAGACTTCGTGTTTGCTTGGAAAAGAGCTGTGAATCCTGATGCGGCAGCAGAATACTCGTTTTTATTTTTTGATATAAAGAATGCAAAGAAAATAAATAGCAAAGAGTTACCTGTAGGTCAGTTAGGGGTAAAAGCAGTAGATAATAAAACATTAGAAGTACAATTAGAACAACCAGTTCCTTACTTTATAAATTTGACAACGTTTCCAACGTTTTTACCAATAAACGAGAAGTATTTTAAATCAAAAGGGAATCAATATGGTCTAGAAGCGGATCAGTTAATTTATAATGGAGCATTTACGTTAGAAAATTGGAAGCATGAGCAAGGTTTTCAATTTAGGAAGAATAAATCCTATTGGGATGCTCAAACAGTTAAATTAGACGAAATTAACTTTGATATTATAAAAGATAAGTCTACAGAAGTGAATTTATATGAATCGGGTCAAATAGACCGTGTAGGGTTAACAGGAGATTTTGTAGACAAATATAGAAATAGTCCTGATTTCAAGGAGCGCCCTGAAGTAACTATGCAGTTTTTACGTTTGAACCAAAAGAATGAAGTGTTAAAAAATAAATACGCAAGATTGGCAATCAGTAAATCGTTTGATAAAAAGGCTTTTACAGAAACAGTTCTAAACAATGGCTCGCTTCCAGCGGAAGGGATTGTACCGCTTAATTTTGCAAAAGGATCGGACGGAAAAGACTTCCGGAAAGAGAATGGGAACTTAGTGAAGTATGATGTGGATGCAGCGAAGGAAGACTGGAAAAAAGCCAAGCAAGAGTTAGGGAGAGAAGAAGTAACATTAGAATTGCTAACTAGTGATAATGCATTAGCAAAGAGAAATGCAGAGTATTTAAAAGGTGAGCTTGAAAAGAATTTGAATGGATTAACTGTGAATGTTAAACCGCAGCCACGTAAACAACAAATTGAATTGCTGTTAAGTAGCGATTATGACATAGGTGTTGATGTATGGGGGCCAGACATCCCTGATCCTATTACGTTCTTAGATTTATTTACGACAGATAGTACATATAACTTTGATAAGTATTCAAACAAACAATATGATGAACTTATTCATAAAGTGAAAACGGATTTAGCTAGTGATGAAAAGGAACGTTGGAAAGCGATGAAACAAGCAGAGAAAATCTTATTAGAAGATGGAGCGGTCGCACCTTTCTATCAGCAGGGGCGCTCTTATTTACAACGTTCTTCAGTCAAAGGAATAGTGACAAATGATTTTGGTGGGGAATTTAACTATAAGTGGGCTGAAGTTAAGAAATAGGTAAAAAAAGGAGTCGATATATATCGACTCCTTTTTGTTACAAGTTATATAGGATTATAGTATAATTTATTTGGGTATATTGCGTTAGAGATCTCCATATTCTTTAATTGCAATGAATGACAGATTGTAGGGGTAGGATCTTACAGTCTGTTTTTTTATGGTTTCCTATAAGCCTTCTTATGTAGTCGGATGCAATTTGCATTAAGCAGATACTTAGGTCTTGATTTAAGTAATTGTAAAGTTGCAGCTGTCTTCTGATATAATCCTGGTCTTTCTGTGTGAAATTTTTGATCATATCAATAACAGTATCGTGTTCGAAAATGAAATATTTTTCGTTTGCTTCAATAACAAATACATCATTTTCTATAGGGTGATTTTTAAAAAATAAATCAAAGAAAGATATTGGTAATTGATTTTCTTTTACAATGCTCATATTCTGATTCTCCTTTTGCAATAAAATCACTTATCAGTAGATGATAAAATCTCAATGATTTGTGGGACTTTAGGGTTGTTTATGTAGTAGTACACCTCTAAACCTCTTCTATCATATCCTAATATCTTTCCTTTCATTTTAGATAGATGTTGTGAAACTGTTGCTTGTGGCATTTGTAGAATGTTAACGAGTTCTGAGACATTTAATATGGTGTGCTGCATAAGAATTGTTATGATTTGAATACGAGCTGGATGGGATAGCGTTTTTAACATTTCAACATTCTCGTTAGATATAACTATTTGTGTGTGATTCATTTTGTAATTCTCCTTATATATATGTATTTTGAGTTGGTGATAAGCTTCTATAGTTATTGCATACTTCTAATGCCCAATTTATATCTTTTTCTAACTTTGTACCTTCAGCCATTATTCGTAGAGTCTCATTGATCCACTCTTGGCAGTCTTGATAGTTTTGAGATACCTGGGCATTAATAGTAGCTTCTAGAATTTGTTTTCTCTTAGGTATTGTCATTCGTGTTCTCCTTTCTCAAGAGCTATAGCGCTATATAGTCATGGAATATAGCCACTTATTCCCTTTTAGTTGATCAGTATCCAATGAATCGTCTATTCGATAATAACGTGTCTCGTTATATGGTGAAGTAATGGCGAAGTACATATAGATATGACCTTTACGAATAAACTCAATTTCCTCACCTCCTCCAACTGAATAAGCTTCAGATAATAATTTTTTACATCTAATAATGGTCTTTAATTCTTCTTTAAGATTCATATAGATCCTCCCAGGGGTTAGATACATTAGATTAGAAAAGCATAAGATATTAAGCAGATAACCAAGATAATTCCAACGATAGTAGTAAATAGTGCCAGGAAGCTAAGAACTATATAATATAGGAAGTAAGCACCAATTAAGAGCGCTATTAAAAGTCCTATTATGAGAGATAATGTTCCGATTGTATGTAGAGAAATTACATTTAAAAATACTAAAGCTATGACAACTAAGCCTATAATACTGAGGGTTCGCATGGTTATCGCTCCTTCCTGATTGTGTACATGTGTATTTGTACACCTGTACACATGTACACAAAAATTAAATTAAAAAAATATGCAGTTTATCACTAAAACACTGATATATAGGGCTTGTATGATTCTATATGTTTTATGTAGATATAACATGTGTAAATGTGTAAAAGACCACATGTACACATTTACACATGTTATTTTTATTTCTTTTGCTGTTTCTTTGCTTCTTTAAGAGCAGCTTTACGTTTGATGTTTTCAAGTTGTGCATGGAATAGTCTAAGCTGTTCAGGAGACAATTTTTCCATAAATAAGTTATGCATTTCTCCAAGTAGTTCATAAGTATATTGATATTCTGAAATCTCAAGTAAAGCATCAAACTCATGTTTAGTCTCTAAAGGCATTCGAATAGTAGCGCGCTTATCACCATTCACTAGTGTTGCTTTAGCGGGTAAGTTAGGATCATAAGGGTTAGAGGGTTGGACATCAGCTTTATAGCCAAGGTCAACTTTCCCTCCTTTTTTTTTATCACCAGGGTTCTCCTCGCTCTCCTTTTTGTTGAAAAATCCTATATCTTTACTCATTTCCTAATTCCTCCATTTTCTTAATTCGTTCTAAAAATTCATCTGCAAATGGTTCAAAAACTTCATTAAATAACTTCTTGTCCCAATATTGATCTTTATTTAAGCCGATACGTGGAATGCTTTGAATTCTTTTAGCGTAAGGTATTAAATTTCTAAATAAATTATTTTCTCCAAAAATTTCTTTTGCATCTTGAAGTACTGTAGCATCAATTTTACCGGAACTATGCAATTGATTTGGTAATATGCCGATTACATCAAGAGGAGCATTAAATTCGGTTACTAATTTGGTTAAGAATCGTGAAATATAATCATTAGCGCCATCTAAACTATCACTTTGTGTTTGGAATGCTACGAGTACATAGTCACTTGCCATTGCAGAGCTTTTTGTATAATAAGATGCTGTAGGTGGACTGTCAATGATAACAAAGTCATAATTTTGTTTTAAAGGTTCTAATAGTTGTCTAAAGTAATTGATCTTATTAGTTTCTACTTGATGATAGTTAGGATCAGAAGGGTCAGTATGACCGAATCTTGATGTTAGTAATGATTCGAAGTTTTCGAAGTCACTATGGGAAGGTAGTAAATCTAAATTCTCCATTATATTCAACTGCATGTCTTCTAAACTAGCATCTTGTACAGCTCTCATTAAGGTTTTGTCGAAAGCGAAGTATTCATCATTAATTCTTTTTCTTGTTACAATCATTGTTTTTGTTGTATTGGCCTGTGGGTCCATATCAACTGTTAGCACTTTATATCCCTTTAAAGCTAAATGATAAGATAAGTGTCTTACAATAGTAGATTTACCAACGCCACCTTTACTGTTTGCTACAGTGATAGTTAACGGTTTTTTTAATTTCATATGTATCCCTCCAAAAAAACTTTTTGTTAAATTTACACAAGTACACATTTACACGAGTTCACATGTGTAAAAAACTTCTTAATGTAATTATACTATCCGCCTAAAAAAATATCAACATAAATTTACACAAGTACACAAGTGTAAATTTACACAAGTTCACAAAAGTTCACAAAAGATGGATAACTGCTGATATATTAGTGTTTTAACAGGTTAGTTTGAATGTTATTTTTACACACTTACACTTGTGGACATGTACACAAGTGTAAGTGTCATTTCGATTTTTTATTTTCTAATTAATAGAACGAAAGAGGAAAAGTGTTATGTACACATGTACACACTTACACTAGTGTACATGTGTACACGGAAGAGGTTTTGTTGAAATTCTTTGTTTACAAACAAAAAAACTTGTTGTAACGTTATAGACAACAAGTTTCTCAACACAATACGATTTAGTTTGATAATATACATAAGAAATTCGTAAGAATTTGTAGAATATATAAGACACATAAAACATAAAAAAAACAAATAAAAAAAGAACGGCTGTCTAATTGAGATTTGGACGTCTCAACCAGACAGAGGAAGTAGATTTGCTTGGACACATCTCTACTTCTTGGTGAATACAATTTGCTGCTAACATCTTGTATTCGATTTACGTCACTGCCAACACAGTGAGTAAACTTCCCAAACCGTTCTAGTTAACTATGCTATTGAGATATAAAATATCTCTTCTTAGTATAGTTAATTAGAGTAGATTTGTAAAGATAGAAACCCTTCTTTAAGTGCATTTTTAAGCATGTTTAAGTATGGATTTTTCTGCCTTTGTATGCAATCTTGGGAAGTCTATTTATTAAGGTGAGCAGTGATATAACTGCTCACCTTTTTTTGTTGTAAAAAATCAGTGGAAAGGAGGTTCAACATGAATACAGTACAAAGCGCTATTGAATTAATACTACATAAAGGATTACGAAAATATAAATCTAAAAACTCTAAAGCTGGATTAGTATCTATTGCAAATCAAGAGAAATTTGAAAGCAAAGTGCTTAATGGTAAGAAGAATAAAAAAGGGTCAATTTTTATTACTCGTAAAAAAGAAGATTTAAGCGCCAAGTTTGGAACTAGAGGCGTAGTATTATCTTCTGAAGAAGCTGTACTGGATCATGTTGGACAGGCTTCACACTGGACACCTAATGTATATAATTTTGGTACATATGGTGAAAATGGTCTTCGTACAATTGTGGGGCATACTGAAAAGAACCTACAACAAATTAACTGCTTTGTTATTGATATTGATTCAAAGTCATTCCCTATGACTGCGATCAATGATGTGGCATTAAATGCAGGTTTTGGTGTACCTACTATGATTCTTGAAACAACAAAGGGTTATCAAGTGTATTATGTGTTAGATCAAGCTGTGTACGTATCAAACAACAAGAACTTTATAGCTATTAAATCAGCGAAACGTATCTCTCAAAACCTAAGAGAAATGTTTGCTGAGAGTTTGCCAAACGTGGATTTAACATGCAATCACTTTGGGTTCTTCAGAATGCCTTCAGTTCAAAATATTGTGATGTTCTTTGAGGAAAATGTGTATACATTCAAGGAGTTACAAGAGTGGAGCAAGCGACAAGACGACAACAAGGGAAATAAGCAGTTTCATAATGTAATAGAGAGTCCTTTTGCTAAAAACGCTCCTGTAGAGCAACCAAAGCAAATGGATGAACTATGGTTCAAACAAGTGATTAGTTGTACAAATGTATCTCCAAAACAAACGAAAGCAGGGCGAAACAATGCGATTTTCACCCTTTCTTTAGCGTGTTTCCAAAGTCAGTACGCTATTAAAGACACAATGGACTTAATGGATCAGTTTAATAGTAACCTAGAGCAACCGCTAGATCATACTGAAGTTAGAGGGATTGTTATGTCTGCGTACTCTGGAAAGTATCAGGCAGCAAATAAAGATTACATAGAGCGTTTATTACAAACATACGGCATGGGTGGACAAGCTTCAGCGTTCCGTGCACCTTCAGTACTTTGGAAAAAACATAAGAAACAACGTAAGGATCGTGTACGTAGTCATTGGCACGAGTGGGAAGCTGACATTATCACATTCTTATCAATGAATTCGAATAATAAACCTGTGCTATACTTTACACAATCAGAACTATGCGAAGCGCTTAACATTCCCCGCAGCACATTAAACACAGTTCTAAAAAAGAGTACAAAAATCTATAAAACGGTTGAGGGAAAAGGAAAAACAGCAAAAACAGGATTATCCACACTAGGAATGCTAATTGCATTTGCTTTAAAAGAAAACGGGAAAAGAAGAGAGAGCTATTTAAACTACTTACAAGGGCTATTCCCTCAAATGGGCAATATTCTTGGACAAGCAAAAACAAGCAGCGCCATAGCGGAAGAAGAAACACTATACGGCATATTAGAAGGGCTACCAGCTGGTTGATTTTTAATTGTCCACTCTGCCAATACATAAATATATCTACGATACATGGTCTGGTCAGCCTGCTATAGCGTTACAGCATTACATAGTTTATGTTTCTCTTCTTCTTGGAGTTTTAGTCTTACACTACTAGGGTTATATACTCCTTATGGTATGTGAAATTTATAGAGTTTTACTAGAAAATTAGAATATTGGTGGTGTTTCATTTGGGTAAAAATTATCCTATTGATCGTGATAGTAGAGGACGCTACAGACACTCTTATGTATTTATGAGGGGGGCTGCTGTAGATATAAAGCTACTAAATCATGATGAATTGTTAAAAGGTAAGATTTCAACAATAGAAGAGTATTATTGTGTTCTTGATGTGGAGGGGAACGGTGATAAGTTTCAAGTAACAGTTAATTTTTCTGAAGTTAAATATATAAGGCATGAAGAGTTTCCAACTGTTGAAGAAAGATCTCCTAAGTTTAGCGAGGGGGATAAGAAAACATCATTTGTATTTGAGATTGGTGAAATGATAGGTTGTGTATTTAAAGATGGTAAGGGGATAAAAGGGACTTTATTGTCTGAGGATGCTTATTATCTTTATGTGAAAACTGATAAAGATAATTACTATACAATCATGAAGGGCGCTTTATCTTATGTTACACATGTGAAGCATGATCCATTACTTGGAACGAATGATTTCTATACGGAGGAAATGAAACTAGCTAATTATCAAAAGCCTACGGAGTATGTATTTTCTGTGGGGGATACAATTAGGGTTTATTTTCCTAGTGGGAAGAATGTATCAGGTGTTGTGTTGGATGAAAGTAAGTATTGGATACTGTTGCAGACTGAGAAGCGTCAAATAACAGTTTTAAAGGGCAGTTATACATATTTTAAACATCAGCCTTATGAGACAAAAGCCTATTTGTATGTGGGGAATAGGCAGTTAAGAAAGCAGTTAAGAAACGAAGGATAACTAAAAATTAGAGTGCAAAAGAGAGCTTTGGTTTTATTACTGAAGTTCTCTTTTTTGAAATATGCATTATTTCATATTTGATAAGCATGGTTAATCGACATTTTCCGACAAAAATTCTAATACTATTATGCTAAGATACTATATGCTAACATTCCGTTTAAAGAATATTAGCAGGGGAATCCTTACATTAAGGGGCAATTTGTATGAATTTAAAGCAGAATGAAAATGTAGAATCCGAAAAAACACTAGGTAAATTTTTAGGTATCCTTATAGATACAATTGATTTCCAAAGAAGAAGTCAGGGTGCTCTTGCAAAGGAAATGGGTGTTACCGGCGGTACACTTTCAAAAAACTTAACAGGTAAAACTCAATTTGGTTTTTGGACTTTAGTTAAGTTACTCAACATTTTGTATGATGATACAAATAAAAGACAAGAAATGCTATATAACTTTTGTTCTGTTACCACAAGCAAGATAAATTTACGAATCGCTATGGAATACGCCAATGCTAAAGGTCATCTTGGGCTATTAAAATTAGTCGTTGATAGTGAGAAAAAGTCATCGTTAGCAATGAATAGGGAATGGGCTTTTGCATATGAACTAGTATGGATGCGTAGTAGTGGTATTCTTCAAGGAAAAGCGTTATTAGACGAACTTGAGGAACGTAAAAAGCGTAAAATTATTAAGACGGAAGAAATTAAAGTCTTATATGGGATATTAACTTTCTATACGATGTATGATTTAGAAAAATTTAATTCCCTTTTTGATTATGCGGAAGTAATTCAGCCCAATATTGAACTGATTACAGATGAATTTATTCGAGCAGCTTACAGCGGAAGAATTAAAGAGGGGCTATCTTATGCGTATTTAATGCAAGATAAGGTTGATAAGGCGAGGGAACTGTGCCATGAAATACTGAACTTAGAGGATTATAAAGATTGTTTCTCGCTTTTAAGAGCTTCAGCTCTGGTATATCTTGCAGAATCATATACGTTTGAAAGTTATGAAAGAGCGACTTGGTATATAAATAAGTCATTAGATATGCTGGATTTATGTAAATCAGAGAGAGCAAACAAAAGAAGAGAAAACGTCTTTAATACTTATGCGTTTATTAAGCTAGTTAATAAACAAGGCTTAGATAATATTAAGATATATAATGTGTGCGAAAAAGCCTTTTATCAAGCACTAATCGGAAAACTTGATGTAGCAATTAAACTTTTGAAGGACTGCGAAATAAAAGATGGGAAGTTAAGTCCTATGAAAAAATGTATTTTAGGTTATGCGTTGAGAGACACTAAGTTGATAGAAGAGTCAATAGTGGATTTCGAGTGCGAAGGTAACAGATTCTATAGCAAGCTCCCGAAAAAAATGTTGGTTAAATTCACTAAAAATGGTACAATGTGTGAGGGTGGTGTCATATGAAAAAAATTATACTTGCAATAACAACTATTGCTTTAGTAGCGGGAATTGCTTTTACTGCTACTGGTAGTAAAGAACAGTCAAACAATATAGTCAAAAAAGATTCAGAACAATTATATGCTAGAATGGGAGATCCAGGTGGCGGAATGGGTTAACCCTTAAAATATTAAGAATGCGATTGTCTCAATAGAGGCAATCGCATTCGTTGTTTTACGGGAAGTTTCCCAAATATCAAATTTGATATAAGAGAAACGAGTGTGAAATATTTCACAAACTATCACTCTGAATGCAGAAATATATTTTTATTGTTGTTTATTACGATTTATGTTTACAAAGCTAAAAATAAGTACTAAAATTAGAACAAACGTTCTACGCATTTCCACAATTTGTAATTAAAAAAAGTCCAAAAAAAAATCCCAGTTATCTAATCCGTTGATAACACTGGGTTTTCCGAAGACTTTTGATATGTAGTTTGGTTAGATATAGCAGTTTTTGAGAAATTATGGATTGACGATACTAAACAATCGTTGTAATCTTAATTTTGACAGATGTTTATTAGCATCTAAATTGTGAACTACTAACAATTACATAGTTACATGGGCTGAAAATAAAAAGAGCTACCAACTCTTGATATTTTCGACCTTCTTAAAACACTGAGACTGTTTTAGAAAGGCTGCCCACTTGATGAAGCATAACGAGATGCAACATCAATAATATTATACTGTTTCGTGTATTTATACAAGGTATGCAAGGGTATACTTACACGTGATTCTTAGCAATATTATTGATGTCGTGCGGTTATCCTTCTTAAAAGTGGTTCTTCGGATTGAAGAAAAAGGCGTAGACTAAAACATTAGTTTACGCCTTTTTTGTATTCTGTAAGAAACCCATTGGCTAAATGAAAATTTTATAATGCTCACCTTTATATTTGTAGTTGTTTATGTGGATAGGGTTGAGTTAAGAAACTTGTAACGATCTAGATCGTGAGAAAGTCTAGATACAAACTTAATTTTTATAGATTGGAGAGAAGAACCTTGAGAGAAAAAGAGTTTAGCAAAGGTACACACAGGCTTAAAGTAACAAAAGAAATGGATATTGGCACTCTATTAAACAGAGCGCACAAAGTTAGTACATTTGATGGCAAAAATTTAGTCGTTCTTGACAATGGCAATCTATACGATCAGATGGGAAGAAGAGAAGTTCCAGTAACAAATATGTTTAGGTATATCAAATGTGTAAGAAATAGCGATGGTATCATCATTGCAAAGAAGAATAAACCATGCGGAAAATTAATGCAGGTTATTTTTGAGAGAAAAGCAAAGCAAAAAGTGAAGTAGTAATATATTTGATCGATTTAATTGTGCAAGAAATACAGCACATTTGGGGTTCATAGCTTGAGAAGATAAATCTTGTATGTTCCCCATCCTGTTCTTTGAAAACTTCATATAGTTGCTGGGGGAAGGGCAAATCATCGCATGCCAATCCATTTCGTGAATCTAGGAGATGCAAGACATGAATAAACCCTTAGGGACAATAAGTCCGCTTGAAAATAGCAATCGATGTTGGTCTATCTGTAGCAAGCCTACAGACTACTTAAAGGGCTGTACACATAACGCCATGACGGAGAAATACCAGAGCGATATATTTGTACAAGCATTCCTTTAACGAGAGGGCGTAACGAGACTAAACGCCCCTGTTACAAATGGAGATACTCCTTTTTTCGCATTTGTATCCGACTGAATATAGACCGTTTATTTTTAAAAAATCAAGAATACAAAATATTTTTTGTAGAATTAAACAGATCAAATAGGAGTAAAAAATTATGAGTATGGAATGCCGAGAAAAGTATATTAGGCAGATAGCAAATATCCTTACAAGTAAAACAAAGCATACGACAGGCTGCCTAATTGAAGGCGAAGGCGATGTATGCTTAGAGTTTCAAAAAGAGCTAATAAACGCACTACAAGATAATCATGCACTTGTTTGTCATATAGATTTTAAAGATTATACAAGCGAAACTGACTGCATTGCAGCGTTGAAAAGGGTACGTAAACAACTTAGTTCAAATAGGCAAGATGGGAAATCGTTATTTCTTATTCTTACTTCCTTTGAACGTGTAGAGAAAAAAACAATGGATGCAGTAAAAGTGTTAATCGGAAGCCGATCACTAGGCATAAATTTGCTAGTTAGTGCAAATAAGAGATTTGTCCATTTAGTAGGGTTAACAGAATACTTGGTTACATTGAACAAATCAAATGCAGTGTTTTCTGAGCTGTACCGCTATAGCACTCAAAAGGTACTGACTTCCCTAAAAAATGATTCATGGGGGGAAGCTGATGAATCATAAAATCGAGAAGATATTGAGAACAAAGAGCATTCATGTAGATCTGTTTGAGCTTAATGAAAAATATGATCTTGGACAAAGGATAGATGTTAGTTGTAAAAAAATGAATGTGATGCATACTTTTAAAGTATTTAACATCACTTTGCTAAGAGGTAATCATTGGCTCGTTCATTTGCAGTAAAGCTTAGATGTATAGCGCTATAAAAGTAGTGGGGTCTCAAATGTTCATATGTTAATATATTAATGTAGTGAATATAAATGGAATGGAGTGTAGAGACCATGTTAAAAAGGTTTAAGTTTTTATCAGCTATATCGGCTTTATTTATATCTATAACAGTATTACTTGCAGGCTGTGGAGGTTCTTCAGTCCCTTATAAGAAGGGTGATACTTATAAAAATAGTAAAGACAATTTCGTTACTATTACAGCTGACAACGAATGGAGAGTTAAAGGGTATCAAAATCGTGAAGCTATTTATAAGGTGGAGCCGACGGAATATAAAGCTGGTTCGTATTCAGTTGTATCAATTTCTGTAAAAGAAAAAATAAATGGTCGAGATCCTTTGCAGGTTGTAAATGATTATGAATATTACATACTTGCAACTAAAGAAAAAGGCTTTAATTCTGTGTATATTGGTTCTTCGCATCCAAATGATACTAAATGGAAAGAAATCAAGAAAGAATTAGAAAGCTCTAGTGATAAAGAAGATCTTTTGAAAAAAGAGTATGAGAATAATAAGAAGACTCTAAAGAAATTTGAAAAGACAAACTAGAACTTATAAATAACTGTAAGAGCAGAATCATATTAATGGTTCTGCTCTTTTTTATTGTCAAAATCAAGTAGGGGAATGGGAGGTAAGGGGATATGATCGGCCGAGATCAATTAATATTGCCAGCGATGATAAGTTATATGGTTTTAATGATTTTATTATTTAATGCATCACTTTCATTCATCATGATCCTTACAGGAAAGATAATGTAGTAATGGAAAACATCAAAGCAGCTATAAAAGATGCCTGTTTATGGTTGTTGGTTTTGGTCTTAATAACTTTATCTTGGTTGGGGATTCAGAAAGTGATTATTAAAATGGTGTTAGGCTGAATATATATTTTTCTTGCAAACTCTTTTTGCATAAATTGAAGGAGGGAAAGGTAATGGGTATTGTAGCGACATTTCATTTTGTAAGTGGTTTGAAGAGGTCAACTATTATCAAAGCGAAAGATGTAGATGAAGCAAGTCTAATAATTAGTAATAAATTCTATCAGCGTGTTGGACACGCAGTATTTGAATTAATGAAAAAAGAAGAAGGAGATAATTTTGAAAAAATTAGTGATAAAGTAGAGCTGTTTGAAGTGTTTTGTGATCATGTGATGTTTATTGATTATGAGGTGCAATAATTTTATGTGAAAGAGCAGATCCCAGGGGGCTGCTCTTTTTTGTTTGCAGAGATTAGCAATAAACAAAGCATATTGAGTACCCTTGGTATGTTTTGTATGTAATTAATCGATTAATTACAGGTTGAATAAAAGGTGGAGGTGTTAATATGACGAAACTTGGCAAAATTGAAAAGGCTGTTGAAATTGTGAGTGCGGAGTTATATGAAGAAGGGAATGTAAACACTGCTGTTGTTGGTGCTACGGGAACTGGGAAAGATTTTTCTGTTATAATACCTAACATTTTACTAGAGGAAGAAAAAAATTTAGTAGTAATAGATCCTTTAAATCAAATATCGAATGTATATACCTTTAAAGAGAAACAAGGGTATCATATTTTAAGATATGACTTAGAGAAAGAAGGAGCACTGCAGCAGTTACAAACTGATTTGTTAAATCAACCTGAGGGAAAAGTATTAATTCATGCATATTTCCCTAATACGTTTATTGGAAATAAGGAACGATATAGCCAACTTGTTTGGGAGTTTCTAAAAATAGTGAAAGAAAAACAAGATGTAGAGTGGAGAAAAGAAAAATCATTACACCTTTTCCTTATGGATTATGAATGGTATAGTTCTGAAAAGTTTCATAATATCTTACAAACGTGGTGTGGTTATAGAATTAGTACTACATTTAGTGTGCAGCATTTAAGGGTTTTAGATGATACTATTCGAGATAATTGTCATTATATTCTTTATAAAAGGATAACTGATCTTGAAACAGCTGAATGGATTGCATATAAATTGAAGTATCATCATGTAGAATTTTATTCGGAATTACTAAGTACAGACTTATTATATTTACCATTAACGGCTGGCATGCTAATGGATTTACCACTTGGTGCAGGATTCTTACAAAAAAACAAGGGAAAAGATCGATGGCTAAAAATTGTAGAAACGTATAATGCAGAGGATATTTTGGGTAGACCATTATATACTACAGTGTAATAATACTAAAATATATAGTAGATAAAAGAGCAGATTCTTAGTGGCTGCTCTTTTTTACTAGTTGCATATAAAAGTAGAGATAACAGTTATATGATTCCTCCGTTCCCCATTACTCAAATGGTATAACGTAGTTATCTCTACTTTTATGTACATCTAAAATTGTTTTAAAGGGAAGGAGGAGTTTGGAATGAAAAAAGATGAAAAATTAATATTTGGAACATTAAGTAATGAAAAGTCAAGTGCGGCCAGTGAACAAAGGATCTTGAAGGATTTAGAAAAACAACGGGAGAAAGGTCATAGCATACATCCACTTTATATCGATCCACCAAATGGAGGCGGTTCAAATGAAGAAAAATAAGAAGTGTAAGAAGTGCCAGGGCAAAGGTTTCATATTCGGTGAAAATTACATAATAAAAGAGGGTTCGTTTGGTTATGAAATGCAGGAGTTTGGTATTAAAGTAACCTGTACTAACTGTTATGGGAAAGGGGTGAAATGATTAATGCCTGCCTATTTATATATTATTCTAATAGTTTTACTTCTTACAGGTGTAACATATCTAGCGCTAAATCCGAATAGGGTTTGGGAAAAACGAGAATATGTTATTTTAGTAAGTTTACTGCTCATAGCTTTTACAGTTGTGAAAAGTCTTGGAAGTGATATTAGTACAAGTATAGAAAAAAACAATAAACAGATTAAACATAATGTCAAGATGATGGAAGAATTGTTAGTCAGTGAATTTAATATCCCAGCTGAAAAAATTTATTTAGAAGAAAAGACAAAATATTATAAGGTAACAACTAACACGGGTATCTATAAGGTCACATTTAAGTATGATTCTCAAAAAAATATAATTGGTATTCAGAAAATAGATCCTATACTTTCCATAGCGAATGAGGGAGGAAATCATGAACAAGGAAGTCATAATTAAAATTAATAAAAAAGGTTGGGAAATGCTCGTTCAAGTTGGGGGAACTTATATGAAGAGAAAGGTGTTATGCAGAAGTTAAATGATGCTTTAAATGTAAAAGGTGTGTTAGACGAGGATGCTGAATGGATGTCAGATTCTTTGTTTCAAATACTTAGTGAAAACTTCTTTTGCTATCAGATAGCAAATGCATTAATAAAAAGCTAGTAAGAGGGTGAATGTTTTGAATGCAGCAGAAAGAGAACGTAGGATAGGAAAACTGGAAGAAGAAATTAATGGCATATGGCTATCTTTATTTATAGGATGTATTATGTATTTGGCGTCATGGTTGGGGGTAGAACCGATGATAAGAACTGTACTAGATGGGGAGAATTTTCCAACTTCTCTTATCGATATTATTTTTAATTATATTATTGGTGCTGCTTTCTGGATAGGGTACATCATTGGAATTATAACTATTTTGAAGAAAAAGAAAGAAATTAGGAGATATAAAAAAGAAAAAACTTCTCCTTCAAAAATTAATATACAAAAAGATGATATAAATCAGAATCCTGTTTATGTGATTGATCATAGCAAGGATACACTAAATCAATATGAAAAAGGGGATAGAGATATGATGAAGCGGGTATTTAACCAAAAAAACATTGTTTCTACTAATTTAGGTAAACAAAACACTAATAAAACGAGAAGTAAAGGAAGTCCAACACGTTCATATAATGGATCTACTCGCCCTTCTAATAGTACAGAAAGTAATGATATTGCTTTAGGTGTTGCGTTAGAAAGTTCAACTTATTCAACAGGGCAGGATAATGATTGCTCTTCTTCCAACAATTCAGGCTATAGTATTTCTAGTTCGGATTCTTCATCAGACGGTGGTTCAAGCTGTGATTAGTTCCTAGTGAAGATTAACAAAGTATAAAACTTGTACTAAAAAGAGCAGCTCCTTAAATGGCTGCTCTTTTTTTATTGGTACAGATTAGCTATAAACAAAGCATATTAGGTATAAAACAGTATGTTTTGTTTGTAATTAATCTCAAAAAAGAAAGGTAATTCAAGAAATATGGGGAGTGGGGATGGAGATATGAATAAAAGAAAAGCATTAATTAGTTTGGCGTACGCTATGGCGCTATATAGCTTAGTAGGTTGTTCGAATTCTACTAATACAGGTACTAAGGCAGCGGAGAAAGAAAAGCCTGCTACAAGTGAAAATAAAGAAGTTACAAATGCTGAAGAGAATTATGAATTAGGCGAAATTAAGATTACGAATAAAGAAAGAAATAAGGAATCAAGGATTGAAGTTTTAGAAGCTCATATCGTAGATGATGGCGTAAGGGGAACTGATCCCCGAAATACAGCCTTACAAGAAGTAATCATTTTACATGATAAGGTACAAGATTGTAATTATCTTTATACATATAGCTCCAGCAGTACGGGATCGGGCTCAGCGACAATGAAAAAGTTAGAGTGCGGCAAGAAAGAGTAAGGTGATTCTATGAAGAAGCTAATAAAAATGATATTTAGTATAGAGTGTCTTGTAATAATACTGATGATAGGGTTTTTGAGTATGGTTTTTATAGGAATGCTTAATACAGCAAAAGAGGATAAAGTAAAATCCCAACAAACTTATGAAAATATTAAAATAGCAGAAGAGTTAATTGCAAAGGAACTAAATAAGGATATTAAAAATATTAAGTTATTTGATAATAGAAATGGCATAGAACTAAATGATCAAAAATGGGTAGAAGAGGACATGAATTGTAATGTCAAAACGGATGATGGAAAGTATAAAGTGTATTTTAATGTCAAAAAAATAATTGATAAAGAAACGAATATCGAAATGTATGCCCCTGAAAATATTGAAAAATTAGTAAGGGAGTAACTTAAAATGGTCAACATTGTTATCATTTCAGGAATTGTTTTTCTAATATTAGTATGCCTGGTTATTTATATCCATTGGCTTGTAAATTAAAGGGAGAGAAGAAGTATGAAAATCAAAGAAACAGATTGTAAATATACGTATTGGGAAGAATCAATAAAACTATTCTATAAAAAACAAGAATTGCAGCGGAGAAGAGATCTAGCTAATAAAGAAAAACGAGAAGGTAAGTAGCATGGAGTCGCAAACAAAGAAGAATACAAGATCAATAACAGGGTTAGTTAAAGTAATAAGCATAATTATCTTTATTGTTGGAGGTCTAGTGTATATAGGAATTAGTTTGGAGGATTATCTTGATAAGAGCAATAAAGAGCATGCTATAAAGATAGAACAAACTCATGAAAATATAAAAATAGCAGAAGGGATGATAGAAAAAGAATTAAATGTTAGTAGCAAATATTTCAAAATGCTTGGTACACGCATTCTTTTATTTGTACCAGAAGATGCAGAACTAAACACTAATACGGATGCATATTGGGTAAGTAAAGATATAACATGTAAAGTGCAAGCTAATGGTGAGAATTATAGCGTTACTTTTGAAACTCAAAAAGTAGATAGTGAAAATGAAGAATTAGAAATGTATGAACCAGTAAAAATTAACAAGATCATAAAGGAGCAGATATAATATGAAAAAATTCTTACTAGGATTTGCTCTTATAGGGCTTGTTGGTTGTGTAGATGTTGATAAGCCGGTAGCAGGGGATTCTGAAGCTGTACAAAAGATTTCAAGTGATAAAGAAGGTATTAAGGTTTTTGTAGATAAAGAGACAGGGTGTGAGTATTTATATAGAAATAGATTTGTTGGAAATGTTACATATGGTGGAATGACAATTAGACTAGATGAACAGGGTAAACCGAAAGGGTGTAAAAAAATCTCTGAGCAAAATTACAACTAAATATGGAGGGTTACAATGTCAGCTTGTATTGAAGGAATTCATGAGAATTATACTTATGGATTCCTTTTTTATTCTAAAAATAAAAGAATTGTTTTGGATGATGGAGTTCAAGAGTACCCAGTAGATGCAGCAGAGGTACTCCTGGAAAAGGACTATGTGTTTGTAGAAGAATTACGGAAACTTGATCCATTAAAAATGCCTGGGCTAAGAGCAAGAATTAAATTACAAATGAATTAAATAGAAATCAAAAGTCTATCAAATTTATGGTAGGCTTTTTAGTTTTATTTAAAAAGGAGTGGTTAAGAGTGCAATATGCAGTAATGGCAATTAGTGACGATTTAAATATATTAGTTGATGCAGTAGAGGTAAGTGCTTTAGATAACTATGCTCAAAAGGAAGATGAAGTTAAAGTTTGTCCTTTAGAAGATGAGGTACAACAATTAAAAGTTGTTTATGGCGTATTTATGCCGCAACCTGATTCTAAAAAAGAAACGATAATTAAACAGGTGAAAGAATCCGTTGGTTATATTATTAGTCATATTGAATTGGAAGAGGAATCTTGCAAAATCGTAGATATGGAGCTAGTAGACATTGAATTATATGAACAGTATGGGAAGGGTACTTATAATCCAAGAGGACAATACATTCCTTTTGCGGCACTAATTCGTACAAATTGTACAATACCACAATTGAAACAGCGAGCTATTACATCATTTTTAAGGTATGGAAATATGGGAGCATTGACCAATGTTTTAAATCGATTCGGTATTTTTTCCATCCGTGATGAGGAAAGAAGAATAAGAAAAAAAGTGACTGTAGAGGGATGGAAAGAGTTTATAGATGAATCCCGTGTTATAAAAATTTTAAATACTCCTAAATGATTTTTTTAGATAAATAAAGCCTTATAGCGCTATGTTGTTATTACTCATATAGACAAGGAGAGATGAAATGTGAACAAGGTGACTATTGAGTTTGGAGAGGGAACAGAGGCTTGGAAGGATATGCAAAAGGTTACAGGGATTTTGATAGAAAGAGGGTATACAGTTGAACCCTATGAGGAAATTGGAACTGTAATATTAACTAAAGAGATTGTCGATGAAAAGTCTGAAGAAGATGAGAGTTCAAAAACATTCAATAAGATTACCAGCAATACACCACTTTAAATAAAGCGCTATGTTACAAGGAGGTTTCTATGGAAGAAAGAGCAAGAAGTCCAACTGATTACTCTCTCTTATATGAGGATAGATCCTCATGGTTGTAAAGAGAGGAGGAATATGATTGTGGTTTAGAAGATCATTTAGTTTATTATTTGTTGTTATGCTACTTTTTGGAAGCTTGGCCGACTTCGTATCAATTGGACATGCAGAAAGCACATCGGATAAGAAACAGGCTCAAGAGAAAAAAACTGAAGATGTGACCGTGCTGCAAGAAAAATCAGATATGGAAAGTATGGGACTTGCTCCAGGTGAAGTAGTTGTAGCAAATGGGAAAAAGGGTAGTGATTTACTTGATTTTGAAGCGTTCATTAAGCCTTCTGACATTGTAGATGGTACAGAACCTTTTGATCCTAACAATGATGCAGGTAATGATGTTAGTCCTAATAACGGTGTTGTAAGAACCTTTGATACTGTAACTTATCCATTAAAGGTAACGATCAACCCGAAAAAACATGACAAGCTGAAAGATATTAAGCTGAGAATCACCGGTACACTGGAAAATGGAATTACCAACAAACGTGTAAATGCAAAATTTGCTGTTGGTGGTAAAGAGGACTTGGAAAGTGGTGTTGTTTCTTTTGATATGGAATACACGTTAAAAGAAACGGGTAACTCTTTAATGATTCCTGTTACTGTTGAAGTACAAGGTGCGGAGCATGGCTTGAAATTGAAGCCTAATATCAATATTCAGGTTGTAAATGTCGATGGGAAAGATATTACAAATGAGGGTATATCACAATCATTTGATGATATTAGTCCTGTTACTACTTCAGGAAAAGTTAATGTGAAGGCTCGTTTTACTGCTTCTTATGGAGGATTACCTAGATTAGATTATAAGGTTTATGATTCAAATGCTAAAAAGGATGACCGTTCTATAATGTATCCAGTTGCATTAGATCTATTTGTTGATAATCTGCCTAATCGTAATGATTTAAGAGGAGCTACATTCCCTATTGGAAAAATTAATTATCATTTTAATTTTTCGGGAAAGGTTGATTGGGATGAAAAATCATTGGGGCAAGAAACACTAGATTTTGAAGGAAGAGATATGCCAATCAAAATCTTTAACTATCAAGCTATTGATAAAATAGTTGATAAAGTACCGCAAGAAAATACGGAAAGTTTTGAGCTTGGTATGAAAGGCTATAAAGATCCTCGTACTGAAACAGCCAATAGCCCAAAATCTTATATACCAAAAGATAAATGGAATGCAAGTGATATTGATAAATACACGATTGATAGTGTATGGGATAGTGGTATAGTACGTCTGAATAAACCTGAAATTACTAAGAATCGTATAGGATATGCGGGAAGTATTGATGATTACGTTATAGGTAGAACATTCCCAACAATGATGTCAAGACCAAACTATCCAGTGATTCCTACATTTGGGAAGAATCAAAAGGCTTTTTCAAGCACACGTTTTTTAATTCATTCGCCAAATGAATATTATTCGTTTGGAAAAAATAATAAACAAAATTTACCTAATAACGTATATTACTATTTGGAATTTGTGATTGATTCTTATGAAGATGGAAAAGGAAATACAATCCCTTACAATACGGTAGGAAGATATACACTTACAGAAAGAAATAATCCAAAGGGATCGTATTCGCTGCAAACTACATTCCACACACCTGAAGGGAAAGAACTTGGTACACCAAACGTTGGGTATAGCGCAGTTTCAAAAGGTGATCCAACTGTTATAGTAGGGCAAAAAGTGAAAATTATAAGCCACTTAAATGTTCGTGCTGTTACTGAGGGTGGAACGACTATGGTTTATAAGTGGAATACAGATTCCTTTGATTTAACAAAAAACGGTGCGGATATTGCCAAGAAAGATATGTTATATCAAGGGTATCCCAACACTACTGGTGGAAGAGATAAAGATGTTAATAAACAAAAAATTTATTTTGGAGTTTCTAAAAAGAATGATAATTCTTTTGAAAAAATAACACAAAATAAAGATGAGGATTATGATTGGTATAGCACATATGATGAAGCTAAAACACATGGTGAAGTAGGAGCTATAAAAAATGATATTCATGCTCTCATGGGTGATGGTGAAGTTGTAGCATATAATATTCCGCTTGATGTTAAAACAAAGACAGTTGGTAGTGTTAACGAAAAAGGTACACCGAACATAGCGGTTACTGATTCGGTTGTATATCCTACAGCTGATAGAAAAGTAGGATATCGTGTACGAGGTGAAGGTAAATATAACAATTTCACTGAATACGATGAAAAAGGAAATGTAACAAAACTTCAGTCTCCTGTAGGAAGTACAGTCAATTTTGAAACGCTAGGCATTATGAACGGTGAAACAAGTAGTGAGGTGAAAACAACCAAAAATACTTATTACAGTTCCGATAATGTTAATGTAACAGTTGATAATTTAGTAAGGCTGCCTGAAGCAATGGACTTTACTTCCCTTGATGAAAAAGTAGAAATGAGAGTGAAAATACCAAAAGGTCTTGATTATGTAGTTGGATCTGCTAAGTACGGTGATCAATATATTGAGCCTAAGATAGAGCAACAAAATGATGGAAGTAATCATTTGATTTGGTATGACACATTGACTCGTGGTAATAAAGCACTAAAAAAAATCAACTTTGAGACTCGTATTAATCCAGTGTTGCTGCCGCAGGGAAACCAGGTAGGACTAGAAATTCAAAATGTAATGAGTAGTTCTATGGATACTAGATTAGAGAAATTTCGAACAAGCTCTAAGAATATTTCAGTTGTGAAAATTGGTATGGTTGGTGTCAGTGAAACAATAGAGAAAGTAACAGGGAAAAAGAACAGTGACTATGTGGTCGGTGTTCAACCATATACCACAATCAAAGATGAGTCACATATAAAGGCACTTACATATGTTCCTAAAAATAAGGATGAAAATGGATCTGCTTTTAACGGTGTTACTTTCTTGAAACAACTAACATTAGAAAATGCCAATAATAAAAACGTTGAAATATGGCTCAATAACAGCTTTGTTGAATCAAATAATCCAAACAAAATTGATTTGAAATCAAATGGTTGGTACAGGTATACAGGAGAGATGGATCTATCAAAAGTGGTCTCTATTTTGCTGTATGTAAATGATTCATTAAGCAGCAGTGATGTGGTAAAAATGAACCTTGTTTACGGAACACATAAAAATGAATTTGGAGATTTTTATGTGAGTAAGACAGTGGTAAACACTTCTGTTGATTACAAATTATCTCCTGTTTCTAACCAGGTAAAATACACAATTGTAGCGGATGCGAACTTGGGACTTAGAAAGATAAGAATTGATACTGCACCTGCTGAGATTGGACTTCCAGTAACCGTACGGTTAGATAAAGATATTGTGTATGAAGATTCAAATAAGAGTGAAGTCGCTGTTAACTTGTATGATAAAGCTGATAAAAAGCTTGTTGGTAGCCAGTTATTTACCATTGGGGAACTACCTGAAGAAATTAAATTCAAAGTAGATCCAAAGTTTTTAAAGAAAAATAATAAGAGAAACTATGAAGTCAGATTTGAAAAAGTAAATAAAGAATCTGTTCATGTTTTAGATGGGAAAGGCAAAGTAGATACAGACGGTTATACCTCTTCTGAAGAAAGTATTAAGGTAAATGCGAAAGAATCTACTGAGTTGAAATATAAAGGCGTTATTATGACGGAGCGTGAAGTCGGAAAAGAGATGGAAATCTTTAATGAAACACTTACAATTCCATTAAAACAGCTGCCTAAACAAAAAACTGGTTATGGTTTTGAGTTAAAACCATTAGTTAGTTATAGCAATGAATTAGCAGTCGCTTATGATGTTAAGGCAAATGCTTTAGTAGATAAGAGATTAATTGATTCTCATTTGAATTATGAGAAAAAAGGAGATCAAATGGTTGTTCCGTTAGAAGAAGCTGAGAAAACAGGCAGCACGGATAAGAAGAACACCGATTTTCTTTTTGAATTGCCACATATTAATGTGGAACAAAAAACGGGTAATTTATTTACAAATCAGCAAGTAAAAGACCATGATCCACGTATTAAGAATGCAATAAAAGATGGAAAGAGAAAGTTATATGTTCCAATTTGGGCAGACCTGGGAGAATATAATGTTTTAATAGCATCAGGAATCCCTATAGGCGCTAATAAGGTTAACTTTGAGGTAACACAACCACTAAATTTATATGCATATATGTACGGAACAATTGGATCTAAAACGCTGAAAGATGATGAATTACTATTAGAACCTGTTGATCCCAAAAATCCTTTCTCAAATGGCAAACCTCCTGGTTGGTCAGATGAAGATGTTGCTTGGTTAAAGCAATAGGAAAGGAGTTGAAAATGTGTGAATGTCCTAACTTATAACTCGGCCAAGAAACAAATTATCTTTATGGCGCTATACTTCGTAATTACAGGAATTGTAATTCGTTTGATTGGATATTCGTTGCAAGGAAGCCTTTCCGCTTTTACACAAGCAGGTATCGGGAATTTATTTTCAGGTAATTTATCACTAGGTGATTTGTTCCACTTTGATTTTAAATTTGATACGAGTCAATTTGATGGATTTAGCTTAAATATGTGGATTGTCTTTGTAAAAGACAAGATCCATAGTGTTGTAAATGATATGATGCCTACTACATTCGGGGCGGTTAACATGCTTATGTTGAACAAATACCTAACGGTAGAACGGGCTATTAAATTAGGAATTAGATTGTATTAAAAAAATAATTAGGTAGAAAAAGAGACGTAATTTAACTATTACGTCTCTTTTTTATATACAAAAATGAAAAATCGAGAGGATTTTGAAAAATGTTAGATCAAAATACGGATCGTAGTTGGTGGATGATTGGAGCAGTAATGTTAGGAGCGGCGATGGTAGGGATAACGATGGTTGCCTTCCCAGAGTTAGGGAACTCGGTAATTGATTTCTTCAAGCAAAAATTAGCATCAGCAAAATAATTTTAAATAAAAAAATGGTTAATGAGAGGGAGATGTAAAGATGTTAGATCAAAATACAGATCGTAGTTGGTGGATGATTGGAGCAGTAATGTTAGGAGCAGCAATGGTAGGAATAACGATGGTTGCCTTCCCAGAGCTGGGGAACTCAGTAATTGATTTCTTCAAACAAAAACTGGCGTCAGCAAAATAACTCTTTAATATGTGGATGTGAAACTATTATCCAGCAAATTAGGGAGAGAAACTTCTCCCTTTATTTGATTGGAAAGGAGTGAAAGAAGTGAAAGAACATCCTTTCATCCTAATGATAATAGTCGTTGGGCTATTTTTAGTCTCTATAGGTGGATATTACTATAGAGAGAATTTTGCTACTGATTCAGTAATGCAAGGGATTACTGAGACGGTCCGAGCAAGTACTATATCCAACATGGATAATAGCTCTCGTATTCAAAATGGAGAGTTATTTCTTTCAAAGGATGATTTTGAAAAAGATTTTAAAAAACGCATTGAATCAAATAAACTTGTGAAAATCAGCGGTAATGCAAAATATGAGTTTAAATATCTAGATAACAAAAACGGATCTGTTAAAGCGATTCGGACTATTATTCAAGATGGTGAAAATACGTATCAAGCGACTTACAAAGTAAGTATTGCAGCATCTTAAAGGGAAGGAGAAAAATATGTTAGAAAAGTTTAAGAACGTAACAGGAAAAACGAAAAAAAATCATTTCGATTTCAACTCTAAAAATTTCCAAAAATCTGTAGAAACTATTCGAAATGATTTAAAAAACAGTAAGGCTGAATTAGTTATAGATGCCATGTTAATAGAAGAAGCAAGACTAGAAATCAAAAAAATCATAAAAAATAATTATGAAGCTCACTTTATGGATTGTGATGAAAACGGTCTGGATGAGGTTTATGAGTATGTTGTATCTGAGATTGTAGGTACGGGTGTTATTGAGAGATTAATTAAAGAGAGACCAGATATTACGGATATATCATACAATGGCAGCCATTTAATTGTAGAATCAAGTGATTATAAAGAAATTTATAAAAATGCTGATCATCAAATTACAGAGCAGTATATAACAAGATTAATTCAGAAATTTGCACATGCAGTTGGAAAGGAGTTTACTCCTAAAAATCCTATTTTTGATGGTGTTTATGGTTCAATTCGTATAAATGCGGTGCATTCGCAAAATACAACGGGTAATTCTACAATGTCATTGAGGATTGTCCGTCCAAAGTTAGCATTAAACGAAAATAATTTTGAAATGTTTGCTCCGAAATTTATATATGACTTTTTTAAAGTAGTCATAGAAAGTAGAAATAATGTCCTTATTTCAGGAGAAACTGGGACGGGAAAAACAGAACTGTTAAAACTATTATTTTCTTTTGTTCGATTTGAACATAAAGCGATTATGATTGAGGATGTACCTGAGACACATGTGAAGTCATTGTTTCCCGATAAAGATGTTTTCAGTTGGCTAACAGGAAATGGAGTTAGTGTTACTGATGAAATAATAGCTGGTCTGCGTAACAATCCACGATGGATTATGATTTCTGAGTTGCGTGGGAGAGAAGCTTATGAAACGATACAAGCGGTATTATCAGGACACCATGTTTTAACTTCCTTGCATTCTGTAGATGCTGAAACATCGCCTAAAAGACTTGTTAACATGTCTAAGATTGGATATCAGGTAGATGAAAAGTCTCTTGAAGAAGATATTATGCGTTACTTTAATTTTGGTTTTCATATTAAACGTATCGTAGTGAAAACAAGAGACAAAGAGGGAAAGCTGATTAATCGAGTGATTCGCTATTTAGCGAAAATAGTAGAATATTCAGTTGAAGGATGCCAGATGGTATTTGAGCAAAAGTATAGAAATGGTAAGTTTACATTCTCTACAGGGGAATTATCAGATGAATTTCATGAGAAATTAGCGGAAGTTGATTTGAGTTATGAACTTCCAAAGTATACAGATGAAATAGCATTTAAAAAGGATCTAGTAATAAGTAGATAAAGGATGTAAAACTTTGAGGAAGGAGGTATAAAGTGTGAAAATCTCCACTTTAAATGCGAAAACACGGAAAAAGAAATTTGTGAATGCTGAAGAGATTAATGCATTCAAGGTAGCATATGGAAAACCTTTAAATAAAAAGGATTATCTTAGACATGCTGCTATTCCAGGTCTAGTTACGGGGGTATTTTCTTTTCTCTTACTCTATATATGGTGGCTTTCGTTGATTTTAGGATTGCTAGGTGCTGTATATGGGCTGAAAGTATTGATGCCTAAGATAATTCAAAGGGCATATGAAAAAGATTCTTTTAGAGAAAGAAATAAGTTTGTCAATAATATGACTTCTCTTTTAGCAAACGAAAGCCAAACGATATTAACATCTTTAAATCGGGCTAGTGATCGGGCGCAAGGGGAACTGAGGGAAGATTTAAAAATATTAATGGCAAATATTTTGGGGGCGGATCAAACACAGGTAATTCAGGCTTTTAAACAATTATCAAATAAATATCGTGAAGATATTACATTTGATCAGTATTTAGAGCAACTTGAAACGTGTGTTTTAGAGGGGAGAACGAACCTGGAAACCTTGAAAGATATTAAAACTCATCATAATGAAACGAAAGAGAAAAAGGATGATTATGATCGTAAAAAAACGGGGCATCTAAAAGATATGAAGATGTTATGTGGTGTAATAGTTGTCTTTGTCCTGGCTATTACTTTCTCTTTTGGTTTTGATACGTATATAACGGCATTTGCTAAGCATCCTATTGGATGGATCACGAGTGGTATTTATATGAGTTTAATGTTTTTATTCTTTAAATCCTTTACTACATACCTTTTTGATGACTCAATAATGGAGGTCAAAGCATGAGGGTAGTAACAGCTAAAAGTAGTAAAAAAAATCGTTATAATCGATTGCTGGCGGAAGAAGATTTATATAGCATATTGGAAGAGATGGGTAATACCAAAAAAATGATTGATAAATTCCAAAAGAAAC
Organism: Bacillus sp. R86525; assembly: GCF_042466195.1. NCBI lineage: Bacteria > Bacillati > Bacillota > Bacilli > Caryophanales > Bacillaceae > Bacillus > Bacillus sp. R86525. The sequence continues at coordinate 27,089 of NZ_JAXHPX010000003.1, forward strand.
GCTTTGTACAATCATTTGCTGTGGGGATTTTTGGATTTCTACTAGGATTATTTTTCTCTAGCTGGTGTTATCTATTAGCAATTGGATTACCGGTCTATATGTATCGTTCAAAATATACGCATGTTATGAAGATGTATAATGCTTTTAAATTTGAAAGGCATTTGAATTTCTCTAAATTTACAAGATTATTAATTCCCTATTTAAAGGAATCTGGTGGTTCAGCGAGTTTATATCAAGTGTTTCGAAAGATATTGAATCGGATGGAAAATCCAGTTGATAAAAATTCATTGGCTAAATTAATGTCAGAAATGACAGATAAGCCAAATGATATACAACCTTTCACCGATTATGCTATGCGTTCAAGTGGAAGCGATATGTCAATAAATATCATGCAAACTATTTATGATTTTCAACAAAATTCAAGTGATACGAATGTTATAAATGAGTTAGGACAAATGGCAAGTGCTGAGTTGCAACGAGCAATTGATGAAATTATTGCGTTTAAGTTAAAGCGATTTAATTTCTTCCCTACGAAAATGGTCATGAGTTCATTTATATTGGTAGTAGGATTTGCGGCAGCGGTGTTGGTTCATCACCTATCATCTATTAATCTTTCGTAAATAACAAAGGAGGGTGAAATAAAAATGAGATGGTGTAAATTATGCTAGATGGCGCAATTATGACAATTACAAAATGGTTTATAGGGTTAATGTTAATCATGTTAATGGTTGCAGTAGCCCTTTTTTGTATTCAATTGAGTGATGTAAATTCCTATAAGCAGCAAGTAAATTACCAAATTGAAAGACATGGAGGATTAACAAAAGAATCCGTTCAAAATTTAAAAGAGTACAGTGATAAGCAGTATAAAGGTGCTTTTACTGTCAAAAGCGATCAATTAAATAAAAAAGTAGAATTTGGTGATGTTGTTGATTATCAGGTAGTAGCAAACTTGAAGGTTCTGCTCTTTAATTTACCTGACAAAGAAATGAAATTTAATGGTTCCGCGATCTCGCAAGTACGATAGAGAGTGGGTGTTTAAGTAATGCTTGAAAACAATGTGTTTCGTTTAATGATTTTTATGGGTGGTGTAATGGTGCTCATTGCAATCGTTACGATTTTTTCAGATGGAATACCTGATGTTGAAGAGGCATTCCGACATTTCATCTCTCAAAAAAATACAAAGTATTAAGTAAAGGAGTCAGTTATATATGGCTAAAAGGACTGGTAAAAATGAAAAAGCACCTCATCAGGATGCTGTTGCAGTAGTTTTGAAAAAACAGGGCAAGACATACGAAGAGTGGTCACTAAAAATTGTGAGTGATAAGTGCGTATCTTTACTACAAGGTGGAGAGCCTGAGTGGAGAAATAAGATGTTAGAAGAAGCTGCGGTGGAAGAAATCGCGGCTTTTATTGTTAAACAGGAAAATAACAGGCAATCATCAGGTGGATCTCATGTGAGTTCTGATACTCAAACACGTTCTTAAAGTAACTAACCTGGTTAAAACACTTAAACTATCAAACAACATATAAAAGAAAGAAGGAATTTCAAATGGATTTATTTACTGCGTTTTATATCAAACTATTAACTTACAATGATTTCTTTGACTCTGTGAGTTCTGCTTTAACAAGTTGGTCTGGAAAGTTACAAGGACTTGGTATAGCGGTTATTATATTCTGTGTATGTATTATTGCCTTCATGTTCATGTTCGGCGAAGGGCCGAGCCGTACAGCGAAAAAATGGTTAATGTACATTGTTGTTGGTGGTGTTCTTTTATGGGGAGCAGGAACTTTCGCAAGTACAGTTCAAGGCGTTACATCTGGTTTCTAAGAAAGACACTGAAAGAGAAGCTTACTAATTGTGGGCTTCTCTTTTGTTTTTAAAAAATCCTATACATGAAATGAGGTTAAGAGAGTGTATATTGTAGAGTTTTTACAAAAAGAACAATCAAAAGCTTTCAAAAAGTTTTTAAGGAAGAATAAAGCAGGGAACGGAAAACAACTAGGGTTAAAGGTAGCAGAAGTGTTAATTCAAAGATATATTGAACAAAATCAACAATCTGATCAAGTGCTACTGTTATTGCAAGATATTGAGAATGAAAAGGCGTATGAATTTGAATTACCGGTACAAGTAGGAAGTGAATTTTCTTTACTCAATGCTATTTCAAAAGACCTTGAAAAAGGAACAGATTTTAACTTAGGAATGGAAATTAAACAAGGTATATATGAAAGTTACAGAGCTGAAGAAGGTGGAGCAGTTATAGAACATGAGGAAGGAGCACCTAAAAAGAAAAAAGGTGGCTTGTTCGCTAAATTATTTGGGAAAAAGGAAGAAGTACCACCACATGGTGATAATGAAGTGAAAAAAGAGTTTGCAGGTGTAGAGGAAAATCCTTTTGAAGAAATGCCTATGCATGAATTAAAAAGTAGGGGAACACATCATTTTGAGGATGAAGATATTCAGGGGCTACAAGAACACGCTGCTGCTTTAGTTCAAAAAGAAGATGATGATCCATTTACAATTGAAGAAGAACAAGATGAATTACCTGCAGGAGTGAACTTGGAAAAAGTGGCTGAAGAACTACCATTTCCTACAAATGAAGTTGATTCAGTTCAAAGTATAGAAAAAGAGCTATTTAGTAACGGTTCAGACGTTCAGAAAACAAATCAAGAGCCTGTAATTGAAGCTCAGAACCAAGGTGTAACATTCCCTGATTATGAAGAATATCTGAACCTTAGTGAAGTTGAGACAAAGCAAGAAAGATATGATTCACGATTTACTATCAAGCACTTATTAAGTCGGTTTGGTATGAGTGAGGAAGCAACTACAGGGCTTGAAAAGAAAAAATTACAATATACAAAAAACGTGTTAAGCGGAAAAGATTTTTTGCTAATTCAAGATAAATATTACCAAGAAGTAAATAATTTGAGAGATGAAATCCGTTTGGCTCTTGAAAATATTTATAAAGAAGTCATGATGCGTGATTATCAAAAAGAAGCTGAAGAAAGGCTGCAAGATATTTTTGAACAAGGTTTTCAAACGAGATTAGCAGAGTTAAATGAGTTTGAGAATAAAGAAATGCAAGAAATGCAAAAAAAATTATCTGCATTTACTGAAAAACAAAGACTAGCATTAGAATCTTTTAAATTGCAACAAGAAGCAGAATTGACGGCATATCAAACGGAATTAGAAGGGCGTAAGTACACGTTAGTAAGTGCTTGTGAAGAAGAATTAAAGAAAGAGAATGAAATTGAAAAGAGAAAAGCAACTTTAGAGAAAGTGTATGAGTTGAAAGTAGAAGGCAAAAAAGAGCTGATCGATAAAAAGAACGAGTATTTATCTGATTCTATAGAAATGACAGAACGGATTATGAACGCTGCCAATGAACAACAAGAAGTGGGGTTTGCGGTTTTAGAGGATAAAATTAAGCAGTTAATTCCTGAATGGAAAGAAGAAATTCAAGCAGAGCATGATAAAGAAATGAAAGAACGTCAATTAAAAATAGAAGAAGAAAAGAACAGAATTGAAATAGAAGCGCTAAACTTACAACAAAGAAAAGAGGAAGCGAAAGAAGTAAGAAGCAATGATAGAGAACAGAAGCTATTGAATATCATAGAAGATTTAAAAGAAAAATTATTAAAAGCTCATGCTAACCCAGAACAACAGCCGCCACAACAACCAGTGATGATGTATCCGCAACCTGTACAACAGCCAGTATATATGTATCAACATCCAGTACAACAAGCTCCAATGCAGCCACAGCAACCTGTAATGCAACAACAAACAAAAGTGTCTAAAAAAAAACGGAGAACATTTTTAGCTAGATTAATTGATTCTGAATAGGTGGTTAGTAAGGAGGAAATGCGAACATGGCACTATTAAAATTCAAGCGGAATAAGTACCTTCATCATAATTATAAAATTGATGGTGAAGACCTGCCACAAGAAAAGAATAGGATAAATAAAAAAGCACTCGCAATTTCTTCACTTGCGGTGCTTTTTCCTTTAGGTGGATTGAATTTTGTAGCAGGTACGTACTACGCCATTGTAAATGAATTATCAAAAACAGTTGAAAAGCCAACTATTTTTGATGTGTTTGGTACGGATTGGGAGAAAGGTATTTCAATTAAAAATGTTTTTCTTCCTGTTCTGCCTACAAATATGTACTTGTTTGGCTTATTAGCTTCTACGGTGATGGGTTTTTTGGTGTATTCAAAGGTTAATTATCGAAGTGACGAAAATGTAGCTTATGGTCAAAAGGGGGATAGCCGTTTTACTACAATTGAAGAAATTCAAGAACAGTATAGAGAAATTCCCGAAAAGACGGAAACGTTTGAGGGGTATGGCGGTGTTCCTGTATCACATTATAAGAATAAATATTATGTCGATACAGATACAGTCAATACAGCAATACTAGGGGTTTCTCGTTCAGGTAAAGGGGAAACGATTGTCGTACCAATGATTGATAATTTGAGTAGAGCAAAAAATCAATCAAGTATGGTTGTAAATGATCCGAAAGGAGAATTGTATAGTGCATCTAAAGAGACATTAGAAAAACGTGGGTATGATGTTCAAGTTTTGAATATCTCAGAACCCTTACAAGGAATGTCGTATAACCCTTTGCAGTTAGTCATTGATGCATGGGTGAATGGCGATGACCAAGAAGCGGCTAAACGAGCGAATACATTAACATTCTCTCTTTATAACAATCCGAATGCGGGTGATAATGCGTTCTTTAATACATCTGCACAAAATGCGATTAACGGTATTATTCTCGCTATCGTGGACTATTGTGTGAAGAATAACTGTATTGAAAAGATTACAATGCACAATGTATCTCAAATGCTGAATGAATTAGGTACTTTTTATTATAAAGAGAATCCTGATGATTTTACCGAAAAGAGCGCATTAGATGAATATTTTAAGAACTTACCGCAAGGTAATGTCGCAAAGATGCAGTATGGATCAACTAGCTTTGCAGGAGAAAAAGCAAAGGGGTCTATTCTAGCAACAGCCAATCAAGGGTTACAAACTTTTGCGGATAAAATGTTTGCAAAAATGACTTCGAAATCAAGCTTGGATTTAAAACAAGTAGGTTTTCCTAAAAACCTATTTTTTCAGTTGGATGAAAGATTTTTGAATAAACGTGTAACGGTATCGTTTCATAAGAATAACCGAGAAAAAACGGAAATTTTAAGCTATGAAATTAAGGTGAAAGCCTTAGGTATGTGTAACATGAACTTTGATGAATCCCTAGAAGATGGGGATTTATTACTAATTCGTTATCAAGATGCAGAAAACCCAAAAAAGAAGTACAGATTATTTTATAGCTTACAGTTTGAAAAACTGCTAGATGAAAAGGGGCAAGTTGTTTATCAAAAGAAAGAGGGATGCGGACATAAACCCGAGTATCAGCGTCAAGTCACACTGATTTTAAAAGCTAATACTTTTCCTTTACAACCGAAAGCGAAGTTATCGTATTCCAATAAGCCTACAGCTGTATTTATGATCGTCCCCGACTACGATAAGTCGAATCACGCATTAGCAAGTATTTTTGTTAAGCAGCTGTATACAGAATTATCTATGAATTGTAATGATACAAAGGGTAAAAAGTGTTATAGGCGTGTCCATTTCTTACTAGATGAGTTTGGTAATATGCCACCTATTGATGATATGGGTGGGGTATTAACGGTTTGTGCAGGACGGAATATGTTGTTTAATTTGGTGCTTCAGTCCTATTCGCAAATCGAAAAACTATATGATAAGCAAGCGAAAGAGATCAAACAAAACTGTCAAAATCATCTTTATATTATTTCGACAGATCCTGAAACAATTGAAGAAATTTCAAAACGTGCTGGACATGAAACTATTATTGGAAAATCTTCGAATGAAAGTCATTTGGATGCAGATAACAAGGTAACGAAAAATGCGGACCAACAACGTATCATCTCTCCAGATAGACTATCACAATTTCTAGAGGGAGAAACATTAGTTATTCGTGCACTTCATCGACAAGATTTAAATAGAAAAAAAGTACGTCCGTATCCAATTTTCAATACACAAGAAATGGCGATGCCTTATCGTTGGCAATTTCTATCGAGCTGGTTTGATACTTCAAATGATTTAAATGAAATTGATATTCCTTCCTTACATACAGGATTAGATTTAACAGAGCTATACCTAAACTTCTTGGATTTTATATTAAATCCAGTTGCGAAAAAGGAATATATTAAAAAGCAACAAGCTAATCCTGTAGTGAAAAAAGAGCAAACAGACATTAATGAAGCTATTAAATCACTCATTGGTCTTGTGAAAGAGAAAAGAAATAGAAACGATACAGAAGATATTCAGAAACGACTTGTACAAATGTTATTAGATTACGCAAAACATACCATCGTTCCAAAGACGGAAGAAGTGAAATTTTTAAAAGAACATTCTTCAGATGATGAAATCAAGATGTATTTAGAAAAAATAATGGACATGTTGGAAAAATAATTGATTTGAAATCAAGCAGAAAAGTAGAAAGGTAATGGCTACTATGAAAATGAAAGAATGGATTTTACGAAGTAAGAAAGCTTTAGGTATAGGGGTTTTAGCAGTCGCAATGCTATTTGGAAGTTTCACGTTCACACCGATTGCGTATGCTTTTGATTGGTACAAATTTCTTGGTCTGAAAGATGTGGATACAGAAAAAGCAATTGCCTTTTTAAAAAATGAGTGGATACAATATGCTGATTTTTTAGGTTCTATTTGGCAAACAATTCAAGGAGGGATAATAAAGACATTACTCTATATCGTATCAGCGCTAGAAGGACTAATTCCTGACACTTTTTCCTTTTTCGATGTGCTAAAAGATGCAGGGTTAAATGACTTTGCATCATCTATTATAAAGGGTTTATTCTATGCCTTATTCGTATTAGTTGTCGTATGGCTAGGGATTAGAACAATCATTCAGCATAAGCCCCCACGTTTTAAATCAGTAGGAGTTAACATTATTGTAATGATTGGCTTACTAGGTGGATTAAATGAGTTGATGGCGGATATGCAGAAGATATCCACTGATTTCTTTTCGGAAACGACAAACACTAGTAAAACAAAAGATGGATTAGCTTGGGATTTAGTCAAGCAGAATACAGCTGATCTTATTTATTTAAGTAAAACAGGATTCGATCCAATACGAGGGGAAAAGGAAAATGAACCAGCAATTTCATCTACAGATAATAAACCAAAAAATGGAATGGGAAAGGAAGTCTTCCTTCAAGCAAATTTGGGGGATATAGTAACACCAGAGTCTATAGAAGATTTATCAAAACAGGATGGAATTCCTGAAGAAACGAAATTTTTATCCTATAAAATTACAAATGATGGAGATAAAGAAGTAATAGAAGAAATAAAGAATAGTGTGTTTAATCCATTTAAAGATAAATTTCCAGGGGGCTATGTTCGTTATCCAATGAACTTCGGGACTATATTTTGGGGGTTATTAGCTCTAGGAGTTGCTTATTTATTTACAGTTTTCGTATTTGTGATGACGATATTTGAAATTGCCATGAAGAAAATTATTGCGCCAATTGTATTCGTTACAGATATTGAAACGGGCGAAAAAACAAAAATGGTCATGCAGGATATCTTTAAAGGCTTCTTAGTATTTGCTTTTACAGGTTTAAATTTAAGGTTCTATACAATTATCGTTAACTATTTAGCGGAAAAAAACATCAATGCATTTTTATATATCGTAGCAATGGTTTGTTTAACTGTCGCATTAATTAAAGGATCAGAATCTATCTTAAAATACTTTGGTGTTGATGTTGGATTAAAAGAAGGAAAGAATCACTTAATGGGTATGGTTGGCGGAGCTATGGCAGCCAAAGGAGCTGTAAAGGGCGCTGGTCGTATGTTTAGTGGTGCGAAGAATCTAATGAGTGGTGGAAGTGGACAAACACGAGAGGATACGCCTAAACGCTCTGAAATGGATTCTAATCATGAGGGCGCTGATTCACAAGGAGAACAGAAGAATACTGCTAAAGGCGGCGGTATGCAGACGAAGAAACTTGCTAGAAATACGGGTGCTGCCATGAGTTATGCGGCGAACCGTGGGGTTGGCGGCATGATGAGTGATGCAGGAAATAAAGTGGCTGAGACTGTTGGTGGCGCTGTTGATAAAGGGAAAGAAAAGGTATCAGGCGTTGCGAAAGGTGTATCAGACAGTGTGAAAGGGACTGTATCTGAATTTAAGAGTGGTCAAGCTGAAGGGAAAGAAAAGGCACAAGGAAATGCCGATCGTCAAACGTTAAATACAATAGGTAAAGGTATTCAAAATAACGCAAATGCAGGTATAGAGCCATCTGCTAGCCCTAAGATGGCTAATCGTCCGAATGTAGCTTCTATTTCTAATGAAGGGCAGCAAGGCAATGTAAAAGGCGAAAGACAAACAGCGGAACGAGAGATTGAATTACAAAACAAATTACGAAATATAGGAAGAGAAGAAGCGCAGCAAGGCAATGTAAAAGGTGAAAGACAAACAGCAGAGCGAGAAATCGAATTGCAGAGCAAATTACGAAATACAGGAAGAGAAGAAGCGCAGCAAGGCAATGTAAAAGGCGAAAGACAAACAGCGGAACGAGAAATCGAATTGCAAAACAAACTAAGAAATACAGGAAGAGAAGAAACACAGCAAGGCAATGTAAAAGGCGAAAGACAAACAGCGGAACGAGAAATCGAATTGCAAAACAAACTAAGAAATACAGGAAGAGAAGAAACACAGCAAGGCAATGTAAAAGGTGAAAGACAAACAGCAGAGCGAGAAATCGAATTGCAGAGCAAATTACGAAATACAGGAAGAGAAGAAGCGCAGCAAGGCAATGTAAAAGGCGAAAGACAAACAGCGGAACGAGAAATCGAATTGCAAAACAAACTAAGAAATACAGGAAGAGAAGAAACACAGCAAGGCAATGTAAAAGGTGAAAGACAAACGGCAGAGCGAGAAATCGAAATACAAAATAAATTAAGAAATACGGGAGGTACTGAAGCATCGCAAGGAAATATGAAATCAGGGACACAAACAGTACAGCGTGATGTGAACGTTCAAGATACATTAAGAAATACAGGTGGAACAGGATCAATCAATAGTGATACAAAAGCAGGTGTAGCAACGGTACAGAGAGACGTAAATGTACAAAACAATGTAAGAGGGAGCGAAGCAGTAGATAATACTGTAAGAGCAGGTGCAGCAACAGTACAGCGTGATGTAAATGTACAAAATAATGTAAGAGGTAGCAATGAAGCGACATCAGATGTAAAAGTGGGAGCAACGACGGTACAGCGTGATGTGAATGTGCAAAATAATGTAAGAGGTAGCAATGAAGCGACATCAGATGTAAAAGTGGGAGCAACGACGGTACAGCGTGATGTGAATGTGCAAAATAATGTAAGAGGTAGCAATGAAGCAACATCAGATGTAAAAGTGGGAGCAACGACGGTACAGCGTGATGTGAATGTACAAAACAATGTACGAGGTAGCAATGAAGCGACATCAGATGTAAAAGTGGGAGCAACGACGGTACAGCGTGATGTGAATGTACAAAACAATGTAAGAGGAAGTGAAGCAGTAGATCATACTGTAAGAGCAGGAGCAACGACAGTACAGAGAGATGTAAATGTGCAAAACAATGTAAGAGGAAGTGAAGCAGTAGATCATACTGTAAGAGCAGGAGCAACGACAGTACAGAGAGATGTAAATGTTCAAAACAATGTAAGAGGAAGCGAAGCGGTAGAAAATACTGTAAGAGCAGGAGCAACGACAGTACAGAGAGATGTAAATGTTCAAAACAATGTAAGAGGAAGCGAAGCGGTAGAAAATACTGTAAGAGCAGGCTCAACCACAGTACAACGTGATGTGAATGTACAAGAAAATATAGTAGAAAGAACAAGATCAGGATTAAGACAAAGAGGAAGTAAACAAAATCGGACAGATCAATTACGTAGAAAATGAGATTAGGAGGGTTAGATGTGAAAGTAATTGATATTGCGAAAAAAAGAAGAATTTATTTTGAAATGAAGCAGCAAGAATTACAGGCTAGTATCTTAATAATAATAGCAGGATTTTTTGCTGCCGTTGTTATACTGGTTTTTCAAATAAGTTTTGAATTAGGTCATTTATATCATTACATTGTTACTTTTTCCTTTCTAACTTATTTTTCTCTCCATCTGTACTCGAACAACAAGTTACCAAAAAATAGAGAGAAAGCAAAAGGGATTTTAAGATGAATAACTGGATATTTGCTATCTTGATGTTAGGAGTTGCGATCGTGTTAAGCATGATCGCAACTTTTTTTAAACAGATTTTTAGGTTGTTATTTAGAAGGGGGAGAAACAAAGTTGTTACAAATAGAAGAGATTCAATCACCTAGAGAAAAAATCTTAAGTTTAATAGCTGAAGAAGGGATAAAAATAAAAGAAAGTTTTACTTTTTCCTTAGTACATCCATTTACAGGGGGATGTTTAAATGGGATACATGATTTTGAAGGAATGCAGAGGAATTGTAAGGGTGAAAGAAGGCCCTATACATTAATCGTACCTCAATTCACTGATTTAGATGAAAAAGAGCAAGCGATAGATTTAGCTTATTTATGGGGACAGTACCTTCTTATGAAAGATAAGCCATGGTGGCTAGAGATTTTTCATTCAGACTCATACTTGGTGAAAAAACTAGGATGGAGAAAGGCAAAAGAAATTTGTCTTAAACAGGAGATTATAGAAGCGCCACGAAAATGTTTTAAATTCTTTGAAGTAAACGATCAAGAATTTGAAAAAAGAAGGAAACTTTCATTAAGTGGATCAAATCGACCATTGCTTGATGGAATAAAGATAATAGGGAAATTTTCAGGTTTGTTATTCAATATTTATCTCCGTATCCTAATGATCCTCTTAGTTATTTGGGGATTACAATTTTCAGGAGCTATGCAGTATATTCCTTTCAAATCATTTGTTTTTAGTGAAAAATTATTTGGAATAGGAAATGAACATTATGTATTAAGTGGACAAGAAATTATTAGTGTTTCAAGTAGTTTATACCTCGTAGTACTAATGTGTTATATGATTTTCGAAGGATTTAAGGCTCTTGGAAGTAAACCGTATAAATAACTTTTGTAAGGATAAGAAATGAGTGAATATAGTATGGAATTATAAAATGGAGGTGAACACCAATGGAAATGATGCGTAATCCTAAAAATACAAAGCAAGAAATTAAATTAGCCTTCTTTTATATCGTTGATGGAGCAATCATAGTTCTAATGTTAGTTCTAGCAAGTTATATGCCGAAGGTTGTTCCAGTCGGAGGATTTGGAAGAATTATGTTTTATGTGCTGTTTGGGGCGTTTGGGTTGTTCTTATGTATTAAACCTCATAACAGTCCTACAAACAGAAATATATTTGTGATTTTGGATATGTTGAAGATGGACAATAAAAACTATCATCCAATTGAAGTAAATACCATAAGTAGCGAAACAAAAAAGAAATAGGAATGAAAGGAGAGTGCAGATATAGTGCTCTCTTTTTTTATATCTCATGAAAGGAAAGATGAAGATGAAAGTTGCGACAGTTGAATCTAAAAAAGTAAACCGAAAGAGACAAGTTGAGTCAGAGAAGAGTAATGGAAAACAAAGTTTTATTTCAACGATCTTTGCTTCTTTTAAAAATACGGATGCATCAATTGTTGATGTTGCACCCTATAAACGACTGGAACAAAAAACAGGAGTCTTAGTGGATCATAGAGACAATTTGCAGGTGTATTTAAAGGTAAAGACAACGGACTTACTTTCTATGAACCAAGATGATTTAAAACGATTTATGAATCAGTTAACTAGTTTATGTCGTGTGTATCATGAGCCATTCAAGGTTTTGTCTCTAACGTATTCTACGGAAACAACAGAACAACAGGTGTACTGGAAGCGCATGGCGCTACGATTTCAAGGGAGAATGAGTCAGGATGTGTCAGAAAAGAAGGAAGAACACTTATGGTATCAACGTTACAGTTTAGCAATTGAAAATTTAAATCGGGTACTGTGGGTAGAAAAGAATTTAAAGGAATTGGCGTTCTTCATTGTTGTGTATGCAAAAAATGAAACAGAGTTAGTGAAGAATGTGAAGGACATGAAGCGCTATGGTGGACGTCAATTTAATATGCAGAATATGAAAGCAAAAGAAGTTGAGAAGCTGATCTTTAAGCTACAAAACATGAATTCAGAAATGTAAAAGGGGGAAACGAATAATGGTGAAGTTAGGAAAAAAAGAACAACAAAAATATCGTAATGAAGGATATAATCTAGATTTTATTCAGAGGGTGCAGCCGCAAGGTGGCATTAAATTTAATGAGAAGTACATAGCACAAGGCGATTGCTATGTCGCGTGTTTACATGTGTACTCTTTTGCTGAAGATATTCCTCCACTATGGTTAACGGCACTCATGAACAATAAAGATACCGTTTCAAGTGTAGACATAGCGACCGCAAATAAAGAAGAAGTAGTAAAAGACATTAACCGTTCTATTACTGAATTAAAAGACCGTATGACGTCAGAACGTCGCTCTACTGACCGTGATGATGCACATTGGGAACTACAAAATTTAACTGACTTTGCTCGTTCTATTACGCAGCAAGGTGAAATTGTTAAACTCATACAGTTGCGTATCTTCATATATGATCCAGTGCTAGAACAATTGGAGAAAAGAATTGGAGATATTAAGAAAGAAATTGCAGGGCAGGACTATAAGGCGCAAGTGTACGTCTTTAAACAAAAAGTAGAGTGGCAAACATTGTTTGCCAGCTATGACGATCAAATAGAATACTTGGGAGTAAAAAGTGGTTATCCATTACCTTCAAAAAATATTGGCTTTGGTATTCCGTTTCATCATCAAGATTTAAAAGACCCAAGAGGAATTTATCTAGGTCAAACTTCTACAGGTGGAGCATTTATTTTAGACCCGTTTTTCTCTACAGGTACTAGAACATCATTTAGTGGTTTTATCTTTGGTAAGATGGGTGCTGGTAAATCAACACTACTTAAACAAATAGAAGAGGGATTGGTTGCGAAAGATTGCTTCATTCGTGGTTTTGATAAAGCAAGAGATTATTACACAATTGTGCAGCAACAAGGTGGTAAAATTATAGATTTAAGTGGGGTTCAAGATTCAGAAGAAGTAGAAACAGGAATGATAAACCCCTTAGAAGTATTCGCAACAAAAATCACAAATACAGGTGCAGTTGATGAGAAAGGTTCATTCATTCAACATATTTCTAAAGTCACAAATATGGTTCGATTCTTAAATTCAGAATTTGATGATACGGTGATTCAAGAGTTTCGTAAACATTTGTATGCTTTCTATATTGAATGGGGACTGGTTCCTCAAAAGGGAAGTGATAGCCCTTATAAAGTAACTGGATTTCCACCTAATCATTACCCGATCTTAGAAGACTTTTATAAATATTTAAATAGACTGAAGCTAGAAGTAGGAGCAACACCACAACGTCACCGTGATTTAGAAGCAATAAAATTGCAGGTGGAGGATATGATTACGGTGTACGGTGACATGTTTAACGGTCATACAACACTTAAAAACTTTGAAAATGAACAGATTGTTTTCTTTGATATTGATGGGATTTCAAAATACGATAAATCAGTTTTTAACTGTCAATTGTTTACCGCATTAACATTGATTTGGAGTCATGCGCTTAAAAATGGTCGTCAAATGAAGTATTTACGAGAAGAAAAAAACTTATCAATAGAAGACGTTAAGTATTTCATGGTCTTTCTCGATGAGTGTCATAACATTATCAATTCGCAAAATGAATTTGCCAATCGTTATGTGCTAGAGTTCGAACGTGAGATGCGAAAATTCTTTGCAGGTATATTTTTTGCGACACAATCACCGCAAGAAATGTTACCACCACCGGGAAGTACGATTGATGTGTCTACGATGAAAGCTATCTTTGAGCTGACTCAATATAAAATATTTTTGAACATGGATAATTCCGTGTTAGAGACTTTAAAAAGTGTTCTAGGTGAGAGTTTAACAGAGTCGGAGTTTCGTATCTTGCCTGAATTAAAACGTGGGGAAGCAATTGTACAAGTAAGCTCTACTGAGACATATAACGTGATGTTTGATCCTGACGAGAAACAATTAGAACGTTTTAAAGGTGGTCAGTAAGATGGCAGCCACACAAGAAACAGCAATAGAAAAGTATAAGAAAGTAAAAAGAGTAAAATGGTTAGTTGGTTTATTAGGTGGTTCTACAGGAGTAATAATTGCGGCAATCATTACGATTCTTTTAATTGTTAGTATGGCGATTTTGGGTGGAGAAAGCTCTACAGGTACACCGAATGGTGGCATAAGTGGGAATGCTTCAGTACAAAATTTACCACCTGAGGTCATGAGGTGGCAAGCAATGGTGGAACAGGAATGTGCAGCGCAAGGTGTACCAGAGCTAGTTCCATATGTACTAGCAATTATTATGGTAGAGAGCAATGGTATTTCAGAAAAACTACCTGATATTATGCAGTCTTCAGAGTCACAAGGTTGGGCAATGAATACAATTTCTAACCCAAAAGATTCTATTTACTACGGTGTTATGCATTTAAAAGGCGCATTTGATGATGCGAAAATGCTAGGGATTAATGATTTGTTAGCCATTGTACAAACATACAACTTTGGTCGTAATTATGTGCATTGGTTAGCGACAAATAGTAAAACGCATTCTTTACAAACGGCTGATTATTATTCTTTAACAGTTGTTGCTCCTGCTGGTGGTAATAAAAATGGAACAACAATTGGATATAGTCAAGCAGTAGCAATTGCTTACAACGGTGGTTATCGCTATATCAATGGCGGTAACTTTTATTATGCAGAAATGGTGAAACAATATTTAAGTTTTAATAACGGGACCGCACCAGTAAATGGATCAGAAACATTTAAAGTCATGATGGATGAAGTGCTGAAGTACAACGGTAATCCGTATGTATGGGGTGGAAAGAGTTCTTCGCAAGGATTCGATTGTAGCGGTTTAACCTATTGGGCATATAAAACGGCAGGTATTACGATCCCTATATCGGCAGCAACGCAATACGACTTTACTGTAGAAGTTGATCCGAAGGATGCACAACCAGGCGATTTAGTTTTCTTCAGAGGGACATACGGTGGGCCGAATCATGTCAGTCACGTGGGTATCTATGTAGATGCAAATACAATGTATGACTCGAACGGTAGCGGTGTTGGATACCATCAATTTACCTCATCATACTGGCAACAACACTATGCAGGGATTAGAAGAGTACCAAGATAAAAAAGAAATGGAGTGCAAAATAAATGAATAATCTATCAAAGATTTTAAGTGGAGCGTTGGTTTTATCACTGGCGTTTAACGGAATATGGGCATATAACACAACGAAAGAGTTTGATAAGAAAGATAAAAAGTATCGTGTGACTGTATCGGAAAAAGAGAAACAAATTGGAGATTTACAAGTGAAGTTGGAGCAGGAAAGTAAAAAAGTAAATGAGGGTGCAGCGGACGAAAATAAAAAAGAAATTAACCCAACAGTAGATTTACAAAACAAATATAGAGAAGTTGCGAATCAATTTGTACATGCTTATTTAGATTACTCGGTACAAAATAAGGGCGAGAGACGAAACAACTTGTTAAAAATAACGGACAAAAAGGTAGTAGATGTAGTAGCGCCTAATACAGACGATTTAGGCGATCCAAACTTCAAATCACATGTAAATAAGGCTGCAATATACATTAATTCAGAAGGTGATATTTCTAAGAAATGTACGGCTTTACTCGATGTGGAGTACACAATTGAGGGATTAGAAAATAAAAAAACAACGATCAACAGTGTTGTAAAGATAACGCTAGAAAAGCAAGGAGAAGAAATTAAAGTTGTAGAGTATAATCCGTATCCAGTGAAACGATGAATAGAAAATGATGTAAACGAAAATCCCCTTACTAACTAGTATGGGGATTTTCGTTTAACAAATAAATCTAACAGGAAGGAGTAACATCATGCTTTTGAGTGAACTAAAACCCAATCATGATTATGTAAAAGAAGGTAGGTATTTAATTTTAAGTCTACGAAAAAAGAAGGGTATTCGAAAAGATAAGTTTATTGAAATCCCGATAACATGGTTTGATTATAACTTTGGGGAAAAAGTGGAATGGCTCATTGTACGTGAATATCAGTCTAGTGTTAATGGGAAAGAAAAGTATACAAATTATAAACTTGAAAACATTCACGCTCAAGTGAGCGTAGTAAATGTGAAAGGAGAAACAACAAAATGAATTTTAATTTTGGAATGAATAAGGAAGGTAGAAAGCCTGCAAATACAAAAAGGAAGGCGTATTTATTTACTTTAGGAAGCTTTTTCACAGTGTTTTTTGTACTTTGTATTTCTCCTGTTTTTAGTGGAGCGACATACAAATTTGAAGAAATGAAAATAGGTGAGTATCAGAGTTTGTCCTCCACGGTAAAGATTTCAGTTGCGAAAAAAGAATACAATCCATTCAATCAAACGCTACGAATTGATTATGAGTTAAGGGCAGATAATGACTCTCAAATTCTAAGTAATATGAAATACAAAGTAGAGAATAAATACATTAAACAAAAAGATAATAGCGTGAAAACGAAGGTTTATCGGGCAAGTGATAATTACATTGTGGTAATTAGTGAAAATGTTCCTGAAGAATTTGGCGTTGTATCTTCGGTTGTGAAGCCTGAATATATTCATCCTGAATTGCAAACGGACGTGGATGATCTAAAGGAACGGAGCTTGAAAACGTACGTTTTAGAAAATGAAAAATTGATTAACAAAGAATTGAAAAAGGAATCGAAAGATTTCTATGAAAAAGAGTATCTTGCATTTTCACAACAGGGATTGAGAAAAGAAATGAAAGAAATGGAGAAGAAAATTGATGATAAAGCTTCAGCTATGAAGCAATTAAAAATCAAAAATGAAAAGTTAACAAAAGAAATGGAGTACCAAACAGAGGGCGAAAAAGTAAAAACCAAAAACACCATAAATTCAAATGAGTCTACTATTAACAATCATCAAAAAGAAATTGATGTGTTAAAAGAAGACATCAAAATGAAAGAAAAGAAAATTCAATTGTTGAGTGAAAAGAAAAAAACGATATAAAAAGGTGCATTTTAGACGCATACAAAGCGCATACAGACACATACAAAACGCATACGAAGTGCTAAAAAACGCATGCAAAACACATACAAATAGGTCTGAGGAGATATCAATGAAGAATGTATAGAAACCTAATAGGCACAGCCTATTTAAGCGCTTTGTTTACAAAGCGATATCAGGTTTCCTTATGCTCTTTTAATCACTGTCTTTAATGTTTAACTAGAAAGGAAGAAATGCGACTATTTTAGTTATGCATTAAAGAGAAAGGACGTAATAAAATGGACATTTTATTAAGAGATATTGATCGTAAGTATATAAAAGATATTGATAAGAGATGTGAATTACTAAGTGTGAAATTGAACAGGAAGTATACTCGTGCAGAATATTTGAGAAATCTAATTCAAAACGATGTAGAACATTCTTTGCTTCAGTTTAAGCAAGATAAATTTGATGAAGCAGTCGGCAATGTTACCGTGTCATTAGAAAGACAAGAGAATAAGTTACAAGAGTATATAGATGTTACACATGAACTTGTGGCTGCAATGATAAAGCTGAAAGAAGAGTAGAGGTGTTATAAATGACTTATGTAAAGTTATTTCAATTTAGAGGAAATCAAATACATGTTGATATCGTACAAGACTTTCTTAAGCAGTACCCAGAGTATCCTAAGGAAGCAGATGTATTGCGACATGCCATTGTATTATTAGATGAAAAAATGAGAGAAGGAAAAGGTGAGGATGATGTATCACTTTTGAAAAAAGAAGTGAAAGGTTTAACGCAATCTGTTAATACAATGAAACAACAAATGGATGTATTAATTAAGTTAAACATGGAACTTATCTCACGATCAGGGAGCGATTTAAGTTTAGAAGAATTGCAGCGAGAAGTTAAAAGTGAAATTGCATCTGCTGTTACAAAGAAGTCGGAAGGTAAGTTCTCTCGAACTGTTAAACGTGAACCGATAGAAGTAAACATGCAAGAGCAGGAACACTTACAGCGAGAAGTTAAAACACCGTCTTTTGCAAATAAAACATTACCGATGATTACGGATGATGTACAAATTGTCATGAAAAAAGGTAAACCACATAAGGCAATTTCTAGATTAGGACAGACCATGTATGAGGAAATTGAGTGGGAACAAATCCCCGAACATAGACGACAAGAATTAGAATAATTTGAAGGAGAATGATGTATGGGGAAATCACCAAGTATCATATTAACATCTCAATATACCATTCCAAACCAAAAGAGTTTTACAACGTATGTAGATTATTGCATGAGGCAAAAAGCACTTTTGAAAGATGGACATACATTAACAAATACAGAATTAACCGAACTGAGTCGATTGCAAAATGCAATTGACTCTTTTGATATGGAGAGGGGAAGTCCTCATTCTAATCAAAAGAAAGTGAGTGTATCTGAAAAAGAAGCTGAAGCAAAAGTGCTTTTAACTTCTCCAAACAGTTTTAATACTACGACTGATTTTGAAAAGTATGTTAGCTATATGGGAAGAAAATATGCGCTAGAAAGCAAAAAGAAAATGACCAAAACGGAAGAAGAAGAGATGTCATTGCTTAATAAACATATAGAAGATTTGTCTCCTGAACAAATGCAGGAGAAGATAAAAGCAGAAGGGATTTTGTCAGGTGTCTTTTCGAAAGATAAAAATGTAATTACCTCCAATGATTTAAATGAAATAAAAGAGTTGGTGGGAAAAGCACAAAATAAAGGTTCGGTTTATTATCAAGATGTTATCTCATTCGATACAGAATTTTTAATAGAACAGAAACTATATGATCCTGTAACGGATATATTAGATGAAAATCGGATTCGAAATGCAAGTCATAAAATGATGGAACAGTTATTCAAGGATGAACAAATTGAAGAGAATAACGGCTTTTGGTTTGCATCTATTCATCGGAATACAGAACACATTCACATTCACTACGGAACAGTAGAAAAAGAAAATAGAAGGAAGCTAGTCGAAGTTAAAGTGGATGGAGAAACTTTTTATGAGCCAAAAGGGAAACGGAAACAAAGTACACTAGATCATATGAAAACAACTTTTGCGAACTCTCTCGTAGATCGTACAAGTGAGTTGAGTCGAATATCTAATCTAAGAAATAACTTAGTGCAAGAAGTCAAAAAGGAGTATCTACAATCAAAAGAAAAACAACCAAATAGGGAAGTTACTTTATTACAAGAGATATACAACGGGTTACCTAGTAACAAAAAAGATTGGACATATGGCAGCAAAAGAATGCCGAATGAAACAAGAAATAAAATTGATGAACTGACAGGTTTGTTGATGAAAGACAATCCGATTTTTAATGAATATAAGGAAGCTGTAGACAAAGAATCTAGCTTTCAAAAAGGTTTATATGGGGAGTCGGAAAGGGAAGATAAGGATTACGCAAAGAATCAAATGAAAGATATGCAGAAGCGTATGGGTAATTCCTTACTAAAAGAATTAAAGAAAAAGAACCCTTATGAAGATAATCCGCTGTATCAATTTCAGCAAAAAAATGAACAGATTAAAAAGAAATATGAAAGGGGGCGGTCAGAAAAAAGAAGAGAGTACCCCACATATTCTCAATACAAACCGCCATTAATTCGCAAAAAAGATGTCCGAAATATTGAAGCAGCGTTGAATGATGATTTAACAAAATGGCGCGCAGAACAAGAGTATGAGCGAGTACAAGAACGAATTGCACGACAACAAGAAATGGAATATTAGTTTTGAAAAGTAGGTGTGATATGTGCATCTGCTTTTTTAGGTTTATAAAAAATAGTTGAGGTGATAGCAATGGAAAAGAATAATATTCAAACGGAAAACGTATTGTTGGTCACTCCTTTGGAGTGGAATATGATTTTAAATAGAGAGAAATGGGTTGTGTTTCAAAATGAAATTAGTGAAAAACTAAAACAAGAAATTAATGATGATTTTCCTAATAGCAAAGCGGCTTGTATAGATGAAACGTTTTATTTAAAGGATAAAGAAACAGGAGAGATATTAGGCGAAGCGAATGGATATGAAGTTTATTATTTACTTTATAATGTCGAAAAAGAAAATGGATATGGTAATAGTTCTATTTTTGAGGGAATAGTAAAAGCTCGTTATTATGCAGTAAAAAATCTGTATTATCAATGGTGTTCTACGAAATCGTTAAAGCCTAATCCGAATGAGGGATGGTTTAAATCGAAGAAGTTTAATAAATACCTTAATCAGATTGGTTGGGGCGATAACTATGCTGTATTTATAAATGAAGTAATAAAATACTAATATAAAAGGCGGTTTTTAAATGAGTAACAAAGTTTATTATTCAATCGTTTCAAGTACAAGATTTAGCCGTAACGAAGAAAATAGAACCATTATAGAAGAGAAGATAAAGAAAGGAGAAAATCATTTTCTAATCAGAAAAGATGATTATGGTGAGTGTTTTGAGGTGGATTTTGAGAAGCAGATAACTGAAGAAAAAAATGAAAATTGGTTACTGGAAACGGTTATTGATTTTGCTAAAAAATATAAAATTACAGAATTTGAGTTGTGGAAAAAACATGAGGATGATTCTACATATGATAAAGGATTTGGAATTGTGATAGTGGGTTCGATGGATAATCCGATTCTAAAATTTAAAGAAGTTTATTCAGGCTCATTAGATGATTGGAATATAACTTGGGGCAAAGGAAAACAAACTTATGAAAAGGTTTATTTTAAATTAGCACTGTAATAGAAAGCGGTATGTGTAATCTATTATGTGAAAAGGAGAAGTTAGGACATGAAAATGATATATAAAACATTAACCGTTAGTGAATTGAAAGAGAATTTGGAATCAATGTTACCTGAAAAAAAGGAATTTGAAATAGAATTTTCAATGGATGGTAATTCACCAGCGACACTTTATACAGGTGTGGAGGTAATGAGTCTAGATAATATTCTTGAGCTAGTTGAGCAACAAGGTTTTAAAGTTAATGATATTGACGGTCTGTATTCAGGGGGAGCGACCAGAAAATGTATAGGAATCACTTTAAATAAACCTTTCATTCATGACAAAACAAAGGAAAGTATAGAAGCATTATTCATTTTAGGTGATGCTTATGATCGGAAAATAAAAGGGGTTTTGTACAGTTTCTTAATTCGTGTAGAAAAAACTTATTCTAATTTTTCTAGATCTATTGATTGCTCAATTGATGTTGTGGCGGAAAATATAGAGACTGCCAAATCTTATTTTTTTGAAAAAATAGATTCCTTTAAACACTTGTCAAAGACAAACATCACTTTCATTCCAGTGACTTACGATGGAGAGTGGGTAGAAATGGAGCCAGAAGAGGACGATGATGAAATAAGGTTTCAAATTGAGGATTTAACTTTAGAAAGAATAGATAAAATGTTTTTAACGCTAGAAAAAATAGATGGGATTTTTAAGGATCAATAGATTAAATCACTCTTTAATAGAAAGGTAGTGTGTATTATGTCTCAAAACAATTTTTATATGATTGCTCATGTGGATCAAGTAAAGAATGAGGTTCATCTAAGTAAATATTTATTTAATAAACAAGTTATCGTAAAAGTTTCTGAAGAAGAAGCGGCAGCCTATGTCGAGTTTATGCATGGAGCAGCGGAACATGATAGTTTACCATTTGTTAAATATGATGAAGAACGAGGAGTAATTTGCGAATGACTTACACAAAAAAGAAATATACACCTAAGACAAAAGAGCAAATTAAAGAAGAAACACAAGAAATTATGGACAAGGTTCTTACTGATATTACGAAGTATTATAAGTCTACAGAAGACATGCTAGAGTTAGCTGAATTTATGGCGAAGTTTAGTAATTATTCTCCTAGAAACATGCAGTTGATTAGTTCGCAATTTATAAATGCTTATGCATGTGCAAATTTTAAAACGTTTAAAGATGCAGGGTTTCATGTGAATAAGGGTGAAAAAGCAATGAAGGTTTTTCATCCTTATGTAAAAGAATTTGTAAGAGATCCAAAAACAAAATTAGCAATTCCATTAACTAAATTAACAGTGGAACAAAAGAAACAAGTGGATAATGGTGAGTTGAAAGTGGAGAAGCAAACAAATTATTACTTGAAAGCAACAGCATTTGATATTTCGCAAACAAATGCTAAACCTGAGGATTTGCCTAAAATATTCCCTAATCGTCAGTTTGATTTTGAAGTAAATGAAGAAAATAAAGGGTTGTTAAAGATTGGTATCCATGCACTGGCTGAGAAAGAAAATATTAAAATTAAAGATATGGGACAAGGCGCATTGATTAAAGAATTAGGGAATACACATGGTGCATTTGTTGAAGTTGCGGGTTCATCCTATGCTCAAATTGTGATGAATACAAGGAACACTGAGACGAATGAGTTGTCAGTTGCAATCCATGAATTAGCTCATGCGAAGTTACACAATAATAAGGTTTCTTCACTAGAACATGCCCCTACACAAGAGTTTGAAGCGGAGCTAACATCTTATATTGTGTGTAAACATTATGGTATGGATACAAGCGAAGCAGCAGTACCTTATATCGCTCAATGGACAAACAATGGACAGGATGTAGAAGAGAAAGATAAATCCATTATGCGTGTTCATGAAACGGCAAGTGGCTTTATAAATACAATTGATAAGAAAATTTCTGAATTGCAAAGAGAGAGCGAAAAGAATAGGGAACAAGATAAAGGGGACATAAAAGGTCAATCTCATTCTGAGGAACAGCAGAATAAGGTTGATCTTTTTTTATCTAATGAAACAGAAAAAACTGAAGATGCAGCCGCTATAAAACAGCAAGAAGCGAGAAGGATGGCACGTATGGCATACATGCAACAAATGGAGAGATAAAAGGACACTTTAACGGGTGTTCTTTTTTATTAGAAATTTTAACTGATAAGGAGAAGAGAAAACGATGATATTTTATGATGATATTGGAATAAGTACGGAAGAAACAAAGCGATTTATGGGGACGGTGCTTGAAGACTTAGAACACTATTATCATTCAGAGGAAGGGGTTTTGGAATTAGCTGAGTTTATGTCTAGATTTAGCAATTATTCAGGTAGAAATATGCAAGTGATTAAATCACAATTCCCTGATGCGTATGCATGTGCGAATTTCAAAACTTACAACAAGGCTGGCTTTTCTTTGAAAGATGGAGAAAAGGAAATGAAGATTTTTCATCCTCATATCAAAGAATATGTAAGAAATCCACAATCTAAAAAAGAAGTTCTTGTAAAAGATTTAACAGCAGAACAGAAGGGACAGGTTAAGAAAGGCGATTTAAAAATAAAGAAAGACATAACTTACTATTTAAAGAAATCAGCATTAGATATTTCACAAACCAATGCTACTAGTGACGATTTGAAAAAGATATTCCCCAATCGTCAATTTGATTTTGAGGTATCAGAAGAAAATAAAAACATGTTAATTTCTGGAATCCATGTTGTAGCTGAGAAAGAAGAAATTGAAAGTAATGCACTTGAAGAAAATGAAAATGCCTTAGAAATAAAGCAAATACCTGAATTGATTTACGAATTGATTCGTGAAAAATTACAAGGTAAAAAAGGGAAAGGGAGTAAAGATGAAGTAGCAGGAGAGTTTGAAACACGAATGGCTACGCATATTGTTTGTACACATTACGGGATGGATACGAGTGAAAATACAGTGCCTTATATTAGTAAATGGGTTCAAAGTGATCAAGATTTAAAAGAAAAAGATTCTTCTATAATAAACATTCACGATACAGCAAGAACGTTTATTAATGTAATGGATCAGGAAATCTCTGAATTACAAAGGGGAACAGAAAAGGAACTACAGAAACACAATCCAGTAATAAGTAACGATACAAAAGAACTAAACGAAAAAGATGTAGTAAATGATGAAAAGGAGCAAAAGAAATTCGAGCTTCCTACTTTTCAAAAAAGAGTCCTTAAACGTATTCAGGAAAAAGCGGAACAAGCTGTTTCTGAAAACATTGGATTAAATTTAGGAAGTCATTGGAATGCAGTCTCTCAACAGGCAGAACTAAATTCAAAAAGACGATGGGACGATTATAAAATCAATCTTTCAGAAGATGGTAAGTATATAGAGGATATTCAGCCGAGTATGATTTTGAGTTTGGGCGAATTAGATACAATCGTTAATAAGTTTGGAACTGAAGAAGAAGTAGAGAATTTAAAAATCATAACAGAAGAAATGAAACCACATTATGAAGCTGGCTCAAAAGAAACAGAGTTATTTAATACACATGTTGCTAAAGTATCGGTGGATCAAGATAAAAACATGAAGGTTGAATGTATTTCTGAATATGTATCAGACAGTGACATTGAGTTTGATTTTAACCACTCTGTAGGTGAAGCGATTGATAGTATTAATTCTTCTATTACAAAAGCGCACAAAGAAGTAATGAGCGAAGACATTGAACATCAAGGAAGTAATCAAGAATTGAGTACAAGGCAAAAAAATGAAGATGTAACCTTTATGAAACAGCAAGAAGCAAGAAGGATGGCACGTATGGCATACATGCAACAAATGGAGAGATAAGAGCACACCTTAATAGGTGTTCTTTTTTATTTTAAATTTCAACTAATAAGGAGAAGAGAAAAAATGATGGATAACCATGAAGTGTTAACAGGTATTCAGCAAAATACAGCTCTAGAGATTAATGAGAAATTAGGTATTGATTTAGATAAGCATTGGGAGAATTACGAAATTCAACTGTCTGAAGACAATCGAGTAATCGAAGAAATTCGTCCTGATATGCGTTTGAGTTTAGGTGAATTATTATCTGTTGTAAATAGGTGTGGAACGGAAAAAGAAATGGAAAGCTTTAATCAAATTGCAGATTACCTTGAACCGTATTATGAAGCTGAGCTAATTCAAGGAGAATTTTATGAGACGCCGATTGCAAAAGTAACAACAGATCGGCAGCAGAATGTGAAAGTGGAGTGCCTATCTGAATATGTATCAGACAGTGATATTGAGTTTGATTTTAACCATTCTGTATCTGAAGCTGTTAATCATATTAGTCATTCGGTTACTAAATCACACAAAGAAATCATGAATGGCGATGTGGAGTATCAAGGTCTTTATCCAGTAAATGAAGATATGGTTATTTATTGTGAATCGACAGGGAAACCATTGCAACAGCATGAAGCGGCCTACCATTTTGAAGGCTATGGATATGTGGTGGCAGAAGATGTGAGCCCTGAAGAGATAGAGGGAAAAGATGCTTATTATACAACAATTGGTTATGAAGATGTTGAAGAAAAACGACTTGCTCCTATTCGTTTTATGGAGGAACAGAAGATTGAAGATGGAGAAATTCATTTCAATCCAGTAGAAGAGATTGTAAATGACCGTAAAACCCAAACAGAAGAAGTCTTTCAAATGGAATCCGCTAAAACGGTTGGATCGGTGAAGAAAGAACATGGCGCTATAGAAGTGAAAGAATCAAAAACCATCCCTGAAGTCGGAATGCGATATGTTGGGAAAGATACAGTCCATGAGGAAGAACAACAGCAAGTATCGCAAAAAAGAGAGCAGGCAAGAAAACAGCATATGATGAGGCTTATGGGCGGTCGGGATTATTAATAAAAGAAAGGAGGATAACAAATGAAGTATAAAACGCATCTTACAACAAGCCTAGCGGTCGCCCTGCCTGTCTTGGCATCAACGGGCAACCTCACGGTTGGAAATGTTATAGCGGTTAGTTTTGGGGCATTATTGCCTGATATAGATGAACAGCATTCATGGATTGGCAGGAGAACTCGTGGAGTATCGGACTTGATGAATATGGTATTTGGTCATAGGGGAATCACTCATTCACTATTTGGGTTAGTGCTTGTGTTGATTCCTATTTTATTTGCAGTCGGGATGACACCATTGTCCTTTACTAATGGCATGTGCATCCTTGCAGGATACTTTCTACATCTAGTGGAAGACAGTTTCTCTAAAAAAGGGATTAAGTGGCTGCTGCCATTATCCAATAGAAATTTCCAAAGCGGATTCCATGTTTTTTACTACAGCTATAACGGTATAGCGGAAAAAATGATTCTAATGATTAGTACGATCGTAGTTATTTATGAACTGTATTTGTATGGAATGGCAAGTTTTCAACTTGGTGCTTCAGGTATTTTAGAATCCTTTAAAGCGTTATTTAGTTAAGGCAGAACAAATACAAATATAAATAAATCGAAAAAGACCATGTAAAAAAATGCATGGTCTTTTTTTAA
The DNA here is from genome assembly GCF_042466195.1 of Bacillus sp. R86525. Lineage (NCBI taxonomy): Bacteria > Bacillati > Bacillota > Bacilli > Caryophanales > Bacillaceae > Bacillus > Bacillus sp. R86525. Next base: position 53,506 of record NZ_JAXHPX010000003.1, read on the forward strand.
TGGAGGAATTTTCGTGGAACAACAAAAGAAGAATACCAAAAGATATACGGAAGAAGAAATTGAAAAGGCAGCATCTCTTGATATTGTGGATTATTGTATGCAAAACGATATACCCGTAAAGTCTGACAGTGAACGTTATTACCGTTTAGCGGAACACGATAGCTTAATCATCGATAGGAAGAAAAATCAGTTCTACTGGAACAGTAGAGGGGTTAACGGGAATATTATTAAGTTTGTGCAGGAGGTAGAAGATGCTTCGTTCCCTGGGGCGATGCAGCGATTACTGGACGGAGAACAGGACTATGAAAAAGCTTCAGAGGTTACATTTGTGAGTGAGCCTTATGATTGCGACTATTTTGCAAAAAAAGAAGTACCTCAATTCGATAGAGCAAGGGAGTATCTAATTGAGGAAAGAAAGGTTGATCCGCAAGTTGTAGATGCTTTGCATAAAAAAGGACTGATTAAACAAGATAAGTACAACAACGTACTATTTTTATGGAAAGACCGTGAAACGGGAGCGGTAATGGGTGGTTCAGAGCAAGGTGTAGTTAAATCAGATAAATACAAACGTGGGGCATGGAAAAGTATCCAAAAAAACTCTACGGCTAATTATGGTTTTAATGTATTAAATGGTGAACCACGCAATTTAAAGTTCTTTGAATCATCAATTGATTTATTAAGCTACGCATCGCTACATAAACATGACCTCAAAGATACACATTTAGTTAGTATGGAAGGATTAAAACCGCAGGTTATATTTAATTATTATATGAAGAGTCAAGAGCGAATTGGTGATGTTCCTGATAGTCTTTCATTATGTGTAGATAATGATAAAGCAGGTAAAGCTTTTGCGGAACGATTGATACATTTTCGATATGAAAAAAATGATGGAAGCATAGTTGCGTTTAAACCTGAATATCCGCAAGCACCGTCTGAAGAACAAAAATGGGATTGGAACGATGAATGTAAGCGAGTAGCCAATCAGCGAGAGCAAGGAAGACGAACTGCTTACTTGCAACAACGAGGGATGGAAAGATAAAAAGAAAAATATACCAAAAGGATTATTGATATTTAAATAAGAATAGTCTATAATAAATATAGTAATTGAGCGGAGTTCTTTTCTGATTCACCTCCGCAATGACATAAATGAAAAGAACAGGCACATATTCAGCGGAGTTCTTACTCGTTCACCTCCGCAATGATACAAATGAAAAGAACGATGATTAAATTTAATGTATTACAGTTTAAAGGCAACCAATGTGGTTGCCTTTTTTTGTTGAAGGGGAAAAGCACAATGACTAAAAAAATAGACGTTGTACATTTAAATAGAAAATATTTTGAAGAAAATAGTCATTTCAAAAACATGTTAGATGAAAATAACGTTCCAAAACAGGTGAAAAGACCTTATGTATATATGAAAGTAAGGGTTGAAGATAAAGATTTCTTATTACCATTAAGATCAAACTTGAATCATCCTAACGGATTTCATGCACCTTCAAGTAAATCAGATAATGCAGGAATTGATTATTCTCATGCTTTGATACTTCCTGATCGTTCTTACATAAAGGATCGGACACATTTAGATAGAGAACAGTATAACTACATCAGAGATAATTATGAAACGATTAAAAATGGATTTGGTTTATATTTAAAGGATTATATTCGTAAAGAAAAGCAAGGGGTCGCTCATAAAATAGGGAAATTTAAAAATTCTACTCTGGTGAACTTTAATGAAGAACTGGGATTAGTGAAAAAACAGGAATTCTCAAAAGAAAATACAAAGTTACCAGGTAAAGAAGATATTAAAGAGGAATCTGAATTACAAGATCAAAAAGAGATTCAAAATAAACAGACGGAACGAGCAAGAAGGCTTGCATATATGCGCCAAATGGGGCGTGAGAGATAAAAAGGACAATATGTGCTATGTTGCTTTTAAGTGTGATGTGTACATGTACACAAATATACAAATACACATGTACACATTTTTAGGAGTAGCATAGTCCATGCTGCTCCTTTTTTGTATACAACATTTTAAAGGTGGAGATATGAATGGAGAAGATAGAAATTGCTAAAGAACTACTAGAAAATAGCACAGGCAGTATAAAAGGATTTATAGAAAAGTATCTTTTAAACTTTAAATTACTGGAGCAAGAAATATATAGAAATGAAGATGATAAATCATTAGTGCGTCTTCATGATTGTATTTCTTATATTAAAGAAGAAGATTTTGATATTACAGGGTGGCAGCTGTGGGAAGTTCCAATTTTTTATTCACACTGTTTTTTTAATAAGCAGACTAATGAACAGTTTGATCTAGCAGTATGGGATTTAGGGGAAGTAATTCCACGATATATAAATGATTATTCTAACGAAGAGGATGCAAAGAGCATAGAAGAAGCGATAAAAAAATATAGTTTTTAACCCAATTATAATAAATGTGTAAATGTACACGAATACACATTTACACATGTTCACAATATTTTCAGGAGTAGCATAGTCCATGCTGCTCCTTTTTGTATATAAAATTTTAATAATGAGAGGAAGTTAAAAACATGTCCGTATTAATCCTAGCAGAGAAACCGAATCAGGCAAAAGCATATAGTGAGGCATTCCCGAAAGTTGAAAAGAGAGATGGTCACTTTTATGTTCCACCATGTTCTTTATTACCAAATGGAGGAAATATCACATGGGCTTATGGACATCTAGTAGAATTGAAGTCTCCTCAAGAATATAAACAGGAATGGGAGAAATGGGATTTATCACAATTACCAATTTTACCATCACACTATGAATATAAAGTATCGGCTGACAAGAAAAAGCAATTTAATATTATAAAGAAATTAATGAAGGAAGCGGAAATAATACAAATTTCGACAGATATCGACAGGGAAGGAGAGGCGATTGCAAGATTAATCATCCAAGAAGCAGGATGTACTCATAAAAAAATTAAGCGTTTATGGATCAACAGTTTAGAAGTAGATGAAATTAAAAAAGGTTTCCAAAACTTAAAACCAGGAGAAGATTTTGAAAGTATGTTTGAGGAAGCGCAAGCACGTCAACTTAGTGACTGGATTGTGGGCATGAATGCTAGTAGGTTATATACACTTCTTTTACGGCAGAAAGGCGTTCAAGGGGTCTACAGTGTGGGACGATGTCAAACGCCAGCATTATGCTTAATAAACAAGCGACAACAGGAAATTAAAAACTTTAAGCCAACGCCTTTCTTTGATTTGGAAGCGCAATTTACTTCTCCAAACGGTGTATACAGGGGACGTTATAAAGAGAGATTTGCTACTAAAGGAGAATTAATGACCTTGCTGCAGCAACATAATATTTCTGAAAATAGTAGTCAACAAGGCATGATTAAATCTGTAGAAGTAAAACCAAAACAACAAGAAGCACCAAAATTATTCTCTCTGTCTTCTATGCAAGCTTTGGCCAACAAAAAATATAAGTATTCACCAGCTGACGTTTTAAAAGGGATTCAGGAGTTATATGAAGCGAAATTAGTAACATATCCTCGTACAGACTGCAATTACATTACAGAGGGTGAATTTGAGTATTTAAAGAATAATTTAAGCGGTTATCAGTCTATTATAGGTTTGAATTTTCAACCACATTCATTAACCGCAAACAAGCGCTATGTCGATAATAAAAAAGTTCAGGAACACTATGCAATTGTATTAACTAAAAATGTTCCTTCAAAAGAAACAATCGCAAAACTGACGGATAAACAGAGAAATTTATATATGGAAGTTTTAAAAAGTGTATTAAGCATGTTCCATTCGCCTTATATGTATGAAGAGACAGTTATAACAAGTGATTTAAACGGTTTGTTGTTCACCACAAAAGGAAAGGCAGAAAAGTCATTAGGATGGAAAGAGTTGTATTTGACGGATAAAATTGAGGAAGATGACGATCAAGAGAAAGCATCAATTTTACCTGTTGTTAAACAAGGTGAATTAGTCCAGGGTTTAGTAAAATCGAAAGAAGGTGTGACTACGCCACCTAAACCATATACAGAGGGTCAATTGATTACTATGATGAAGACGTGTGGTTCTTTAGTAGAAGATGAGGAAAGTAAAGATATTCTTAAAGAAGTAGAAGGATTGGGTACAGAAGCAACTCGTGCCGGTATTATAGAAACACTAAAAAATCAAGGTTATATAGAAGTGAAGCGTAATAAGGTAAATGTTACACCGAAGGGAGAAATACTTTGCCAATCTGTTCAGGGGACGTTGTTAGCAAAGCCAGAACTGACAGCGAAGTGGGAAGGGTATTTGCGTAAAATCGGTAAAAAACAAGGTTCTAAGGACGTGTTTGTTAGTCACACTAGTGAGTTTACAAAGGATCTAATTAAAGGGGCTACAAAGTCCATTGCTGGATTGAAAATAGATAATAAAATTCAAGAAATGAAATCAAAAGATACAGTTGGTAAATGTCCGAAATGTGGGAAGGAAGTTGTAAATCGTAAAACTTTCTATGGTTGCAGCGGTTATAAAGAAGGATGTAAATTCTCAATTTCAGGAGAATATTTAACTAAGAAAATTTCAGAAGCAAATGCAAAGAAATTATTAGAAGGAAAGAAAACAGGATTAATTAAGAAGATGAAAGGGAAATCAGGAATAGAGTTCGATGGTCACTTGAAACTTGGGGCATCAGGGAGACTGGATCTTGAATTTGCAGCAAAAAAATAACCAGGAATCATAGTAGGTAAGGGGAGAAGAAAAGGTGAATATGAAAGCTGTTTTACAAAAAGGTAAATGGGTATTTATAGCAACTGGACTAGCAATTTTGTCCAGTTTGCTATTTTCATATATAAAGGCGAGTCTATCAATTGGAACTGGAAATGTAGCGAATGTAAATCAAAAGATAGAAATTAATCTCTTATATGTATTGATACCTGTATTGGTTGCTCCAGTGATAGAAGAATTTTTATTTAGAAAGATTTTGCCACTTGGATTGGAGAAATTGTTGGAGCGGATCAATCGAACAACTGCGATTATCATAGCTAATGGTATCTTTGCAGCGGTGCATTTTGATTGGTTCTTTTTCCCTTACTTTGTAAATGGTTGTTTATATGCGTGGAGTTACGAAAAGACAAAAGATTTGAAAGTACCAATGTTAGCTCATATCTCATATAATGCATTTGTATTTTTGGCAACAAGCCTTCTAGTTAATTAACATAGAATTATAGTCATTACTAGATTAAAAGACTTCAGAATGATTTGAAGTCTTTTTTTTATATAATATAATTTTGTGAACTTGTGTAAATGTGTAAATGTCCACATGTGTAAATTAATTGTTGATGTATCAATTTGAGCGTTGTATAATAGCGTTAAGGGATAAAAAAATGTGTAAATGTGAACTTGTGTAAATGTACACATGTACGCATTTACACATAAGGATAACAGTTTGGAAAGAGAAAATATATCCTTAGAACTAAACGAGGATCATGCGCAAATGCTAAACTAAGTATACGGCTTTAGTAGATGGGTATAAATTTTGGATTTCATATAGAAAGAAGGTGTTGTAATGTTTGTAAGATATAACTTGGAATCTATTAAGAATGAAGAAATCAGTTTGGGGGAAAGCGAATCAAAGGTAGACTTACAAAGAATTATTGAACAATTCATTAGTGAAGGTTTCTGCCTTGAAAATTGGTATCTAAAAGAAATAACAAAATTGTATGAAGATAAGAGCGTAAAAGTGTATTGTTTCGAAGATATTGATAAGAATTATGTGGATATTCTTATTAGTAAAGATAATAAAATGACACCCCATTATTTTAAGGGGAAAACATTCAAGAACTATAGGTTATATAAAGCTAATTCAATAGCAGAAGCTATAGATAACTATGAAAATACCATATTGCATACAATGGAAAAAATGGAAATTGCAAATGAGATTTTAACTGATACAACGGATGTAACGATAACAGACTACACAAAAGAATATGATGATTTAGAATCAGGTGTTTCTGAAAATAAAAGATTAATATCACTTCATAAAAGCATTACTGCTCTACAGGAGAGTGATTTTGATGTTATAGGTTGGCACTTACAAGAAATTTTAAGTAATGGAGAGCAACAAATAAATATTCTCACAAAATTGGCTGGTGATTCACCAGATTTAATCTTTGAATTAAAAAATAATGGTGAGTTTTATGCAAACTTTCAAAACGGAAAGAGCATAATTGATTAAATATACAATTTGAATTTTATTAAAAGGTGGATGTTGAAAATGGATAGAATTGCTGGCGGGAAATTTGTGAAAAGTTTAGCCTTGAATGATCTTCGATGTGCGGGGTGTAGTGGAGATGTTAATAAATGTGATTGTGAGTGGATAAATTGTCCTCGTTGTGGTGATCCATGCTGGAAAAAAGTTCGAGATTTAGATTATACCTGTTATTATTGTGGGTTTGAATCAAATCCGGAAAAGTACAATTAATTGTAAAACGGGAGAGAATTGAACAAAAGCGTTAATTCAATACAATTTGAATTTTGTGCAGAAATGGGGAGGAATAATGGATAAAGTTATTGTTTTTGGGGTCAAGAAAGACGTTTATTGGGATGATTGTGGAAGTTTAAGAAAGGTATTCCTAAAGGGGAAGAAATATTAATGTGGATTCAAGGACTATTTGCGGTTCTATGTGTAGTTAGTTTCATATCATTTTGTATTTTTACGGGGATATATTTGTTTTGGAAGAAAACTGATGAAGTAGCTATTGCGGTATATGGAAGCGCAATCCTTATAGGAGCAACCTCAATCACAATAAACATTTTGTAGAAGGAGTTGAGGATATGTCAACTAAGTATACGGCTCTACGTGGCAAGGTAGTTATTAAAGAAGAGTTTAAAGAACTGGTTAATTTAATTAATAATGGACATTGGAAAGAAGCAATTATTAAGTATCCTTTCCTAAAAGAGTATTACAAAGTTAAAGGAAGTACGGACGTACCTTTTTCTAAGAATACTATTACTGTTTTTACTAATCCAGACTTAAGCTCAAGTATGTATGGAGAATTACCTCTTGAGGCAGATCCTGGTCATTGGTCAACGGATAGAAGTTACTTTACAGATCTACAGGGATTAGAGTGGAGTTTTATTACTTGCTTAAGTGATTATCCAGACGGAAATGAATTAAACAAAACACCTATAGATTCCTTCATTAATGTTGTTTTAACAAAAGTGGCCAGTCACATTATAAGACTAGAAGAATACTACCAGGAGTGGGATTATGAATCTGTTGGCTACAATTTTGATCAAACCTTTAAAAATAAAATTGTTAGAACATCAAAATTTAGTTATATCTGTAATAAGTGTGAAAGACCTGTATTTTTTTGTGACGGAGAATGCTAAGTTGTTAGAAAAGGAGGCGATCTTATAGCATGAGGAGAATCAAGACTAGACCAGTTTCAAAGAAAATAGAGGGAATGCAAGCCTTATTTTTAGGAGTACTTGTTACTAGTAGTGGGTTAGCTGGTTTATCTTTAGTAGCTACATATGAAACGATAAAGACGGTTTGTGGGGTTACTTCTAGTATTGCAGCAATAATATTTGTCCTCTTGCTTAAAATAGAAGATAAGGAGAAAGATTGAGAAAATATAAGAATTCGAAAAATAGTTGAATAAGTATAAATTGAAGGTAACTATTTTACTATTTGAAATTTATATAAAAGGAGTGTCGTAAGTGGGTGTTTATGTTTATTCATTACATAATTCTAGAGGGATTGTCTATGAAGAAAATGAATATTTAGCAGAATTAACGGTTGCAGAATATTACAGTACGGATAGCGAAGAGGTAAACATTAAATTAAGAGAAATAACAAGTTTAGAAGAATTAAGAGAATATACTAATGAACCAGGAGAAGTTATAGCATTTCTATAGTTATGTTTTTTGCGCTGATTTTTGAATCCTACTGAATTAGATAATAGGGTTTAATCAAATTTGAATTTTTTGCAGAAATGGAGAGGGGTAATGGATAAAGTTATGACTGGTTATAATAAAATAATTGAAAAATTTGGTGGCAAAACAATAAATTTAAATCTAGAAAATAAAACCTCAACAATGAATCCTCTTGAAATTAATTTAAATAGTAAATTGAATAATTTTGTTGTCGAACCGTATATTGCAGAAACAGGTATTAAAAGAGAAGATATTCAACTAAGCGAGTTAGCAAGGTGGATGGAGAATAAAGTGAAGAATGAGGATTGAATAAAAGAGTTATTCTGTAGAGTTTAATCAAATTTGAATTCTATTAAAAATGGAGGAATGTATTATGAATACATATGCTTTTAATATGCGTAGTTTAGGTAAAAGTATGGAGAAGTCTTTAATAGGTAAATATTTAGAAAATATAGATCGCATAGAGAAACTAAGTACTTCTTATATTAATGATGTTTATTTATTAACAAACTTTCACAATAAAATTAAAAAGTCATTACTTTTCAAATAGAGAGATTAGCTATTCAAAAAAACATAATCAAATTTGAATTTTATTAAGAAAGGAAAAATGATCAGTGAAAGATAATAAAAGTATGTCTTTAGATAAATGTATAGTGTTAGGTTTTTTATTTGTTTTTGCGGTTTATGCTTATGCATTTTTAGGGATATGGATTTTTGGATAAATGCTTTATTGTAATAGATTTTGAATTTTGAAGGAATATAATTTTAAGGTTTTATAAAAGGGGATATTTAATACGTAAGAAACATTTCATAGGAGAAAGGAATGAGTGAATTGAAAGAAATTATAACCACTCAAAAGGCTATTGAACAATTAGAGAGGGGGTTACGACACCGTCGTAATTTATTAAATAATTTAAAAGATGATGATGAAAATGTAGAACTTATAAAGAGGGAGATTGGTTCTATTGCAGCATTTTTAAATAAACAAGGGGTTGAAATTAAAAAGGAACCTCTATAAATTTTAGTATTAAGATTTATAGAGGTCAGATCAGATTACGTTGCTAAAGAATTGTGTGAAGAGACTACAAAAAACTTCTTTTACCTTGAATCGGGCATCCTAAAACCACTTGCTAATTACAAAGTTTTTGAGAAAGAAATTATAGATAATCCTGATATAGTTAAATGCTATGAGCAATTGAAAGAAATCGAAGATGAAGTTTGATATTCGTTTGTAATTTCACTTCACGTTTTCATAATATATCGCCATGTTGGAGGAGGGGGATTAGTTTATGGGAGTAGCCTGGCAATACTTTAGACAATATGAAATAGTAAAACACGAGGAGAACGATTTTGATTACATGATAAGGTATTTAGATGGAGATAAATTACTTCTTACGTATCTAACAAGTGGTAATTTAACCGGGGTTTTTTCAAGTTTTAACATTGATATACCAATGTATTGTGAATTTGATCCACCAAATTCAGGGGTATTAGAATTAGTTTCTCCAATTAAAATAATTAAAGTTTGTGAGAAAGTGATTAAGATTTTAAAAGAGGAGACCAATCCTGAATTTACTGATTTATCTAATGAAGAAAAGTGGAGATTGTGGGGTCCTGACGATTTAAGTAATTATAAATGTGATACTATAGAGGACTTAAACAATAGGTTTATCAGACAATTAATATGCATTCAAGAACTTTCAAGGCAAGGGTTTTATTTTGTAAAAGATATTGATTAAATAAGAGGTCTGAAATAAGCTGAAAACAACTGTAGGTAAATTTCAGGTGAGGGGAAATCCGGAAATCAGATAATAAATTAATATTTTTTTATAAATAAATGTATATATGTAGTTGTTTGTAATACGGAGGATTGTGTAAAGGAGAAAACAAAATTGAGTTATTATTTTAGTACAACGAGAAATAAAAATTCAAATGATAAAATTGATTTGTTTTACATATTTTGTTTTGTAGGATTGGCGGTTCTTATTGTTATATATGCGTTTTATTTACCAGTTAGGGAACATGAAGAAAAACAAAATAGTGAAAATATAACAATTGCTGAAGAGTTGATAGCGAAAGAGTTGAAAATAGATAAGAAAAACTTTGATGTAGAACTAAAAAAAGAGGAAGCAAAATTAATGCTCAATAGTTGGACGAGTAATAAGGTCAATTGTTTTGTTTTTGCAAATGGAAAAAGATTTGAAGTTTCATTGGAAATGGAACAAATAGATGATCATAATACATTTAAGCCTGTTAAAATTAAAAGAATTGTAGAACGTTAGAAGTATATAAGAAATACAAATGGAGGAATAAATATGGCGATTGAAGGCATAAATCAAATGTCTATGGCTATAGGTATTGCAGGTATAGTGACATCAATTTCTTTTGGTTTTTTTGTAATAAAAAATAGATTAAATAAATTTGATGAATATAGCAAAGAAATAACAGGGAGAGATGTTGATGAAGTTGTTAATTACTTAAAAAGTAACAACATTAAATCCTGTGTAGTAAGTAGAAGTCATAAGGGGATTAAAATATCTAAAAGATCTCAAAAATAGTATAGTAAATGTATATAAAAAGATCACCTGTCTTGGAAACAGGTGATCTTTTTAGTGAATAAAATTGCTACTTGCCAAAAGCAGGTAGTTGTTATCCTATTCATATGTTCTATAAATATTATAACACAATTCTTTTCGTTAAAATGAAAACATAGCGCTATATTCTTATTTTTTATATGTTATAGAAGTTAATTTTTAGGATGATTTAATTGTTGGAGTTCATATTCCAGCGTCTGTATATCTTCAGCTTTTTTCATTTCTTTCCTGGCATTTAATTCTTGCTCTAATCGAGCTGTGGATTCGCTATTTATATATCTTTCGTTTTTATCTTCTAAAATAGTTAATTCCTCATCGGTAGCAGTGTGATCTACAGCAATTCCACCACATTTTTCAGCTATCCTCATAGCGCCATGTTTCTCTAAGAAAGGGAAGGAATATGTTTTATCGTTAACAAATTCATAACTGAAATTGCACTCATCTTCATTTTTTCTTAATAAGCCGCCAGCGTAATACATATTACCTAAATTCACTAGCCAATATGTTATTTGCTTATTTTTTAATGGGTTCATTATTGATGATCTCCTTTAAAGTATTTAGTTTTGCATAGCGCTATGTTACTTTTTATTTGGGTCTATTTTAATCATTTGAATTTGGAAGATGTCACTATGTTTTATATCCAGTTCTCGCATCTCATCTTTTAGTGAGCGCCAGGATTCAATTTTGATAGATTTAGTAGACCTATCCCGTAAAGTGTATTGATGGATATAATGTGATTCTTCGTTTTTTGTCATTATTTAACCTCTGTTTTTATTATATTTATTTGGTTTCTGTAGATGTGTAAAAATTATATATTAAGGGGAGAGTGTGAGTCTGAAATTGACTCTGTTCGTTTATAGTAATCATAATATCTTTTTAATGATAATTTAGATTTAAAACCTGCCCGTTGCATAATTTTCTCAGGGCTATTTTTCTCCTGGATCTGCTTTAAAATATAAGTATTTCGGAAATGCTGCGCAGCAATCCCTTTTCTGAGATTAGCTCTTTTTACCTCCAAACGAATCATTTTTTGTATTGAGATTTCAGTTAGAAATTTTGGTGCATCATCATCGTAGCTCCAATGATATGTCCCACGGGTAAAATCAAATGCCACAAATAGTGGATCGTTGCTGTGATATTTAGGACGTACAGGTTCAGGGATAGTTTTATAGTAATTGTATAAGTGTAATTTATCTTCTTCCTTCAAAGGAATGATTCTATTTACTTTTGAGTCTTCAGGAATTGATAAAGTGTTATTTTCGAAATGAACATGTAGCATTCGCAAAGAAACAAGTTCTTTTAAAGATAATCCATAGTCCAGGAGTAATGTAACAATAGAAACGTTTCGCCCTAAGATCATTGGGCGTGTTGTTTGTTGTTTTTCTGTAAGGCCTTCTAGAGAAGAAATGACTTCTTTTAAGCGTTTTTCTTCCAGGAAAGAAACGAAATCTTCCTTACGTAATGCCCGATCAGGTGGTTCTATTTGAATAACTCCTTCAATGGGGCTTGGTAAATCTAAGTATTCGTACAATCTATTTAACACAATATATATGCGGTGTATAGTTTTGTCAGAGTACTTACGATCATCTATTAAATAAGTAAAAAATGCTTCGAAATCTTTTTTGTGTAATGATTCCCAAATATCATTCTCGTTAAACCTTTTTGATAGGTGCAGCCATTGAATAAAGCTTTCTACATCATACATATAGCGTTTAATTGTTGAAGGTTTTCTTCCCTTACTTAATAAATAAAAGGAGAATCCTTGTGTTGTATCATGGATCATTTGCATGAATATCAACCCTCTCTACTTTTCATTTATAACAGAAAAACAGCGTGAATTTAAGTTGTTTCACACTGTTTGTTAATTAATATTGACTATCTTTTATTATGTTTAATAGAGATTTTTTAATCCACTTCCAGATAATGTAGATAAGTGTCCACGTTACAAGGAAATATAGATAGCTAGGAAGTAAAATTTTTATTGTTGAAGCTTTTATCAAATTCCATACAGATATGACTCTAGATTCGTGTAAATTGAAGTAGAAGTCACCCAAAATTCTTGTCGGCTCAAGGTTAAATAAAATTACGGTGCTAAGGGTAAAAAATGTAAAGGGAATAGCTATTGCGAGTGGTATTGTGAAAAACCCCAATAATTTTCGAAGCGAATATTTCATGAGTTTCATTCCTTTCTTATTTAGTGTCTGATAGCTGTTATGGTGCTTATTAATAGAAATAGATCCAAAAAAAATAGCTGCTAAAAATCTAATTGGAAATCCCGCTTCCTGTATAAAGTATAGGTTTAGTATCCTCACTTTCGAAGATTACTATTTATATTTTTTGTATAATCTTTTATTTCCCTCTCATATCTTTTAACTACTCTATAGAATGTAGTACTACTAGTTATATTACTCCTTCTCATAGCAGCTGTAGCTGTGATTTTTCCTTCTTTCCATTGGTTATAAGCATCGATAAATTCCTGAGTAATTTGAATTCGAGGTCTTCCTAAGTGTTTTCCATGTGACTTAGCTAATGCAATCCCTTCTGCTTGACGTTGCCTAATGTCCTGACGTTCTTTTTCAGCAAATGCGGAGAGAATGGTTGCGGTTGCCTTTTGGATAGCGCTTTGAATGACATCATTTGTGGCATTACCGTTATAAGTGACATTTATAAATGGTTCTTTTAAGAATTCTAAATTTATCTTTTGTTCTTCGTAATACTTAAATTCTTCTAAAATATCATTCATAGTTCTTCCAAGTCTTGTTAAAGAGTCGAAAACAATTGTATCGCCTGATCGGGCGTATCTTTTCATTGCTTGATAATTTTCTCTATCCATATTACTGCCTGTTTTTTTATCAATGAAAATATCTCGCTCGCCAATTCCGTTTTTTCTCATATTTACAATTTGGCGTTCTTCGTTTTGATCTTTACTGGAAACACGAACATAGCCTAATTTTTTTGTGTTCACAAAATAACAACCTCTTTCAAAGTAAGAATCTTGATATTATTCAATCTAGTTAACTTAAATTATAACAAAAACACACCAAAAGGTACATCTTAGTTTTGAAGTGTCCCAAAAGTGTTTCTTGCACCTTTTGGTGTGTGTTCTTCAATGGTTTTTCACATTCCCAAAAGGTGTACCTTTTGGTACGCTGAAAAATTCCGTTTTATCGCTTTGTTGAATTTATAGAAATTACAAAAAAATAGCGTGACGATATATAAAGTTGATCTCAAGTAATATACCTTAATTTGGAAACGGGTGTATAATATATATGGTTGGTTTCATTTGAAAATAGAGTCAAGAAAATGGGGGGTATAAATTGGGTAGAAATGATGAATGTTTTTGTGGGAGTGGTAAAAAGCAAAAGAAATGCCATTCAAATGTAGAGCAAGATAGTTATATGGCTAAATTATACAAAAGATATTCAAAGGTGGATGATATCATTTCAGAATACAGGGACAATCATGAGGAATTTAAGAATCATCCGTGTGGGAAAGGTTGTTATAACTGTTGTTATGATGTGTTTCCTATAACTATGTTAGAATTTGAGTTACTATTGGAAGAATTGCGTAATACTAGCTTGGAATTTGCTGAAAAGGTATTTGAAAAATCATTAGATGATTTAAGGGTATTAAGAACAAATAGCCCAGAGTTATATAAGAGATTAGAAGAAGATGTAACTTTTCAACGGAATGCACATCATCAAGATGTTGGTTTTTATTCGAAAGTAGAGAGGTTTCCATTCCCTTGTCCATTATTAGATGTTAATGAGGGGAGTTGTGGAGTATATAACAAAAGACCGATGATTTGTAGACTTTTCGGGACTACACATGATCCGTTAACGGTTATACTTGCTAGTAAAGATGAATCCTCGGTTTGTGAACATATTCCTAGTGTACATGTCAATGCGTTGCAAACACCCGAGATTGACCCTTCTGATTCGAGAATAAGCGATATGTTAAAAACGAAATTTTCAGGGCAGGAAATAGAACCAAGAAGTTATCCGATTGTATATTGGTTTAAAATATATCATGATAAAAATTTAAAGAAGGGTAGACCTGTATATTCTTCACTAGTCCCTTCTTTTTATCATAAGAAAGAAGGGACTATTACAATAGTAGAATTAATGCCTTAAAAATCACTAAAAAAGAACTCTTTTCTAGAAGGGTTCTTTATTTTGTTCGCTCGTTACTTATAAGTAACGTATAATTAAATTGTGTGTTATTTATAAGTAACTAGGGGTGATGGGAATGTTATTTATGTTGAATGAAATTATGACACCGAGGGAAGCATGTGATCGTTGGGGCATAACACAAGATGCGCTGCGGATGAAATTGAAGAGAAGTAAAGATAATAAATTAGTAGACGAATTAATTAAAAGTGGAAAAATTAAATACTACAAGCCTGAAGGGAAACAACGTGGGGAATGGATTTTAACAGTAGAATCTATGGGTTTGCTCTTTCCAAAAAAAATAAATAGTAAAATAACTTCATGCAAAAGTGTTTACAAAGTTATCGTTTTTGTTATAATAAAGATAACAAAGTTATCACTTTTAAGGGGGTTATTATCAATGGAAAAATATATTGTAAATTATCATACCGGTGTTACAGAAGAAGTTGAAGTGAATGGTTTAAGCGAAGCGAAAAAAGTTGCTGAAGAAGGTATTGCCTACACGCAAGAAAAAATCACAATCGAAACTTTAGATGGTGAAGTTATCACAACTGCATATTGGTATGGAGTATCCCCGCAAGAAGATGATGATGTGCTTGAAACGGTTAGTGGCGGCTTTTATCAAATATGGAGCGATGAACTGGGGGAGTAATTCCCACTCTCGTTGGTTTAAAAGAATTTGCTGAGATACTGGGCTGGGATAAAGCACGTTTAAGTACAAAGTATTCTCGACAACGAGGTGGGAAAAAAGTAAGACCATTACTACCCGAACCAATCCAAGTCCTCGCTTCTACGCCTGTTTGGACATTGGAACAAGCAAGAAAATATAAAGCTATCATTGATGGGAGGTCTGCTGAATAAGCAGCCTTTTTTTATTTGAATTCCACATAAAATTTTGTGTCTATAATTCCAAAAGAAACTTTACAGGGAAACGGGTTTTTTTCTACTGAAGCAGCACGCATACAAGAAAGTACCCAATGTTCTAGTTCTAAAGGTAAGCGATATGCTTGAATACTATCATCATTGTTTTTTACTGTTACGATCGGTGCATTTACCCTGGTTGTAGCAAAGCCGTCCGTTGTTATCATTCCTACTGCATCGTTAGTGTGGAAACCAGCGCTTAAAACTTCATAAATCATTCCATCTTTTTCATTAATAATCATAGGTATATTTAAATAGGGATAGTTATTTATATCATTATGAATAATTGCTCCTGCTGCATTCCTTCTTATTTGAGCCTCTTGCATTTTTTACACTCCTTTATAATGTTTTAAACGTGATTACGTAAATTTATTCTATTTTACATCTATTATATTATAAAATTGCAGTTTCATCTTGTTATAAAAAGCATCAGTACATATGACAGCACTATTTTGTTGGTCAATATCAACAACAGTCATATAGCTAGAAAGTAAATAACCATCTTCATAATATGAAATTAATATTTCTTCTTCAGATAATAAGGAACATAACAACATGTTCTCGATCAATTCTTTTTCTTCATCTGTTAAGATCGGCCGAGTTACTTTGTTTTTCTCCTTAATGATTTCACGTATGCCGTCAAATTGTGCTGTTAATGCTGCGAACGGCGTGAATTTCACCATTCCTCTTCCTTTTGGCATATTAGCGTTGTTCATGATTTATGGCCCCCTATTAGTGTGTTTCGGTATCTAGCTGTAGCGCTATGCGTGTAGGAAATTCCACGTAAAATACTGTTCTTCCCAAACCTTGTGCGTATTTCATCCATTACTTTTGTTAACTTCACTTCTTGTTCTCGTTTCGTGACATTATCAAAAAGAGAAATTTGTTCTTCCCCTTCTTGAAGTAGGTTTGTTAAGGATATGTTTATGCTGCGGATGGGTTCTCCAGTATATTGTTGATGTAAAAAGTATGTACAAATCTTATAAATATCCATTGTTAAGTTAGTCGGACGACTTAAAGTATGTGTTTTTCTAATGCCGCCGTTATAACTCTTGCTATAACCAACAGAAAAATGAACGGTTTGAGTAAGTTTGTTTTGTCTTCTAAGTCGATAACAGACCTCTTCAATATGTTCTAGTAGAACAATGGGGAATTCTTCTATTGTATAGTCACGCATTAAAATTTGGCTTTTTCCGATTGAAGTTGTAGCAGGAATGTATTTCTCCGAAATACGGCTGAAGTCAATGCCGTTGCTATGTAAGTGCAATTCCTCTCCAATCTTACCGAAGCTCTGTTTTAAGTATTTAAGGGGGTAGTTGGCTAAATCCCCGATAGAATGTATTCCCTTTCGATTCAATTTTTCTTCTGTTTTGTAGGAAATCCCCCAAAATTTATTGAGGGGCCGTATGCTCCATAGCTTGGTAGTTACATCCTCGTATTTCCAAAATGCAATCCCGTCTTTGTTCTTCTTAGCATCAATGTCTAAAGCAACCTTACTCATGAGTGGGTTAGGAGCAATTCCGATGGTACATTCAATTCGTGTATGATCGTATATTTCACGCTTGAATTTCATGGCGAATTCGCGTGGATCTTGGGCGAATAAATGGATGCTATCGGTAATATCCATAAAAAATTCATCGACGGAATATTGGTGGAAATCCTCGATGGGTACGTATTGTAAAGCTAACTTTGTTATGTAATTAGAGCATTTTATGTAAGTACTCATAATCGGATTCACAACAAGAATATCTTTTCTTCGAGGAATCTCGTAGAGCCTTGCCATCTTCTTTACGCCCAGGGCTTTTAAGGGTGGTGTTGCAGCTAGAACAATTGAACCATTTCTGTTTACATCACCGACTACAGCTAATTTTGTATGCATAGGATCTAATCCCATTTTGATACAACTAACAGAAGCATAAAAACTTCGAAGATCAACACATAAGATAATCCTATTCGGCAGGATTGAATAGTCATACACTGTAATTCCTCCTTAAATATAAAAGAACGTTTGTTCTTATTATACACGAACTTAAGTTCTTTTATAAAGAGAGTTTAATTAAAAAATCACATACAGAAATTAAAAAGAACCCTTATCAATCTGAAGGGTTCTTTTATTGATATTTTATTTTGTATATTCTATGGTCTTACGCCATCTTAATTTGCAAGCTTGGAAAAAAAGTTCGAATATCTCATCGTTATATAGGGGTAAATCGGATAAATCTATTTTGTATCCGTTAAAAAGGGATTGACCAGCCTTAACGAGTGGTAGTGTAGATCCAGTTAATGCTCCAGGGTTTACGCCTTGTATATTATCTTCATGAAAAATCAATCCAGCTAAAGGAGAAAATTCCGTTCTGTATATATTCCAATCGAAACATTTGTAAATTTCAGGGTACGCAGTTATATATAGAACTGTCTCATAGTCAGGACTTTGACCATTTTTGCTGATTCCTTTCATATCTAATAACTTTTGATAATTACGTGAGTGTTCTTCATTCGAAAAATACATTTCTTCATCTCCTTATAATAGAAGTAAATCGACTTAATTATAATTTGTATTTTCGACAAGTTACAACATATCCCTCTTTACGATTTTATGAAATTCAATGTGAAGGATTGTTTGTTAGTTATAAATAACGTAAAATAAGAAGTGAAGTTACTTATAAATAACAATTGAAGAGGTGGAAATCATGCTATTTACTTTAGATGAAATTATGACACCAAGAGAAGCCTGTGATCGTTGGGGAGTTACACTGGATAGTTTACATATGAAATTAAGCAGATTAAAAGATAGTGACTTGTTAAATGGATTAATTAAAGAAGGTAAAGCGAAATATTATAAACCTGAAGGGAAAAAGAGAGGGGAATGGATATTTACTGTTGAAGCTATGGAAGTATTGTATCCAGGAAAAAGTTGACCAATTTTTTTGATGTATATGTTGAAAAGTTGAATCGTAAAACAGGATGCCGTGAAAATATATGCTTGAAATCACGATAAGAGATTTTAATTCCTACTGGCCAAGATCGGAATTATATATTTTCATTATATGTTACCTTTATACGTAACATATAATGAAAATGATGTGCTATGCTAATCTATATGAGTGTTATTGGGAGGGGGAAGTAAGTGGAGAGTGAATTTCTAGTTAAAATAGCTGGTAAGGGACAAACTTTAGAGTCAATAGCATCTTTATACTTAGGGTTGATAGAAGATGATTTTAATATGACAATTGATGAAATGGCTGATTATCTTAGCTGTAGTTATGATTATGTCCAAAAGAACATAGCGCCATACGTCCATCATGTATACATCAACTCCGTAGCAAATAAGGCGTTGTCTACACACGGAGATGAAAGTAAATATATAGAATTGTTCACGAAACGTAAGTTATTTTCACGCATAGGTTTTCAACAATTTGTATTAAGAGAATCAGTGTTGCTGGGTGATAGGGACAGATATTATTTAAATGAATTAAGCACCGCAGCCAAGGAGAAGTTAGGTGAAATAGCCAAAAATCAAGAGAAAAAAACTACTACTTCAAAAATGTATGAAACTATAGCGCTACAGCAGGTAAATGCTCTATATTCGGAGACGGAATTAATGAATAAAGTTGTTAAAGATTTTGCGCTTAATGAATTACCTGTAAAGTTATATAGTTTAAAGGATTTTTTAGATGGCATAGAAGAACTAAATATGAAATTCCGATATAAAGTAATGGTGTATCGCTATTTGAAGCAACAAGGTATCCCGAAAATAAAAATACAATCACTAATTCGATATAGAATAGAAGATTTAGAAAGTACAGCTATATTTTCATTGCCATTATTAGTGGATAAAAATGAAATGTTATCAAATGTTGAAAGTTTTTTGATAGAGGGAAATGGATATGAATCAAATTTCTAAATGCCTTGAGATAGAAAAGGACTCTGAATGAAGGAGTCCTTTTTGGTTGTTTAAAAATTAAATTCGAGTTAAGAGGTATTCATTCATTCTTGATTGATGGTATTCAATCCATTCTTCAGTTGTCATATTGGATTCCCTAGCGATTTTTTTAGCGTATTTATGAATGATTTTATTTGTCTCTTTAAATCCGTATAAGTTGATACCAGCGGTAGTTTCGCCTATGAAACTAAACTCTTTATGTTCACCAGGATAAAAATTAAATGCGATTTGGTGAATAGTAGTGTCAATTAGGTATCCGTCAAATAGAATGTAAGAATGCAGTCCGAATGCACCGTTTTGATACATGTTTTTAAAGAGATGTTTCTCATGAAATTCGTGGTGATAAAACCCTTGCATAAAAGATAATTTGTTTTTCGATACTTCATTTGTTTTTAGTAATAAATAATAAAGTAAAACGCTTGCGTAGATGCACAAACCACCTTTTTCATTGTATTTCAAGGTCTCTTTCCAAGCTACATCATCTTTTTTTAGAAAAGAGGATACTAGGTTATGATCTTCGTATAAAGCGGAATGAGTTAGTCTCGTAAGGTATAGAATCGGTTTTATAGTTTTTTGGGTAAATAATTGCCCAGGTGCTTTTTGACTTTGATAATGAAGAGGTTTTTCTTTTTTATAATCATAACTTGTAAGCCATTCTTTTTTAAAAGTAGAAGAAATAGTTTTAATAGCTTCAGTATAAGGATCTTGAGTTTTGTTTATTTGTATAGATATATCCATGAGAAACCTCCGTTTTCATATATAATTTCACATACCATAATGTTAGTGATTTTATTAATTGATATTTATATTATAAGGGGAATGCTGAAGTATTTATAGGAGTTATCCGTGTTTGTTTATAATTTGATTAGAATGCTTTACAGATGATTCTAGGCATTGAATTAATTCTTTTATAGGTACATTCTTTTTGTTATTCATTTCGTAATCGGCAATCAATACTTGAATAGCACCTAGGAAAGAATGAGGTGCATAGTTGATGTGTGTATTTTCAGAAGAGTAGACCTGTTTTAATAGATTTTCAAATTCATTAGAGTATTTCAGTATTTTTTTCATTTTAATATCCTCCTTCATACGATTGAAGTATAAATGTTTTTTCGTTTTGTCACTATTCAGTATTAACAGGTTTTAATAAAGTATACGTGTAAATCAGGAGTTAGGTTATGGGGGTTTGAATTCACTTGAAAAATATAAAAGTATAACAATATTAAATTTCAGGTATTTTATACGATTCGTCTTTATATGTTTCTTATAAAGGTAACATATATGTACTACTATCTATTATTCTGACAAAATACAGCAAAGACCGTGCGAGTTTCGTCGATGGATTCTAAAAGGGATTATTCCTTTAATATGGAATTTTCCTTATAGGAGGTGGCATAGCGCTATGTCAGAAGCAGAGATAGTATATACCAGCAATGAGGTCTATAGTCGTTTAGGGGTAAGTAGCAGTACTCTTAGAAAGTATTCGGATGTTCTTGAGCGAGAAGGATATGATGTAAGAAAGAATAGTAGAGGGAGAAGGGAATATACTGAGTTTGATGTTGTACTTATTGAACAGTTAGTAGAGTTGAGTAAGCAAGATGGTATGACTTTAGAAAAGGCTGCGAAAATGATTGCGAAGCAGTTTGGAATCTATAATAAGCAAGAGGAGCCCCAGGGGTCAGATCCAGTTCCTTATCAAATGCAGTATCAATTCCAACAACAATATAGCGCTATGATAGAAGAAATTAATAAGGTACAGCAAGCAAACCTATTAGAAATGGAAAAGAGAATGGGTGATCGTATAGATAGAAATAACAAATTAATCGAAGAAGATATTAAAGAAAGAAATAAATTAATAATGGAAGATATGAAAGATCGGAAGGAACATGAAGAAAGGATAGAAAAGAGGTTAGAGCTAAGGGATGATAATCTTATGAGGATGGTCAGAGAGATTCAAGAAGCGAAACGTACTATTGTATCAGCCCAGGAAGAAATAGCGGCAGCAAAAAGAAAATCCTGGTGGAAGTTTTGGAAATGAGTACATTCATTAATGGGTGTACTCATTTTTGCTGAATAGATAAGGTTTCATCAGTTCAAAGCAGACATACAAGGGGTATTAATATAGTCATTTCTTTTTTAATTCTTGTTAAATAATAAAAGGAATCTTATTTTCAAAACAGAATAGTTATATGTTAATACCACTTTTGTATTTATTTGTAAAGAGGGGGGTGAGTTTATGCTGAAATTTATTTGGGCAATTGTATTTGCTTTAATTATATTTTTTGTGGTGAGAAGTACATTTATACCATACATAGCGTCTAATGAAAATATTGTAGCTTTGTTTGTAATTTTTACAATAGTTATTATCAATTCCTGGATAATTGGTTTAATAAATCGTTTATATAAAAAGAAAACCGAACTAGATAATTAGTCTAGTTCGGTTTTCTTTTTATTTTGTATATCGCATAACTTTTGTATCTGTGTATACTTTCTTACCGTTTTTAATTGTATCCGTTACTGTTTTTACATAATGGTTAACTGCATCAATATCTCTATATGCTTCAGTATGGTAATACGTTATAGAAGGTTGATTAAAATACATTAATCCGCTTGCAACTACTTGTGCCGTAGCCTGTACTGGTTTCCAAGGAATATAAACAGATAATCCATTTACTAGCATAAGTCCTACGTTATAACTATCTTTATTAATTCTATTACTTGAATCCTTACTACTAGCATGTTTCCAGTTGAAACTACCATCAGCTATAATTACTCCCTGTGCATTACTTGTACGAGTTTCAGTGCCTGAAATCTCTCTATTAATAACTTTTTCATTTTCATCAAATTTCACTGTTTCGCTGTATAACACTTCAAAGTCTGCATTATAACTATCCAAAGGTGATGTTACACCAGCAAAGTTTGTAGATGAATTAGTAGTTTCAGGCGCTTTAGGTGAGTCTGCATATACATTACCCACACCCCATCCAGTACTAGCTAACATTCCTCCAACTAGTAACATTGGAATTGTTTTTTTCTTTAATAAGTTTTTATAATTCATAACAACATCCCCATTCTTTTCAAAAATTATGCTAAATTACCGGTATTTTCTAGCACATCTCGATACTATCTTATAATGTTCTAAAAATAAATAATATTCAGATATAAATATTTTATAAATAATTCGACAAACACCTTCACTCCATGCCCTTACTAGGATTACAACAAGTTTTATTTAACTAATTTTATATTCACAATCTAACGATTCATATCATTTTTCTTGTCAATTGATAAAATGTTTATTGAATATTCTAAAAATACTGTATAAAATCCTTTTTTACAACTTATTACATTTCAATTCTGATATGATTATTTATAAATGTAAAATAGATAAAGGGGGCTACATTATGATTGTTCTGAATAACGAGAAATCTACAAGACTATTAAATGAATGGTATAAAAGTATTCTATCTAAGCAAATTACAAAGGCGACTAAATTGAAGAATGAAGTAGATGAAGAGATTAGTATCTTAATGGTGGAACAAAATCATGATTTACAAGATCAAAATCTATTATTGTACTATTCTTTATTGGATTATAGTTATAAGGTGCTAATAAATAAATCCTATGTATCCCATAGTGATTTTGATGCGGTTGAAAAACTTACAACAAAGGCTATAGATGATTATCTAAAATACTACTATCATTTTTATAAAGCTGTACATAATACTATGATTGCTAATTATGTGGAAGCGATGGAACAATTCGAAAAGGCTGAACGACTTTTAGAGTATATTCCTAACGATATCGAAAAAGCCGAATTTAATTATAAACTTGGTGAACTATATTATCATCTTCAACAGCCTTTATTAACTATCAAACATGTAATGAATGCAAAAGATATATACAAAAAGCATGAAGATTATGTAATACATCAAATTGAATGCGACACAATTTTAGGATTGGCAAGTGTTACTTTAAGCCAATTTGAACAAGGAGAAGAGCTATTTATTAAATGTTTAGATATGGCGAAAAAATATGATTGTACTCGATTGATTACCTTGATTCAATATAACTTAGGGTTTCTTTACGCAAAACAAGGTATATCCACAACTGCGATCCGACATTTGATGGATGTTTATCAATCCGAGAAACCTTATCATAAAACGGTATTCTTATTAGCTCGAGAATATTTTAAAGTAAATGAAGTTGAGAAAGCAAATGAATTTCTGCTACAAGGTTTTGAATTAGCAGATGTCGAATATACACATCACTTACGAATACTTCAAGCGCAGTACGATGAAAATTGCACACAAAGTTTGGAAGCAGCTATTACGGATGGGCTTAATTATTTTGAATCTCAAAAATTATTTGGATTTATTGAAGAATATTCTGGAGTTTTAGCTAAAAAACTTTATCAAGAAGGTAATCATGAGAAAGCTAGCAAATACTTTAATATATCTCATGATGCTAAGCAATTACTTCAGAAAGGAAGTGCATTAAAATGAAAAAAATAGTTATGGGATTTATTAGCTTTGCAGCTGTTTTGACTATTGGAAGTTTAACAGAATCTTATACATCGCAAGCAGATCATGGTAGACCGCCTGCCCCTCAAAGACCTGATTTTATTTCTGCCGATGGAAACACTGGATTGGTTACCCTTGATCACGGACGACCACCTGCACCAGCTTATGAATACAGCTATATGGATCATGGTGAGCAAATATAAAACAAAGAGAGGACGTAATATATACGTCCTCTCTTTGTTAATGGGGTAATGCTTTGGTTTATTTTATTATAACAATATTTGTAAAAAATGTATAGGGATTCTAAAATTTCAGAGGTAATCATTTGATTTTTTTACTTGGGTTATAATATAATTTCACGTACCTTATTAAGAATGAAATTTTAGTGATTGACACAATAATCTCTAGAGTGCTACTTTTTTAATGGTAAAGTAATTAGGGGTTTATTGTTTAGATAAAACATATATAATGAGAAAAGGTGCTAGAATGCTTGTGGAGAAAGGGAATTTCTTTTCTTGTGCCCTTTAAAGTTAAATATATAGATAATTCAATTAA
>NZ_JAXHPX010000004.1:0-12059 GCF_042466195.1 Bacillus sp. R86525
CATATTTAATGTACATTGGATTATCTGGAGCATATGTATCTTATTCTATAATGGATTTTATTAAATTTAGTCTTCCTATTACTTTGTCCTCCTTAGTTTTCTATTTTATAAGACGAATAAACTGATGTTGATCAACTTCTGATAACGGAAGTTATGGTAACTAAATATTACAAGTGTATTTACTTTGAATTTTTTGATGAAAGGAGATAAAACAGTGTATTTATTAAGAAGATTGATAGCAGCTATATTGTCAGCATTAATTATGTCTACGTTATTCGAAATACTTGATTTTGTTTTCGCTAATCCGTATCAATTTTCATTTCTAGATATATTTATGATAGCCATAATCTACATTAGTCCTATATTTATATTATTTGGAATTCCAGTTTCATTATTGATTGATTGGTTTACAAAAAAGGTCTTAAGTAAACTGAATTCTCCTAAAAAAATTCATTTAGTTCAACTATTTATTTATGCGATATTTGGCGTAATTTCATTAGGTATATTGTTTTCATTTGTTTTTATGGTACCTGGCTTAGTATGGAATGCTCTTTTTGGAATAATACCAGCTGTTTTATATTTCTTTGTATTATCGTCTTTAAGGAAAAGAGATAAATCAACATCCTGAATGTATACTTTTGTTGTTGATTTTGAGATTATTAAGGGATTCGAGATAAGGTTTATAATTATGGGAAAATGAATGTAAACTAATATTTAAAAGTTTACTTTCAAAATTAAAAAAAGAGTTCTATTAATTTAGGACTCTTTTTTAGTTTAAATATGGTTAATATCACTTGTTTTCTTAGTTAAAATAAATGAATAATTTAATATATTAATAAATTAATATTTATTAATATGCATTATTGCATTATTTTAAATGTTGAAATCCATATATATAATGTATAAGATGGATATATATTCCTGTTAGGAGGGATTATTTGGAACAAAATAATCGATTTTTATATTACTTTATTTTTATATTTTTTATACAAACATTAATGGTAGGAAATATGACTTTTTTTGAAACTGAAGTATTATCTACTAAAAAAATCATATTATTTACTTTTTGTGTATTAGGATTAGTAATTTCTATTGTTGTTCTTTTATATAGAAAATTAAAGAAATCTTAATGTATATAAAGTATATGATGTTATTTTAACATTTATAAATTAATGAAATCTTGAATACTGTATAATCCTAATATTAATTAATTTTTATATTAGGATTATTAATATTTAATATTAATAGGGAGGTTATTTCATGGAAGAGTTAAAGGAATTTGAATTAGAAAACATTGATGGTGGTTCTTGGAAATCCCATACTATAAATGTTGTTGGTAATGTTGCTACATATGGTGGTATTGGTACTGCTATTTGTGGACCAGCTTGTGGTGTTGTTGGGGCTCATTATGGGGCTGTAGCATATGGTGTAGGGTATTTATTAGATAATAAATAATATTTTTAAAAAAAGGGGATAGAATAATGAAACTAGAAACAAATTTAAATGTTGTAGATCTTACAAATGAAGAATTAGAAATTAATGGTGGGGGTTCTTGGGCAAATGCTTCTGTTGGTGCTGGTACAGGAGCATCTGTTGCTGTAGGAGCTTTAAAAGGGGCACAAAAAGGGGCTTCTTGGGGTTCAAGAGTTGGTCCTTGGGGATTAGCAGCTGGAGCAGTAGCTGGAGCTGCAATTGGTGGATACCTTGCATATGATTGATAATTTATAAGTTTATAAGATTTATAATTAGAGATTTATCTTTAAAAGTCGAGAGGATTTAATATTATCTCGGCTTTTTTATTGTTGAATCAGTCTCTTATTTTATAATTTAGGGAGCAGAATACAGTGGTTAAAAAATTTACTTTTATAAAGCAACAAGATTTAAAGGATTGTGGTCCTGCATGTCTTGCAATGATTTCTTCCTATTATGGGTTTACAATGTCTATTTCAAAGATTAGGAATATAGCTGGCACAGATTTATCAGGAACAAATATAAGGGGATTACTGGAAGCGGGAGAAAAATTAGGATTTGAAGTTAAAGCTGTAAAGGCAACAAAAATGGAAAATTTGAAAGAAATACCATTACCTGCTATTGCTCATGTAGTAGTGAATGGTGGTTTGTTACATTATGTAGTTATTCATAAAATTAAGGATAATAAAATTTATATTGCGGATCCAGAAAAAGGCTTGATAACTTATTTATTAGAGGAATTCTGTCAAATGTGGACAGGTATTCTTGTATTAATGTCTCCTGGACAAAAGTTTAAAAAAGGGAAAGAATCTCAAGGAACATTTTCTCGTTTTTTATTGTTATTAAAGCAGCAAAAAAAAATATTAGTCCCTTTATTTTTTGCTTCTATTTTTTTTAATTTATTTGGATTGTTAGGAGCATTTTATTTTAAGTTTTTAATTGATGATATTGTTACGAATCAGTTGTTGCAGACACTTCATATTGTATCTATTGGGATTATTATATTGTACATTTTTAAAGTTCTTCTTTCTTATTTTAGAACTCATTTGATTTTATATTTGAGTAGAAGAATAGATATTCAATTAATGCTTGGATATTATCGTCATGTTGTAGGGTTACCTATGAATTTTTTTGAGACAAGAAAAGTGGGAGAAATTATTTCTCGATTTATGGATGCAAGTAAAATAAGAGATGCGTTATCAACAATTACAGTTACATTAATGATTGATACATTAATGGTTACATTAGGAGCAATTTTATTATATATACATAGTCCTATTTTATTTGGTGTGACTTTATTATTAATACCTTTTTATATGGGGATTATTTTTGTTTTTCATAAACCGTATCAATTAATTAATAGAGAAGAGATGGAAAGTAATGCTAGATTAAATTCTTATTTAGTAGAATCTTTAAATGGAATTGCAACAGTAAAGTCTTATAACGCTGAAAAAGAAGTCTTTTTTCAAACTGAAAGTCATTTTGTTAATTTATTAAAGAATGTATTTAAAAGAGGAATGTTATCTAATTTACAAGGATCTATTAAAATGGGACTTGAGTTAATTGGAGGAACGGTTATTCTTTGGGTTGGAGCTATACAGGTATTAAAAGGTAATATGACGATAGGTGAATTAATTACATATAATGCACTTTTAGCTTATTTTTTAAATCCAATTGAAAATTTAATTGGAATTCAACCTATGATGCAATCTGCATTAGTTGCTGGAGAACGATTAAATGAAATCTTTGATTTAGACGCTGAAAAAAGTGAAAAAGAAGATAATAAAGTCTCTCCTAAACAGTTATCTGGAAGGATTGAATGTTCTAATGTTACATTTCGTTATGGAACACGTAAGAATGTTTTAAATAATATAAGTTTTTCTATTGAGTCTGGTAGTCAAGTTGCATTTGTAGGAGAAAGTGGTTCTGGAAAAACGACCATTTCAAAATTGCTAATGCATTATTACGAATCACAACAAGGTGATATATATTATGATGATTATCATATTAAAGAAATAAATCGTACTGCATTAAGAGATCAGATTGCATATGTTTCTCAGGAATCATTTTTCTTTAGTGCGTCTATTTATGAGAATTTATGTTTTGGATTAGAACGATCAGTTACGTTAGAAGAGGTTATACAAGTATGTAAACAGGTTTGTGTACATGAGTTTGTTGGTGAATTACCGTTACGTTATGAAACTCATTTAGAAGAAAATGCTTCGAATTTATCAGGTGGACAAAGACAACGTTTAGCAATTGCGAGAGCGTTATTGAAAAAACCAGATATTTTAATTTTAGATGAAGCAACAAGCAATTTGGATTCTACAACTGAAAAAAATATTACGGATATGTTAAAAGGATTAGGTTTGCAAGGAGTAACTGTTATTATGATTGCTCATCGATTAAGTACAATTCAACATGCAAGTCAAATTTTTGTAATGGAAAAAGGAAATATTATAGAGCGAGGTTCTCATGAAGAATTATTATTCCATCAAGGAGAATATTATCGTCTTTGGAAGAATCAAACAGTTCACATAGATCATATAGAGTCACAATTTAATAA
This sequence comes from Bacillus sp. R86525, assembly GCF_042466195.1. Classification (NCBI taxonomy): domain Bacteria; kingdom Bacillati; phylum Bacillota; class Bacilli; order Caryophanales; family Bacillaceae; genus Bacillus; species Bacillus sp. R86525. The sequence goes on from NZ_JAXHPX010000004.1 coordinate 4,037, forward strand.
AATGAGGGGTGGTCAATATGAGTAAGATTTATTCTTTTGATCAGTTAACAGATAGTGTAGAGTTATTGGAACGAAAACCTCCTCGTTTTATCGCTGGATTACTATGTTTTCTTTTTTTAAGTTTAATAGGATTTATAATTTGGGCATATGTTGGAAAACTAGATATTGTGAGTAAAGGAACAGCAATGATACAAGGTAAGTCAGATGTAAGTGTATCTCGAACTCAAATTCCAGGTGTTGTAGATACTGTTTCTGTTCAATCAGGAAATGCGGTGAAAAAGGGAGATACTTTGCTTCAATTAAAAAACCAAGAATTAATGGATAAACAAAATCAAATGGATCAAATTGTTAAGCATTTAGAAGGACAAAAAGAGATGTTAGAACAGTTAAAAAAGAGTATTCAATCCCATAAATTATCTTTTTCTGATGAAGTGGATAAAAAAATAAGGGAAGAATATAAAGCATATGAGCAAGGGTATCAATCTTTGCAAAATGAAAAAGAAAATGAGATAAATTTGATAGTTAATAGTAAACTATCAAATGAACAAGACGAGATTTTACAAGGGTTAATTGCAGAAAAGGAAAATATACAAAGAGAAATTAAATCTATAAATAAACAGAAAGATAAAGAAAATATATTAGATGAACAAAAACAAGTATTGGATGATAGAATTCAATCTTTAGAGTCTCAACAAAATAATATAGAAAAAAGAATAGGTCAAAGAAAAGAAACGTTAGATAGTGAAAGGAAGAAAGTTGATACAACGAAGGAAGGGAAACAAGAACAAAAGGAATATGTTTTAAATCAATATAAAGAAAGTACTATTGTTTCTGTGAATCAGCGTATTCAATCTTTAGAGCAAGAGATATTTATGAAAAAACAAGACTTTTCTGGATTACATAATCAAAATGAAACGATGATTATAAAGGCACAACAAGATGGAGTTGTACAATTCCCTTCTATTTTGCAACCTGGTGATTTAATTGATCCAGGTCAAGAGGTCGTTTCAATTATTCCGAAAGAAGATGAAAAAAAAGTAAAAATTTTGTTATCTGCTGAAGAGATAAAAGGAATTAAAAAAGGGGATAAGGTACAGTATTCGTTTAAGTTAAAGAAAACGGATAAACAAATGGGAAAAGTAATGTATATACCAGCACATCCTATTTTTGATAAAGATTCTAAAGCTTATGTTTATGAATTGGAGGCAACAATTGATACACAGGAATTATATGAGTTGCATACAGGAATGGTAGGTAGAGCTTCTGTAGTGACAGGAGAAGAACCGATATGGAAGTTTATATTAAGAAAGTTAGATTTCATATCTAATTAATGGAGATTAACCTTGAGCTTATAGGTCAATCCAAAACTTAAAGAATATACTTTTTGAAGAAGAGCGTTCATAACTATGTGTTGGTCAATCAAAACGGACCTAGCAAAGCGAAGGGAGTATTTGACTTGACCAACTGGGCTACACCCGAACCCTCTTGGCACTGAACAAACTACTGTTTGTTCCTGCCAACCGGCGAGGGAGCCCCTCAAGGATTGAGGGGTTGGGGAGTTCGATTGATGGGGTCAAGGGGAAGAGTTCCCCTTGTAGGTTTGGACAAAGTCCGAGGTTTTTTGCCATGCTAAGTATGGCTCGGCGGGGCCGAAAAGCGTCGCAGACCCCTATTAATTTTGATACGGAGTGTCAAAATAAGTATAGGGTTACGTTAATTGACATCATTTCGTCGCTTTGCTAGACTGATGGTATCAATTAATCTAGGGGAAGTGGTGGCACTTTATGTTGGGTTCTATCTCATTTAATCAATCTTACCAAAGTTCATTGAGCCATAATAACAGGGAAAATATTCATGGGAATCCTAGCATCGATTCATCCAGGTTAGATGAGAATATTTATTTTGTTCAAAAGGACATCCGAAGTGGATATAAGGATGTCTTTCAAGAAGCAGTGGATAAATATAACGAGAAACAAAAACGGAATGATCGTAAAATTGATGATTATTATGACAAAATACATAAAGATGATAAGACACATGAACAACGAGAATTAGTCGTGGCGATTGGGGAAGGTAAAGACGACTCGAAATATAGGGAAGCCAAAAAGGAAGCGTTAAAACAGTATGCAGAAGTGTTTCAAGAGAGAAATCCAAACCTAGCGGTTTATAACATGGTTTTACATGATGATGAAGCGAATCCTCATTTACATATTAACTATGTACCGAATTTCGAAAGTAGTCGAGGATTAACGAGGCGTGTCGGAATGGATAGAGCTTTGCAACAACAAGGTGTAGAAGGAACGGGAAGAAAGTTAATTGCACATTGGAGAGCATTAGAAACGGCTTATATTGAGCAATTAGCGAAAGAACATATTCCGAATTTTGAACGTGCTAATGTAGGTTCACATAAGTACATGAAAGTTCGTCAATACAAGGAGTATGCAGAAGCAAAGTCAACTATTGAAAACCAAGTAGAAGAAAAAGAAACACAGTTACAAACGATTGATGATCATTTAAAAAACGTTGAAGAGAAAATAAACGAATTAGAAATGACAAAAACGAGTTTGGAAAGTGATGTCGTTGATACGTACAAAGAATTAGAGATAGTAAAGCAACAAGTAGAGAGTGAAAATGAAAAGCTGCAGTTAATTGGCCAGTGTCATATAGAGTTAGAAAAAAGAGTAGAACAAATGCAAAAAGAATTAGATAGTGCTACGGATCAAGTACCAAATGAACCTGTTAAAATTCCATTTTTACGTAAAGAAGTAGTAGTAGAAGTACAGGATAAAATGTTTGGAAAAGCTGAGATTACGAAGAAACAGACAAGAAATTATGTGTTATCACTAGAACAATATCAAGAAGTAATAAAGCAAGTGAATGCAGCGGTTACTATCAAAAAGGATTATGAGCGTTTGAAAAAGACAGATTTTGTGAAAGAGAATGAGAGTTTAAAAGTCCATGCAGAGGGCTGGATGAAAGAAAATCGAACGTTGAAACAAGAAAAAAGTAAGTTGCAAAAAGAAGTTGGTGTATTAAATAAAGAAATAAGCTCGTTAAAAGCTTATATAAAGGGTTTGCAGACGAATATAAGAGTTTTGTATATACAAACGAAAAAAGTTCTTAAAGAGCAATTTAAGGTGCTTAGAGGAATTGTTAAAAATGAATTGGATAGCAAGGGAGTAGATAATCAATTTGAACGTGAACATAAGAGAGAAATAAGCAGACATCGAGATTTTGATAGGGAACGGTAAAAAAATAAGGAAACTTTGTTTTTATCTTCAAGGTTATTGAAAACGTGATAGAATGAAAAAAAAGAGCCATGCTGGAACATGACTCTTTTTATAGGGTATTCTACTAAAATACCTAGACTTCATTTATCTGATTATAGATTATCATAATTTGTTTTATAATCAAATAGCAAAAAATAGGTGTTTTTGTTGATTCCCTCAATTTAGAGGAGGATTTAACAATGAATGAAGAATTGGGACAAGCTTTAAATCAAGCTGATAGAAATGCTAGAAAAAGAGATTTTGAGAAAGATGGAAAACAAAGAGACCAAGCTGAAGAACTAAAAAAATCTCTTTTACAACAGTTAAAAGAATTAACTGGAGAAGATCATTATGTTGGAACTAATAAAGATCCATTTGCTGGAGAGCCATTTAATCAAGTAATGCACAGAAATTTAGACTTGTTGAATAGTATTGGTTATTTAACTCAAGCAGAGGAAAGTTTTTTATTTAGAATTCAAGCTTATTTGGAATTTAGAAGTAATGTTATTATTTGTAGAGATGATAAGTTTAAAAGGAAACGAAAGAGCGCTGAGGAAGATTTTGAGTTACCAAAAGCAGCAACTGTTTCTGAAATTGCTGAAATGATAGGGAAATCAAGAGAAAAAACTTCTTTGGTTATGAATTCATTAAAGAAAAAAGAAATTTTACTTAATCCAGAAGGTGCTGGACAAATTATTGAAAATGGTCGGACTGTAAGTCCTAGAACATGGGTAGTAAATCCTTACATAATGATTTGTGCACCTCGAAAAAATGAAGTAAAACTCGATAAATTAACGATGAGATTGTTTCAATATTCTTTGAAAAATCTTAAAGATCAAAATGGTAAAAAAGTAAAATTACCAGCTAGATTTTTTTAGACTGTATCAATTTGATATAGTCTTTTTTATATGTATTTTAAAGTGTTTTATCCATTTATTTACTAATTTATATTTTTTTAGGTGTGACGAAAACGTCACAAAAAGGCTTAAAAGTGTGACGAAAACGTCACACCCTAAAAAGTGTATTTAACCCAGTCATATCAAGGGATTCACACGTTTTTTGTAGATGTTCTCTATTATCACTATTATTAAAGGCTAAAAGTTCCGCAAGGAACAGGTAGTATTTTTGAGCAAATAACGCTCAAAAATCTCCACCTTCAGAAAAAGAAAAGTCGGTTCGTTAATCCTCACCTAAAGGCTATCGCCTTTTCTTTTTTTTCTGTCCTTGCGGAACTTTTTTCGGCTGGTTTTTAGCTTTCGCCAAGCCGAACAGACCAAAAACGGGGTTAAGTTGCTCGACTTGGATCAGCAATTATACCCGCCGAACCGCCAGCTTTATCGTCTTAAGTAATAAACTTATCCTATATTCAGTTACGTTAAGTTCTTGGGGGCTAGCCCCCAAACCCCCAGCCAGCACTCACACCCAAAAACAGGAGAGAATAGCATGATAAAACATTTTTACACTGTAGAATCATGCTATTATAAAGAAATTTGGTAGTCTTTAATTAGCCTTTAACTTAACCTCAAACTTAAGGGAGATGTATAGATGAACATTGGTAGACAAATACAATATTTTCGTAAACGGGATAATATGTCCCAAGAGAAGTTAGCAGAAAAAATTCATGTTTCCAGACAATCTATTTCTAACTGGGAAAATGAAAGAAACTATCCAGATATTCATAATTTATTAATGATGAGTATTCTCTTTAACGTCTCCCTAGATGATTTAGTTAAAGGAGATGTAAAGATCATGAAAGAAGAACTTCAAAAATCAACTTTCTTTAAGTGGAGTTATATCATGTTAGCATTAATGTTTATGCTTCCTATTTCTATTGCACCTGTATTTTACTTTTTTGGGTATTATGGTCTTATAATACCTGGGGTACTTACGATTTTGCTTATGTTTTCATCATTGAAGCTTGAAAACTTGAAAAAAGAGCATAATTTAAAAACTTATCGTCAAATAGTCGATTTTATAGAAGGAAAACCTGTAAGTGACGCAAAGCCAAATATAAAAGACAAATTATTAAAAATAGGTTTGATGATTGCAAGTGCTTTAATTAGTTATAGTTTGATTTATTTAGGATTGAGTGTATTTGGAAGATAACTTAGCAAACTATTAAAAGTCCTCCGGATTGTTTAACTGGAGGACTTTTGTCTTTACATAATTATCGTTCTCGAAAGTTGATCTTGTAGCGTTCTTTCTTTTAATTCACTATTTTTTCCAAAGAAAATAGGGAAAGGCAAGATGATGAATAAATTTATAAAATGACAAAACTGTAAGAATACACGAATGTTTGTAAGAAAGTTCGATGTTTTTCTTTTTCTTTTTTTATTATAGTGAAAAAGAAGAACGAAATATTCTCTTATGTAGGAAAGGAAGATAATAATGATTGATTTGTTAAATAAATGGATGTTAGAAAGTACAGGCAATTTTAATATCGTTGTAGGACTTACAGCACTTCTATTTTTGGGTTCAGTAATTGCACTTATTATTATTTACAAAAAAATTGGTAAACCAGATGAAAGAACAAATGCTATTTATTTAAAAATTACTTCTCGTATGTTTACTACTCAAATTCTAATGAATGCTATATTTATTTCTCTAGTTGGTAAGGATATTGAGAATTTCCGTCAAATCTTTATATTATTTGAAGCCTTTGTATTCTTCATTGGAGCTATTTATTCATTTAAATTATATAGACAGGAATACAAATAATTCACTTATAGGGGTACCGCCAGCATTTCGGAAAAAAACCACGCTAAGCAAAAACATATAATAAGCTGTCCATCTGGACAGCTTATTTACATAATTTTCGTTATTGGAAGTACAGTATTCTATACTTAAATAAAAATACATTACTGGAGATGTGAAAGAATGGAAATTATTAATAAACAGATAACACTCGAAGAAATAGAAGTGATAAGAAACCCATTAGATAAATTACATGAATACCATAATAGTAAATCAAAATTTTTTTCTGGTGATTATCCAAGAATTACATTTGAGGAACGTATTAAAGAATATGAAAAAAACTTAAAGTATGGAGAATATAGGATCGAATTATTGATGGAAGCGGAAACGGACAATATATTAGGATTTTATATAGCATATGGTAAAAAAGTAAGCGGGAAGGTCGAGGTTCTATTTGTTGACGAAAAATACCGAAGAAACGGATTGGGTTTGAAATTAATGAATAGTGCAATGGAATGGTTTAAAGAAAAACAAATATATGAAATTGAGTTAACAGTAGTGTACGGGAATGAAGCTGTATCGTTTTATGAGAAATTGGGATTCTATCCACGTTCAATTATTATGACAACTAAATCATAATTTAATCCAACTTTATTTTAAGTCTACAGATGAATACTCTATACATGACCGGTTAACATAACGTCCTATTATCGGTAGCAAATAAAATGGACAAACCTTTGATGGCATTAGGTTTGTCCGTTTTTCTTTTTATCATCATATGCATGATTTTATACATTGTAAAGATACTAGGGTTTTTCCGGTTTACGCAGGTCCTGTATTAGTACAAAAATCTGTATAAAATCTTGTATAAAAAAGGTAGTTGATTTACTATGTTCTACCCCGATCAATTTTAAAATCAAAGGGAATCCTCTTAAATTCTCGAATAATCATTGAAGAGCGGGTGAACGAGCGCCCACAAGAAAATTTATGATATTCTAAAGAGTGAGGTGATAGCTTGAAGGAACATGAATATGTCTTGTTAAACAAAGAAATGAGTGAACGATTAAATATCGGGGTAAGTACTTTAAGAAAGTGGGCTGCCGCGCTAGAAAAGAACGGCTATTACTGGGAGAAAAATGATGATGGTACTCGCTATTATACTCACTATGATCAAGATACACTTATACTGTTTAAAAGTTTAGTACAAGAGCAAAAATTCAACTTAGAACAAGCTGCAAAAGTTATTATATCTAAGCGTGAAGGAAACCGCTCTTCATCAAGAACGGGGGACGCTCTCGAAGAAATACAACAAGAATCTAAAAGCGAAACCCACTCTTCTAGCCGTTCTCTAGCTCCTGTGACAAATGAATCTATACAAAGTTTAATAGATTATATAAAAGAACAAGACAAACTTAATAGACACCTATTAGAAAAAATTGAAGAGATGGAGAAGGAACGAAAAAGTGATAGAGAAATTTTAGAACGTATGGAACATCAACTTACTCGACAAGAAAACCGAGCAAATGAAAGAGATAAAATGTTGATGGAAAATATACGAAGTATTCAACAGCTTGCCATCACAAAACAAAAAAAATCTCTGTGGAATCGTTTATTTAATAAATAAACAAAAAGGTTCACTCCTTATATGACAAAGAGTGAGCCTTTTTGTTTACTGTCGATAATAGGAGATTATGTTAACCGAGCATGAATACAATATACATATTGCATTTTATCTATATTAGGTAAGAGTAACTGTCATATAATGAAGATATTATTGTGAATTATATGGGGGATAGAAATGAAAAAATTTATAGTTAGTTATTTAGTATGTCTTATATTTTTTTCTATATTTACATCTAATTTGGAATTTATAAATAACTCTGAAGGTATGAAAGCATCATGGGGTTCCCCCTGGTCGATGGCTCTTCTTTACATTATGTATGGGAGTATACCTGTACTTATAGGCTGTTTACTAGGGGAATTTTCTTATAGAAAAATAAAAAGAAGTTATAAATTAAGTATTGGGATTCCCCTGTTTATATTATTAGGTGTTTCCTATA
>NZ_JAXHPX010000005.1:0-4489 GCF_042466195.1 Bacillus sp. R86525
CCAAAGATACAGAAAAAGAACATACACAAGGTATTTTAATAAACAACAAAGATTCTAAACTAATAAACAATTTTTTCACAAACAAAAAACAGTCTTGATTATTAATCAAGACTGTTTTTTGTTTGTTTATAAGATTATAACCAATATGTAGATTGAGAATAATAAACCCGAGTGTTTTGAGATTTATCTGTATAATATGACCAAGATTGTTTCATAACTGCTTTACCATTAAGCTTAGCATTATATGTCCTACGCACTACATAATACCCATCTTCCCAATACCCGTAAGTGTTTGACAATTTCCAATCGATACTCGCTCCATCAGGAGGACCTGCAACCGTATACGATGGCTCATCTACTTTTGCTGCACTCGCATGACCTATTGGTAGTGTAACTCCAAATAACATTGCTCCTGATAAAACAAACTTAATAATTTTACTCTTATTCACTAGTTTCCAACCTCCCATATTTCTTTTAAATATCATAATTTAAAAGAATATGTAGATTTTACCATTTAAAAATATAGTTGTATATAAAAATATAGAAAATTCTATCTATTTTATTTTTACACTGCAACAATCTGCTTAAAAATTAAAAAAGAGAACTAACTTCAAACAAAGTCAGTTCCCTTTTTTAATTCACCAATTTTTATTCTTCTACATCCATTTCCTCTTGCAAATGACCATTATATTTCATTTTTTCTAATTCTGTTAACTCCAAGTACTCACGATTAAACTTAAACAAATCAGGATTCCACGTTGCAATAATTTTATAAAAATACTCATTTTTATCATTGCTCTTATACTTGTCCAATTCACCATTTTCATATTTTAAAGCGTATTCTTTAAACATTCCACCATATACAATCAGCTGACGTCCTTTTAATGCTAAATAAAACACATCGAAAACCTCTTGGCTAGTTGTCATTTCGTAATCTTTCGCTGAATACTTCGCAACCTCGGCTACTGCATTTCCCTCTTTAATCAATTCCACTTTCTGAATATGTACTTGTGTTATCTCCGGTAGATCCGTAACTTCTTGCCACATCGAAAGCCATTCTTTTTGCTTAATATAAAGCTCTTTACGTTTAAAATAATTTTTATCTACACAAAGCAATACATGAAAGTGTGGATTATAATCATCACGTTCTTTGTTATAAGTCATCTCTAATTTTCGAATGTATCCCTTAATAGACCTAGCTACATTTCGTCTTTTAAATAATTTATTAAAAGCTTTATTAAATCTATCAATTTCACTTCTTACCTCTACACCTTTAATATTCGGTGTAGTCAAAGTAAGAAATAAAAACTCTTTATTTTCCTCAAATTTAATAGCTTCCATCATCGTCGCAATTTTCATTGCATCTTTACATGCCTTTCTCCAAGCGCAAAGTGGACAAAAACGATTTTTACAATCATTCCCCTTTGTTCGTTTCATTTTCTCTTTATCTTTCGTAGCAATAAATTGATTAAACGTACCACATTCTTTAAACAATTCACGCCCACCTTCATTCAATTTACTCTCAATGAATTCGTAGAGTTTTAGATTCTGTTTTTTCTTAGGTTGATATTTACCAACAATTACGTCTTGCTTTTTATTTGTCATATTTGCTATATTAGTCCCAGACGAATATATATTGAATGTATATTCAATATACAAAAGGGTACACGAAACCCTTTGAAAAAGACTTGCTCCTTTCATGGAAATTTATTGTTTTTTGCTCGACACTTAAAACGTTAAATCTTTCCGCTTGAAAAAGCAAGTCTTTTTTTGCTCAAAACCTTATAACCACAAGGGTTAAAGACATACATAGGTAACTATTTCCATGCGGAAATAGTTACCTATGTATCAAGAAAAGAAAAAACTCGTTTTTTTGACCCCAATTTTGAGGTCATTTTTTTGTTTAAATCCATTCAAAAAAAGACGCCCTTTTAGGCCCTTTTTTTAACGTTCCATGTCATACCCACGACGCCTACTTATTTCCCTCTTATTTTCACGTTCATGCTCCTGTTCAAATTGATTATCTACACCCTTCATATCCATTTCATTTTTGATAAGCCCTCTAAACGCCTCAAATTGCTTTTTAAAGACTTTTTTCGTTTGTTGGTACAAAACACTTACGTTCTCCTTCAGAATGCTCATATGAGCCTTTAAATCTCTTATATCACCTTTTAGGGAACTGATTTCAAACGAAGCTGACACCAATTCTTTTTTCAAACCTTCATTTTCCTTCTTTTTTTGATAGACTTCCTCACGAAGATTTATATTTTCTTGAACAAGATCCGTTTTTTGCAAACGTTCATAATCTTTTTTTACAGTAACAGCTGCACCTACTAAACCTTCCAGATATTTAACTTGTTTTGGTGTATAAACATAATTATCTGTTTCTTTTTCAATGATTTCAGGTTTCCCAATAAATTTTGGTTTTACCTCTGTCTTAATCTCTTTCTTTTTGCTCCTTAGATTCATTTTCTTTTCAGGAACGTGCTCACTAACTTTTACAAGTTCATCTTTCTTTTTGGCTATTTCGCCTTCTAACCATTGAATTTCTCTTTCTAAATCCTTTTTCTCTTTGTACTCATTGACATCTTTATACTCATTTGAGCCAACTAATTTTCGTTCAATACCTCGCTCTTTTAATACTTTTTCTAACAACTGAACTTCTTTTTCTCTCCAATCATCAAAAGGACGAGATTTATCTAGTGTTAAATCTTGTTGCATAATCGCTCGGTCAAACGATACTTGCTTTTCAAGTCCTCGCTTATAGCCACTTGCCACAGGCACAAAATTCAAGTGCATATGAGGGCTTGCCTCATCATTGTGAATAACCGCATTATAAACTTTTAAATTAGGATTTCGTTTCTCAAAATCTTTGAACCACTCTAACAAAATTTCATTTGCTTTTTCATAGTCAGCATCGGAAATAAAATCGTTCAAATCACCAACTTGAATAATCATTTCTTGCTGAAGCGAAGTTTTTTTACTGGACTGAATGTGTTTATAATAATCATCAATTTTTCTATCAGAGCGTTTTTGTTTGGCGTTATATTTCTCCAACGCTTCATCAAACTCTTCTTGATACAATTTCTTTAAATCTTTCTGAACAAGATATTTATTTTCATGAGAACGAGATTGATCAATATGCGAATTTCGCTCTTTTTCTTTCTCGTTCATAGCCCTATTATTATGTTTGATATTGGTTTTATTCGTTGTCTTTTTGAGAGAAACTGACATGCTCATGCGAATCAACTCCTTGCTACCACTATATCGAAAGCTTTGTTACTTTGGCAAAGTAACCTTTTCTGTATTTTGACACTACGCATCAAAATGAAAAGGCTCTACGAGGTTCTTTGGCTTCGCCAAGTTACGCCACAGCGCAACAAAGACCTTGGGGTTTCGCCCCCAAACGCCGACCAAGGGAAGCCCCTTGGATCGCAATACAAACATCCACCCACCAACCTCCCAATCCTGGGAGGCTCCCTCGCCGGTAGGCGTTCCCCAAACCAACTGTTTGGGAAAACTGCCAAGAGGGTGATACATCATTCGCACGTGTCCACTCCTTATCCTCCCGCCCCTTTCGGGTTCGGTCCGGTACCGTTGACACTTATCTCTAAATCCTTCTCTACTCCAGTAATCGTTTTGCGACTGCAATCAATCGCATATTAAACTCTCTATCTAGCGTAATAAAATCTTTCTTTCCTTGTGTCCGTTCGAGCAATTCTTGTAACACCAATTTATCCTCTTCTAAAATTTCTTTTTCAACAATTATAGGAATCTCTTTAGGAGGTCTAATTCGCACCCCTAATGCCGTCATTCTGACATAGTTCGAAACGCTTGTACTATTTATTTTAGCCAATATCTCTAAACGTTCCTTTTCTTCTTCCGAAACATATAATTTTATTTGTTCTTTTGCCATTTTTAAAATCCCCTTATGGTATATTTTTACCCTTTTATGACCCTGAAAATAAAAACAAAAAAGAGAGAGAAAAATCAAATGGATTTTTCTCTCTCTTTTTTGTTTACAAATATATATAAATATAAAACTAACAAAAAGTCTTGTTTAATTTGTCCGAATATTATTATAATTAAAGAAAAGGGGTGAAAACAATGCAAAAAACAAAAAAAATTCTATCTTTATGTTCTCTTAGTATATTATTCTTAATTCTTATGGGATGTTCTAATTTTTCTTCATCAAAACCTACTGATACAAAAAATCAAAAAGAAAATACAACTATTCAATTAAAAGAAAAAGATATACAGGAAATTAAATTAAATTCCACTGAAAAAGACAAAACTTCTAAGTCAATGACAGACAATGAAGAAACAATAAAAGCTATTACAGAAGCAATCAAAACAGGAACACCTAAAGAAATCACACTAGATAAAAAAACAAAAGATTCGATTCATACTAATATGACAGTTACATTAAAAAATGATTCCGAAGAACATTTTTTAATTTGGATCAATGATAAAAACGAAATTACAATTG
>NZ_JAXHPX010000006.1:0-288710 GCF_042466195.1 Bacillus sp. R86525
TTAACTATACTAAAATGATAATAGGATAGGATGTTCAATATAGAACATCCTATCCTATTTTTTATACAAAACAGACGGAATAATCAGATATTCAAAATATTGTCTACTATGTATATAATGTCATTAATGAAATGTGTTTTTATTAGTTAGGGGACAAAGCCCACAGCGGGAGGCGTAGCGTGGTCGATAGACCGAGTGTAAATAGGATTTAGGAGGTAAAGGTCTATGCGTGTACAAGAGGTGATCCTAGAGAATGGAAAGAGATACATATTAGTAGATAATGAAGGCATTCCTGTGATTCCTGTGCTCAAGTACCTCAAGTATTTGGATGTTACAGGAAAAAGCAACAATACACAGAAGACGTATTGTTATGCACTAAAACAGTATTTCCTGTACTTACAAGAAACAGAGAAAGATTACAAGGGTATAAGATTAGAGGATTTGGTGGAGTTTGTGGGGTGGCTTCGGAATCCGTATGAGAGCACTAAAGTAACGTCCCTCCGACCTGTGCAGGCAAAGAAAACAGAGAGAACGGTAAATCTTACGATCACCGCTGTCACAAACTTCTATGACTATTTGTACCGAAATGAAGGGTTACCGCGTGATATGGAAGAGAAATTGATGCGTCAGGTCTTTACAGGCGGGAGGACACGGTATAAGAGTTTCCTTCATCACGTCAATAAGGACAAGCCATCTATGCAAAATGTGTTGAAGATAAAAGAACCTCGCAAGAGGGTACAAACGCTCACAAAGGAACAGGTGCATCAGGTCTTGGCGGCTACCACAAATATACGGGACACCTTCCTGGTTCAACTCCTGTTCGAGACGGGATTGCGGATCGGAGAGGCTCTTTCTTTATTCTTGGAAGATTTCCAATTCGATCACGGAAAAGGTCATCGCATTCGTCTAACAGACCGTGGGGAATTGGAGAACGGTGCAAAACTGAAAACAGGCGAACGAGAGATTTTTGTGTCGCAAGCTCTCATGGATTTGTACGATGACTACCTGTATGAAGTGATCGATGAATTGGACGTCGAAACCAACTTTGTGTTCATCAAGCTGCGCGGTGGGAGCGCGGGTAAACCCATGACATACAGCAATGTGGAAGCCTTGTTCAAGCGGTTGCGGCAGAAAACAGGGATAGAGGTTCATCCTCATCTGTTTCGTCATACACACGCGACCATGTACTACCAGGAGACAAAGGACATCAAACAGGTGCAGGAACGCTTGGGTCATTCCCAAATCCAAACGACGATGAACCTTTACCTTCATCCTTCGGACGAAGAGATCCGTAAGGATTGGGAAAAGGCGCAGGGTGCATTCCAGATACGAAAATAGTACTGAAAGGTGGGAGAGAATGAAACAGAAACAACAAGTGTATACAGAAGAATTAGGGTTTCACGAACAATTGCAGCGCGAGCTGTTGAGTTATCCTGTGAAGAACATACATGAAGACGGCGTTGTTACCATCCAGCATATGAAGGACTCCTACTTCTTGGTCAACGACATTTGGAATGTTGACTTTTTCGAGGACATTCCGCAATTTAGGGAAATGGTGGAGAATTACACAGGCACTAATCGGAATGTGTATTTTCAAATCAACAGCCCGACTGTCAACCTGGAAGTGAAATATGTGTGGTATCAGAAACTGTTCAACGACGAATGGGCGCTGAGCAGCGCTTTTGTTCCAAAGATAACACACTTGCGCAGGTTGACAACTTTCCTTAACGAAAAACACCCTGCCCTCTCCACTCTCCTTGAACTAGACATCGAGAAGGCGGAACAGGAATGGTTGTTTTGGTTACAGCAGCAAGGAATTTCCACACAGCGAACAACGCAGCACATAATGTACGGCGAACACAAGTTTAAAACGAACACAGCAACCTTTCTACGGCACATCCATTCCAATCTCTTTGCGTTGACAGATACTCGCGAAGAATGGGACAAAGATCGATGGGATATACGGATACTGCATGAACAATATGGGATTGATTATGTTAAGAGCATTACCAATTATTACCTCGATTTCACCAAAATTGAACAGGTAAAGATGCGTCAGCACATCAAAAAATATATCAAACAACGCTTATTTAGTAAGAACCAATTCTCGTGGAGTTCAGCGAAACTATATTTAGCGCATTTGCCCAAGTTTCTGTCTTTTGTGTTTTCACAGGAACCAACCTGGAATGATTTGAAAGGTTTGAAACGTCACCATATAGAACGGTACATCCAATGGCTGCATGAGTACACCAAAAGCAACTTAAAACGTAAAGACGCACATCCTGAAAATTATATCTTTAAAGCGCTAAAAATCACGGGGAAATTTTTGGAAGACATCCAGCGATATGAATATGACATTGCACCTAAAACCCCTGTGCGATTACTACTCTTTCCCGAAGATAAACCGAAACTAAGAAAGAAGTCCATTGACCAAATTGACTATATTCCTGACTGTGTGTTAGAGCAACTCTTCACGCACATCAATGATTTACACAAAGATATCATTCCTGTCGTGTGGACCGCCTTTAAAACAGGGCTGCGGATTTCAAGCGTTTTAGGATTGACCTCTGATTGCTTGGAGCGGTTAAACGGCAAATACTCCATTGTCACAGATATTGAGAAAACGTACGTCAAAGGACATCGAATCCCAATTGATGACGAACTGGCAAATATCTTGGCGGTTCTCATTCAACAATCCCAAGAGAACAGCAATCGAGATAATAACCCGGAAGGGTTCATCTTCGTTCGTTATCGCGGGTCCCGGAAAGGAAAGCCTTATGATCGAGGTTGGATTCAGCAACAACTGAATATCTTAGCGAAGAGGAAAAACATTGTAGATGAGAGCGGAAAACTCTTTTATTTTAAAACTCATCAATTCCGACACACCTATGCCATCAAAATGTTGAACGGAGGTGCGGACATTCTGACTGTACAGGAATTGTTAGCCCATGCTTCCCCAGAGATGACCTTGCGGTATGCCAAACTATTGGATGACACAAAGCGAAAGGCGTTTGAATCGGTCATCAGCCAAGGAGTGTTCAGTTTTTCTTGGAACGGCGAGGTGCAAGAAATCAAGGTAGGCGAAGACATTCCGCAGGACATTCTGCAAGCTCTCTGGCAGGATCATAAACTGAATGCGATGGAAAACAACTATGGAACGTGTCACGCTCGTTTAAACGGCAGTTGTCCTTATATGGAGGAAGCACCTTGTTTAACGTGTAACGGAGGCAGTCCCTGTAAGGATTTAGCCATCGGATTTTCCGATTTCGATATAGGGAAATATGAAGATCACATCAAAAGAACCTCCAGAAATATGGAATTGGCAACACAGTATGGACGTGAAGACATTGTGGAAAAGGGTTCTAGAAATTTGAAGCGTTATGAAGAGATTTTAAACAAGCTACAGGAAGGGAACGTTATCTTCGGCAGAATGGAACGAATGAAGCGAAAGCAAGGTGTAGAAAATGGCTAACTATGATCGTAAAGAACATTTAAAAGCAATTCATGCATCGCGGAAGGCTGCCACTTATCAAAAGGTGGATAAAGCCATCCAAAGGCTCGTGCGAGCCAATGAGAACATCAATTTTAACAGCGTAGCGAACGAGGCTGGCGTGGCAAAAGCGACGCTATACAACAACCATGAACTGCGTGATCGGATTGAATCATTACGCCAGAAACAAGCTCAAGGTCCCACTCCAAAACAGGTGAAGCGGGAGATAGATGGACACAATAAAGATGCAATTATAGCATCTTTAAAACGGAAAATTAAAAAATTGGATGAAGAAAATAAAGGACTACGTGAGCAGCTAAAATTTGCATATGCAGAGGTTTATAAAAAAATCTAATAGCACTCCGTTCCCTGCATGTTCAACAATCGGTCCATATTCTGGAATATGTGATTGTATAAATAATTAAATTTTGAGATAATTATTTTAAAGGGAAAGGGAGTTAAATGGAATAAGATCGCTCAATAAAAGAAGTGATAAAAATATGACTTACAAGGGGAAGAGTTATGAAGCATAAAACATCAGAAAGATTATTTAAAATAGATTGCGGAGATATCTATCTTCAAGAGTTTTCCATTAAAGATGCAGATAGTATATACAGAATTTCAAATCAACCCGAAATATTTAATTTCTTGCCAGACTGGAAATCAACAAAAGAACAAAGGGTAGATTGGGTTACCAATTATGAAATACCAGCAAATAAAGCATTTCTTGATGCCGCTATAAATACATCAAACATAGATGATCATTTTTTAAAACTAGGGGTATTTATTAAGGAAACGGATGAATTTATTGGTTGGTGCTGTACAGGTATTAAAGATGAGCTACCTTCACCTAATAGAGAAATTATGTATGCCATTTCAAGTGAATATCAAAAGAAAGGATACGCTACTAAAGCGTCTACAGGATTGATTAACTATTTGTTTACAAATACAAATTTAGATGTCATTAACGCAGTAGCTTTAATTAACAACGTTTCATCAAATAAAGTGATTGAAAAATGTGGATTTACTTATCTGAGTCAACAGACAATAGAAAATGAATTATATAATCACTATGTACTGAATAAAACAGAGTGGATGAAAAATCATTAATAGAAAATGTTGTTGTTCCAGAAAAGGGCGCTTTAATGGAATGAAAGGAGAGAATATATTAGTCATGTCTAATATGTGCTCTCCTTTATTTTTAGGGATTTTTATAATTTAGGTCTTGATAACAAAACGGCCAACTTATGCTTCTTTTAATTTACAGCCAACGTATGATTCCAACGATAAACTTTAAATCACTCATAAAATCGCTTGAAATTATAAAGGTATTAAAAATAAAGCTTTAATATTTTTAATTAAAACGACTTAAAAAAGAGGCGTTTTTACATTATATAACTTAATGTTACTTGCTAATTCGCTTATTTTAACTTAAAATATCCTTATGGAGGTTACTTATGAATCAAGAAGAACGATTGATACGAGTCCTTAATTATTTAGAAACACATAAAACCATGAATATAAAACAAATGTGTGAAATGTTTCATATCTCACGAGATACTGCAAGAAGAGATATAGTAAAGCTTTCAAACAATAAGGCAATAGTTAGAACTTATGGTGGAGTGGCTTTAGCAACTTTTCATAAGAAAATTGATACTTATCAAGAGCGGTCACAGACTGAATTAGAAACGAAAAAATCGATTGGAATGAAAGCTGCAAATTTGATAGCAAATAATGACATGATTTATTTAGACGTTTCAACAACAGTCAACTTTGTAGCGCAACATTTGCAATCAAAGAACGTAACTATTGTGACGAATTCGATTGATACTACTTATATGTTAGCTCAATCTGAAGATACGACTATTCACCTTTTGGGAGGAACTTTAAATAAGATTTCTCGACATACTACGGGGACCTCTACCACTGAAAAACTCAAAGATTATCACTTTGACAAGGTGTTCATTGGAACCGCAGGTATTACAGAAGACGGGATATACTATGGTTTTGAAGAAGATATATATTTCAAGCGTGAATTAATAAAACATGCTGATCAAGTTATTTTAGTGGCAGATCACACTAAATGGAATCAGCGACGAAATTATAAGGGTTTAATGCTTGAATCTATAGACACATTCATTACAAATCAAGTTATGTCTAATGATTTATATAACACTTTGAAAGAAAACGGTGTTGAAGTAGTAATTGCAAGTGAAGATTAAAAAATAGGGAGGATTTATTTTGATTACATCTCTTGTTTTTGACGTAGACGGAACAATTTTAGACACAGAAAAAGCAATACTAAAATCCTTACAAAAAGTTTTAAAAGAAGAACTAAAGGAAGATTATGCGTTACAGGATTTAAGATTTGCATTAGGGATTCCTGGAAAAGAAACCTTAAAAAAATTAAAAGTACAGAATATAGACGTTGTTCATCCAAAATGGGCCAAAACTGTACTAGATTTTTCTCATGAAGTCTCCGTATTTGAAGAATTAGAAAGCGTTATTAAAGAGTTATCCCTTAGTAAATTAAAGCTTGGTATTGTTACATCAAAAACTAAGCAAGAATTAATAGATGAGTTCGAGCCATTTGGCTTAAGCGGTCATTTTGAACATACAATTTGTGCGTGTGATACAGATAAGCACAAACCACACCCTGAACCATTATTAGCTTGTTTAAAGCAATTAGATGTTCCTAATAATGAGGCGATATACATTGGAGATTCTATATACGATATGCAATGTGCAAAAAGTGCTGGTGTAAAATTCGCACTCGCTTTATGGGGTTCAAAGACAAAGGAAGGTTTTGAAAAAGCTGACTATGTATTAAATACACCAAAAGATATTTTGGATTTAATTTAACCAGGCTCAATTCTAATAAAAAAATTAAATTACAGCCCTTCCCGAACGAGAAAGCCCACCGCCTTTAGGCATGGGATGAAAGTGAGGTTGGATACGGAGTGCTACTAAACAACCGAAAGGTTTGTGGCACTTTAGTTATCAAAAGTGTGTGTATCCTTTATTTTTGACCTTTCGTTTTGCAGTTTTATAATCAAACTGATACATTGTAAGTATGATAAATGATTATAGAAAAACCAAAACAACAGTTTCATTAATTAACTACCATTTTGTATTTTGCCCACGATACAGAAGAAAGATTTTTCTTAACGCAAAAGTAGAAGAACATTTCAAAGCATTGGTTCAAGAGCTATGTAACGAACTAGATATTGTTATTATTGCAATGGAATGTGACAAAGATCATGTTCATTTGTTCTTAAATGCACTACCAACACTTAGCCCTGCTGATATTATGGCGAAAATTAAAGGAGTGACTTCGAAGCGTTTAAGAGAAGAGTTTTCTCATCTCGCGCATTTGCCAAGTCTGTGGACACGTTCCTATTTTATTTCTACTGCTGGGAATGTATCAAGTGAAACAATACAACATTATGTTGAAAGTCAAAAAATGAGGGGGTGAAACTTGTGACACAAACCATCACGGTCAAAGTTAAATTGCTTCCGACAAAAGAACAACTTAGGCTATTGGAACAAAGTAGTTCCGATTATATTAAACTCATTAATACACTGGTATCAGAAATGGTTGAAGCGAAGAAAAGCATGAAGAAAAGCATGAAGAAAAGCACAAAGGATATTGAAGCCAATCTTCCAAGTGCGGTTATAAATCAAGCAATTAAAGATGCGAAAAGTTTATTTTCTACAAAAGTGCAAAAGAGTAAATACAAAATTGTTCCCATTCTAAAAAGACCTGTTTGTGTGTGGAATAACCAAAATTATTCATTTGATTTCTCGCACATTTCAATGCCCTTTATGGTAAATGGAAGGTCAACTCGGTTAAAGGTTCGTGCTTTATTAACCGACAAATATAATCGCAATTTTGAATTGTTGAAACACAAGTTAGGTACACTTCGTATCACAAAGAAATCTGCTAAATGGATCGCTCAAATATCTGTCACAATCCCTACAAACGAAAAAAGGGGAACAAAGATTTTAGGAGTGGACTTAGGTCTCAAAGTTCCTGCAGTAGCCATCACAAACGATGATAAGGTTCGTTTCTTCGGAAACGGTAGAAAAAACAAATATATGAAACGTAAGTTTCGTAGTATTCGCAAGAAGTTAGGCGAAGCTAAGAAATTGAATGCCCTTAGGCAACTTGATAATAAAGAACAAAGATGGATGCACGACCAAGACCACAAAGTGAGTCGTGAAATCGTTGATTTCGCAAGGAATAATAATATCTCTGTCATTCGATTGGAGCAACTAACGAACATTAGACAGACGGCACGAACAAGCCGTAAAAACGAAAAAAATCTACACACTTGGTCATTCTTTCGTCTAGCACAATTCATTGAGTACAAAGCGAATTTAGTTGGTATAAAGACCGAATATGTGAATCCTTCTTATACAAGTCAAACATGTCCGAAGTGTTCTGAAAAGAACAAAGCACAAGATAGAAAATATAAGTGTCAATGTGGATTTGAGAAGCATCGTGATATCGTTGGGGCGATGAACATTCGCTACGCAACTGTGGTTGATGGTAATAGTCAACCAGCCTAAGAACCTATATGGCCTGTCTTAGGAGGGGTGATGGCACACCCTCATCTTGAAGGCTGTTCAAAACAGAAAGGAACTGCGAACGGTTAGTCATTCAAGAATCCCATCCGTTACACCGTAAGGTGTAGGACTTGCGGCTTTAGCCGTGGGAGTGTCAAAAAAATATAGGGTATATTTTAAACTCTGAATAGCATTAACAATATATATAATTATTAACTATCAACAAGAAAAAATAGGATTCATATTGGAGACCTACGGTGAATCCACATAATTTATGGTTGAACCTAAATAATAGATATGAACTACTCACCACTTATCAAAGCTTGAAGTGGGGGCTTCTCAGTTCCACGATGAAAGTAACTTTTCGACTCCCTGAGCGTTACTTAGGGGGTGTTCCACCCCTAGATGTCCAACGCTTGGACGCTCTCTGGGTACGGTTGATATTTTACGCAGGAACCGAATAGCTTGGTTTTCGCACTCTATTTTCTTCCTGCAACCTCCTATATCAAGTTATCAAAGAACTTCATATGGCTAGTTTATAAAAAGTTCTTGGCTATGCCAAACTGAAATTCATCTCCCACCTACCGCCGGGCCATCGTTCTTCACACGCTTGAGGAAGGAGAATTCTTTCGGGAAATTCGTTGAAATTGTTTTAGCTTATGAAATATAAGAATTGCTATATAATGATTTTGATTTACATGAAGAACACACCTGTACCATTTCGATGGTACAGGTGTGTCCTTTTTATAGTAAGGAAGAGAATTAATTATAAATATATGAGTTCCTGTTTTAATTCGATATTATTATATAATAATTACATAATTAATATCCGGTGATTTTGAGTCTATCTCAACTACAACTCAAGGGTGTTTTTTTAGGGAATGATGGTTAGGGCTTGGCTGCCTAATTGAACCCATGCTTCCTCAAAATCTTTCTTATCAATTCTTTTGTTTTTTTCCATATCTAATGGATCATTAATGTATACATATTGACCGGTATATCCAGTTAATAAAACACTATGTTGACGGTATGTAACCCGCCCCTCACCCGAATTTGTTTTCCAAGTACGAAACTCATAATCAGGTAGTTTGCGGAAGCTTGCGTTTGTTAAAATCCAAACAGGGTGTCCTTTATCAATTGCTTTATATAAATTTTCGGGATTACTTCCAGTTAAATCTATAATACAATTCTCTGGTATGTATAATTTAGCTAACTCTAAAATCGGCTTAATATGCACACCTAAACCAGGCATATCTATATCATACATATCTCCAACAAATCCTTCGTCCATATTTCCCATTAATCCATTGTTTTGAAAAGGGACATATTTAATATTTTTAGCTAATTCTAATTTATCAACGGATAGACCATTAAAATTTAAAAGCATTGCTAAACTTGTAACTTCGCATCCACGTTCTAATTCTGGATTTTGTAGAATTAAAGGGACTTCTAAAGGATTATTCTCTTTAGAATATGAATTTTTTTTATCGAGTTTAACAAGTTTATCCATCCCATATGTTTTATTTTTAGCGCTATTATTTTCATCTTTATGGACTAGAGTTATTATACATAATACGATGCAGAAAATGATTAAAATATATATATTTTTGTGTCGTTGCATTTTAGTATGTCTCCTTATTTAAATTGACATTTTAATTTAGTACGCAATAGGATTGCAAACATGTCAATATTGAAGTGTTCCCTTTAATACGTTTTCAAAGGATTAAAACTCTTCTTAAACAATTATTAAGAAGAGTTTTTTTATAGATAAAAGTTATAATGAATTTGTTTTAATTAACTAAGAAATTACGCAAAAAGAGTATTTGTCTGTACATTTGTTATATGCTCGGCTAATACAGTAGCTTGTGTATGGAGGGGGGCTGGAAATCCTAATGTAATACCATTGTGTTCAGTGCATTCACCAACTGCATAAATTAATTTATCATTTGTTTGCATGTACTTATTAACAACTATGCCACGGTTAACATGTAAACCAGCCTTTTCTGCTAAATGTGTATTAGGTCGCCTACCAATAGGTATTACAATTAAATCGTATTTTATAATAGTGCCATCTTCGAATTGAATTCCCTCTGCGTATTCTGTACCTAGGATTTTAACCGTGTTTTTTTCCATGAAAAATTGAATCCCTTTTGCTTTTAGCTTGTTACGTAGTAATGAACAATCCAGGATATCTTGTTTTGCCATTAAGTGTGAAATGAAATGAACAACGTGGACGTCTATTCCTAAATTAATTAATTTTTGTGCAATTTTTAGACCGAGCATACCATTGCCAATAATAATAGCTTTTTTTGAATGCTTCTTAGTATTTAATAGAAATTGGATTTCTTCAGTTGTTTTAAGTTTATTTACCCCAAATAATTGCAGTCCTTTAACGGGAAAAATAAAAGCAGTAGAGCCTGTTGCAATGATGAGTTTATCGTAGAAAACAATACGTCGTTTATCTGTAACAATGACCTCGTCCTCACGATCAATTTCTATTACCTTTTCGTTTGTGAAAAGCTTAATATTATGTTGTTTGTACCAATTATATTTCTTTAGCATTCTATTTTTTATATTTAATTTTAATGAAATAGTGTTTATCTGATTGTAGAGAGGATAGAGTTCATCACTGAAAATAGAAATGTTATACATATTAGGGTTTTGTATTAAAATTTGTTCAATACAGCGTAAACTAGATACACTATTACCGATTATGACTAAGCGTTTTCGTTTTTTCATATCAAATTCTCCTTTTACATTGTGAAGTATTGAGCAATAATTCCCGTTCATATTATAACAATTTTTAAAAAAGAGTGCTTGATATATAGTGTATTTTAAAAAATGTCACAAATTATTTTGGGGCGGGTATAGAAACAAAGATGTTTCATTAAACTCATAGGTTAGAGACAAGCTTTTTTATTTTACTAAGATATTTCGGAAAAAAATGTTGAATATGGTCGTTGATAAAAGTTTTTCTTCAATTTTTAAAGAGTAACGTATACAAACACAGTGTAACCTATCATTATAGGTCTTTCTATGTATAAATATAATTGATTTCTCAATGAATCATAATTACTATGCAAGTCAGTAAAATTAAGGTGAAGTGCTTTTCCTAAACATTATAAATTAAGACTTGTTATACAGAATTCATTATTCTTTAATTTTATATTGAATATGTATTATTCGCGTAGTATGCCCCCTCTAGGTTTTAGCGTATATAACAGATATTACTACACATTGTTTGAATTATTTCGTAAAAAGATTGTGTTTATTTTGTGAACTATTGAACAAATTCTTGAAAGTAAATATTGAAACATGTAGTTTATTCTTAGGATAATTTATAATAAATAGGAACTAAAGGAGTGTATAATTTTATGTTAGAACAAGGGATAGCTGATGCTATAAAAATTGCACAAAAGAAGAAACAAATATTAGATATAAACCCAATACAATATTTTGTACGCGCGGTACTAGCCGGCATCTATATTGGATTTATTATCGTATTATGTTTTAAATTAGGGAATTTTTTTCATGTTGTAGATTCACCTGCAACATATTTAATTGCTTCTTTGTTTTTTGGAATTGCACTTATATTAATAATATATGGTGGCGCGGAATTATTTACTGGGAATACAATGTATTTTACAATCTCGACTTTACGAAAAAAAACAACGGTCTTAGATACTTTTCGTAACTGGGGTGCCTGTTTTTTAGGTAATCTGATAGGTGCAATATTTTTTGCGTTATTATTTTATGGTACTGGTATTTTTGATCAGATTGAATATGAACACTTGCTAAGTAATGTTGTGGAAGTGAAAATGAATACTCCGACAATACAGTTATTCTTCAAAGCTATTTTATGTAATTGGCTCGTTTGTCTAGCATGCTTCCTTCCTTCTCAAGTAAAAGGGGATACATCAAAAATAATTGTTATGATGTTATTGGTTTTTACATTCTTTTTATCTGGATATGAACATAGCATTGCAAATTTATCGCTATTTGCAATCTCTTTAGTATCGCCACATCCCAATACAATTTCTTTTAGTGGGGCTATTTATAATTTGATTCCAGTTACAATTGGAAATATTATTGGTGGATCTGTATTCGTTGGTATGGTATATCATTATATAACAAAAAATTGCCCTATTCCTGAAGAGGTGGAAGATTTAGTGGAATCTCAATTTGAGGAAAATATTCCATTACAAACACAAATAAAACTTTAAGCTACTAATATAATCATTTCTGTATAAAAATAACACTATTATTTTTATATCAATTAAATTTATAAGCGGGAAATACTGATATAATACGTTTTAAAGTGTATTTTTTCTTTTATAAAATATATTGTTTGTTTTTGTTAGACGTATAAGGGACGGAAAATATACAAAAAACATTCACAATTTAGGTGCTGTAAATTTGTTAATATAAAATGCAAGGTCACATGTTGAATCTATTACAGCAACCTATAAAAACTTTATTAGGAGGTATACTCGGAGATGAATTTCAAAAAAATTAAAAAATTTATTCAGGATAGAAAAGTGTTATTGAAAAATTATTGGTAAAATAGATAGAAAAATCCTTCATATAAAAAATTTAAGTTTGCAGTAATTAGATTTGAATGAAGATAATATAAGGATGAATGTCAATATGAGAAATGATGGTCAGTTAATGAGTCTTCAAAATGTAAGCGTTAACAAATTTATTTAACTAGATGTATTAACTTGATTTTTTTTACAGAATTTTCTTTGATGAAAGTGTAATTAAAAAATTAAAAATCTATCTTATTATTTTTTCTTTTATATTCACAGAATATCAGTGAAGCTATACATAATGTTTTTTAAAATTAAATAAGAAAAAGTTTTGAAGCAATACTTGCTGGAGATACGTATATAAAGGAATATTGGTTTAACTATTTGGTATTGAACATAAATGTATTTCGAGTTCATTATTTGTTTATCCAAAATCAATTAAATCACTTTTTATTAGAATAACAACAATGCACAAAAACATAACATAAATAGTGAGGGATCTATAAATGAATAAAAATATTAATCGTGTAGTTTTAATTGGTACAGGGGCCGTAGGATGTAGTTATGCATATTGTATGATTAATCAGGGCCTGGCAGAAGAATTCGTTCTTGTGGATGTAAATGAAGCAAGAGCAGAAGGAGAAGCAATGGATTTAAGTCATGCAATTCCTTTTTCACCATCACCAACAAAAGTATGGAAGGGTAGCTGTGAGGACTGTAAAGATGCGCAAATTGTTGTAATTACAGCCGGATTGCCACAGAGACCAGGTGAAACACGTTTAGACTTAGTTGAAAAAAATACTAAGATTTTTAAAGAAATTATTCGTAATGTCATGTCAAGCGGATTCGATGGTATTTTCTTAATTGCAACAAATCCAGTGGACATTTTAACATATGTAACTTGGAAAGAATCTGGGTTGCCGAAAGAGCGCGTAATTGGTTCAGGTACAACACTTGATTCTGCACGTTTCCGTTACATGTTAGGAGAATATTTTGAGATTGATCCTCATAATGTTCATGCTTATATAATTGGTGAACATGGTGATACGGAGCTTCCGGTTTGGAGTCATGTGTCAGTTGGCGTTCAAAAGCTACAAACCATTTTAGAAAATAAAAGTCAGTATAATCAAAGTGACTTAGACGAAATTTTTGTTCGTTCACGTGATGCGGCCTATCATATAATTGAACGTAAGGGAGCGACCTGTTATGGAATCGGAATGTCTTTATTACGTATAACTAAGGCAATTCTACATCATGAAAATAGTGTGTTAACAGTATCTGCATACCTTGAAAATGAATATGGTCATAATGATGTATATATAGGAGTTCCTGCTGTTATAAATCGTCAAGGTATTCGGGAAATTATAGAAATTGAGTTAAATGCAGAAGAAAAGTTTAACTTTAATCATTCTGTACATACATTAAAAGAAACCATGTCACCAATACTATAAGGTGAATTTATCTTATAACATTATGTCGAATATATAAATACTTAGCAACAGTTTAAATGTACATAATCTAATATACTCTGAAAGTAAATAAGATTCTGCACGACATTAGTTCATAACATATCAAGATTGAGCGTTTTTAGAATCGACATAATTATTTATAGCTAAATATGTTATGATTTTCACAAAAGGTTGATACCTTTTGTGCATAGTTTCCTTTAAGTAACTAAATACAGACATATTTGATTAAATAAAAAGCACTTTTTTATAAATTTAAGGAAGTGCCTTTTTATTTGTTATTAAACATTAGAAATCTATTAAACTATATACATTTATAGAAGAGAGCAATTCCTGTGTGCATCTGGCTATCGTTTAATTACATTCTTAATGGACGTTTATAAAACAATGAGCATACAGTAGGAAATGTGAAAATTAGGGGGATAATGGAGCATACAAAGTTGGCAATAAACCTTAGGGAAAGGAGGGAACGAGATGAGAAATTTCTTTGAAGAAAAATATACAAATTTAGAATTTAAAAGGGAACTAATAAATATTATAAGTAAAATCAGTGAATATAAAGGAGCAATATCAGCATATCAAACTCAAAAACCTGAGATCTTTGATCTTTTGGAAAAGAGTATATCCCTACAATATATTAAAACTTTTCCTAATATATATGACAAGTTTACATTCTCAAATAAACAGTTAAAAAAATTTGTTTCTAATCGTGTTAGCCCTCAAACATTGGAAGAGGACGCTTTATTTTGTTATTGCAAAACATTAGAACTTGTGCAAAAAGAAAATCACAAACTGCCTATTAAACCGCAAACAATTCAAGAACTGCACTTCCAATTACTGAATTATTCAACGTCTGAAAGTGGTAATTGGAGAAAAAACGAACTTGTTTTATCATGTATTCCAATGTTAAATGATCAATCCAAATCACGCACAGTTGTTTTATATGATATGGTTCCGCAATATTTGTATCATCTATGCGAACAATATAATGCATTAAGAGCTAAAGGGAATTTTCATCCGCTCCTACTAATTCCTCAATTTATCCTAAATTTCCTATGTATTTATCCATTTAATAAAGGGAATGGCAAGTTAGCAAAAATATTAATTCAATGGTTATTAATTGAAAGTGGATTTACATTTGTAAAATATACATGTATAGATAAATATTTTAAAGAATATGAATCAGATTATTATGATGCTTTGTATAAATCCGCGGCTAACTGGCATCAAGGCGATCATAATGTAGTTTTCTGGATGAAAATCTTTTTGGATATTGTTTTAGCTGCATATAAAGAATTAAATAGTTTGATAAAAAATTATATAAGCACTCATACTAAAAGAAAAAGAATTGAAAAATACATAGACAGGCAAAATCATCCTTTTACTAAAGAGAATATTCGAAACATGCATCCAGATATAAGTGAAAGTACTATAAATAAAACATTACACGCTTTAAATTCACAGGGATATATTAAATTGGTTTCTAAAGGCAGGAATGCAGAATGGATAAAGCGTAAATTAACTTAGGGTATAAACCAGAACACTAACAAATAATAAACAAGGAGAACCCTTCTGGGTTCTCCTTGTTTATTATTTGTTAGATTAATGTATCTTTTAGAAGGCTAAAGAAGTAAAATAGACTATTAATTGCAATCTAATCATAAAATTTTGTATCATCTCTTTAAGAAAGACGGGTCTACTTGATAGGATTTTCTATACCAAATTGTTCCTTTTTACGCATAGTGTAATAAATAGGAAGACCGAGTGCGGTTAAACCTATTCCACATAAAGCTAGTAAAGGTTGAGTAAATAAGGTATTAATAACAATGAACAATCCGCCAATAATAGCAACTAATGGTATAAAAGGATACAATGGAACTTTATAAGGTCGCACAAGCTCAGGTTCTCTTTTTCGTAAGATAAATACAGCAAGGAATGTCATTGTGTAGAATATCCATATTACAAATACCAACATATCAGTAAGAGTATTGAATCCGCCAATAGCCATCATAATAATTGAAATAAATAGCATAAATAGACCAGAATTATAAGGGACCCGACTATTTTTAGATAATGTAGCAAACCATTTACTAAATGGTAATTTGTTCTCAATAGCCATGGCATAAGGAATTCGCATTCCCGTCATAATATAACCATTAATCGTTCCAAATACGGAAATTAAAATGCCAATGGTAACTAGTTTTCCTCCCATAGCTCCAAAAAGAATTGTAGCTACTTGAGAAGCGGGTGTATCAGTACCTGCGAGCGATGTTGCAGACATGACCATTAGGAAAGCGACATTAATTAATAAATAAACAACCATTACTGTTGATAATCCTAATACGATTGCTTTAGGCAAGTCTTTTTTAGGGTTTTTCATTTCTCCAGCAATATTCCCTACATGAATCCATCCATCATAGGCGAACATTGTTGCGAGTAAACCAGATCCAAGTGCAGATATCATAGATTTGTTCGGCCCTGTCTCAATTGGAAAAAGCTGAAAAGTAACGTCACTTTTGTGTAGTAATCCAAAAATAATAATTAATGCTAATGGAACCAATTTGCATATAGTCGAGGCCATTTGGATTCCACCAGCTGCTTTAGCTCCTAAAAAGTTCATAAGAGTTACAAATGTTGCGGTGATAATTGCGATTGCGATAATTAGCATTTTGTGTTCATTAACATTTAGGCCAAATAAACTAACCGTTTGTGTCCCGAAAATAATAGCAAGTGCTGCAATATTTGCAGGGAAGTATATGACAGTTTGTGCCCATCCAAGCAAGAAAGCAGTTAAGTTTCCATAAGTTCTCTTTAGATATGCCATCATTCCCCCCGTTTCAGGAATAGCGGCAGATAGTTCAGCAGCAGTTAGCCCTGCGCAAACGGTTAAGATACCACCAATTACCCATGCAAGTAATCCTAGGCTTGCTGTTCCTGTTACTCCATATAATGCAGTGGGCTTGAAAAATACTCCGGCGCCGATAACGGTACCAATAACTGTGGTTAATGCTGCAAAGAAACCAATATCCTTTTTAAGTTGTTGTTGTGACAAAATAATCACTCCCAATTAGAAAAATATATAAATTCTCTTATGAATTCATTATCTTGTTTGTTAAATTATTTGATAGTATATCCTGTATCCATACAAATAGCCGCCCCTCATCCTTACCATATAGGGAATTTGAATAAATTTCAGATACTAAAAAAAATGAAATTAAACGTATAGGTAAAGAAAGTTTAATTTCACCTCAAATCATGTGAAAATTTTCACATGATTTAAAGTGAGTAAAGTTCCATGAATTATACATTAAAAGAAATTCTTTAATTTAACCCGAAATATGGATTTGAAAACGAGATTTCGTTTTTATGAATAATAAGAATAGATGAGGTATTTTAATATTCTGATATAGGAAAATAATAAATTAAAATTCAAAAGAGAAGATATATTCTTGTGAAGAATATCACAAAGTATTGAGAGATTCAATCATATTTTCGATATAAAATATAGAAAATCAGCTAAATAAAACGTTTTGTGAAATGTTTCACAAAATTGTTGACCTGTTATTTTTACTAATGGTATCTTGTAGGTGCAATCCAATGTTATAAATTAAATTATATTCAAAAAATATTATAAAGGTAAATATTATGAATTTTGTATTTGTCTGACAATAGTTAATTTGATTTATAACTCACTCTAAAAAAGGATGTGTTGATATGAAAATTGGTGTAGTGAAAGAGATAAAAAAAGGGGAAGCTCGTGTAGGGATGACTCCAGAAAATGTTCAAAAATTGGTTGTAGCTGGAAATGAATTATTAGTACAAAAAGATGCTGGATTAGGTTCTGGTTATACGAATGATGAATATATAAATGCAGGAGCAAGCATAGTAACTCAAGGTGAAGCATGGGATGTTGATATGGTAGTAAAGGTAAAAGAACCACTACCTGCGGAATACCATTACTTTAAAAAGGATCTAATTGTATGGGGATTTTTACATCTTGCCGCTTCTAAAGAGTGTGTGGAAGCAATGAGAAATGCTGGAACTACTGCGATTGCTGGTGAAACTATTAGTGAGGATGGAAATTTAGCATTATTAAAACCTATGAGTGCAATTGCTGGAAGACGCGCGGTATTTATGGGAGCTTATTATTTAGAAAAACAACATCAAGGTGAGGGGATTTTATTATCAGGTATTGAGGGAATCCCAGCCGGAAAAGTTGTAATTCTAGGTGGAGGGAATGCTGCAACTAATGCCTGTGATATGGCAATTGGGATTGGATGTAGTGTTACAATTCTAGAGGTTAATCAAGAAAGAATTGCATATTTAAGAAAGCAATACGCAACAGAAGAAGTAAATATAATTGAATCTAATACTGAAAATTTAGAGCGAACGATTAAAGAGGCAGATTTATTTATTTCAACAATCTTAATACCAGGATCTCGCCCTCCTAAAATTGTTAAAGAGTATATGGTTCAATCTATGAAGCCAGGAAGTGTCATTGTTGATATCGCAATAGATCAAGGTGGTACAATAGAAACGATTGACCATTATACAACTCATGATAACCCTGTATTTATTAAACATGATGTAATCCATTATGCAGTACCAAATATGCCTGGTGCCACCCCACGTACTTCAACTATGGCGTTGGCAAATGGAAATATTGAGTATTTACTAGCGATTGCTAAAGATGGATTAGAAAAAGCAATTCAAAATAAATCATCATTAGAATCTGGGGTAAATGTTTATAAAGGTATTATTACCTATGAAAATTTAGGTCTGACGCTAGGTTTGGACTTTAAACAATTGAAAGAAGTGTTAGTATGATTAGCAAAAACGTATTGTTAGATATTACTGACATTAAAAAAGCCAAAGAAATTCTTGACGTAAATGCTCGAAAAACACCTTTGGTTAAATCTTTCTATTTAACCAGTAAAACCGGTGGAGAAATTTATTTGAAGCTAGAAAATATGCAGTTAACAGGTTCATTCAAATTTCGTGGTGCATTTAATAAAATTTCCCAACTAACGAATGAAGAAAAAGAACGTGGTGTAATCGCTTGTTCAGCTGGTAATCATGCACAAGGAGTTGCATTATCTTCCCATTTACTTGGAATTAAAAGTAAAATTGTAATGCCAACCTCCGCACCGCAAGCTAAAGTGGATGCGACCAGAGGATATGGTTCTGAAGTTATTTTATACGGTGATACCTTTGATGATGCAAAAGCGAAATGTGAAGAGATTATAAAAGAAACAGGCGAAACCTACCTACATCCATATGATGATGTAGAAGTGATGGCTGGCCAAGGGACAATTGGTTTAGATATTCTGGATGATATGTGGGATGTTGATACTGTTATTGTACCTATTGGTGGGGGAGGAATTATTTCAGGAATTGCTGTAGCACTGAAATCATTTAACCCCTCTATTAATATTATTGGCGTTCAGGCAGATAATGTTCATGGAATGAAAGCTTCTTATGATGTTGGGAAAATTGTAGAACATTATGATTCGCCGACAATAGCGGATGGTTGTGCAGTTAAAATACCAGGAAATTTAACTTTTGAAATTGTAAAAGACCTAGTAGATGACATTGTAACTGTATCAGAAGAAGAATTAGAAGTGGCAATGAAAGACTTACTGCAACGCGGAAAAGCTGTCGTAGAAGGTGCGGGAGCATTAGCTACAGCCGCTCTTCTAGCAGGGAAAGTTGATAAATATGTGCAGGATAAAAAAGTAGTAGCGGTTATTTCAGGCGGCAATGTGGATTTAAAACGTATTTCAAGTGTATGTGAGCATTTCTTTGTTGCCAATGAGGTAAAATAACGATTGAAGAATCTTTTAAAATAGAATCATTTTACTAAAGGGGGGCTAGGAGAAGATATCTTAGCTCCCTTTTAAATAAATGGAGGCGTGTGTTATGGCCAACTTATTTAGGAAAAAATCCGTTAGGAAATTGTTAGAAGATAGTAAAAGTAAGACTTTGACAAAAACATTAGGCGCATTTGACCTTACCATGCTAGGGATTGGCGCAATAATTGGTACAGGAGTGCTTGTATTAACTGGATTAGTAGCAGCAAGAGATGCTGGTCCAGCAGTTATTTTTTCATTTATGATTGCGGCAATTGTTTGCGGATTTGCAGCCCTATGTTATGCAGAAATCGCCTCTACCCTTCCAGTATCTGGTAGTGTATATACCTATTCATATGCGACAATTGGTGAGTTTGTAGCTCATTTAATGGGCTGGACCTTACTGTCAGTATATATAGTTACAACTGCGGCGGTAGCAGGTGGATGGACAGGCTATTTCCACAACTTAGTAAGTGGATTTGGGATTGAAATTCCAAAATCACTGTTAACGATTCCAACGCAAGGTGGAATCGTTAACTTACCAGCAGTAATCATTACTTTGATATTAACTTTGTTATTATCAAAAGGCACGAAGGAAAGTAAGCGAGTGAATAACGCAATGGTATTAATAAAAATTGGTATTGTTATTTTATTTATTTCAGTTGGTATATTTTACGTGAAACCAGAAAACTGGATACCATTTGCACCGTACGGTATAAGCGGAGTTTTTTCTGGAGGAGCTGCAGTATTCTTTGCTTTTTTAGGATTTGATGCGTTAGCAACGTCTGCTGAAGAAGTGAAAAATCCACAACGTGATCTACCAATTGGTATTATTGCTTCGTTAGTTATTTGTACAATTATTTATGTTATAGTCTGTCTTGTTATGACAGGTATGGTTTCGTATAAGGAATTAGATGTACCAGAAGCAATGGCTTACGTATTAGAAGTTGTAGGACAAGATAAAGTGGCTGGGATAATCGCAGTTGGAGCTGTAATTGGTATTATGGCTGTAATTTTCGCTTACATTTATGCAGCAACACGTGTATTCTTCGCGATGAGCCGTGACGGTTTATTACCAAAATCTTTTGCAAAAATTAATAAGAAAACAGAAGCGCCAGTATTCTCAACTTGGTTAACAGGGATTGGTAGTGCTTTAATTGCTGGATTTATCGATTTAAAAGAATTGTCGAATTTAGCGAATATTGGAGCGTTATTAACATTCGCCATGGTTGGTGTAACTGTTATAATTCTTCGTAAAACACATCCGAATTTAAAACGTGGTTTCATGGTACCACTGGTACCAATCTTACCGATTATTTCAATAACATGTTGCTTATTCTTAATGGTAAATCTACCTTTAAAAACTTGGGTTTATTTCGGTATCTGGTTATTTATAGGGGTAATAGTATATTTTATGTATTCTAAAAGACATAGTCAATTAAACAAACTATAAATGAGAAATATCAGAGACAAAGGTTATCACGCCCTACATGTCTGAGCAAGTAGTATTCTTTTCTTTTGGGATGTATCTTTTCTTTTTATAAAAAATTCGATCAAAAGAACTTGGAAATATATGTTATACGTAAAAAAACGAATCTATTTTCAAAATAGATTCGTTTTTTTACGTATAACATATTTAAAAGATGTTTGGTTAATATCCGCTTATATTTTTTTCTTAAAGAAGATAAATCATCGTTAATTCAATTTTAAATAAAGTGACTTTATTTAAAATTGAAATTAGAAAAGGTTACGTATTTTACTTTTGGATAGTGAAAATTCTTAAGTTTATGAGCATGAAATTTATCTAAACGCCCTCAAGGAGATATTTTGAATTAACAAATATATATAAAGTACCAAGCATGTACACAATAAGAACAAATAACCCTTTTTATACAACTACAACTACACATCAGGAAGCAAAAATATATTTATCTTAAAAATAGTAACCCACGTTTTATTTCCTTGGATGGTTAGCTACTAAAAACGAATGGAGAGTATGTGTTTATGAAAATAAAACAGTCAAGTCCTAAAGGGGTATGGAAAAAAAGAATGTTAATATTTCTTTTGATTGTTTTCGGATTGATTATTGCAGGAGTTAGTTATTGGAACCTTTCACCTACTCCAAAAGCGTTGCTCATAAAAAAAGCATTTGAAGGTGGGATGTTTGTTCAGTCGGATAATTATCAAAACGCTTTAAAAGAAACACAAATTGTTAAGGACATCAATTATAATTCTAAATTTCCTGATGGTATATTAGACATTATTTATCCGAAAAACCATACTGACAAAATACCTGTTATTTTTTGGGTGCATGGGGGTGGATTTGTAGGCGGAGATAAATCCGATATCACTGGTTATGCAGTAGAATTGTCTGCCCAGGGTTATACAGTGATAAATATAAATTATGCTCTTGCACCTAAGATGAAATATCCTACACCAGTATTACAACTTGGTGAGGCTTATGAATATATAAAAGAAAATGCAAAGAAATATAATTTAAAACTTGATCAGGTTTATTTTGCAGGAGATTCTGCTGGAGCACAAATATCTGGACAATTCGTTAATATTCAAACATCTCCCAATTATGCAAGGTTAACTAAAATTAATCCCGTTGTTAAGCCTGCTACAATTAAAGGTACGTTACTATTTTGTGGTCCATATAATATGCCTGCATTAGCTAAAATGGAAACAACTAAAGAAGTACAAAATTTTATGCGTACCACTGGTTGGGCTTACTTTGGGAAAAAGGATTTTGAAACATTACCTGAAATAAAAATTGCTTCTATCATTAAACACGTTACAAAAGATTATCCACCAACATTTATTACAGATGGAAATACTGCATCATTCGAAAATCAAGCCAAAGCATTAGCTTCTGAGTTAGAAAGTAAAAGAGTACCTACAGAAAAACTCTTCTTTGATAGAAATATTTCTGGTGAGTTGGCTCATGAATTCCAATTTAAAATGAATACACCAGCAGGGCGAGAAACTTTTAATAAAGTTCTTGAATTTTTAAATGAAAATAAATAGTTTGCCTAAAATCGAATACAAAAGTTCAGCCATTATTATAAAAATTATAAGAACTAAGCTATCTTTTCTGTGGAATCATAGGAAAAGATAGTGTTTTTTATCTCCTGATAACTTACAAATTTAAACTGAAATAGAAAAAAGGAATGAAGTAATCTGATGGGAGTAATCACCTTAGTGATTTCAATGTATACATGACGAATCAGCTTGTATTTATTTCCTTGATAGGATTTTACATAATATTAAATTTTTATGAATTATTAATCAGTAAATAATTCGATTTAAAGTATTATTCACACGAAATGAATACCTTTATGTAATTTATTTGATTTATATGATAGTTAAGAATACCAAATCAAAACATAAAAGCTCATTATTGATTGATATTTTATAAAGTTGTATTAATATGTGTCATAAAATAACATCTAAATATAAATATAAATATAAATATAAACAGAATAAAGGAAGGGCTATGTAAAAAGTAATAAATACGAGTTCATGAACTGTTTTAGCACGTAAGCACATGCTAAAGAAACGAGAACTATTAAATTTATCAAGGAAATGAGAGGGAGATACTATGGGGAATAAATCAAAGCATAAAACCAAAAGAATACTTGTAGCTATTGCAACCTTAACTATATTTGCTTCTGGAATGGCTTCTTCATCAGATGTCTTTGCAGAGGAAACAAAGCAGCAAAAAAAAATATCGGCATCACTTCAAGAGGAAAAGTTAGTTAAATCAGAAAACAGAACGTATACAGTCCCAGGAAAAGGGGATGTTGAGGTACTGAAACAACAGGAAAGAAAAAATATGGCATTTAGTCCATATGAACCAACTGGTTTATATGCAAAACCAAATGAACAAATAACGATTAATGTAGAAGGAAATCAAGATATTCAAGCATACATTGGAACGTATTCGTATGATGCTTCTTGGAGAGAAGATTCTAAAATAAAATCATTTACATTAAAACCGGGTATAAACACAATCCAATCTCCAAATGGAGGGATGATTTATTTTTATAATAAACAACAAGGTGGTACCATTCGAACAACAGTCACAACAGGTGGAACGATTACTCCTTTCTTTGAACTAGGAAAGCATACAAAACAAGATTTAATAAACATGCTGGACCAATATCCAAATGCACATGCAGTGGAGTTAAAAGGAGAACGAGTATTAATTACGGCCAGCCCTGCACGTGTTAAGAAATATTTGTTGGGTTCTAATACAGATCCTGTACAACTCTTAAAAAAGATGGATGAAGCTACTCGAGTTCAAGACAAAGTAGCTGGGTTATCCGAAGAACAAGTAGATAAACATTATATTCATTACGTAGAAGAAAATCATTCACCGGATTATTACATGTATGCAACTTCTTATCGAACCGCATATGTGGGTGATGCAATCTAATACGTATTAGATATTAATAAATTTATAAAAGATGGCTGGGGTCCATGGCATGAGGCAGGACATTTGAGACAACAATCGCCCTGGAAGTTTTATAACATGACAGAAGTGCAAAATAATATATACAGCCTTTCTGTAGAAAAAGCATTTAATCAACCATCTAATTTAGAGAAAAGTGGAATTTATCCGAAAGCGTTTCAATACCTAGAACA
This sequence comes from Bacillus sp. R86525, assembly GCF_042466195.1. Lineage (NCBI taxonomy): Bacteria > Bacillati > Bacillota > Bacilli > Caryophanales > Bacillaceae > Bacillus > Bacillus sp. R86525. The sequence continues at coordinate 24,554 of NZ_JAXHPX010000006.1, forward strand.
AACGAATAAAAATTATGACGAAATTAGTGATGTTTTTGTTAAGCTTGTTATGCTTTGGCAACTACAGTTAGCATATGGAGAGGACTTCTATCCTACATTTCATCAATTGTATAGAGACATGCCTTCAAATGAAATTCCACAAACGGATGAAAATAAAAAACAATTATTTATGATTTCAGCATCAAAAGTAGCCAAACAAAATTTGATTCCTTTCTTTGAGAAGTGGGGATTACGTCCAAATAACGATACTATTCAAAAAGTGGCCGCATTAGGTTATCCAATTTTAACAGCAGAGATTTGGAAGGGTACGGATTCTAATCCAATTAAACCAGATATGCCTAATGTAAATAATATTTTAGAAGGAAACAAGTTTGCGTGGTCATTAAAAGGATATAGTGATAGAGAAATTGCAAAAGTAGATTATGATAAAACGGCAGAAGAGATGAAGGTAAAACTAGAAGCGGGTGTACCACATTCCTACTTTGCTAGTACGTATGCCAGTATTAAGGTCCAGAATTCTTCTGGCAACGTTCTGTACAATAAGGAAATCGTGGGAAATAAACAACAAAATGCTGAAACACAAAAAGTTTCAGTAAAGATCGGCGATTTTATTGAGCTTACACATTTAGAAGGCAGAGAGAGGGCAACATTAATAAATTTAGATAATAATAAACGTGAAAGCCTTGATGAAAAAGTAATGTATGAAGTTACAAAGGATGGCCTGAAAAAAGTAAATCAAATTGTTAATCCGAAACCAGATACAGAGGCTCCAACACAGCCACAAGGATTATATGCAAGCAACCTTACTTCTAACAGTGTAGAGCTAAAATGGAATCCTTCTACAGATAATGTAGGTGTAAAAGAATATCAGGTATTACGCGATGGACAATTGATTCAAACGGTACAAGGAACGACGTTTACTGATCAAAACTTAACAGTTAATAAGGAATATAAATATGCAGTGAAGGCTGTAGATGCAGCTGGAAATACATCAATTCAAAGTAACATTCTTCCGGTAAAAACAAAAGATCAAAATGCATCTTATGAGAAATGGGATCCAAAGAAGGCGTATACAAGGGGAGACAAAGTAGAACATCAAGGGAAAGTGTATGAAGCTGTTCAAAATCATCAAGGAAATGGTGACCCAAATTGGATATTTGCATTATCGTTATGGAAACCACTTACAATCAAGTAATATGTAAGAATCAGATGTGAAGATAGAACAAGATAAATTGGGGCAGAATTTTAAAGAATTACTGGATGTTGCTTGAATTTTGATAGATTCCTCTACTAAGTTATTATTCAATAATAAAAATTAGAAATAGAATATAACAAAGCAACAGAAAAAATGCAGATTAAATTAGAAGCGGGAGTACCCCATTCCTATTTTACTGATACGTATGCAAGCATTAAAGTCCAGAATTCATCCGGTAATATTTTGTACAATAAAGAAATTATAGGAAATAGACAACAAGCTGCTGAGAGCCAAACCGTTCCAGTCAAAGTAGGGAATTATATTGAGTTTACTCATATAGAGGGAGAAGCACAAAAGGAAAAGACACGTGCCACACTTACTAATCTTGAGAATAGTAAACAGAAATATATAGAAAAGAATATATCAGGTTACCTCTATGGGATTATTAATAAAGTCATAGGTTTCACTACAAAACTTAAATTATTGATTTATATATTATATAAAAATCTTAACTATTATACGCATTAAAAAATGCTCAAGAGAAAATAGATTGGCGGGTATAGTATGAACATATTCAAAGGGTTTCTAATTTCATCAATTGCAATGACAACATTTGTAGGAACAGATCTAATACTACAAAATGATAGAATTCATAATAAAGTTTACGCTGAATCTTATAATGTCACATACAAAGAAACAGATTCACAGGAAGAACAATTAATTGTAAAGTTTAAAAATGAAATTGACTTACCGTATGAAGATGGTATTGAGAAACGAATAAAAAGTGGGAATTATGATAACAATTTAAAGAAGTTATTTTCCGAAAATACGGAACTTACTTTGAATCGCCTGTTCTCATCTGTAAATCCGATAGAGATTGAAAAGTTATCATTATACTCTAAATCATTTGATAATCAATCAGCTAACAATTTATTAAATTATTATATTGTACAAGCTCCTAATAACATAGAAATAGAATTATTACTGAAAAAATTTGAAACATCACCCCTTGTAGAGGAGGCTTATATACAAGAAAAACAAATTTTAACACCCCCTGAAATACAGTTGCCTGATTTATCTGTTAATCCGTACGATGATCCTAGATTTAAAAATCAAGGGTATCTTGAAGCGGCACCAAAGGGAATTAATGCCTCGCATGCTTGGAGCATTAAAGGTGGTGACGGGAAAGGTACAACCTTTGTCGATATGGAATATGGGTGGTTATTGAACCATGAGGATCTAGTCAATAAAAATATAAAACTTATGTCTGGACAAAATATAAGTCAGCATAGAGCTCATGGTACTTCTGTATTAGGAATTGTTTCATCCGAAGATAATCAAATTGGAAATATTGGAATTGCACCAAAAGCAAATGTAAAAGTAATATCCCAAATCAGAGATAATGGAATTTATAATACAGCGGATGCTATTTTAAGTGCTGTACATAATTTACAAGCAGGGGGATATTCTTTTATTAGAGGCACAAGCTTCGTATGATGGGTATGGGGATAAATATTTACCTGTAGAAGTACATCCAGATATTTTTGATGCGATTCGTGTTGGTACAGATAAAGGGATTATTATTATAGAAGCTGGCGCAAATGGTTCAAACGACTTAGATAATTTTAAAGATCGTAATGGAAAAAAGATCTTAAATCGAAATAGTCCAGACTTTAAGGATTCAGGTGCTATTATGGTTGGGGCGGGATCATCAACTGTTCCACATAAACGTTTATGGTTTTCAAATTATGGAAGTCGATTAGATGTATATGGATGGGGAGAAAATGTTGATACAACATCAGCCAATCCAAGTCAAAATACTACAAATTTATATACATCAACATTTAGTGGAACATCAAGTGCTTCACCAATTATTGCTGGAGCAGCAACTTCAATTCAAGGTATTGCTAAAGAACATCGAGGTTCTCCTTATACACCAGCCGAATTAAGAAATATCTTAAGTAATCCAAATACAGGAACAAAATCTCAAGATCCGTGGAATGATAGAATAGGTGTCTTACCTGATCTAAAATCTATATTAGATAACTTAGGTCTTAATCCAGATATACCGAACTCTTCTAATATTTTAGAAGGAAAGCAGTTTACATGGTCACTAAAAGGAATTAGTGATTTCGAGTTTGCTAAAATCAATTTCAATAAGTCGACAGAAGAAATGCAAGTTGATTTAAAGTCAGGCATACCACATCATTATTTTAATGAAACATATGCGAGTATTAAAATACAAAATGCATCAGGGAAAGTAGTATACAATAAAGACATTTATGGAAACAAGCAACAAAATGCTGAATCGCAAAAAGTTTCAGTCAAAGTAGGAGATTATATTGAGTTAACACATCTAGAAGGTGTGCATAGAGCTACTCTCACAAATGTAGATAATAGTAAACAAGAGAGCTTTGGAAAAAAATCCATATACGAAGTTACAAAAGAAGGTCTGAAGAAACTAGAAAAAATGCCAGAAGCAACAATTCTAGATGGAAATCGATTTGCTTGGTCGCTAAAAGGAATCAGTGATTTCGAGTTTGTTAAAATCAATTTCAATAAGTTGACAGAAGAAATGCAAGTTGATTTAAAATCAGGCATACCACATCATTATTTTAATGAAACATATGCGAGTATTAAAGTACAAAATGCATCAGGAAAAATAGTATACAATAAGGACATTTATGGAAACAAACAACAAAATGCTGAATCGCAAAAGGTACCAGTCAAAGTAGGAGATTATATTGAGTTAACACATCTAGAGGGTGTGCATAGAGCTACTCTTACAAATGTAGATAATAGTAAACAAGAGAGTTTTGGAAAAAAATCCATATACGAAGTTACAAAAGAAGGTCTGAAGAAAGTAGAGAAAATGCCGGAAACAACAGTTTTAGATGGAAATCAATTTGCCTGGTCTTTAAAGGGATATAATGATCGAGAAATCGCAAAAGTAGAGTATAACAAAGCAACAGAAAAAATGCAGATTAAATTAGAATCGGGTATACCTCATTCCTATTTTACTAGTATGTATGCAAGCATTAAAGTTCAAAACTCATCGGGTAATATTTTGTACAATAAAGAAATTGTAGGAAATAGACAACAAGCTGCTGAAAGCCAAACCGTTCCAGTCAAAGTAGGGGATTATATTGAGTTTACTCATATAGAGGGAGAAGCACAAAAGGAAAAGACACGCGCCACACTTACTAATCTTGAGAATAGTAAACAGGAATTTGTGGGTAAGAAAAAAACATATCAAGTTACTCCTACGGGATTATTAATAAAATAGATTAAAAGGATGTCTAAAAAAATAGAATTTTTTTGGACATCCTTTTTATTATTAAAAAAGCGTTAATTATTAATAGTGATGTATGATGAATTCTATAGGCCCATTAAATATTATATATATCCAAAAAATCAAGTTATAGTTAATGTTCCAGGATTGACACATCTATTCTTGTTTAATCATGTTATACTTTTCACAAATGTAATGCTACAATATCAAATCCTAGTTTTATGACATCCTTCTGTTGCCACATTCTATAAAAGGTCAATTCCATTGGGGTTGACTTTTTATAGTTATAGCAGAAAATTATAAACGTCTATAATTTTTTTATAGGATAAATGTTGTAATTTCATGTACCGTATTTTGAATGCATATATAATTATAACCAATAGTAGTCTATATGTAGCTTTTACGGTATGTAACTGTTATTGATATTCTCGTGATAGTTTAAAGTGTTGTTAAAAGTATGAATAGAATTTATACGCCAAAATTGAAGAACTAAGGCATATAATTGTGAAATGTTTCACAATTATATGCCTTAGTTCTTCAAAATTATTTCAAAAGGAGGTTATAGGTAATGAAAAGAATCATAACACTGAGCACTTGTAAACTGCAAGATACTATAAAACATGGTGGATGTGGTGCATGCCAGACATCTTGCCAGTCCGCTTGTAAAACCTCATGTGGAGTTGCAAATCAAAAGTGTGAAAATACAATTAATAGATAGGAAACAAGAAGTATAGTACGCAGTTATATTTTATATGGGCTCAATCTTTATGAAAAAAGGAGTTTGGTTATCCAGTATGATCCATCAATATAAATTAAATGGATATAATATCGTGTTAGATACTTATAGCGGGTCGGTACATGTTGTTGACGACCTTGCTTATGAAATAATTATGTTATATGAGAATACTCCTATGGAAGAAATCCTGTCAATGATGCAGGAAAAGTATAAACATGATTTCCATGTTTCCGAGAAAGAAATTCGAGAAACAATTGCGGATATTGAAGAACTAAAAAGAGATGGGAAGCTTTTTACCGAAGATGATTATAAGGACCTTTCAATTGATTTGATAAATCGTCCCACTTATGTGAAGGCTCTTTGCCTTAATGTCGCGCATACATGTAATCTGTCGTGTGAATACTGCTTTGCTAGCCAAGGAAAATACAATGGAAATAGAGCCATCATGAGTTATGAGGTTGGAAAAAGAGCCATCGATTTTCTATTAGAAAACTCAGGTAATCATCGAAATCTCGATGTTGATTTTTTTGGTGGGGAGCCACTTATGGCGTGGAAGACTGTCAAACAGATTGTCGCCTATGCAAGAAATAAAGAAAAAGAGTACAAAAAAACTTTTCGTTTTACCTTTACTACAAATGGTATGCTGCTTAATGATGAAATTACTGACTTCTTGAATCAAGAAATGCACAATGTTGTATTAAGCCTTGATGGAAGAAAAAAAGTTCATGATTATCTTCGTAAAACTGTCAATGGGAAGGGTAGCTATAATCATATCGTTCCAAAGTTTCAGGAGTTTGTTGAGAAGCGTGGAAATAAAGAATACTATGTACGTGGAACCTATACCCATAATAATGTTGATTTTACCAATGATATTTATCACATCGCTGACTTAGGTTTTAACAAGATCTCAATGGAACCTGTTATCTGTAATCCGCGAGAACCATATGCGCTCTGTGAAGAAGACCTTCTGGAAATTTACAATCAATATGAAATTCTCTCGAAAGAAATGCTGAACCGTGAGGAAAAAGGCAACGGTTTTACTTTCTATCATTACATGCTTGACCTTTCAGAAGGTCCATGCGTTCAAAAGAGAATTTCTGGTTGCGGTTCTGGGACTGAATACCTGGCTATTACTCCATGGGGGGAGATATTTCCTTGTCATCAGTTTGTTGGAGAAGAAGAATATAGTATGGGGAATATCTGGGATGGCATTACAAAAGCAGAGATACAGTCTCAATTTAGGGAGAGTAATTGCTATTCAAAACCGGAATGTCAGGAATGTTGGGCACAGCTTTACTGTAGTGGCGGTTGTCCGGCTAATACAATACATGCAACGGGTTCCCTTAAGGGAACACATGAGTTCAGCTGTAAAATCTTCCGTAAGAGGATAGAATGTTCTATGATGGTTAAAGTAGCTCAATCCATTAGAGCTATGAAGAAGGAAGAACAAGCCGTAGTTCAGTAAATACAAAAGTGCACAAGGCTGTTATAGCATAAATTTATAAAGGTAGTTACAAACAAAAATTCTTTTATCTAATTTAGAATAAATGAGTTTAAAGGCAAGAAATATAAATTTTTAGTCTCAGTAAAACAAAGTATCAACGTTTGAATTGTTTAAAAGAAGATAGCCATTCGTAATGGCTATCTTCTTTTATAAAAATATATAATTTATTCAATTATTTTTTCGATAACAGGCATAACAGCGATTGGTGGAATAGAGTGAGTCCATCCTACAGAAAATATATTTAGTTTTTCACCTACACTGTAGTTATCTTTGCTAGTAATAGGAACACGTAAAATTTTATTCTGAGAGGCTAATTCCCACCAATCATTTTGATAAGAGAGTGCCTCCTCCTTTGTATTAGTGTCAGCTACAACTAAATAATTATCATCTGCTGAAATAACATATCCAGTGAAAGGTATCTGTATTCGTACTTGTTCTTCCTTAATAGGAGTAGGGTTATTTATAGAATCTGCCGAAGTAGGAGTTAATCCAAAAGCTAATCCACATCCTAGTGTCAGAGTGGTTACCACTGTTACTAATTTTTGTTTTTTTGAAAACATAATATAATCCCCCTTATATTTTATCCGTACACCATCACCTTTCTATTTTCATATATAGAAAGCCTTTTAGAATCCCTAAATTTAACAATTATGTCACAATTAATCCATTGTTTTTTCAACTGGGTATTATTTAAAGATAATATATGTTATAATTCACCAAATTAACTATTAATTGTATCTTTATCTTTTAGTGAATATCTATTTTTGAAAAAAATGATAGCGTTATCTTTTAGTGAATATCTATTTTTGAAAAAAATGATAGCGTTATCTTTTTGTGGAATTTTCCTATTTGCATGATTACCTAATTTTTATGTACAATAAAGGAAAGAGAGTTTCTTAGACAGGAAGAGGAAATCATGACCAAGTCATTAGTAAATTTACGAATTGATTTTGCTTTTAAGCAATTATTTGGGACAAGTGGTAGTGAGGATATTCTTATCACATTTTTAAATGCCATGCTAAAGAATTCATTAGAATCACCTATTATGTCACTACAATTAGAGGATCCACATTTACATCGAGAACATGAGGATGATAAATTATCAATTTTAGATGTCTCAGCCACATTAGACACGGGTACTAAAGTAAACGTAGAAATTCAGCTGAATAATAATCACGACATGATTAAACGAAGTTTGTATTACTGGGGTAAATTATATACTTCACAGTTACAAAAAGGGATGCCTTATAGCTCGCTTCGTAAAACAATTACTATTAATTTGTTAAACTTCGCACTTTTTCCCGAATATGAGGAATTTCATACAACGGGAAAGCTATGGAATGTACAACAGCAAAAGCAGTTTAGTGATGATATAGAGATTCATGTTATAGAGCTTCCTAAATTAATGGAACAATGGCGGGAAGAGAAGGTTAATCCGTGGGAAGATTCATTTGTTCGTTGGCTGTTATTACTTCCGGCAAATGAAGATGAACACTTAACTCAAACATTGGAGGACATTGCGATGAATCAAGATCCGATTTTACAAAAAGCAATGAATAAGTGGGAGCGAATGAGTCAAGATTCGACATTCCGACAAGCCTATGAAGCGAGGGAAAAAACCCTAATGGATGAAGCTGCAAAGTTTGCTCACGCAGAGGAGCAAGGAATCAAAAAAGGTATTGAAAAGGGTATTGAAGAAGGAAAAAAAGCCGAACGTATACAATTGGTATGTGGTATGTATAAAAACGGAATGTCTGTAGAGGATATTGCGAAATTTACGAAGTTACCTATAGAAGAAATAAGAGAAATTATCCAATTATAAATAAAAAAGAACACCTACAGTATTTGTAGGTGTTCTTTTTTTATGACCAATAATGCCCGGAGTGTAATTATTAGTTTGATGTATCGTCAGGAAAATAAGAGTTTACAACATTAAATATTTTTAAAGAATTATACATGGATTCTACCTTAAATACATGCTTTATATTCCATCATAATATTGTTAATAATTGTTTTGACGGGCAAAATTTCTTTGATTTCATTTACTCGTGCGCCTGCGAAAACAAGGCCGTTTTCACAATCACCATCCATAGAGGTTATCAATGAATCTAGCGTGCAGAAACGATAAGAACAGTTTTTTAAGCAATTTATACATTTTTTTATTTTTATCTTTTTATTATCAGCTATTAATTTAGTGAAGTTATTCTTAACCGCACGACCTTGGAGACCGACAGTTGTTTTGACTAATATAGTATCTTCTAATCGAGCATTTATATATTTTTCTTTAAAGGAAAGTGGTGCGTCACACTCATTACTTGCGACGAATCTTGTACCCATTTGTACACCAGATGCACCCAATTTTAAGGCATGAGCAATATCTTTTCCAGTCATAATCCCTCCAGCAGCAATGACGGGAATTTCGACCGCTGCAACTACTTCCGGTAATATATCGAATAAAGGTCGCTCGGTACCCAGATGTCCTCCTGCTTCATGCCCCTCTACTACAACAGCGGCCGCACCCAATCGTTCAGATAATTTAGCAAGTTTGGCCGAGGAAACTATTGAAATAACTGGTATGCCAGCATTTTTCCCCCAAGTATACATATCTCGTGAAATGCCAGCACCAGATATGATGAAATCGACTTTTTCCTCAATGGCTGCTTTCATTTTTTCAGCAAAATCATTCATTGCAAAAAGGACATTTACTCCAATATAACCAGTATTCCGGATCTTTTCTTTCGCCTTCCTAATATGCATTCTCATTTCATCTATGGAAATACCAGTTCCTGATATAATCCCAATTCCTCCAGCATTTGCAACTGCAGATGCAAGTTTACTTAATGAAATGCCTACGCCCATTCCTCCCTGCATAATTGGGACCTTTGGTATCATATGCCCGATTTTTAATTGTGGAAAGTTCAAGTAAATACCCCATTTCATTAATGTTATTAGAGTAGATCTGTTAAACCCCCTCAGTTTAACACAGTGTTTGGAACAAACACAGGAAATTAATACCTACTACTAGTAGTTTGTGATGTTTCTTTCTGATTTTCACAAAATGTTCGAATAGTGCGCTATAAAATTTAGAATAATATCAAATATATATTTAGGATTTTGGATAAAAAAACAACTAAATTTGGATTTTCTAATAAAAAATGTCTTTAAAGAATAGCTTTGTCAAAAATGAAGTGGGATGTAAGCATTAATTATTTTGAGTGGGGATATGAACAGAGCTTAATAGAAATTTATATCCTTTTTAATAAATGCAATTTTTATATTATAAGTGTTAAATAATCAATAGTTATAAGGGGAAAAATCTATGCTTTTAGTAATCTACACGATTGGATTAAAGACAATAGGATGCATAGCACCTTCTAGAGGTTTTAAATATCAATATTCCAAAAATCTTGATAATCAATATGTCTATCAGATTTTTGTAGTATTCTAATGATCTTAGTTGCAGATGTTAAAGTGGGAATACGATCCTTTTTATTTGCTAAATCACTTATCAGAGATTTACTTAATCCAGTTTTTTGTACTAGCCATTGTTGTTTAATTCCTCTGTGATCTAAATACACACCAAATGGAGTTCTTTTTTTTCCTAGGCCAAACATAAAGAATCCCTCCTAATTAAGAATAGCGTATAAATAGCTTGTACAATATTCCATAAATTTAAACTTTTGTCCATAAATATGGAATTATACTCTAGAACAAAGCATAGAATAATATAAGTAAAATGAAAAAATATGGAATAATTTTGAGGAATCTAGCATTCATAGTAATAGCTACAAGTTGCTGATACACTAATTTCTAATGGCAACTTGTTGCAAAGGGTATTACTAAAATAAAAAAATCTGAAACTCCTTACGTCAGAAGGATCTTCAGATTTTTTCTTTTTTAGATCTTTAATTTATAGATACGTATTTTATAGATTATGATGCACAATATGGCGAATGAGTAGAATGGACCATCCATTTATATAGTTTGTTCGACCTTGGCACTAAGCATATAGCTCTGTTTTAGAGATGATGAAAGGAAATATTAACAAAAAATATGAAATTAACGGATCAAACAAAGGACGTTTAAAAATTTAGCCACTTTTCGGTGGTTTTTATTTGTGCTTACCGTGTGGGCTAGATATACCTAAAAATGGTTATGTACTGTATAAGGGTAAGGATATTCGAAAAATTGGTTTGGATCGATACCGTAATCAAAATGTATCCGTAATTTTCCAATCTTATAATTTGATAACCTATATGACTGCTCTTCAAAATGTACTAACGGCAATGGAAATTACAGGTGTGAAGGTACAGAATAAAAAAGCAAGAGCATTAGAATTATTAGAGAAGGTAGGGCTCACAGAAGTAGAAGCGAAACGAAACGCCTTGCAACTAAGTGGCGGGCAACAACAGCGTGTAGCAATTGCTCGAGCGCTATCTTGCAATGTGGATTTACTGATTGCGGATGAGCCGACAGGAAACCTTGATGAAGAAACAGCAAATGAAATTATTGAATTGTTCCAGGAGCTCGCACATCAAGAAGATAAATGTGTAATTGTTGTTACGTATTCACAGGAAGTTGCAAAAAAGTCGGATCGAGCTGTTTATTTAAGTAAGAAAAAATTAGCAGTAAAAGATACGCCTAGCATCTAAAAATAAATTCTATGATTAGAAGAGTTTGAAGGGTATGGAAATCGTGAAAATGATAAAAAACTAGTTAATTATTTTCCGGAAAAAATATATGATTAATCTAAAAAGGAATGGAGATAAAAATCTCCATTCCTTTTTAGATAGGTAATTTAATCCTTATTTAACAGCCTCTTTTAAAGCTTTCCCAGCTTTAAATGCAGGTACTTTTCCTCCTGGGATATGCATTTCTTCGCCTGTTTGGGGATTGCGCCCAGTACGTGCAGAACGCTCACGTACTTCAAATGTACCAAATCCAATTAACTGTACAGATTCCTCTTTTTGAAGAGATTGTGTAATTTGATCTAGGACAGCTTGTACAGATGCGGTAGCATCTTTTTTAGTAAGTGATGTTTTCTCGGATACTTGGTTAATTAGTTCTGTTTTATTCATTATGAACCTCCATTAAATAATATTTGTTAATTTAATTTTATAGTATAGTATGTTTTCAAGAAAGGGGCAAATTCTATATAAATATAATATCAAAAAGTTGAAGATACTCTTACAGTTTTGTAAAGGGGGGTTAGGTATTTTTACTTTAAAATCTATACTATATAAATAGTTAAATAAAGGGAATTGTATTGTAGAGAAGATACAGGCTACCCATTTGCAAATTTATAAACTAGAAATAAAAATTAATTAATCGAAATAGTACCTTATAACCATAAATTTAAGGGGAAATAGAACCAAACGAAAAAATTCGCACCTTTTAATTAAAAGTGTGCGAATTTCTTGTTTTGTGTGCTTAAAATTTAAAAATCAATGATAAAATATCGGGAATTAAATCAAATATTAGACTTCTCAGGAATATTAAAAATATATGGCATAAAGATTAAAAAGAAACCCAATATTACCATCAAAGAATTTAATGAAAATAAAGAAGAATTGTTAACCAAAGATGATCCAAAAATAATTACAAAAGTAATACCAGTTCCACGCAAAATAGATTTTAAAGAAACAGAATTTGTCATCATTTCAAATGTTTTCACTTGCAAATTTTCGATTGATTTAGCTACTTTGGTTTTCATGTTCAATCCTTCTTTCTAAGAAATAGAGTATATATAATATTCATTGTATTCCTTGGTGTTTTTAAATTCAAATTTTTATGGAGCTCAGTTTTGTGTAACAAATTTGTAGGTATTAGGCAAAAGGGTTAATTGTTTTATATGTAGGAGTGAACCAAAAGATATATATTTTTTAAAATTTAATAATTTAGCTTTTTAGAAAAAGAAGAACGCTTTTTTAAAAACTAAATTCCCCTAATTTCGGTTTGATTGATAATAATAGAAATTTCTCATTAATATGGGGAAGAAATATTTGTTTTCTTGTATGAAAAGAACTTTGGATTGATATATAAAACTGGCTTACTCCCATTTTTTGATTTAGGGCTATCTAAGTTTTATTAGCTTGATGGCGAACGGGTGTCGCCATATTTTTATCCAACTAGCTAGAACAGGTTACCTTGCAAAGAAAAAGGGAAGAATATACATAACTAATTAAAGTATAATGATTTATTTAAAACATATGGAGATGTTGTATTAGGGGGATATTAAATGAGATTGACAAATCGAGACTACAAATGTAATCTAAATATAAGATTACATTTGTAGTCTTGTATTTATTTAATGATATGCCTATTTTAAGTTATTTATTCCAATATTAAAATAGGGGTTGCAAATTTAAGATTACAAATGTAGTATCGACTTTAGGATTACATTTGTAATCATAGGGAGGAGGAAATTGGAAACGTGAAAAAAATACCTAAGATATCTGAAGCTGAGTTAGAAGTAATGAAAGTCCTTTGGTCAAAATCTCCACAAACGGCAAATGAAGTAATTCAAGCTCTTGAAGGACAAATGGATTGGAATCCAAAAACAGTTAGAACATTAATCAATAGGTTAGTTCAAAAACAAGTTGTTTTTTCTCAGCAGAAAATAGGAAGAACGTACATGTATGGTCCTTTAATCTCACAAGATGAATATTTACAAATAGAAACTAAATCTTTTATTAAGCGTTTTTACGGTGCTGCTTTGAAACCGTTGCTTGTTAATTTTTTACAAGATGAAAAGCTATCTTCAAAAGAGATCGATGAGCTCAAACGTATTCTAGATGATAAAAGTAATCAAAAAGAGGGATCATAATTATGATAAATGTGTTAATACAGACGTATCTCTCTACTTTTTTTGAGTGGCTGTTAGAAACTACTATTATGGCCAGTATATTGGTAGGTTTTATCTTATGTATCAAAGTTCTACTAAGGAATCAATTAACGGCAAGATGGCATTACGCACTGTGGTTAATTCTGATTGTAAGATTACTTTTACCTTGGTCACCGGATAGTTCTTATAGCCTATACTCCATACTTTCACATGGATATGTAGCTTCTACTTCTCTAATTCAGAAGGAAGCGAATGTTTCTGGTTTAAAAGTGATGAATGAACCTGCGAAGTATGCTGTTAATTCAAGTGATTACAATAAATCACCAGTTGAATCGGGTTCCAAAGAAAAAGAACAGGGTGCCAAACACATATCAATGTATGAAATCTGTTTATATGTATGGATGCTAGGTGTTTTTTGTTTAGGGACTTTAACACTAATTGCAAATAGACGTTTATATTTATACATACAAAAGCAACCAATTATAACAGATGAAAGAATTTTAAATATTTTCGAAGGTTGTAAAGAAACGATGTCTATAAAAGAGGATATTCCTTTGCAATTAGCCGGCAAGATTGCTAGTCCGACACTCCTTGGATTTATAAAACCTAGAATATTATTATGTGAACAGCATATACAACGATTAAATGATAATCAGCTACGGTTTATTTTCTATCATGAATTAGCTCATTTTAAACGTAAAGATGTTGGGGTTAATTGGCTTATGCATCATTTGCTTATACTAAATTGGTTTAATCCAATCCTTTGGTATGCCTATTATTCAATGCGCGAAGATCAAGAAATTGCATGTGATGCATTGGCTCTTACCTTTATTGATTCGGAAGAAAAAATCGAATATGGGCATACAATTATTACATTACTAGAACACTATTCAAATTATTATCAAATGCCTAGTTTAGCAAATCTAAGTAAAAATAAAAAAGCATTAAAAAGGAGAATTGTTATGATTAAAAAATTCAATAAAAAATCGTATCGTTGGTCAGCTTTAGGATTGACAGCTGTATTAGGTATATCTACTTTTTCTTTAATGAATGCAAGTGCTGAGGAGCTTAAGAGTGAATCAAAGGCTACAAAAAATAAAATTGAACAAGCCGCTAAACCAGAAGAAATGAATAATCTTGAAAAAAGTAAGGCAGAAGAAGTCGCAAAACAATTAGAAATGGATAAGCTTGAAAAGAGTAAGGCAGAAGAAGCCGCAAAACAATCAGAGATGGACAAGCTTGAGCAAAGTAAAAAGAACACAGATATTTCAGAAGCAGCAGTACTTAAACTTACCGAGAAACAAAAGCAATATCTTAAATCTAAAGGTCTTCCATTGAAGCAAACTTCTAAAGAATCTGAAGTTACGGGGCTTATGTTAGTTTCTCTAGTGAAACATATTGATAATGGAGATGGAACAGGATTTCAGCCAGACCATGTTGGAGAAGTTGATATAATTCACGCAGATGAATATAAAAACAAATATGGTAAAGAAGATTATGTAGCATTTGCTGCATGGGAATAAGTCTAGTTATATTACCAACAATCTAAGATGAATTTATGCTTATAATTAATAGAAAGCGTCATTCTTTTTATAGAAATCTATAGAAAGGATGGCGTTTTTATTTAAAAATGAGTTTCATTTGTTTGCTAAAAAATTTCGGTGAGATATATTTATCCATCAAGAATTATTTGGCAAGCATATCAAAATAATAATTCTGTAGGCAAAAGTTCATAGAACACCAAAATTTGGCTTGATGGGCGTAGTAAGGCAGGTTCTACCTTCATTTGTTAGATACCTCATAGAATTTTATACTAAAAGGATGTTTTTCTGTACCCTATTATGTTTATTAATAATTGGAAGTGAAATGTTGTCATACATGCTTTTACAGTTATAATCCGTGGTGATGAGCTTAGCCTTTAATTGTGTTGTAAGCAGTTATTAAACCTTAATCAACTATTATTTTCAATTGAATACTAAGTAATGAAATATTATGGAAATTGGTTAAAGAGTGGATTTCAAATGCCTTTTCTATTGTTCCTTTTTGTTTTTTTGATGAAAAGAAGCGAGCCTGATATAATCAATAAAATTAACCGAGTGTGCTTGTAAATAAGAATAGCATGATAGCAATTGATAAAAACAGGTATATTATATAAATTGTCAGCAACATATATCATCCCTTTCTATTGATATATGTATCATACAAACATAATCTGTAGTATATATGGAGTTTATAGGTAGTTATTGTAATGATTATTATAACAGTCTTTTAGTTGTGAGAAAGAATAGGAGAATTCACCATTACTTATTGATTTTACAGCGTTATTTCTGGAAAACAGAATGTGTTTTACTGTCAGTTTTTCTATGCTATAAGGATCATTAAGATATAATAGTTACTGCTCGTTGGTCATAAGTAGTTATTTGAAATCAAGAAAGAACGCCTTTGCTATAAGTAAATTATATATACAGAAAGGTGATATGATTATGTACTGATATGAAAGTAACGGGGAACGAGATCAAGAAAGGTGACATGACTCAATTACCAAAATGGAATGAAAATTTAGTTATAGTACTTTTATTTTTTGGGCAGTCAGCGGTTTATTAGTTTTTATTTCGACTATTTTTATAAAATAAAAGCATTTTTATCTTAATATGAATTGTTTCCAAAAATAAAAAAGAATCTAGTGGCATTTCTAGATTCTTTTTTATTATATTATTTTATTATCCTAAAGATATGTAACATAAAATTTTTTCAAGTTCGCTGGATTCTTTGTTGCCTTTAATATAGCATACTTGGAGAGATTGTTCTTTTGATACATAAGGTAATTGAACTGCTTAAGCTGACTGAGAGATAAAGTAACCTTTCAAAAAATTAATTGGTGATAGCATATATTTTTACTGTAAATTGCTGATTTGCACCATTTGGATTTGCTATATAGTATTTAGAATTCGTATCTGCTGCAGTCCTAGACTCATTCGAAAGTTTGCTCCAACTAATACGATCTAGACCCAGAAAAACATCGACCATAATATTGAAAGAGATACTGGTAGAAGTCTCTCCCTCGCTAGGTTCAATAATCCATTTTAACCCCAGTGTTCCTGAGGGTAAATTATTTATACTAAAGTTTTGGCTGGATCGGTTCTTTTCTCCAGGCAACGGCTTAGAGTCAGAAGAGATTTGGGAAATTAATATTTCTTTTTCATTAACGTTTACCCCATTTAATTTAATAATACTATCTATTAAACCTGGCCCAGGAAAATCTGCTGCGATGATACCAGAATGTTTTAGCCCACCATGTTGTATGAAATCAGTCCCCATTGTATTCATTCCACCATAAAATACTTGACCATTTGTATCACGAGGGAAGTCTTTCCATTCATTTGTTGTGTTTCTTTGAATTAACTGTGGGTTACTACCGGTATCCCGATTTTCCTTTCCACTTGCTACAAACCAAGGATAATAATTATTCCATAATGCTGCAGCGCCACCCGTACCACTAAAATGGTTGAGATAGATATTACTATTGTTAGAGTCTTTATTTGCATTTAGAAGGTGATTTTTTACTGCATTCCATTTTTCATACATTCCATCCGGTCCAGCGCTAACTTCAAAATTATCTTGGATATTTAATGATTCGTAATTAATACCGTATTCTTGAGATGCTGCGAAGTTTTGTAGTATTACAATTTTTCCGCGGATATCTCCTAACTTAGGGTTATTTCTTTCTGAAAATGGCACAGAATTAGGGTCCCAAAAATAGGGCACATTACGCTCTTTATAACTTTTAAATATCTCCTCGAATGTTTGTGAGCCGTTCTCTGGATCAGTTTCCTCTTTTAAGCGCATTAAAATTGTTTCTTGAGGGTTGTCTCTTAAAAATTGGATTGTTTCTTTTAATACATCTTCAAACATTGCTTTTTGATTTACAATACCATGCTGCATGGCAAAAGAATTTTTCACACGTTTCACACGCATGTCTACATAACGTATCCCTGCATTGAACTGCTGAGACAGGGGCATTGTTTGATTTCTTGTCAAATCCTCATCAATAAAACTTGCTCCATGTAAAGCCATTGAACCATGAGTACCTGGAATAGATAATTCGCTTATTCTTTTTGTATCTTCTAATTTTGACATCCAGGCTGGATTTCGATAACCTAAATCGGACTCATAGGAATAACCTGGGTGTCTATCAGCAAATACTATTGAAGTTGAACATAAACTCGCTAGTGTAAAACAAATAAGAATCCCGAATTTTAAGTGTTTTTTCATCGTTATTTTCTTCATTATATCTCTCCTGATTTTAAACAGATTGGTCTTATACTAAAACTTGAGATCTTTTACCATATATATAAAGTCTAGTATAGGAATAATAGACTTTATCAATTAAAAAATGTTATTTGTATAAATAGAACCAAATTTTCAATAGGTACTAAAAGGTTTGTAAAGTTAAAAAGAAAGTAAGTCAAATAAGTAATATGTTAGCTATCATCAGTTACTATTGTCATTTCCCTTAAAATATTGTGTTGGCTTTAAGATTTCGAGAGGGATATTCTCATTTGGATTTACTGAAAAGTCATCGTGCACTGGAAACATAAATTTAGAAATGCAATCATACAGGGGGAAGGTCAAAATAATCATGTGCAGGTTTAGTAAAATGAAATGATTCACATGTGAAATAATGACAAAGTATTTTATCATTTTTCATGTACTTTATAAGACATACAATTTAAATCTACTATATACAAAGAAAACAGAAGTCTTAAACTAGACTTCTGTTTTTCGAAGTGCAATGAATTATTGAAATTGGTAAGATTTGCATAATTATTAATTTTAATCAATGCAGATTTTTATTTGTTAAGAAATTATATGGCAAAATTATATGAATCCCATATCTGAGATTAAAAAACTTTTGGGGAGATTCTCACTCGTATTAATGCATTAAAGTTAGAGATACATTTGTTATATAGTATATAGTCTTAGGCGAATGTATAAATGATACTTCTCTGTAAGGTTAAATAAAGCCTATAAGTTTATTTCTCATTAAAGCTTAAACTAACTGCAGTGGCAATAGATTGTCCTGCATGTTCCCAACTTCCATCAATAACTCTTCCAAGTTGTTGACCAAGTGAATTTAAATCATTTGGATTAACAGGAATTCCGTTATATGCGGCAAGAAGTGATAAAAGTGGAGCTACAATTGGTGTCCAGCCTCCTCTATCAATATGGAATTCGAATCCCGTTACCTTACCATCTTTTTTTGTGAATTTATAGTAAAGTTGATCATCTGGACGGAGGCTTAAATGATGAGAGATTTGTCCATATACATCTTTACCAGCTGCACCTCGATCCACAACTTCTATTTCTTTTACATTAAATTCATGCTCAAATACTTTTATTTTTTTGACTTCGGGACCATTTAATGCAGCTTGAACAGCCGTTTCTAGATTGTTTTGTGCAAACGGTTGAATACTTACTTGTGATTCCTGTTGTTGGATAGGAGCAACTGTCTCAGCAGCAAATACTGATGTTGTAGGTAATGCACCTGTAGCTAATGTTGCAGCCAGAGCAGTTGCTGTAATGATTTTCTTTTTCATAATTTTACTTCCTCCTTTTTAATGTATGATAATAAACTATAAATTACTGACAGATAAATTATTTCTATACATATATAGAAAAACATTATTGTGCGTAATGGAAGTTAGACTGACAGATAATTTATATCATAATAGTATCAACACACACCTAATTTCTCAATTTTCAGTTAATATATTCAATATTAACCAATTTTAAGTAAGTTTTAGAAGGGAAATCTCTAATAGCAATCTACAAACATGGCAATATTAGAGTGAAAATGAAATAATAATCATAAAATATTCTATTAATATCAAAAAAATATAAAAAAATTTCACATATATTTTTATTTTTAGGTTATTCAATTTTATTGTTATGTATAGAATTATAAATGTATATGTGAATAATAAATACAGAATATTAAAGTGGCTGGCAAAATCCAATTTTGAAGATCATAGCCATTATAGTTTTATCATTTTAGCCAAGAAGACTACTTCCTCAAGGAACGCGAAGTGAGTAGGTGGGAGATGAATTGGCTTCGGACAAGAGATGGCAGGAAGCCATCTTTAATTGTTCGACATACATAAACTATTACTTCACTAACTATCGAATGTACGTTTGTTGTATAATAGACACATGCCGAAATGGAGGTGAAATGAATGATGATTAATAAAGCATATAAATTTCGTATCTATCCAAATAAAACACAAGAAACCCTAATTAATAAAACAATTGGCTGTTCTTGTTTTGTATTCAATCATTTCCTATCTCTATGGGATAACGCATACAAAGAGACGGGGAAAGGTTTGACATATGGTACATGCTCTGCCAAACTTCCTGCTATGAAGAAAGAGTTTGTTTGGCTCAAAGAAGTGGATAGTATTGCGATTCAGTCGTCTGTTCGCAACCTTGCGGATGCTTATACACGCTTTTTCAAAAAATAAACTAGTGCCCCGTGTTTCAAATCTAAGAAAAACAACGTACAATCTTACACCACAAAACAAACAAATGAAAACATAGCCATTGTAGGAAAAAAGATAAAACTGCCGAAACTAGGTCTTGTTCGATTTGCCAAGAGTCGCGAAGTAAAAGGACGTATTGTAAATGCTACAGTTAGACGGAATCCTTCTGGCAGATACTTTGTGTCCTTGTTAGTTGAAACAGAAGTACAAGAACTTCCGAAAACAAATTCTTACATTGGAATGGATGTGGGAATAAAAAATTTCGCCATTTTGTCAGATGGAACAATCTATAAAAATCCGAAGTTTTTTCGGTCATTAGAAGAGAAGTTGGCAAAAGCACAGCGTGTTCTTTCTAAAAGAACAAAAGGATCTTCTCGCTGGAATAAACAACGAGTAAAGGTAGCTAGAATGCATGAATACATGGTAAATGCTAGAAAAGATTACTTGGACAAAATCTCAACTGAAATCATCAAAAACCACGATGTTATCGGTATAGAAGATTTGCAAGTATCGAATATGTTAAAGAATTATAAGTTAGCAAAAGCAATTAGTGAGGTATCATGGTCACAGTTTCGATCTATGTTGGAATACAAAGCAAAATGGTATGGCAAACAAGTCATTGTCGTATCAAAAACATTTGCTTCAAGCCAATTATGTTCTTGTTGTGGATATCAAAACAAAGACGTTAAAAATCTCAACTTACGTAAATGGGACTGTCCTTCTTGTCTTACACACCATGATAGGGATATTAACGCAAGTATCAATCTAAAGAATGAAGCGATAAGGCTTCTAACCGCAAGGATTGTGGAGCTAGCCTAATCAATTAGAGTTCGTTAGAACTCTTTACTTAGGAATCCCCCACTTCTAAACGAAGTGGGGGTAGTTCAAGTTTAGGAACATTAAAGTAGTTATTCCAAGGTTAGATTTTAAAAATTAACGAAATGTTCAAGGTTTTACTCTCAAAAAATTAATATTAGTAATATAATTATTTTAAAGGGATAATTAATTCCCTTCCTCTGATGTTGTTGTTGTTTACAAGTTTATAGTTCCAATGTATTGAAGTTACGATAAAAAGAACTTGTAATTATATATTACAAGTTCTTTTTGTTCCCATCTTTTTTGTGAAAGATATCCTAACTAGTTATGTTTTTCATATTTTATCAAGGGGACGGTAGAATTCTATCGGCAAGTATATGTACATTATTGTAAAATGAATAGTACTTTGTATATAAACTAAGTGATTCTTAATCTTATTCTAATAACAACAGAAAAAACCAACTAAAATAGAATTGGTTTTTTCCTTTAAGTTGATGTAAAAACAAATATAATAAAAGATAGGTGAGAATTAATTATAACACATTTCCTAAAGAGTAGTTGTGTCAGTTGATTGAACATTCATCCTTCCTTTTTTACCAAATAAATATCTAAAATACATCCCTTAATTGACAAGGGATGTATTTTAATCGAGAAGTAAATCAATACTATAGATTTAGAAAGTAAATATTTTTTTATTATTAACTCTACTAACTTTTTATAAGAAAACATAAAAAAGAGGTAAGAAGGTTTATCTCGAAAAAAATTAGCTTTAGTTTTATTTCATCTGTGATATTCGGACTTGTTCATAGTTTATTTACTATACCAGTAATAAGCAATATATATATAATATCATCACACCTATTTGAATTAGTAGTAGTGCATGCTGCATAATTTATTTTGGTTCTTATTTATTAACTGTCAATTCTTATTTTAAAACTGTGTGTAAATAAAGATTAATAGATTTTTGATGCTATTTCATTAAATTAGAAAAAGGAATATATAATTATCCGCTAATTGAACCACTCTCACTTAGCACTCTAACGAAATGTTTGAAGTGGCAGATTCCTGCTAATACCGATGTGTCCACCAGCTATCTTAGCGGGTTCTGTCTATAGTTCCTACGCTGAGAACTGAAGTATCTTGTGCGTTGACGTAACTTTGACAAGTATGAGACGATAAAACATATTTTTTAAAATGCCCCTGAAAATAATTATAAATCTTTTTTTGCATATAACTTCAGTGATATTATCATTGATATAATGCTAATAACTATTGAAATGAGGAAAGGCATCCATACCATGATAATTGATGGGAATGGAAGAGGGAGTGTAAAATTCAGATGGCTCAACTGAATTTCTTTTATAAGAGTAGGAGCTACAAAAGGTATCAAAAAGACAACAATAAAAGAAATCATTCTCGTTTTATCAAAACCAAATTCAAATTGGAAAGGGAGTAGTATTCCAAACAAAATACTAACAACTAGGAATGTTATTCCGAGAGCGTTTATACTAAGATTCTCGATACCAGATGGCATAATAATTGAAGTTATCATTTGAATAATTGAGGCACAAAGAAAAACTACCAATAGAAAGAGATATTTTGCTTTTACAAAGGCACTTCTAGTATATGGTGTTGCACAAAGTAGAGCTGCTCCTTTGTATTGGTCTTCGAACTTGGATATTGTACTAAACAAAATATGCTCCATAAAAACTACTGTTAAAAGAAAACCAATAAGCCCACCATCGTTGAGTTGTAATTGAGTAGAAAGGTAGATTGGTGCAATGGCTGCAAAAACGAGTAAAATAGAAAAATATTTTTTTACTAACAGTATGTCTTTTACAACAAGATTAATAAGCATAGTGGTTTCCTCCAATATAAGAAAGCATTATATCTTCTATAGTTGGTCTTTGCATCAAAACGCCAGGCATAAGCCGACACACATCATCAATTTTATGAGTAATCCCTTCAAATCCATATTTAGTTTGACTCAAATTTAAAAAGAGTTTTTTTGTTTGATTATTAATCAATTGATTATCACCTTTTACTAATGCATGTGTTTCCACTAGTACATCTTTTTCTTCATCAATTAAAATTTGACCATTATCTATTAAAATAATCATGTCTGCTATTTTATCTAGATCTGAGGTAATATGAGTAGAAAAAAAGACACTCTTTCCTGGTTCTTTCATAAAATCTAGAAGTATGTCTATCAGTTCACTTCGAACCAATGGATCAAGCCCACTTGTGGGTTCATCCATTATTAATAGATCTGCGTGGTGGGATAAAGCCAGAGCAACTGCAAATTTCATTCGCATTCCTTTGGAGAGGGTAGAAATTTTTTGTCCTAGATTTAAATTAAATAGTTTAATATACTTTAAAAAAACTTGCTCATCCCATTCGGTATAGGAAGGGGCGATTACATTTTTCATTTCTTTTAATGTTAATTCATCGTAAAAATACCCTTCGTCTAACACGACACCAATTTTATTTTTAGATTTTCGTTCATGTTTATCTATATCCTTTTCCAAAAAATTAATTTTACCTGAATCTTTCAGTACGAGCCCGAGGATAGCTTTAATAGTAGTAGTTTTCCCGGAACCATTAGTACCAATAAAACCAGTTATACAGTCCTGGTTAAGTGAAAATGTCACGTCTTTTAATGAAAAATTCTCATAAGCTTTGTTTAGATTTTTCACTTCTAATACTGTATTCATTCTTCATTTTCCTCCTTTAAGATTAAATCTAACATCGAATAGAGTTCTTCATTATGGATTCCAATACTTCGAGCCATTTTACACACCTCTGTCAATTTTACTTCAACCATATGACGCTTAGATTCCATTAATAATTCTAAGTTTGTAGATGCTACATATGTACCTTTCCCAACCCTAGTAATGATAAAACCTTCGGATTCTAGTTCTGCATAAACTCTTTTTGTAGTTAACATACTTACATGTAAATCATTAGCCAATACACGGATTGATGGTAATTGTTCACCTTCCGTCAATTCATTATTAAATATAGAATCTTTAATTTGTTCCTTTATTTGTTGATATAAAGGTTGATTTGATGCATTATTTAAAATAATTTTCATTAAAATACCTCTCCATCGACAAGTGTGACTGTGTATGATACACACCATACACACCATATACAGTTGAAATTATAAGTTATTGAAAATGGTTTAACAAGTTATTTTGTTACAAAGTTCACAAAAGTTTCATTTTAGAAAAGTTTATAACGAAACCCTCATATAAATTTCTTACTTTTTATATTAAAAAATGCTAAAATCCTAAGTTTTAGATACTGGGGGAGAGAATCTTAAATGGTGGGGTTATATTAATGACTTGTGAGACATATGAAAAGGAGTAGTAAATATGTAAAAATAAAAATAGGGGTTAAGGATAGATGAAAACAAGCTATTGCTTCATTGCTGAAGTTGCTAGCTTGTTTATCAAGTTCATCTATAAAACTTTGTTTTTTTATTGTTTTTTAAAATAATTCTAGTGAATCTTTCAAGAATGAAAGGAATTGACAAATAGAGATAAGATAATTGATGTGTAAAATAAAAGAGAAGAAATAAGATAACTATTGCTAGTAGGCTAATCACTTTAAAAATAAATAGAATTTTTTTTGCTTGCATAAATATCCTCCTCTAAAACCTTAAATTCATTTTCAAAAAAAATAGCATTTTTTAACTGTGCTTCTATTGTTATTAATCGTGCCAATTATTCATTAAATATTTCTCTCATCAAGAAAATATAGTTTGCTGTTTAGCAAGTTAAGCTTTCATTTTAATTAAGTTATGTCTAATACTATTAAGATTTATTTATATATCCTCTGAATGAACTTTTTATATGTTTATTTGGATATAAATCATTAATCATTGCGTATGGGCTTCCATTCCAGTATCTTACTACAGGTGTCCATAGTCTATGACTTTTAAGCCACTGCATTGTGTATTGCTGTAATAATTGATTATCTGTCAGCTTCTCTTTTTCCTCAATTGTCCACCGTAATGCATCTAGCGCTTTTTCTCTCGTCCAAAAACCATTAGGAGTCATCTTAAATTCCCATTCTTTAAATTGATTGGGATATAAATCATTAATCATTGCATATGGACTATCATTCCAATATAATTGACAGGCTCCTTTCAATCCTGATTGAGCTAACCATTTATTTTCGTATATATTCTTCAATTGATCCAGATTTAATTTTTCTTTTTCTTCAATTGTCCATTTCAGTGCTTGTAATGTTTTTTCTTTCGTCCAAAATTTATTAGGAGCCTTAGTAAATTCCCATTCTTTAAATCGATTTGGATACAAATCATTAATCATCGCATAAGGGCTTCCAGCCCAAATCACCCTTAAAGGTGCACTTAGTCGATGTTCATTTAACCATTTTTGCCCATAAATTTGTAAGAGTTTTTGTGGTGCTAATTTCTCCTCTTCTTCAATAAACCATTTTAATAATTGTAAGGCCTTTTCTTTCGTCCAAAAATTTAACGGTGTCATTCTAAATTCCCATTCTTTAAATTGATTGGGATATAAATCATTAATCATCGCATATGGACTATTATTGTATTTATGCTTCAATACGCCACGTAATCGATACTTTGCAATCAATTTGTTATTCCAATTCTGTTTTATCTCTTCTTCGTTCCAATTCAAAATTTTTATTATTAAATACTTTGTTACTCTTCTTGCCATCTCATTATTTTTATCTAATTTCCAAGTGTTGGGTGGAAATCTATTCCTTTTTCCATCTAAAATCTCCTGATAGATGTCCTCAATAGTATTTGTGTTCGTCTGCATCTTAAAACCTCCTCTTAATTGTATATACAGTTAAAAAGATTTTATATTAGGACTTGTATTCATACTGTTGAAAAATATAAACCCTGTCTTAACTTGAAAAAGCTGATTTTTAATCAAATTATAGTAATGTAAAATAAGAATTACCTATAGAAAATATGTAGTTTCAGGTAAATGAAAGAATAGATTTGTATATTATTATTTTCAATTCATAAAAGACATCAATCTGAAAAGAAAGATGTCCTTTATTTAATAGTATTACGGTTTATTTAATTACTTTCCATAAAGCTAATGAGAAAATCCAATTTGGATCACCATATCCTTGATAATTTTGAACTGCTTCATATATTTTACCTTGATGTTCTACTCTGTCTCCTTTTTTATATGCAGCATACGAATCCCATGCCTTATACTCAGAAGATGGGGTATCTTTTGTTGTGATTTTGATTTCATTACTCGCAACTGAAACTTTTCCTTGAGTATCTATAGCTTTTACCATATATCTATATTCTGTACTAGCCAGTAAATTTTCATCTGTATAGTAAGTTGAAGGACTTGTAGCTATTTTCGTACCGTTACGATAAACCTCATACTCTTTTATACCAACATTACTTATGGATTTTTCCCATATTAAATGAACACTGTTTGTAGTAGTTTCTGATGCTTGTAATCCTGTTGGAGCTGTTGGAGCTACTTGTTCTGGATTCTCTTCCTTTGTTGTAACTGAAACTTCATTGCTATTTTTTGACTTATTTCCTGCTGCATCTGCAGCTTTAATTGTAAAATTATATTTTGTATTGGCTTGTAACCCCGTATCTTCATAACGTGTTGTTTTTGTTGTTCCTACTTTTTTTCCATCACGATAAACTTCATATTCTTTCACACCAACGTTATCTGTGGAAGCTTCCCACTGTAACTCAACAGTTGTTGTTGTTTGACTAATAGAGCGTAGGTTAGAAGGAGCTGTTGGAGCTATTACGTCAATTTCAGTACTACTATTAAAAGCAGAAAATAGTTTAGAAAAGGCACCATCGTCTACATCGGGTAATCCGGAAGCATCTCCAGTTGCCTGACCGATTTGCCAACTTTCAGTAGCTTTTTTATCACGATACACTGACCACATACTAATTTCCCCAATACCTTTTTCTTTGGCAAATTGGAACAATTCTTTTGCATTATTTAATGTGAAAGTTTCATTTTGAGTATCGTTCTTTCCTATCATAGGTGTAACAGCAATCATTTTCCAAATATCAGAATCTTTAATAGTATTTTTATATAAATTGGTTAATTGCCCATGCAAGCTATTAATAGCATCTATCGCAGCTTGTCCCATTTGTTGATTTTGTTGTCCGTAATCCATAGTCATAATATTAATAGAATTTAAATCTACATCATGTTTTATAGCGCTTTGGATCACATTTATTCCATCATTAGTTAGACCATAAGGCATTACTGGTAAGGTATATCCAATCTTTACATCTTTACCCTCGGCTTTTAATTCCTTTTGTAATAACGCAATTGCTTTTGATCTTCTTTCGATAGATTCTGGGTGAGCGACTAAGACTCCTTCAATATCAAAATCCATGTGTGTTAAATGTAATGTGTTAATTACACTTTTATAAGCATCTTTTAATTTATTCACATCTGTAATAGCTGCGGCAAGATCCGCACCTAATCCAGGGATATTACCAGCATTTGCTCCACCAAAAGATACTTTAACATCTCCACCTATTTTTCTAATTTGTTTAATTTGATCATCTAAGTTACCATCTCCAATAGGGGTATGACTTCCTCCCCATACTGGATTTCCATTTTTATCAGCCACTATAAACGAAAGCGTAAAGAAACTAGTATTTGTTTCTTGGGCATATTTTAATAGATTTTGAGGATTCATTCCGTTATCTACATATGGTGCAAAAACATGGGTTGGCCAAGTTATTCCTTCACCAAATAAATCATTTGGATCGCTATTGTCGGGTATATATTCTGAACCAGTATATAATTCCCATCCACTAAATTGTTGGGTAGGTAATGTACCTGCATTTACCCAATATAAAGAATGATAAATCTTACCTTCATATGTAACGTAAGATCCACCTGGATAATCTTTATTTTTATTCCAAAATGGCGCTACTTGTTGTTGAGATTTTGCTATATTTTCTTGAGCGTACGCAAACGGGTGGCTAATGGCTTGGGATGTAGGAACTATCATAGTTAATGCTGCAGCTGTTTTTGCAAGAGTACGAAATGGACGTTTTTTTATAATCATAATAATATCTCCTCACTTCTAATTTATAATTTCAAAAAAACAAATTATATTTGGCATTATATAAATTCTTTTAATATATATTTTGAAGAATTATTGCCGTAACTCCGGATACTGATATAAAAGTATGAATGTCTTTGATATTTTTAGTTAATGCTAATTTTTGTACGTGATGATTACCCTCATTTAGTAGGATAACAACTTACAAAAAATGAAACAAATTAGAGATAAATATAATAATATTTATTCAAAAACAATATATTTTTTCTCATAAACTACAGAAAATCGAATTAAAATATATATATATATACCATTTTTGTAAAGTGGGAATTGATAGTAAGCTAGAAGTAATATAAATGTACACAAAAGTGTCGATTCTAATAATCTAGTTTGGCTAAAAAAATTTATCATTTTAGCCAAGAAGACTCTTTCCTCAAGGAACGCGAAGTGAGTAGGTGGGAGATGAATTGGCTTCGGACAAGGGATGGCAGTAAGCCATCTTAATTGTTCGACATACATAAATTGTTACTTCACTAACTATCGAATGTATGTTTGTTATATAATAGACGCATACCGAAATGGAGGTGAAATGAATGATGATTAATAAAGCATATAAATTTCGTATCTATCCAAATAAAACACAAGCGATCCTAATCAATAAAACGATTGGTTGTTCTCGTTTTGTATTCAATCACTTTCTATCTCTATGGGATAATGCATACAGAGAAACAGGAAAAGGTTTGACATATGGTACATGCTCTGCCAAGCTTCCTGCCATGAAGAAAGAGTTTGTTTGGCTAAAAGAAGTGGATAGTATTGCGATTCAGTCGTCTGTTCGAAACCTTGCGGATGCTTATACACACTTTTTCAAAAAACAAAACAGTGCCCCGCGTTTCAAATCTAAGAAAAACAACGTACAATCTTACACCACAAAACAAACAAATGAAAACATTGCCGTTATAGGAAACAAAATGAAATTGCCAAAACTAGGTCTTGTTCGATTTGCTAAAAGTCGTGAAGTAAAGGGGCGTATTTTAAATGCTACAGTTAAACGGAACCCTTCTGGTAGATATTTTGTGTCACTATTAGTTGAAACAGAAGTACAAGAACTTCCAAAAACCCAATCTTACATTGGAATAGATGTAAGACTAAAAAATTTTGCCATTTTGTCAGATGGAACATCCTATAAAAATCCAAAGTTTTTCCGATCAATAGAAGAGAAGTTGGCGAAAGCACAGCGTGTTCTCTCTAGAAGAAGGAAAGAATCTTCTCGCTGGAATAAACAACGAGTAAGGGTAGCTAGAATGCATGAATACATGGTAAATGCTAGAAAAGATTACTTGGACAAAATCTCAACTGAAATCATCAAAAACCACGATGTTATCGGTATAGAAGATTTGCAAGTATCGAATATGTTAAAGAATCATAAGTTAGCAAAAGCAATTAGTGAGGTATCATGGTCACAGTTTCGAACTATGTTGGAATACAAAGCAAAATGGTATGGCAAACAAGTCATTGTCGTATCAAAAACATTTGCTTCAAGCCAATTATGTTCTTGTTGTGGATATCAAAACAAAGACGTTAAAAATCTCAACTTACGTAAATGGAACTGTCCTTCTTGTCTTACACACCGTGATAGGGATATTAACGCAAGTATCAATCTAAAGAATGAAGCGATAAGGCTTCTAACCGCAAGGACTGTGGAGCTAGCCTAATAAATTAGAGTTCGATAGAACTCTTTACTTAGGAATCCCCCACTTCTAAACGAAGTGAAAGTGGGGGTAGTTCAATAATTATATCTTTTTAGTATTCTCATAAAAACTATAGGATGTTTGAAAAATTGACACATAGATTTTTTGTTTTTATATGTTAAGATGGTGTTGCTAACCTATTGTTTATAATAAAAACAGCTTATTTTATTATCAAAAGTATAGGACTAGAAAAAACCTCATAAAGAGGTTTTTTCTTATTTCTATATTTATCTTTGGTGTAAAAATTCAGTTGCAAAATTAATTTTGACATAATGCTATGTTTTATTTAAATTTTTCGTGCTTTTATATGTTGGATGAAGTCTTCAAATTATCTCATGATATATATATAATTTTAATGTTTATATAGTCTTTAATATAGAGTATTGTTATTTTGCTAATTTATTAAAATTACACATACAAAATTTAATGATGTGTAATATACATCTAATTAAATTTGTGCAAGATAATTATTTTAATTTTTTTAATTTATACTCAGTAGCATAAGCATCAGCAGCAATAATTGCATCAAAAACCATTTCTGGTGAAATTTCAAATGGCATATTATGTATAGTTTCACCATCTTGACAGGAAGCTTCTGCCACTTTCATTAATTCTTCTTTACTTGCACCACCTAAGTTCAGATCTTCAAGTGTAGTAGGTAAGCCAAGTTTGATACAGAAATCAATGTAGTTATATAGTTCTTCAGTTGTCCAAGATTCCAATGCCATTTGTACTAATGTACCAAATGCAACCTTTTCTCCATGCATTAAATCATGAGTTTTATCATGTAAAACAGTAAAACCATTATGGATGGCATGAGCTGCAGCTAATCCGACACTTTCAAATCCAAGGCCACTAAGCAAGGTGTTTGCCTCTATTACAGCTTCAACTGCTGGAGTAACTGTGTTTTGTTTAACTGCTAAAAGAGCAGCTTCTCCGTATTGGAATAAGGTATCCCAGCAGAGTTCTGCAATCTTAGCAGCTGCTAAGGTAGATAGTCCTCCAGCCATAGCGGGTTTTCGTGATTCTAAATTTGCTCTAGCCTCAATCCATGTAGCCATGCCGTCGCCAATCCCAGCAGCTAAAAATCTGGATGGAGCTTGTGCAATGACTTGGGAATCTACTAAAATAATATCCGGATTTTTTAAATAAAATTTGTATTTCTCAAATACTCCATCATCAGAGTAAATAACAGAAAGAGAACTGGTTGGTGCATCTGTTGAGGCAATTGTGGGAACGCTTACAACTTTAGCCGAAAGAATTTCTCCTACTGCTTTTGCTGTGTCTACTGATTTACCACCACCAATACCAATGATTACATCAGCACCAAATTCTCTTCCAATTTTCTCAATTCTTGCAATTTCATTTTCAGAACTTTCACCATTAAAACCGACTTTTTCAAAGCTTAGATTTTGTTTATGAAAGCTTTCCATAACTTTTTCACCAACAAGATGCCAAACACATTCATCTGCAATAACTAATAAATTGGTTCCTAGAGGTTTTACATACTCTCCAATTTTTTCAATTACATTTCTTCCCTGAATATATTTTTGCGGGCTAATTAGAATACGTTCCATGATAATCACTCCTTGATTTTTTAGTAAGTAAGCTGAAAATCTAGCCTTGAATCTAATATTATCAAAATTCAGAGTACAGAATTATGAATATTTTATGTATATTTTTCGTCTGTTATATGACGGGTTAGAAGATAGTGTTATGATTATCAAAAATAAAATACTATTTCTTAGGAAAGATAAAATGGTAAAAATAGTATTAAAAACCTATATTATCAGGTTTTGTATAAATAATCTTTTTATATAAAAGTTGGGATTTTAATAATGAAAATAAAAACACATAAAATTCACTGGTTGAATTTTATGTATTTTTATGCGTGTATTATTATGAAATGGGGTCTTATGATGCAAAGGATTGAAATTAATATTCATACTACAAATGGCCTACATGTTCGAGCGGCAGCTACACTTATTGCAAAGTTAAATACTACCATAAAGGATACGCGTATTTTAAAGAAAATTTTTATTTTATATAAAGGAAAAAAATCTCCTATTACGAGCCTCTTATCCGTTGCTTCTTTTAAGATAAAAAAAGGTGATAAAGTTATTATTCAATTTGAGGAAGAAGTAAGTATGTCCATTATAGAAGAGATAAAAAATTATTTGGAAGAAGAAAAGGTTAACTATATTGAACAAAATCAAACAGATCACCTTCTTTTGGAAAATTTTATAGCAATTGAGGAGATTTTTTCTAGGCTCTCACATGGACTTGTTGTCGTGAATAAAGAGAACCTCATTACCTATGTTAATAATGAGGGAGGAAAATTACTTGGAATGTCAGTTGAAAAATTATTAAATCAACGAGCTGATTTAGTAATACCTCATTCTAGGCTTCATCATGTACTACAAACTGGAAAGGAAGAAATTGCACAAAAGCAAGTAGTAGGTAAGCAAGTTATTATAACAAACAGAACTCCTATTATTTTAAATCAGAATATTGTTGGGGCTGTCGCTTTATTTCAAGATATATCTACAGTAGAAGAGTTGATTGAAGAGCTGAAAAGAGTAAAAGAGTTAAAAAAACAATTGGAACTCATTCTGCACTCCGTAAAGGATTTAATAGCACTAACCGATTCAAAGGGACGTTTTATATATTGCAACCCTGAAATGAAAGGATTTCTCAACAGTTTAGATAATCCAAATAAAGTTCAATTCATTTCCGGGATTAAAAAGTGGGAATTGTGCATCAAATCTCAAAAATGTATTCCACAATTACTAGATTTTAAACGAGGAAATTCCTATATTGCAAAATTAAGTCCCATATTGGTAGAAGAAGAATTATGTGGAACAATTTTAACAATGAGTCCATTTCATGAAACACAATCATTATTTGATCAATTGATTCGTGAAAAGAATAAGGTATTTAGAGAGTGAATTGTCGAAATATAAAAAACTAAACGACTCTTTCCCGGAAATTATTGGATGCAGTGATGCTTTAATGGAAACGCTCTTTATTGCGAATAAAGTTGCGAAATCAGATTCTACGATTCTTATTACTGGAGAGAGTGGAACAGGAAAGGAACTTATAGCTAAAGGTATTCATAAAGTTAGTTCGAGAAAGGATAAGCCGTTTATTCGAGTAAATTGTGCGGCAATCCCTCCTAATCTTATTGAAAGTGAATTATTTGGTCATGAGAAAGGAGCATTCACTGGAGCACTTCATATGCGAAGAGGTAAGTTTGAACAAGCAAATAACGGGACGATCTTTCTAGATGAGATTGGGGACTTAAAGTTAGATCTACAAGTAAAATTACTACGTATTTTACAAGAAAAAGAAATAGTTAGGGTTGGAGGAGATAAGACTATAAAACTAAATGTTAGAGTACTAGCAGCGACTAATGGAAATCTACAAAAGATGGTTCATGATAGGGAATTTAGAGAAGATCTGTATTATAGACTCAATGTAATCCCCATTCATATTCCGCCACTTAGAGAAAGAAATACAGATATTCAATCATTAATTGAATATTTCAGGGCACACTTCAATACTTTGTTAAATAAAAAAATAAATTCATATACCGATGATTTTTTACATGCCCTGATGAAATATAATTGGCCTGGAAATATTAGAGAATTGCAAAATGTGATTGAACGGGCCATGAACCTAAGTGAGAATGATGCACTTGAAATTGGAGATTTACCAGACAATATTAATTTGAATTCTCAACAAAATGGTATTATAAATAATCAGATTGAGAACACAGAAACAATTTTACCTATTGATAGGCTAAAAGTTCAAAATATCATTGTAATTTCAAGGGGATAAAAATTGGCACAATAATTGCTTAAAAAGTAATGTAAGAAATTTTTAGAGAAAGGAATAGAAGCTTATGAAGAAATTTATTAATAATCCAGAAACAGTAGTTAGGGACATGATTGATGGAATGTTGTTTGCGCATCCGGATAAACTACAAAATTTGCCGGATACAAATATAATCATTCGAGCTACTAGTCCATTTCAAGGTAAAGTAGCCATTGTAAGTGGAGGCGGGAGTGGCCATGAACCAGCGCATATTGGATTTGTTGGTAAAGGGATGCTTGATGCAGCAGTAGTAGGCGAAGTTTTTACTTCTCCAACACCGGACAAAATTTTTGAAGCAATTCAAAAAGTAGATACTGGAAGCGGTGTCTTATTAATTGTAAAAAACTACTCAGGAGACATAATGAATTTTGAAATGGCTGCTGAAATGGCTGAAGCAAAGGGAATACCAATTGCTTCAGTAATTGTTAATGATGATGTTGCTGTTGAGAATAGCTCCCATACTACCGGAAGAAGAGGAATTGCTGGGACAGTATTTGTACACAAAATTGCTGGAGCGCTGGCTGAAAAAGGAGCTTCGCTTAAAGAAGTTGAAGATGTTGCAAATAAAGTGATTGCTAATTTACGTAGTATGGGTATGGCATTAACTACTTGTACTGTACCGTCAGTTGGTACATCCGGTTTTGAAATTGGTGAAAATGAAGTAGAGGTCGGCATGGGCATCCATGGTGAACCTGGAACTCACCGTATTAGTATGACATCAGCTAATGAAATGGCTGAACTTCTTTTAGAACGTATTTTAAGTGATATACAATTAAAAATTGGTGACAAAGTCGCAGTTATGATAAATGGTTTAGGTGGGACGCCGTTAATGGAATTGTATATTTTAAATAAAATGATTAACACAATTTTAAATGAAGCTGGTATCGATATCTGTAAAACATACGTTGGAGAATATATGACAGCAATTGATATGGCCGGATTTTCTATTACTATATTAAAACTAGATGAGCAACTGATTAATTTACTTAATGAGCCGGCAAATACGACTAATTGGCGTGTACAATAGGAGGAACCAACATGAATATTACACCAAGACATATTATCAATTGGATGCAACTCACAGCCAAACAAATAGAGTATCAAAAAGAAAACCTAACGCAACTTGATCAATTAATAGGTGATGGAGACCATGGTATTAATATGGATAGAGGTTTTAAAGAAGTTGAAAAAAAGATATTATATACCGCTTATGATGATATTGGAGATTTATTTCATGATATTGGAATGGTACTCATTTCAAAAGTTGGGGGTGCATCAGGCCCATTATATGGAACGGCATTTTTAAGGGCTGGTAAAGTGTTAAAAGGAAAAAATAAAATTACAATAGATGAACTGGGTCATGCTTTGCAAGAATCTGTAAATGGTATTTGTCTAAGAGGAAAAACTCGGATAGGTGATAAAACAATGCTTGATGTTTGGGATCCTGTTTTGAAATATATACAACGACATGGAGAAAAAATAAAACCTTTTGGTCTTATCATATTTGCAAGAGAACAAATGGAAAAAACTAAGCCATTATTAGCTAAAAAGGGACGCGCTTCCTTTTTAGGAGAACGGTCTATTGGTCATTTGGATCCTGGAGCAGTCTCATCTTTTATTATCTTTGAAACACTATGCTTATCTCTTATAGGTGAAAAGGATATTATTAATGAACTTAGGGAGCAATTATGATGAGTAATGTGGGAATAGTTTTAGTTTCTCATAGTCATCAATTAGTAGCAGGATTAAAGGTTTTACTAGCGG
The DNA here is from genome assembly GCF_042466195.1 of Bacillus sp. R86525. NCBI lineage: Bacteria > Bacillati > Bacillota > Bacilli > Caryophanales > Bacillaceae > Bacillus > Bacillus sp. R86525. Next base: position 59,945 of record NZ_JAXHPX010000006.1, read on the forward strand.
AATTAAGTTCCAATGTTTCCATTGTTTCTGCAGGAGGAACAGATGAAGATGGAATAGGGACAAGTGTTAGTAAAATTAAAGATGCTATTAAGTCTATTTATAACGACCGAGGTGTAATTGTATTTCTGGATTTGGGAAGCGCTCTAATTAATACTGAATTAGCTATAGAGTGGTTAGCAGAAGAAGGACTAAATCAAATAAAAATAGCAGATTCACCATTAGTAGAGGGCTCTTACGTAGCAGTTGTTGAATCAGGATGTGGAAAAACACTAGAAGAAATATATAAAGCTGCATTTGAGGCGAAAAACAGTATAAAAATATAAAGGGAGCTTGTCTTATGAGAATCGAAAAAAATTTAATTGTAACTCGTAAGGGCGGAATTCATGCAAGACCAGCAAGTGAAATAGTAAATGGATTAAAAGATTATAACTGTTCGGTTGAATTTATGTTTAATGGTAAAAAAATAAACGCAAAGAGTATTATTCAATTAATGGGGTTAGCAATAAAAAAGGGAACAGGATTACATGTAATTCTTGATGGGGAAGATGCTGAGGATGCCCTTGTGTTTATACAATGGTTTTTAAAATAACAAAGGAGGTCGTAAAATATGTCTCCTTTTATGGGGGAATTAATTGGAACCTTAATTCTTATTCTATTAGGGAACGGGGTTGTAGCAGGTACTTTGCTGAAAAAATCCAAAGCACAAAATTCCGGATGGGTTGCAATTACTCTTGGCTGGGGATTAGCAGTTACTTTTGCTATATATATAGTAGATAACATAAGTGGTGCACATTTGAATCCTGCAGTTACAATTGCTTTTGCTTGTATAGGGGTATTCCCTTGGAGTGAAGTTCCTTCCTATATTGGTGCTCAGTTGATTGGAGCTTTTTTAGGTTCAATATTTGTCTGGCTCCAGTATTTTCCGCATTGGAGAGAAACTGAAAATCAAGAAATTATATTGTCGGTGTTTTCTACAAGCCCTGCAATAAAAAGCTGGTCGTCCAATTTGTTAAGTGAAATTATTGGCACCGCGGTATTTGTATTTTCAATTTTAGCTATGGGTCATAATAAAGTTACAGATGGGCTCCTTCCAATATTAATAGGAGCGTTAATAGTATCTATAGGTTTATCTCTTGGCGGAACAACTGGATTCGCTTTAAATCCAGCTCGAGATTTTGGGCCAAGACTAGCACATCAAATCTTACCAATATGTAATAAAGGCTCCTCTGATTGGGGTTACGCATGGATCCCCATAATTGGTAGTACCATAGGAGGAATTATAGGAGCTATATGTTTTCAATGGCTTTATTAAGCAATTAATATATTAAACTTCTATTAGAAAGTAATTAGTTAACCATATTTACTATTGATCATATAATGCAAAGGTATATAATAATTTTTCTACTCTATTCGATGGGCAAACAAAAATAAAAACATCTCTTTTAGTTTCAATAATTGATGATCCATACAGTAATAAAAAAATCGCTGTCATTAAAACCGATGGAAATAATATTAGTGCAAATAAATCGATAGAAGGATTAACAGATGAATATGGACATGAGGCTTGATATATGTCATCTGTTATAAAATGGGCTTCATCTTATAACATTGGAATGGAGTTAACAAATGAAAACTCTCAATTTTATAAAATTTCGCCAATAAATACGATAGACACAAAAACTATGACTTCCTCTATTGGTTATAATATAGGGGGAGAAATAAAAGTAAGTGATAAAGCGGATGGTGGGGGTGTGTCTTTAAAATAAAGTTTGATCAAATTGATACTAATAACCTTGATAAAGGATTATTGAAAAGAGCGTGTTTTGAAAAAAAGTTTGATCAAAACACGCTATTAATATTTTCAGTTTGATTATTTCTTATCTATGTTGCTCCACAATCGCACCCTTTAATTGAATAAACCACTAATTATTTTAGCTGTGATTATGGAAAGGAAAATGAAACTAAAGCATCTGATAGTTTAAGTATAATGCTTTACAATATAAAAAAATATGCCTTTTGAGGTGTCATTGTTAATTGATTAATAATACAAATTGTTACAACTTCATTTAAACATTATCGTTTTTAACCTCTTGCATAACTTTATTGGAACTTTTTCTGTGATCGAAATATTTAGAAATGCGAATTTTATATTCGAGGTTATTTTTATAGTCTTCGGAAAAAACACAAGCATAGAGAAGATCTAAAAGAAAACAGATGGATTCATTCGAACTAAAACTTCCTATTTTTGAATACAATTTCTCCCTAGTGGTAATTCGCAAAATACAATCAGCGTATTTTGTTAGGGTATTTTCTCCAATACTTGTTAAAGCAATGACAGGTACTTTCTTTCTCTTGAGAAATGGCAACAAACCGACAATATCCTCACTTTCCCCACTATAAGATATTACAATTGCACAAGTTTCAGTATTAGAATTTACTGCTTCAAAATGAGGATCAACTGTGCATAGACTGACATGTTTTCCAATTCGGTTCATTTTCGATTTAAAATCATGACAAATCAATAAATTATGATACATAGAAAATACTTTAATATGAGCTGCTTGATCCAACATATTAGTTGCCCTTTGCAAATCATCATGATTTAAGAGAGACAAAGTATCGCTAATAGTTGTCTGATTCAATAAAGCCATCTTATTTGCAACGGTCATGATACTATCCCGATCGTCAAAAGGATAATTAGCATCAATAGAAGAGAAATGACTATTTAGATATTCAATTTCGCTAAGAAAACTATTTTTTAATTCCACCCATCCACTATATCCTAGTTTTTTAGCAATTCTAATTAAGGTGGATGGGTGAGTATAAGTTTCTTTAGAAATTTGTTTAGTTGTTTTGTCTTTAATATTTTCTCTCTGTTTAAATAAATATACGATTATTTCACTTTCAGATGAAGAAAAAATATCTTCTTTCATTTTCTCTATCAGTAACATATCTAATCACCTCTATTAATATTTCCGTTTGTAAATTTCATTTACAAAATTGATTTGATTTTGTAAATGAAAATGTAAATGAAGAATGATTTCATCTTTATTATATTGATTATATTTCTCCTTATTTTATACTACAGGTAAGAAAGGAGGAAGTAACAATCTATTTAATATTACTATCCCCATTCTTAAATTTAATTTACAAATTTTTTGTTTTTATGTAAATACAGCAACTAAAGAGAAATTCTCACTTTCTTAATTGGGATTAAAAGATAACAAAAATGAAAAGAGAAAAAGGGGGAAAAATAAAATGACAAAAGGTATAAAAATTGTAACGATTGGTGGGGGCAGCAGCTACACTCCTGAATTAATGGAAGGGTTTATTAAAAGATATGAAGAATTGCCAATTAGAGAAATGTGGCTTGTTGATATTGAAGATGGGAAGGAAAAACTTGAAATTGTTGGTAAGATGGCTCAAAGAATGTGGGACGCTTCTCCATATGATGTCAAAGTCCATTTAACTTTAGATCGTCGTGAAGCATTAAAAGATGCTGACTTTGTTACTACCCAATTTAGAGTTGGCTTACTAAATGCTAGGATTAAAGATGAAAGAATTCCTTTATCATATGGGATGGCAGGTCAAGAAACAAACGGGGCAGGTGGAATTTTCAAAGCCTTCAGAACGATTCCTATTATTTTAAGCATTGTGGAAGATATGAAAGAATTATGTCCGAATGCTTGGTTAATCAACTTCACAAACCCAAGTGGAATGGTTACGGATGCAATTATTCGTTATGGTAAATGGGAAAAGGTTATTGGTTTGTGCAATGTTCCAGTTAATGCCATGATTGCTGAACCAGAATTAATAGGAAAAAACTTGGATGAGCTAATATATACTTTTGCTGGCTTAAATCATTTTCACTGGCATCGAGTTAAAGATTTGACGGGAAATGATGTAACTTCCGAAATCATCGAAAAATTGTATGATGGAGATTCCGGTATACCGTCAAATATTTTTGATGTTCCGTTTTTTAAAGAACAATTGAAACAGATGAACATGATCCCTTGCGGCTATCACCGTTATTATTACCGTTATGACGAGATGTTAGAACATTTGCTTGAAGAATACAATGATTCAAACGTTGGAACAAGAGCCCAACAAGTTAAACAGACAGAAGCAGAACTATTTGAATTGTATAAGGATCCTAACTTAAATTATAAACCTGAACAGTTGGCTAAACGTGGAGGCGCCCACTATTCAGATGCTGCATGTGAAACCATTGCTTCCATCTATGCAAATAAAAATACACACATTGTAGTTTCAACAAAAAATAACGGTGCTGTTCCAGACTTGGCTCCGGACGATGTTGTGGAAGTTTCTGCATATATTGGTGCTGCAGGAGCAAGACCAATTGCTTTCGGTACGCTTCAACCGGCTGAAAGAGGATGGCTGCAAGTAATGAAAAATATGGAACTATGTGTAGAAGAAGCAGCAGTAACCGGTGATTACGGATTAGCATTACAAGCGTTTATAATAAACCCGTTAATCCCTAGCGGCGAAACAGCAAAACGTGTACTAGATGAACTATTAATTGCACATAAAAGATATCTGCCACAATTTGCTGAAAAAATTGCGGAGTTAGAAGCTGTAGGGATCACAGTAAAAGATGAAATAGCTAGAAATTTATACTAATAGTGTCCAAAATCAAAAAGTGGTGGCTTAAAAAGCATTAGATTCGCTCTTATGATGCTTGTACGCATTGCTGATGGCAAATTTATTGAGAAAAATTCTTATGTTGGTATACATGACATTCTCCCCAGCTTGGCGTTAACGCCTTACTCTCTAATAGATAAATGTGTATCAGTTTCAATATAGCTAATTATGAGATCCTTTAAGGGTCTCTTTTTTTGTTCTAAGGCTAATAATCCAACATTTAATATGACTAACATGATATGTGTATAAGTATCCATAACTTTTAGAAAAAGACAATCTCTACTATAGTTGACGTTACATGAGTTAAATTTGATATCGATGTGACGCTATATAAAAATGAAAATATTATTCATAAAATGTTCAATTTATATCTATTGTGAAAATTTTCACAATAGATATAATGTATATATATAAACATAACTGTTTTAGGAATTATTGTGTTTATTCTTTTTAAGAACTGATAAATGAGCTGCTTTCATATTATTATATTTATGCGCCAGAATTCTATAAATATAATCGTGATTTTTTAGATACATACTCTCTCTAAATTTGATAAAATATTCAGTTTAACCAAAATTAAAAATGCTAATGACAAATGTTCCTTTACGACGGGCCAGCTCTTCTATCAACACATATAAGATGTTTTCCAGAAAGCAGCTTCTAGGAAACGCATGATTCGTAAGAGAGTTTTATTGTTTTTTATTTGCTATTTAGCCAAAATGTATAAGGTAAAGGTGATGAGGAGAAGTACATTTCCATTTGTATTAACAACTTCAAGAAGGAGAAAACCATTCTTTTTGCAACTTTGTGTGCAGGCGATATAAACCATCTTATCAGATAGAGCGTCAATGTTTTTAGTGAATGGAATCGATTTCATTTCGCGAATAACAGTGCTTTTCTTTAGTTGGAAAAAGGGGAAATATGTATAGTCTGTCATTTAATCAAATTTTCCGTAAGTAACATATGCGCAATTAAACACATACATGGCATCTTTATCATTCACAGAATTTCAAATTGATTTCTTTCATATTCGATTGCATTTATACTCATGTTTTTTCGAGATAAATACTTCCCTTATCGATGAGGAAAGTCGCAAGTGGAGTTTCACTCTTATTTTGGTTTGTTGGAACTCAGTCTATTTTTAGTTGATTAAGTTTAGAGTAAGCGTATATAAATCAAAAATTTTCAATAGCATGTTCTTTCTATGATTTGAAAGCGTTTTCTTTTAGTGGATTATTTTATAAGATTACGAACCTTTTCCGCAAGAAATTATGTGTTTTAAGTAATGATTTGAAAGATGGTGAATTGAAGACTCGCAAACTCATTATCAGTAGTAAAGAAATTTTATGAAAAAAATGAGCTTTAAATAGCCTAGGGGGTGGTTTTCTCAGGGATAGAAAAAGTTGTTTTTTAATAGTTAAAGATTGATGAAACGAAGAAGAAAAGTTGTGTTGGTTGCGTCTATACGGAAAAAAATTAGGATGAAATATTTAGGAGGTATAGAGATGGTAGGGATTATCCTAGCAAGCCATGGCCAATTTGCTGAAGGCATTTTACAATCTGGCGCAATGATTTTTGGAGAACAAGAAAATGTTAAAGCTGTTACCTTAATGCCTAGCGAAGGTCCAGGCGATTTGAGGGCGAAAATGGAAGCTGCAGTTGCATCTTTTGATAATCAAGATGAAGTATTATTTTTAGTCGATCTATGGGGCGGTACTCCATTCAATCAAGCTAATGGCTTGTATGAAGAACACAAAGACAATTGGGCGATCGTTGCTGGTATGAGCTTACCAATGGTGATTGAAGCTTATGCATCTCGTTTATCAATAACGTCTGCTCAAGAAATCGCAGCACAAATCGTTAAAACAGCAAAAGAAGGGATCAGGATTAAACCTGAAGAGCTGGAACCCAAAGAAAATACTGATACTGCAGTTGCTAAAGATGGAAAAGCAAAAGGCAGACTTGCTCCCGGTACAGTAGTTGGTGATGGGAAAATCAAGTTCGTTTTAGTCCGTGTGGATTCTCGTTTATTGCATGGTCAGGTAGCGACCGCATGGACAAAGTCTACACAACCAAATCGTATTATCGTAGTTTCAGATGCAGTGTCTAAAGACGATCTTCGTAAGAAATTAATCGAACAGGCGGCACCACCAGGGGTTAAGGCCAATGTTATTCCAATCAGCAAAATGATTGAAGTTGAAAAAGATCCCCGTTTTGGTAATACTAATGCACTAGTATTATTTGAAAACCCACTAGATGTCCTAAGAGTTATAGAGGGTGGTGTGGATATTAAAGAAGTTAACGTTGGTTCTATGGCCCATTCAACTGGAAAGGTTGTTGTAAATAAGGTACTTTCTATGGGAAGAGAAGATGTTGAAGCTTTCGAGAAAATGAAAGCAAAAGGCATTCATTTTGATGTACGTAAAGTACCTAATGATTCCCGTGCCAACATGGATGACATTCTAAAAAAAGCGAAGGTTGAATTAGCATAGTGACATAGCAAATTTAAATGAAATGGGGGATCATAGTGTCTACTATAGAAATAATTTTAGTAATACTAATTGCATTTCTAGCCGGTATGGAAGGAATATTAGATGAATTTCAATTCCATCAACCACTTGTGGCATGTACATTAATTGGTTTAGTAACTGGTAACCTGGAGGCAGGTATTGTTCTTGGCGGTACACTTCAAATGATTGCACTTGGATGGGCAAATATTGGGGCAGCCGTAGCGCCAGATGCCGCATTGGCATCTGTTGCATCGGCAATCATTTTAGTATTAGGTGGACAAGGTGTTAGTGGTGTTGCATCAGCAATCGCAGTAGCGGTACCACTAGCAGTAGCAGGACTTTTCTTAACAATGATTGTTCGTACACTTGCTGTTCCTATCGTACACATGATGGATACGGCAGCTGAAGAAGGAAATATTAAAAAAATTGAAGCGTTACACATCGCTGCGGTGTGTTTACAAGGGATCCGAATTGCGATTCCTGCCGGAGCACTTTTATTTATCCCTGCACAAAGCGTTCAAGGATTCTTGGAATCAATGCCTGCATGGTTAACTGATGGAATGGCTATTGGTGGTGGAATGGTTGTTGCTGTTGGTTATGCATTAGTTATTAATATGATGGCAACAAAAGAAGTATGGCCATTCTTCATTATTGGTTTCGTAATAGCCGCAATTTCTCAATTAACACTTATTGCACTTGGTGCATTGGGTGTAGCTTTAGCTCTTATTTATTTGAGTCTTTCTAAAATGGGTGGTTCTTCAAATGGTGGTGGACGTAACTCTGGTGATCCACTTGACGATATCTTAAACGATTATTAATTCAGGAGGAGGAGAAGACAAATGGCAGAAAAAATTCAATTAACAAAAAGAGATCGCTTAGCCGTTGCATGGCGATCTACATTTATTCAGGGTTCTTGGAACTATGAACGTATGCAAAATGGTGGTTGGGCCTTTCTCGATGATTCCAGCAATTAAAAAATTATATAAATCAAAAGAAGATCGAAAAGCGGCGTTAAAACGTCATTTAGAATTCTTCAATACACATCCCTATATTGCTTCACCAATTTTAGGAGTTACATTAGCACTTGAAGAAGAACGCGCTAATGGTGCAGAAGTTGATGATGTGGCAATTCAAGGGGTTAAAGTTGGGATGATGGGTCCTTTAGCCGGTGTTGGTGATCCAGTGTTTTGGTTTACTTTACGTCCGATGTTAGGTGCTTTAGGAGCATCATTAGCAATGGGTGGGAATATCCTTGGGCCAATCCTTTTCTTCTTAGCTTGGAATCTGATTCGTTGGGGATTTATGTGGTATACACAAGAATTTGGTTATAAAGCTGGTTCTAAAATCACTGATGATCTTTCAGGTGGATTATTACAAGATATTACAAAAGGTGCATCAATCCTTGGTATGTTTGTACTTGCAGCCTTAGTGGAACGGTGGGTATCAATTAAATTCAAGCCAGTCGTATCTGAAGTTCAGTTAGATAAAGGAGCGTATATTGAGTGGGACAAACTTCCCGGAAATGGTGAAGGGATTCGTCAATCTTTTGAACAAGTAAACTCAGGAATGGCACTGTCACCTACGAAAGTGACTACCTTGCAAGATAACTTAGATCAATTAATTCCTGGTTTGGCTGCATTGCTTCTGACATTCTTCTGTATGTGGTTGCTTAAGAAAAAAGTCAGCCCAATTGTTATTATTCTTTCATTATTCGTAGTTGGGGTAGTTGGTCACGTAATCGGACTTTTATAATTTAAGTTGCTGAAGTTGTCAATTCTTAAGATTTATTATTTAGGAATTGTTGAGATTGAAGTGTAGTTTAGTAATCTGTGAAACGATAATAGTTCGCATACAAAAAGTGGCTGGATATTATTGTTTCAGCCACTTTTTGTATTGATTTAATAGTTTGAAGTAGCGAATTTTAAATAGGATAAATGAAATGGAGTGGATATGATGGTTCAATCAATTAATACAAAGGTAGATTTAGTAATAGATGCCACCGCGTTCACGGGACTTACAGACTATGGGAAAATTATGATTGGTGATAAAGGATTTGAATTTTATAATTCTCGTGATACGCGTAAATTTATTCAAATCCCGTGGGAGGAAGTAGATTACGTTATAGCCTCCGTGATGTTTAAGGGGAAATGGATTCCACGTTATGCGATTGAAACGAAGAGAAATGGGCTCTTCACCTTTTCCTCTAAGGAACCTAAGAGAGTTCTTCGGGCTATACGAGAATATGTAGATCCAGATCATATGGCACAGTCTCTAAGTTTCTATGATGTTATTAAACGTGGTCTTAAATCGATAGGTAAAAAGAAATAATAAAATGAAAAGAAGGGGTGTATTTTTTATAAAGGAGCTAACATGATTTTAGTGTAAAAATAGTATAAAAGGTAATAAGGCGTATAGATTCCTATCAGGGGTGTATCTTATGCTGCAAGTCCAAACAACAAAAATCTATTTAGAGAAACATAAACAGATATGTTTGTTTGGATTTAAAAATACCATTTAAATATGTAAAAACAACATGATTAAATGGTATTTTATTCACGATAAAAGTGGAGTGATAAAAAGGAAATTTGAATTTAACCTGTAATTAAATGTAATTGAGTAAAAAGTTTTAGTGATAGCTAGTAAATTAGGAGGCACTTGGTTTAGAGGTGCCAGTACGTAATTATATTTGTGTAGGTGAAGAAATTATTAAACACCTAGTTCGAATGGAGGAAGAATAATTATCAGAACAGTATAGTTTATACTAAGTTGAACTACTCCCATTTAGCACTCTAAGGAAGATTTCTGTGAACACAGATGTATCCACTAGTGCTCTGTCCATAGTTCCTATAGAGAGAACTGGAGTATTTTGTATGTTGGCGAACTCCGTTATCTACTTTATCTTGGTTTTCGCAACTTCGACAAGTGTGGAACGATAGAACGTTGAAGATTTTACAATTTTAACGATTATCCTCTGCAATCAGCCTCATATCTTCAACTTTCAACGAGTAATCCGTACAAGTACATGGTAGCAAATATGTTGGTCTAAGCCAGCTGAAATTTACCTTTCAATTATTCGCTGGTACTCTCGTACCCTCCCGCAAATTGAGAGGGCGTCTTCTGTCGGAGAAAGATAAATTGAGTTGAATTATAAATGGTATATAAGGACTGCTAATTAATTAAAAAAGACTTTTATGCAAACACAGGAGTTACTTTTTTTATTTATTTTCTACTGTTAAATTATTGACTAGTGTATAGTATTCTCCAAATTACAGCGTAAAACAGCTTTTGTCACAAATGAAATTCGTAATGATATAAGCCGTTTCCATTGTCTGTAATTGACAAGCATTTGCATGTTATAAATTTAAAACTAGAATCATCATAATAAACCTCTAAAAAAAAATCGTATTGACTATACAGACCATCATAAAATTCTTTCATTTTTGATGTGCTTATAATTTTAATGGCTTTGATTTCTTTTGAATTAAATCCGGAAATTTCAATTTTTTGATGCTCGATCTCTTTTCCTTCATTAGTAATTTTCTTTATAGTAAAATTATTCATCGTATTCATCCACCTTTAATTAACAAGGTTTTGTTTTGAACTACCTCGACTTTTCCTTCATTTAGAAGAGGGGATTCCTAAGTACTGAGTTCTATCAAACTCTAATCTATTAGGATAGCTCCACAGTCCTTGCGGTTAGAAGTCTTATCGTTTCCTTCTGTAGATTAATATTTTGGTTAATATCCCTATCATAGTGTGTACAACAAGAAGGGCAGTCCCATTTACGAAGTTTTTATGTTCTGATTATTAAGGGATTTAATAAGCATGCTGTAATCCTAATTGAATTAAATGGTAGTTAATTCAACATTTAATCGGTTCAGTATAACTTTCATTAACTTGGTTAGTAGCGGAAATTATAAGTTTATACCCCCTGCCTCTATGGTTGACCAAAATATGTGGATTCTTAGGGTTTTTTTCAATTTTCTCCCTTAATTTTTGAATGTAAACATATAATGTGGAAATTCCTGTGATTTCAATATAATCAATTAGTTCATTTACAGTAAAGGTTTCTCCTATATTATTGGCTAATAGATATAATAATTTAAACTCTGTAGTAGATAGCATAATACTTTCATTTCTCTTTTTTATGCAATGCCCTGCGACGTCAAATATTATATCAGGAGATAATAATATAAGATTCTCAAAGGAATTTTTACCTTTTTTATTTCTTTCCGCAGATAATTTTTCCCAAAAAGTTGTTATTGGATCTGTTAGATTAATTAATGCTTTTTGTCTTAAAAGTACTTGTTTAACATCGCTTGCATTAGAGTGTGTGACTAGAATTGGAATAGAAGTCAATTGAAATAATTCACTCCAATAGTAAATGTCTTCAGGTGTTGGATTTGATAGATCTAATACAATTGAAAGAAAGTCCCCGCTTTGCGCAATTTCTATTATAGTTTCACGATCATTGGTACTTAAAATATCTATATTCTTTTGCTTAAGGATGAAGCTCACCAATTCAATGAAATCTTCATTATGGGACAATACTATTATTTTCACCTTTTTACCTCCAACTTTAACTATAATTAAAGAACTTTATTTTCCGAGTGCTCAAGTCATTTAAAATATTGTTAGCGATTTTAATGTTATATTAAATCACCATATACTACATAAATTAATGTAATGCTTAAGTGACTCTAAGTTCGTTTATCTTATTGAATGAGAATTTAAATTCTGCTATGGAAGTTTCGTTTTTGTTAAATTATTGAATTTAAATAAAATATTAACATGAATACCTAAATTTATTTTTTGATAATTTTTTTTCAGAAAATTCAGAAATAAAAAAGAGCTGTTTTATTCTCGGTAAATGCAGTTGAATGAATTGTTTGTATATAATATTTAAATGGTATTCGGATGAAGTTATAGAGCTTATAACCCTGATTTAATTAATTTGGATTTTTAATTAGATAAACTCATATAAAAATGCCATAGTTCTGCAAGAAATATCTAAAAATCTATTACGAATGATATTAAATAGGGTATTTATTGTACTTTGATGAAGTGAATTTTTTCCTTGGATACTTGAACTCGGAAATAGATTATTTAACGGTAAATTCATTATAGAACTTAAAAAAATTTTTATCTAAATAAATTTTTAGTTTAATCTAATGTTTTATATAAAGACAAAACCCCTTAACTATTGTAATTTTAAATACAATGATGTTGAAGTTAACAATACGATTGTTCCACTTATAATCTATTAAACATTGTGAAATATTATTTGTCCGTATACTAAAATATCAATATTTATAGAAATAGCTAGTTAATATCACAAGGTAAAAGTTAGAAAATAAACTTATATTAACAGCGTAGTAATCGCTAGTAAGTAATTACATTCAATTATTTTTAATGGAGTTCAGTTATAACTAATATTTATAAAGAACATTTAGAAAACGTAATTTAAATAGACTATATTTTAGTATAGGTGTAGGAAGTATTGTAATGTGAAGAAATAAAATTTGTAACAAAGCGATACTGATAGTTTTTTATTTTATTATTGAAAGGGGTTTTCTCATGTTGAATGAAAGTCAATATACTGATCTTAATGTTTTTGAAGACTTAGAATCTAGTGTTCGAAGTTACTCAAGATGTTTTCCGACAGTTTTTGATCGTTCTAAAGGTTTTAAAATATGGGGGGAAAACGGAAAGGAATATATAGATTTTTTTGCTGGAGCCGGTGCTCTAAATTATGGACACAATGATCCATATATGAAAAAGCAATTACTTGATTATATTCAAAAAGATGGAATAGCACATAGCTTAGACATGGGGACAATGGCTAAAGCTAACTTTTTAATAAAATTCCAAGATGTAATTTTATCAAAAAGAGGATTGAATTACAAGATTATGTTCCCAGGACCGACTGGAACAAACGCAGTAGAAAGTGCATTGAAAATCGCAAGGAAAATCACTGGAAGAACAGGTGTATTTAGCTTTACAAACTCATTTCATGGAATGTCCATCGGATCACTTTCGGTAAGTAGTAATCGTAAGAAAAGAAAAGGGGCAGGAGTACCTTTGAACAATGGTGTGTCTCTTCCATATGAAAACTATATTAATGGGTTCGATTCGCTAGAATATTTAAGAAAAATTTTAAATGATAATGGAAGTGGTATTGAAATTCCTGCAGCAATTATAGTTGAGACTGTACAAGGTGAGGGTGGCCTACACAAAATGAGTTTTGAGTGGCTTAGGGAATTAAGAAAGATATGTGATGAATTTGATATTTTATTAATTATAGATGACATTCAAACTGGTTGTGGACGTACAGGTACATTTTTTAGCTTCGAGCCAGCAAATATTAGCCCAGATGTAATATGTTTATCTAAATCGATAAGCGGATATGGTCTTCCTATGTCTTTAACACTGATAAAACCGGAATTTGATAATTGGTTTCCAGGAGAGCATAATGGCACTTTTAGGGGAAATAATTTAGCTTTTGTTACTGGAACTGCAGCATTAAAATATTGGGAAAATACAAAATTTGAGGAGTCTATTCAAAAAAAAGCAGATAAATTATCAAAAGATTTACATGGTTTAATTGAAAAATATCCAGAGATAGAGGGAGAGCATCGTGGAAGAGGGCTAATACAGGGGATTTATTGCAAAAAAAATGGACTCGCAGAAAGAGTTTGTGCAACTGCATTTGAAAATGGATTAATTTGTGAAACATCTGGTTCGGATAGCCAGGTAATCAAAATTATTCCACCATTAATAATTGATAGTGACGGGTTGCAGAGAGGATTGGATATTATTGAGTACTCCATTCAACAAAATTTGTCACACAGCTATAAATAGAATTTAAATATAGAGGGGGATGTAAAGAATGAACGATTCGAAATTTTATATGAATAAAAAAAGAGATAAAGATGTAGGGGATGAAAGAAAAGAAAAAATATATGAATTATCATTGAATCAATATGGTCTATGGTTTTTGGATCGATTAATACCTAACAGTCCCCTATATAGTGTTCCATGGATGTGTAAGATTGAAGGGGATATTAATATAATGGCGCTCCAGACTTCACTTCAAAGGGTATGGGAAAGACATGATGTGTTAAGAAGCCGAGTCATAATGGCCAATAATAAGCCATTTATAGTTTGTTCTGGTGTAACTCAAGTCCCTTTTCATATCGTAGATTTAACAGATTTTAATTATGAAAGGCGTCAGAATGAACTAAATAGACTAATTTCTTTAGAATCAACAAAACCTTTTAATATAGAGAATGAAGAACTTATGAGATCTTATTTGTTTAGTTATTCTAAAGACAACCATGTTCTGGTTTTCAATATGCACCATATTATTTTTGATGGCTGGTCTATGGAAATTTTACTTAGAGAAATAGCAATAACTTATAATGCAATAATTGAAGGAAAAGAGCCAAAACTACCGGAATTACATTGTGATTATTTCGAATTTTCAAAAATAAACAAAGAGCGTATTAATAACGAAGATAAAGAAGTATATCTTGCGTACTGGAGAAATAAGTTAAATGCCGTATCTAAAGGAAATTATTTCCCAAGTGACTTTCCGAAGTTACCAGAACAAAAATATAAAGGCAAAATTTTGACAAGGAAGTTGCCAGAGCATCTAACGGAAAAATTATCTTATTTGGCAAGAAATGAGAAATCAACACTTTACATGGTATTATTGTCGGCATTTAAAGTATTGCTACACAAATATACTGGAAGTTTTGATTTATTAATTGGTTCACCTATGGCTGGGCGTTCTAAAACTGAATACGAGTCATTAATTGGTTACTTTGTTAATTTAGTAGCTTTACGCACAACATTTAATGCAGAAACGACTTTTAAAGAACTATTAAAAGAAGTCAAGAGAACAACACTTGAAGCGTACACTTATCAAGACATTCCACTCGATATTCTTGCTAAAGAGTTAATGCCTAAGCAAAATAATACCACTCAAGCATTAATTCAAACTGTCTTTGCGTATGAAGATGACGCTACATTAGGAATTAATATGGAAGGTTTAAAATTATTACCTATTGAGGGATTACCAACTTTTACATCTAAGTTTGATTCAACTTGGACAGTAACAAATAAAGGGGAATTTTTAGAAATAAATGTTGAATTTAATACTGATTTATTTGATGAAAAAACAATACAAAGATATATAGATCATTATGAAGCACTGTTGCAAAATATTTTGGATCATCCTAATTCAAAAATATCTACTTTAGAAATTCTAAGTGAAAATGAAATAGACAGATTTACCTCTGATAAAGTATTAATTTTGGATGAAAATTTGAAGCCGGTTCCTGTAGGAGTATCCGGTCAAATTTTTATTAATAACGTAAACATTGATATGGAATATGCATTACAATATCCTAACTTGAAGGATAAATTAGTAGAAAACCCATTTGAAAAAGGGAAGTATTTATTGAAAATTGGTAGAGGTAAGAAGGATAGGGAATATAGCGTTCATATTCAAGAAGTATTTGAATTAAATTTAGAAACAGTGCCATTAGTTGAGAGTAAATCTAATGTTTATTTAGACAATCTTCAAAGTATAACTGGTAAAGCAATGGCGGTTATTTGGAAAGAAGTACTTGGAGTGCAAAATATAGAATTAAGTGATAATTTTTTTGAATTGGGTGGACATTCCTTATTAGCAATCCAAATCATGGTACGTGTAAGAGAAGCATTTGGAGTTGATGTACCATTAAGAAGTTTATTTGAGACCCAGAACATTGGAGAATTTATCAACGCTGTAGAAGAGGCGGTTACTGCAGACGTAAATGTATCTAGCGGGGTGGAATAGATATGAAATTTGATTCTTTAGAGGGAAAAACAATTCATGAAATCATTGAAAAGCGATTAAATCAAGCCTCTTTACAAAAAAATAATGTTGATAAATTAGAAATTACATCTAGAATTGATCCAATTAGAGCTTCTTTTGCACAGGAACGACTCTGGTATCTTCAGCAGTTACAACCTAATGATACTTCTTATAATACATACTTTGCATTTACTTTAAGTGGGGATTTGGAAGAATTAGCGTTAAAAGAAGCATTAAATATAATTGTTCAACGCCATGAGTCCCTTCGAACAACATTTAGGGAAATAGACGGTAAAGCGTTTCAAATAATTGCGGACTCAGAGGAGATTAAAATTAACTTTGTAGATTTAAGTAATACTAGATTTGAGAGACAATTCTTGTTAAATATAGTAAATACTCCATTTTCATTACAGGAAGGCCCATTATTCCAGGTTCATTTAATTAAATTGGAAGCCAATAAGCATATACTCCTTTTTAACATGCATCACATTATATTTGATGGATGGTCAGCTGGGATATTTATGGATGAATTGACTACTCTTTATGAGGCCAATGTGAAAGGAGATAAATGTGATTTAGTACCAATTAAATACCAGTATGCTGATTTTTCAAACTGGCAACGTAAACATTTAACTGTAGAAAGAATGGGAAGATATTTAAAATATTGGACTGATAAGCTAAAGGGCGCTCCACCATATATTGAACTCCCATACGATAAAATGAGGTCATCAATATTAAATTCTGAAGGAGATTTGTATAAAATTATAATTCCGGAAAATATAGCTAATGAAATTCGGAATTTGAGTAAAAAAGAAGGCGTAACATTATTTATGACTTTGCTATCAGTTTTTTACATTCTTATTTATAAATATACAAAACAAAACGATATTGTAATAGGTTCTCCAATTGCGGCTAGAACTAGTAAAGAAATTGAATCAATAATTGGATTTTTTGTGAATATGGTCTGTTTGAGAGGGGAAATATGTGAGAATCAGGAGTTTAAGAGCTTTCTTAGAGAGGTCATGGATACATGTATAGAAGCGTATTCTAATCAAGATCTCCCTTTCGAGAAACTAATAGAGGAGCTTCAACCAGAAAGAGATTTAAGCAGGACACCAATTTTCCAAGTAATGTTTGAATTGCAACATGGTAGTCACACATTCTCTATCGAAGGCTTGGAAGTCCATAGTATAGAAGATAGCGTAATAACTTCTAAATATGATTTATCTATTATTATTGAAGATTTAGAAGATGGTTCTTTGGTTGTGAATTTTGAGTATTCAACAAATTTATTTAATCGAGATACAATTGTCCGAATGGCTAATAATTTTCAAAATATCATAAAAAATGTAATAGCTAAGCCTGATGCAATGATATCAGAGATTGAAGTTATGACAAAAAGTGAAAAAGATACATTATTGCTGGAATGGACAGATACTAAAAGAAGTTTTGTTAAAGATAAAAGTTTCTTTGAATTGTTCATAGAGCAAGTCACTAAGACACCAAACAATATCGCTGTTATGGATGAGGAAGGGACGTTAACATACAAAGAAATATATTTATTATCAAATGAAATTTCAAAACGACTTATGTTGTCCGGTGCAAGTAATGAGACAGTAGTTGGATTATTAGGCAATCGTGATAGATATTATTTAGCTAGTATACTAGCAATATTCCAAGTTGGAGGGGTTTATCTTCCGCTAGATCCAAATTATCCTATCCAACGAATTAAGCATATTCTTCAACAAAGTAAGTGTAAAACAATTTTACTTTCTTCTACTTCTGGAGAGGAAGTACAAAATCTTGATTTACACGATTTGCTTAATTATTCCGTTCAAACTTTATATTTGGATGAAATAATTAAGAATAAAATTCAAATGGATTTATGCTCTATACCTAAAGTGTTTCCAGAAAATTTGGCTTATATCATTTTCACATCTGGTTCTACCGGACTACCAAAAGGGACAATGATAGAGCATCGTAACATGATGAATCACCTTTTTTCTAAAATTGTTGACTTGAAACTGACTAGTAGAGACACAGTTGCACAAACTGCTTCACAATGCTTTGATATATCAATTTGGCAGTTCTTAACGACTATATTAGTCGGAGGAAGAATTCGAGTTTATAGTGACCAGACTGTGATGGATCCTACCTTACTATTAGAAAAAGTAAAGAATGACAGAGTTACAGTTATGGAAACCACGCCATCTTATTTAAAATTATTTATTGAAGAAGCTACAAAAAGTAATTATTGTAATCAACTGTTGAGATTCATGCTAGTTACAGGTGAGCAATCAGATTCAAGATTACTAAAAAATTGGATAAGGGCATTTAATGAAACAGAAATAATTAATGCTTATGGACCAGCAGAATGTGCAGATGATGTAACCATGTATAGGGTTAATAATATAAATCATCTGCAGCCTGGTATAGCCCCGATAGGTAAAGCGATTAACAATATAAAAATTTATATTCTAGATAATGAATTAAATCTTCTTCCAATAGGATCTAAGGGTGAGATTTTTGTTGGAGGAGCAGGTGTAGGTAGAGGATATATTAATAATCCTAAGGCTACAGCTAATAAGTTTTTACCAGATCCTTATAGTAATAGGCTTGGCGAAAGATTATATCGAACGGGTGACCTTGGAAGGTATAGGATGGATGGGACTATTGAATTTTTAGGAAGAATTGATAATCAAATTAAAATTAGAGGATTTAGGATTGAGATTGAGGAAGTGGAGGTGAATTTATTACAACATGATTCAATCTCTGATGTGGTTGTCACTATTCATATTGATAAAAATATGGAAAAGTATTTAATAGCTTATGTGGTTCTTGAACAGGGGAACAATAACATTACAGATTGGGATTTAAGAGATGAATTAGAGAAAAAAATACCTAAATATATGATTCCATCTCAATATATTTTTATGGATAAACTACCATTATCGCCAAATGGGAAAATTGATAGGAAATTGCTTCCTATTCCAAATGTGAATAACTCTATTAATGAATTTATTCCGATTTCAACTGATACAGAAAAAGCACTTGCATTGATCTGGACAGAAGTTCTAGGTGAAAAAAATATTGGGAAGAGGGACAACTTCTTTAATATTGGTGGCCATTCCTTATTAGCTATACAGGTAATTTCTCGATCAAGAGTTAAATTCAATGTGCCATTACCTGTATCAAGTATATTTGAAGTACCTACTTTGGGGAAGTTGGCTGACTATATTGATACTTTATGCTGGGTAATGAATGTGTCCCAAGCTGAACATTGATAAAATACCGAAATGAGGCTTTTAGATGAAAATGATTGAGCTCTTAAATAAACTTCGAAAAAAAAATATAAAAATTTGGATAGAAGATGATAGTTTACGTTTTAACGGACCAAAAGAAGGGTTAAATCAAGAACTTCTTAAGGGACTTCATCAACATGAGTATGAAATTTTATCTTTATTAAAAGACGCAAAAAAAACTGATTATCCAAAAAAATTACAGGTTGTTACTAAAGCCAAAAAAGAACATATTCCGCTTTCGTTTGCTCAAAATCGTCTGTGGTTTATGGAGCAATTAAAACCTGGAAATTCTTTTTACAATATTCAAGATGTAAGAAAAATCACTGGACCGCTTAATCTAAAAGCATTGGAAAAAAGCATTCAAGAAATTGTCAATAGGCATGCGGGGTTACGTACAACATTCGCCGAGGAGAATGAGCAGCCAGTACAGATTATTACTGATCAAATGAAATTACCGTTTCGTGTCATTAATTTATGTAGTTCTACAAAAGATGAAAGTGAAAAAGAAGCGGAAAAAATTATTTATGACGATGCATCAACCCCATTTGACCTTTCTAAGTGTTTAATACGTGCAACAGTTATCCACCATAGTTCGGAAGAATATATTTTAATTTTATCTATGCATCATATTATATCAGATGGATGGTCAATGGGAATTTTATTTAAGGAGATGGAGGTATTATATGAAGCTTTTTGTAATGATCAACCATCACCACTGCCGGATTTAAATTGTCAATATTCCGATTATTCAATTTGGCAACATGATCAATTTCAAGAAGAAAAATTACAAAACGATCTTTTATATTGGAAAAATCAATTGAAAAATGCTCCAAATTTAATTGAACTTCCTACTGATTTTTCTAGACCAGCAATTCAAAATTATAAAGGAAGCTTATATTCATTTTGGTTATCGGGTGCAGACATCGAAGAACTTGAAATGATTTGTCAAGAAAATGGTTCAACTTTATTTATGGGACTTCTTACTATATATAACATTTTACTTCATCGTTATACAGGTCAAGAAGATATAATTGTCGGAACTGTTACAGCGAATCGTAACTCTATTGAATTAGAGGAAATTATCGGTTTTTTTGTAAATACGCTACCTATTAGAAATGATTTAAGTAATGATCCGACGTTTGAAGAATTACTTATGAAAGTAAGAAACTCATGTCTAGGTGCTTATGCGCATCAAGAAGTACCATTTGAAATGTTAGTTGACCAATTAAAGCCGGAAAGAAACCTAAGTTATACCCCAATAGTACAAACCCTATGTATTTTACAAAGTGCTTCGGATACGTTACAACTTCCTGGCCTTAAAGTATCAAGAGTTGAAGTTGATTATGATACGGCTAAATTTGATTTGACCTTTGCATTTGAAAAAGATGCGGATGGCATGCAGTGTCATATTGAATTTAACAATGAAATTTTTACGGAAAATACAATTGTTAAATTGACGAAGAGTTTCCAAAATATCTTAAAGAGTTCAGTTGCAACTCCAAATAAGAGGATATCAGAATTACAAATAATTTCAAAAAGGGACAGAAAAAAAGTAGTAGAAACATGGAATGAAAAAAATGATATTAATTATAGTAATCTTTGCATTCATGAATGGTTTGAAAAACAGGTTGAGAATAGACCAGATTCAATAGCTATTGTTTCTACAAAAGAATCAATCTCTTATCAACAGCTGAATGAAAGGGCTAATCAACTAGCTCATTTTTTAAGAGAAAATGGTGTTACTACTGAAGTAAAAGTTGGTATTTGCGTTGAAAGAACGATTGAGATGCTAGTTGGGATTATTGGAATATTGAAGGCTGGAGGTACATACGTTCCAATTGATTCAAACTATCCAGAAGAACGAAAACAATATATTTTACAAGATAGTAATGCTCAATTGTTGCTTACAAATGAGCATTTAGTAGACAGTTTTCATGAAGATTTAGAAATTGAAATTTTAACGTTTGAAAAAGATAGAAAAATCATTAAACAAAAAAGTACAAGTAATATTAAAAATATATCGAATCCATCTAATTTAGCTTATATTATCTATACCTCTGGTTCTACTGGTAAACCAAAAGGAGTGATGGTTTCGCACTCTAATGTAACTAGGTTATTTCTTAATACAGAAAAATGTTACCAATTTAATTCTGATGATAAATGGACTCTTTTTCACTCTTTTGCATTTGATTTTTCAGTTTGGGAAATTTGGGGTGCCTTGTTGTATGGTGGACAGTTGGTTATTGTTCCGTATTGGACTGCTCGTTCTATAGATGAATTTTATGAATTAGTCGCCAAACAAAAGATTACAGTTTTAAATCAAACACCTTCTGCTTTCTACCAGTTTATCGAAGCTGATAAAGAGTTGAACATGGAACTAAGTTTACGTACAGTAATTTTTGGTGGAGAATCGCTTGAAACAAATAAATTAAATAATTGGTTTAACAAACATGGAGATTGTAAGCCAGCTTTAGTTAATATGTACGGCATAACAGAAACAACAGTTCATGTTACTCATCAACCAATCAATCATTCACAAACCAATGAGAAGAATATGATTGGTAAAAGAATTTCTGATTTAGAACTCTATATTTTAGATGAAAACATGGAGCCAGTCCCTATTGGAGTAGTTGGAGAGATTCATGTAGGTGGTGCGGGAGTAGCCAGGGGATATAATAATCGTCCTAGATTAACTGCTGAGAAGTTTGTACCAAATATTTTTAGTAAAGAAAAAGGCTCAAGATTATATAAAACTGGGGATTTAGCAAGATTTCTAGATAGTGGAGGTTTAGAGTATTTAGGAAGAATTGATCATCAAGTAAAGATTAGGGGATTTCGTATTGAATTAGAGGAAATCCAAAGAGTAATGGAGGAATATCCTTTAATCCAACAAACAGTAGTGGTTGTTCATACAAATGAGGATAATGATATTAGAATTGTTGCATACTTCACATTAGAAAATGGACAGTCTTTAGATTTAGGGGCCTTGAAGGATTATCTGAAAAATATCATACCAAATTATATGATACCATCTTGGTTTATCGAAATGAAAAAATTTCCGCTTAGTCAAAATGGGAAAATTGATAAAAAAAGGCTACCTAATCCTTCAAATGAAACAAGAATATCAAAACACGAAATGGTTTTACCTCGTACAGAGATAGAGATGATGCTCTCAGATATTTGGAAAGAAACATTAAAAATTAGCAAAGTCAGTGTTAAGGATAATTTCTTCGAGCTTGGAGGGAATTCATTTTCCGCTATTCAATTTATAAGAAAAGTGGAAGCACTTTTAGGGAAAACAGTTTCAACAGCAGCGATTTTTCAATACCCAACTATTGAAGGGATTGCAAAAATGCTGGAGAAAGAATCGAATAATAATGAAAACGATGTAATCGTAGAATTGCATCCAAGTGAAAATAAACAAACGTTGTCTTTAGTTCATCCGGTTGGAGGGAATATTTTTTGCTATACTGGATTGCTTAAACTTTTAGAACCTAATTATCAAGTTTATGGCTTTAAAGCACCAGGTATAGATGGGAATGAAAAGCCGATTACATCGATTAGAGAATTAGCAAAGCGATATGTATCTGAACTGTTACTAACAAATAGAACAGAACACACTATTTTAGGTTGGTCTATGGGCGGAATCGTTGCTTTTGAGATGGGAATACAAATTTATGATCAATTAGGATATGCACCAAAAATTATTATGATAGATAGTTGGAGTAAAGATATATCTTCAATGGAATATTCCGGCGAAATAATCTTTAAAATGTTTATTGAAGATTTACAAAAAAGTAGCGGGGCCGAGATTTATCTGAATCAAATGGATCAAGGAATGAATGAATTAGAAAGACTAAACTATGTACTTACAGTTATAAGGAAAGCAGGAATATTTTCAACAGAATTTAAAGTTGAGCATTTAAAATATATGCTTGATGTGTATTCAGCAAATTTAAATGCACTAAATGGATATGTACCCACTAAAAGGTATCCTGGAGAAATTGTGGTGCTCCGTGCGGAGAATGGTGATAACCAAGATAAAACACTAGGTTGGAAGGATTGGTCTCAACAAGAAGTTTCAGTTAAAACGATTCCGGGTGATCATTACACAATATTTAATAAACCTGGAATTAATATTCTAGCGGATGAAATCAGAAAATCTTTGGGAGATTCTAAGATAATTCAAGTTAAATAAAAAATGGGGGTTATTATGATGGAAAAAGTAACAATTTATACAGTGGTAGTAAATCATGAGATGCAATATTCAATTTGGAGGAAAGAAAAAGAACTACCGTTAGGATGGGAAGAAGTTGGATTTTCGGGGGAAAAGGAAGAATGTTTAGATTTCATTGAAAAAGAATGGACTGACATGCGCCCACTCAGTCTAAGAGACAGAAGTAGGGTAAATAACTAATGCAAGAAACAGATTACTAGTAATAAGTAGCATAAAGGAGGAGAAAGATGATATATAGTCCAGCATTACTAGAAGAATGGATGAGGAAATATTACTATGATGCAAAAATTGATATCGGAAGTAGTGGTGTTTATCCATGGTCATTTGGTGAACTCAGAGAAAAATTACAGATTCACACGGATGAATTGGATGAAATAAAGCTAATGGATAGCACATCATATGGTCACCAACTATTAAGATATGAAATTAGTGAAAGATGGAGTAACGGTAATCCAAACTCTGTAATGGTGACACATGGATCTAGTGAAGGTTTATACTTAGCTTTAAATTCTTTACTTAATGCTGGTGATCATGTAATTATTTTAGATCCTTGTTATCATTCCGTAGAATCTATTTCAACGCAAATTGGATGTCAGCTAACAAGATGGTATCTTCGGGAGGAGAACGGATTTAAAGCAGACATAGATGAATTAAAAAAGCTAATGAAACAAAATACTAAAATGTTGATTCTGAATTTTCCGCATAATCCAACTGGTACTACTATCACAAATAAAGAATTAATGAAAATTATAGAACTTGCTTCTGAGTTTGATGTGTTTCTACTATGGGATGGAGCATTCACTGATCTTGTATATGATACAGAGCCATTAGAAGATCCAACAAAGTACTATAAAAAAGCGATTTCAACCGGAACATTTTCTAAATGCTATGGACTCCCGGGTTTGAGATTTGGTTGGTGTATAGCTGCTCCAGAAATACTGGAAAAATTTATTCCATTACGGGATAGAATGACTTTACATTTATCGCCATTAGTGGAATATGTATCGCTTAAGACAGTTAGAAATATTGATACTTTACTTCATAGTAGATTAAATGAAGTAAAACAAAATTTAGCATATTTATCCAACTGGATGAATGAAAACGAGAAATATATTGAATTTAATCCGCCGGGTGGAGGAGTAACTGTATTTCCGAAAATTAAATCATACATTGATGTAGAACAATTGTGCCATGAATTAGGAAAAAAATATAATGTTTTATTAGTACCAGGAACTTGTTTTGGGAATCCACAAAGGGTAAGGCTTGGATTTGGTTGTACCGCTAGGGAATTACATCTGGGGCTTTCCAGCTTAGAACAATGTCTTAAAAATAATATATAGAGGTGAAATTGTATGCATAGTATAGAGTTAACTAGTGAAGAAATTAAATCAATAATGAAGATTGTGGACGATCTTTCTTCAAAATATCAATCTGTTGAAGATGAAGATTTTTTATTGGAAGCTAGTATTTATGCACAAGAACTTCCTAGAAGATTACGGAGTGAGGTGAATAGATTTAGATTATTAGAGACTGGTAAAGGAATCTTTCTTATAAAAGGATTCCCAATAAACGATATAGAGCTTGGAAAAACACCATCTCATTGGGAGAATAAACCAGATAAATCACCTACAATCCAACAGGATATCTATTTTTATTTATGCTCATGCCTGTTAGCGGATCCTATCGCATGGGCTACTCAACAAGAAGGCTATGTAATGCATGATATCTTGCCTGTAAAAGGATATGAATTAGAGCAACTTGGTGCTGGTAGTGAAGTACTATTAACTTGGCATACAGAGGATGCTTTCCATCCATATCGGACTGATTACCTAGGTTTAATGTGTTTACGAAATCCAGATAATGTTGAAACAACTTATGCATCAATTGACAATTTAGAATTGGATGAAGTAACAAAAGAAAAATTATTTGAGAGAAAATATGTTATTCGACCAGATGAATCTCATCTCGAAAAAAATAGGGGAGAAATACGTAAAGAAATACCTGTATCTGAAGAGGTATTAAGACGTAGTTACGATAGAATAAACAAACTGAATACATCACCGGAAAAGGTTTCAATTCTCTTTGGTGATCCTAAAAATCCATATTTAAGGCTGGATCCATATTTTATGGATGATGTATTGGATGACATAGATGCGAATAATGCTTTTAACGAAATAGTGAAGCAAGTTGATGAAAAAATCGCTGGCTATTCTATTCAACCCGGAGAAATTATATTTTTAGATAATTATAAAGTTGTACATGGTAGAAACCCATTTAAGGCTAAATTTGATGGAACTGATCGCTGGCTTAAAAGATTAAACATTACAAGAGATATTCGAAAATCTAGAGATTTTCGAATAAGTCCAGAGAATAGAGTGATTTTTTAAAAAACTTTTTAAACGTAGGGGGAAGATGATGTTATATAAAAAAAGATTAATGGTCCCAGGTCCGACTCCAATCCCGAATGAAGTCATTCATGCTGGTATGCAACCAATGATTGATGAGCGCACCCCGGAATTTGGTATTTTATTTTCTCGATTGTTAAATAATTTAAAAGAAATTCTTAACACAAATAACGACATCTTAATTTTTTCTTCAAGTATTACCGGAGCTTGTGAAAGTACAATACAAAATTTGTTTTCTTCCGGGGACAGAGTTCTTATTATTAACAATGGTTTTTTTGCAGAAAGATGGATAGAAATATGTAAAGCTTATGGGGTTATAGTGGAAGAAATTAAATGTGGCTTTGGACAAGAAATAGATTTTACAGCGGTGGCGAATAAGTTATCTCTTAATCAAGATATAATTGCTACTATTTGTGTCTTTTGTGAAACTTCGACAGGAATGATGAATGATATTGAGAGGTTATCAGAAATAGCTAAAGGAACCTTAACTATTGTAGATGCTGCATCTGGTGTAGGCGTAAGTGAGATAAAAACAGATCAATGGAACATAGATGTTGTGGTGTCTGGAAGCCAAAAAGCTTTAATGACTCCACCTGGGATCTCATTTGTTAGTGTAAGTGAAAGGGCATGGCAAGCACACCGGTCTGCAACTTTACCAAGGTTTTATTTTGATTGGGGAAAATCAAAAAAATTTAGCCAAGAAAAATATCCGCATACCCCATTTACGCCAGCTATTAGTTTAATATTTCAGTTGGATATGGCCACAACAATGATCCTTAATGAGGGACTTGAAAATGTCTACAATAGACATGCAGTATTGAGTAAAGCTACTAGAGAAGGTATGAAGGCTTTGGGCTTAAAGTTACTTATTGAAACAGAGGAAGTTTGTTCGGCAGTTACAGCTGCATTTTTACCAGGAGGCTTAAGTGCAGAGGATTTTGTTGAAGATTTATCCAGACGTTTTGGTATTCAGATAACAGATGGTGCAGGTGTATACAAGGATAAAATCATAAGAATTGGTCATTGTGGTTATATGGACCCGTTTGAAATTATTGCTACAATTTCGGCGATTGAAGCATTATTGGTAGAATACGATTCTAGTGTAATTCTTGGAGAAGCAATAAAGAAAGTTCAACAAGTATTTGCTAATATATCCACAATTACTATGATGTCAAAAGGGTGAAAAGATGAATAAATATAAAAATGGTATTTCTTTACCAAATCAGACTCACAGAACTATCCATACCCTATTCGATCACATTGCTATGAAATACAGTAATAAAATAGCAATTGTTGATAGTGGTGGTGAAATAAATTATGAAGAATTATATAGTTTAGCAAATCAAATGGCTAAGATTCTTAAAGACAATGGAGTAGTTACCGGATCTCGAGTGTTAATTTATTTGCCACAATCTAGAAATTATGTAATATCAATTATTGGTGTCTTAAAGGCTGGAGGCGTATATATTCCAGTGGATCATCATTATCCACTGGAAAGGGTATCCTATATGCTTAAGGACTCTGGATCAGAAATAATTATTACTACTTCTGACCTTGCCTCACGTTTCCATGGGGGAAAAGTAAAAATTATTGAGATAGACTCAAGTTTGTTTGAAACTAAAGAAAAAGTGAATGTAATTCAAGAAAACTTAAATCAAAATGAGGGTGCTTGTATTATATACACTTCTGGATCTACAGGACAACCAAAAGGAATACTATTATCTCATCAAAGTATATTAAATTTAGCTGAAACAGCATCAAATCATTTCCAGTTATTACCGAGCGATCGCTTTTTACAAGTAGCATCTGTTAGTTTTTCTGCGGCACTAGAGGAATTATATCCAGCTTTATTAACTGGGAGTACCATCATTTTTCAAATCACAAACAGCTCACCCCCTTCCATAAGTGAATTATTAAAAAGTTTAAATAATCAAAAGGTATCTGTTTGTGAATTAGTCACACCTTTATGGCATGAACTCGTTGAATATATAGATGATAACAGTATCTGTTTACCATCCTCACTTAGGTTGTTAATAACTGGAGGAGAACGTCTTTTATACAAAAAGTATCAAAAATGGTGTCAACAAAACATTAAATTGATACATGTATATGGCCCAACAGAATCAGCAGCTACAGCTACGTATTATCATTGTGAGCCTAAGGATGATAGCCTGCTTTCCCTAAATAGTAATAGTGAATGGAGATTGCCAATAGGAAAGCCGATTGCAAACACTAATGTTTATATATTAGACGAACATCTTGAAACAGTTTCTACAGGAGAGATTGGAAATATATATATTAGTGGAGATTCACTAGCATCCTATTATGTGAATAAACCTAGCTTAACAGCTGAAAAGTTCATACCTAATCCTTATTCTGGGGTATATGGAGATAGAATGTATGAAACTGGTGATTTAGGTAGATATCTTCCGGATGGGGATGTTGATTTTATTGGACGTATAGATAATCAATTAAAAATCCGAGGCTATCGCGTTGAACCAGCTGAGATTGAAAAAGTACTAGAAAGTCACACGAGTATTAAAAAATCAGTTGTAATTGGGCTGAACAATAAGCAAGGGGATACAGTATTAACAGCTTATATGGTTTCAAGTAGTAATGAATTTTTATCAATAAGTGAATGGAGAGACTATCTTCTTACTCAAATACCTCCATATATGATTCCATCCTCTTTAATATATATAGAGGAAATACCATTAACATTACATGGAAAAATTGATCGAGCGGTATTAAAAAGAATGAGTGATACAGAAGAAAAACATCTTTCTCAATATGTTGCTCCCAAAAATTTTGATGAAGGAGAGTTACTTTCAATTTGGCAATCAGTATTTGGCATTAAAAATATAGGTTGCACAGATGATTTTTTCGATTTAGGAGGCCACTCTCTTCTTGCACTCCGAATCGTAGCAAGAATAAGGGATAGGTTTAAGATAGATATCCATCCTGATCAAATCCTAAAAAGTAGAACCATTAGTAATTTAGCCGACATCCTTACAAATAGTAAGAGAAGAATGGGAGAAAATAATTTAAATATAGAAGAAATTAAGGAGAGAAGAAAATTAAACCAAACACTATTGGAAAGTCAAACGGGGGGAACAGAAGCGTTCTTAACTTCGATTTCTCAAAATGGAATATGGTTTATGCATCAATTCTTATCTGGTAAAGCATTATATAATGTACCATGGAAGTTTAAAGTTTCAGGGAATTTAAATGTGGGAGTTTTAAAAAAAGCTCTCAATAAAGTGGTAAACAGGCATCCTCCTCTTAGAAGTACATTTGATTTGATTAATGAACAAGTAGTAATGATTGTGAACAAAAGTATGTCCATCCCACTAAACATTATAGATTTGACGAATTTACAGGGACCTGATTTACAAATTGAACTAGAAAAGTATATGGAACTTGAAGCTGGAAGAACATTTGATTTGAAATCTGGACCATTACTGAGGACATATGTAATAAAAACAGCTGAATTTGAACATATTATCATGTTTAATGTCCATCACATTATATTTGATGGCTGGTCACTTGACATATTTATGAAAGAACTGGGTATCTATTATACAGCTATTCTCGAACAACAAAATGTAGTTTTACCAGATTTAGAGTATAACTATTTTGACTATGCCTTATGGCAAAAGGAAAGTTTACAAAACAAAAAGATGAAATCTGGAATTGCATATTGGGATTCTAAACTTCGTGGTTCGGACCACTACTTAAATTTGGGTGATCGAAAAGAGAATAGTAATCAATTAAGTTATACTGGGAAAACTATTAGATATAATTTAGGGTATGACTTGCAGAATGAAATTAAAAAATACTCAAAGGAATCCAAAACAACCATGTATATAATTTTGTTATCTGCCTTTAAAATTTTGTTGTATGGCTACACAAAACAATCAGATTTGTCGGTGGGTGTTCCAACTGCCGGGGGTAGAATTGTGAAACAGTTTGATCAATTAATTGGATATTTTGTTAACACAATAATTCTAAGAAGTGAAATTAAAGAAGAAATGAAGTTTAGTGAATTTCTTAAACAAGTGAATCAAACTGCACTAGATGGATATAAATATCAGGAAGTACCGTTGGATATTATTATTCAAAAAGTGAAGCCGAAGCGTAAAAAAGGGAAAAATCCACTATTTCAAGTTGACTTATTGCTGGAAGAAGACCCACTCGAAAATGTTTCCTTTAAAGGTTTGAATATTTATGAATTTGATGATGTGGATACAGGATTTTCTAAATTCGATTTAACTTGGATGCTAAAACAGAGAAAAGATGGTCTTTATTTAAACGTAAATTATAACTCGGATTTAATATCTAAAGAACGAGTATATCTGATGATAAATCGATTTTCACATATTCTTGAAGTCATTATAAAGAATCCCGAAAGTTATATTAATGAGTTGTTATTGAATTGAAATAATAAAGGGGGAATTAGTTTGGATTATCGGAATATTGAAGATATTGTCAAAGACATGTGGTTAGAGGCGTTTAAAAAAAATGAAATATCAACACAAGAGGATTTTTTTGATCTGGGTGGTCATTCACTAATGGCAGCTCAACTTGTAACTAAGATGAGAGAAACATTTAAAGTAAATATTTCATTACTTACTTTTTTTGACAATTCTAGTATTGAAAGTTTAGCCGAAAGAATTTATCAATTGCGAGCGGAAATAGAGAATGTAGATAGTAATGAAATAAAAAAATGAAAAAAGAATGAGTTAACGGTAAATAAATGTGATAGACAAGTAAGCCTAATAAAAATGCACAATATAATAAAAAGGAGGGTCAATGATGAATAGGACAAATAGAATTTCTGATGAGTCTAACTATAATTTGTTTCTAGATCAAGCGTGGAACGGATTAGTAAATTCCCGTACTCCACAAAAATGTGTACATGAGCTATTTAAGGAACAGGTATTAAAAGCACCAAAGTCAATAGCGTTAACTTGTAATGGAAAAAGCCTTACTTATTATGAATTAGACATAATTACAGATAGTTTTGCACAAGACCTAATTGATAGAGGGAGTGGACCAGAAACGGTAATTGCTGTGCTTACCCACAGATCAATTGAAACAATTGTTTCAATTCTCTCAATTTTAAAAGCTGGAGGATGTTACTTAGCGATAGAACCGGATATTCCAACGATAAGGTTAGATTATATTATTAAAGATGCGAATCCGAGTATTATTATTACTACCGGAAACCACTTGAATAAGTTAGATGGTATAAGAGAAGACATTTCGACTATAAATATTGATGTCGATTTGGAAAGGATTCGTTCGAAAAAGCTAATATCTACAAAACGTTCTATAACTCCGAGCAATCTTGCTTATATTAGTTATACTTCTGGTACTACTGGTAAACCAAAAGGTGTATGTATAACGCATCAATCAATTACAAGACTAGTTAAAGGTGAAGAATCTTTATTACTAGGATCAGATACAGTATTTTTACAATTGGCACCAATTGCTTTTGATGCATCTACTTTAGAAATATGGGGAACGTTGACTAATGGTGGAAAGTTGGTTATTTACTCACATCAAGAAGTCACTTCTGAGGAAATTCAAACAATAATTGAACGTGACTCAATTAATACATTATGGTTAACATCCGGGTTATTTCATTTAATGATAGATACTAATATTAGTATTTTTAAAGATATTAAACATGTTTTAGCAGGTGGGGATGTGATTTCTGCTAGACATGTGAATCAATTACTTGATACCAATTCGGATATTATATTTACGAATGGTTACGGTCCTACGGAGAATACAACCTTTACTACTACTTGGTCAGTAAATAATAAGAAAAGCATTCAGGGTAATATACCAATTGGAAAGCCTATTAATGGTACTACAGTCTATATTCTTAATTCTAATTTATCACCAGTTACAATTGGGGAAATTGGAGACCTATATACTGGAGGAGAAGGACTAGCGAGATGTTATTTGGGAAGATCGAGAGAGACTGCGGGTAAATTTATACCGAATCCTTTCTCTGAAAATTACGGAGAGAGAATGTATTATACCGGCGACCAAGCGAGATGGAATAATGATGGTACTATTGATTTTATAGGCAGAAAAGATCAACAAGTTAAAATAAACGGCTATCGAGTAGAGACTAATGAAATTGAAATGACATTAAAAGAACATGATGAAGTAATGGATGCCGTAGTTGTTGTTCAGAATATTGAAAATGATAAGCGGTTAATAGCATATGTTATTCCAAAAACTAAAAATTGCGATTATATATCTTTAACACGTAACCTTCAGGTATACTTGAAGAAGAAATTACCATTTTATATGGTACCTTGGGTAATCTCAATTATTCAAAATTTACCTCTCACAATGAATGGGAAGGTTGATCGAAATGCACTACCTACAACTTTAAGAAAGCCTAGAAATTTGGAGAATGAATATATTCCCCCAACCAATTCAATTGAGTTATACTTAACAAATTTATGGGGTGAAATGTTAAAAGTTGAGCCAGTTGGAGTAAAAGATGATTTTTTTGAACTTGGTGGACACTCTTTAATTGTTGCTCAATTAATCTCACAAATTAGAGAAGATAAAAAAGTTCCTATTCATTCTAGAAATATATATTTAAATCCAACAATTGAAGGTTTGGCAAAAACCATTGAGTTTGAAAATTTCGTTAAATAAGAGGGGGAATTTTTATGAGATTAACCAGACCTACCGATTCTGTAGGAGTAGTTATTGAGGATTTTAATTTATCGGATCCATATTTACATAGTCATGGTGATGTGCACTTAATATGGCATGCTATGCGTGAGCGTGCTCCGGTACATTGGCAAAATGTTAATGATGGGTTAGGATTTTGGTCTGTTACAAAACATGCAGATGTCGCTATGGTATTAAGTGATCACACATTATTTACATCCGAGAGGGGGACATTATTAAATCTACTGGGTACTGATGATCCAGCAGGAAAGAGACAGATGACTGCTACAGATCCTCCAAGACATACACAAATGAGAAGACCAATCCAGCAGGGTTTTAAACCGCGTACACTAAAAAAATATTCAGATGTTATCCGTAATGAAATCCGTAAATTACTAGAACCTGCTGCTAATGGGGAAGTGATCGACTTTGCTTCAGCTATGATGTCTCTTTCAACTGCAGTTGCCGGTACCATTTTAGGATTACCTGCTAGTGATTGGCCTAAATTAACACATTTGACAGCTATGGCAATAGCCCCCGATGACCCAAAATATCAGCTTCCTGAAGGAACAAAAGCCTCTTTACAAAAAGCACATAGAGAGATATTTGCCTACTTCGAAGATATTATTCATGAAAAGAAGGAATGGGAAGATGATGAAGTACTTGGTATTCTTCTTAAACTAAAAATTGATGGACAGCCAATGGATTTAGGTGCCGTTTTAGCCAACTGCTATAGTCTGTTATTAGGTGCAAATGTTACTACACCTCATGTTCCATCTGGTGCCTTATATACATTAATTGAAACAAACAGTTATGAAGATTGGGCAAATAATCCAGATTTAATTGCAACTGGTGTGGAAGAAGCATTACGGTGGTCATCTCCAGCTAGTCATTTTATGAGATATGCTTTAAAAGATGTTTATATCCGCGGTACAAAGATTAAAAAAGGTGATGCAGTAGTTGCGTGGATAGGGTCAGCAAATCGGGATGAAGCCGTTTTTACAGATCCATTTAAATTTGACATTAGACGAAAATATAATCCACATATAGCGTTTGGAAAAGGTGCTCACTATTGTGTTGGACATCCTGCAGCACGTCAAACGATTAAAATTTTATTTGAAGAATTATTTAACCAATTTGAAGCCTTTGAATTTGCTGGTAGGGAAGAACACTTGGCATCAAATTTTATTGCAGGATTCAAAACTTTACCTATTAAAGGACATTTAAAGACTAGAAATAATATAACTTCAAAACTAGATCTTAAATATATATAATGCTTAATTAAAATGAGGGGTGACCGTAATGAACGGAGTTGACAGATTAAAGAGAATGAACAAGTGGTTTCTTAGGGAGCCATCAGCTACTAGTAAAGCAAGGTTATTTTGTCTTCCTTATTCAGGCTGTGGGGCTAGTATGTATCGCCAATGGCCATATTTTATTGGAGATATAGAAGTATGCCCAGTGCAATTACCTGGTAGAGAGAATCGTTATATAGAGGAATCATACTCTTCATATGAAGAATTAGCGGAACAAGTAATTCCTAATTTATTGCCTTATCTTGATCGACCATTTGCGTTTTTTGGACATTGTGGCTCTGCATTACCTTGTTATGAAATAGCATTGCAATTGATTCGTAATGGGCAGCCAATGCCCTCTCATCTATTTATCTCATCACAAGTGGCCCCGCATGATGGTCCACAGGGGAGATTTTTAACAATGTCAGATGTAGAATTGTACGAGGAGTTAAAGCATCTCATTATTCAAATGGGGGGTGCACCAATTCCTGATTTAATTGAACTTAATCTTGGGGTTTTACGGAAGGATGTTGACGCAAATAAAAAGTACAAGCCAATAGATATAACAAAATTAAATTGCCAAATCACAGCTGTTGGTTGGAATGATGATGCTGAGATAAATCCAAACGATATGAAAGGCTGGAGTGAATGTGGCGATACGGATTTTGTTACTCTTTTAGGAAATCATTATAGTTTTTTAGAGGGACCAGAAGAATTATTTAATTTAATTAAATCAAAATTAGTAATTTGAACCAACTTTCTTAATACCTTGACGAGATTTTTTAAGTGGTGATTCCAGTAAACAATGATGTATCTACTAGTGATTTGAGCAGGATTGCTCCGTAGTTCCTACGCTGAGAACTTAAGTGTCTTGTACATTGACTCATCACGCTTCCTACTTCAACTTGACTTTCACAACTTCGGCAAGCGTGGGATGAGAATGTTGAAGATTATATGATAGTAACGATTTTTATGCAACCAACTTCAAATCTTAAGTTTGCAAAGAGCAATCTGTCTAAGGATATGGTAGCAAACATTTTGACATTCATCTCGAGCCGCACTCCTGGTGCTAGCATACCTTCACACAAATTGTGGAAGGAGTCTTCTGTGGGAAACAGGTAAAAAATAAGTGGAACCCGTAATCTTAAAATTGGGATTCCACTTATCCTTTTATAAATGAAGTTCATTTAATAAAGACTTAGGGTGTGTTTTTTCTATTATGAGATGATTAGCGTTATGGAAATTCTTGAAAATTCGCAATCCGTCTTCAAGAGATCTAAGGAGCATTTTATTAATTTTTATATGATCTTCTAGTTGAAGTAAGCGAATAGATAATGTTTTTTCGTCACGTATATATTTAGGATCAATTCTACCAATTATAGAGTCTCCATATAGAATAGGCATAGCATAATATCCAAATTTACGCTTCGATGCTGGAAAGTAAATTTCCCATTTGTAGCTAAAATCAAAAATATCTTCTAGGCGTGTCCTTCTCCAAAGTAGGTTATCTAATGGGGGTAAAAATTTTATTGAATTTGAACTAGAGATAGCATTTTTTTTGCAATCTAAACTTGTTAAACACTCTTGATCCTGACTTAATATGTAATATTGTCTATTGACTCCTTCTATTTGTAAGGGAAGGATCTCTCTCTTTTTCAGTAGAACGTTACAAATATTTTTACGTTCTTTTGCGGTTGTTTTATACCAACCAAAACGTGGGTCTTCAAAATCAAATACTCTATAGGCCCGCATATATTTCTGAATCAAAGCTTCTTTTGCTTCATCATTGTCAATTTTTTGAGATTTGAAAAGTTGGTTTTGGGGGATGTTTATTTCAGACAAAGCAAAAAATTTTTCGTTTCCAATTCTATTTGCCACTGTTATTTTACCAAGATCAAACAAAATGTTTAACGCTAATGTTGTTTCCTTTGTACTTGCTTTAGTAGTGTCCCAATATCCTTTTACACGTGTAATTGATTGAAATGAACGGGAAGGAAGAGGACCTTCTTTTAGTAATCTGGTCATAATCTTTTCCATTACAGGTTCAAGGTTTTGAGTGGAATTATGTATATGAGAACCATAATACTCTCTTATAGGCTCAAATATCGCAAAATCATCCATAGGTATAATGCATGCTGCATTAGCAACATATTCAAAGACTTCTCTTGTAGAAAGTAGATTTTCTAAATGTTGGTTTTGATAGTGGGTATTTCTTGCATGAAGGACTAAATGATGATTTCTTTCAACTGCTGCAACTGGGTCTAATTGTATACACTCTAGTTTACGAATAATTGATAGTGTGGTGTCTGAATCTGCAGAAGGCTGAATTTCTAATTGATTCCAAAGACCTTGTTTTTGGAGTAAGAATCTTTTAATAGTAGTTTTATCAACAGCTAATTTGTATGTATTCATATTTCCCCCTATTTTCTTGAAAAATAAATAATAAATTCTAACACATACAGTCTATGATGGATAATATTAGAAGTCAACATCGAAATCGAGATTAAAATTTTTATATTTACGAAAGAGGAGTGGAAGTAATGACAACTGCAACAACCCCAAAAAATGATAACGATTTTTCAAAGAGGGGACTAATTCGGAATAAAAAATATATTCAATGGTCCCTTGCAATACAACTCATGAGAGCACCATCTCTTATGACATCACTTGCTTTTGTAATTATTGGATACTATGTGACGGGAGGACACACCATTGGTGGTTTAATGGTTACTGCGTATACTATTTGCTTAACCTTCTTTGCAGTTCCAGGCGGGCGTCTTGTTGATAAAATGGGAGTAACAAAGGGATTGCTTTTTTTGTTAATAGGTAGTAGTGTAACGTTCATTTGTCTAACTATTGCAACTTCTTTGAAGTTGCCATCAGTATATTTAATAGTATTAGCGGGGATTTCTGGTGCTTTTTTAGCTGGGGCACCAGGGGGGTTTCGTACACTTCTAAGTCGAATTATTCATAAAAAATTAATTCCATCAGCGATAGCTATTGATGCAACAGTTATTGAGGTTGTTGTTGTTACAGCACCACTTGTTGTTGCATTTGTAGCGACATTGTGGGAGCCAGGTGCAGCCTTAACCATGGTGGTTGCATCTTTACTATCAGCTATTCTAGCCTATAGTCTTGCTAGTGATTCGGAAGAAAATAAGCTGGAAAACGAATCTAATGTAACAGAATCATTTGCTGCTCCTAAGCGTCTTTGGTTAAATCCACGCTATATATTTTGGGTTTTAGTTAGTATTGCTTTCGGTCATGCTTTAGGAACTGCGGAAACAGGTGCGTTTCCGATCGCTCAATCTTTTGGTTGGAGCGCTAATACTGCTGCTCTTCTTATAGGAATTGTTGCTGTTTTTAGTATTATTAGTGGGCTTATTTATGCAGCGTTTGAAAATAAGTTAAGATTTTCTAAATTTTCGCAAGCATGTATAATGCTCGCAGCACTTGTGTTAGGGTGTGCAGGTTTATATATAAGTGAATCATGGGTAGTGTTAATTCCATCATTAATTGTAATTGGAACTTTTACAGCACCATTAATGATTGTTCGTTCTCAGGCAGTAGAAGATGAGATACCAATTGATAGAAAATCAGAAGGGTTTAGCCTAATCACTGCTGCCCATTCTATTGGATTTGGATTAAGTGGCGTCTTTTTAGCATCTTTTACGTTAAAAGGCATGCTAATTGCGGGGGCTGTAAGTGGAATTGTTGTTCTTGTACTTACTCCTGTTCTACTAAGTAAACGGTTATATGAGAAAGCGAAATTATCAAAAATAAAAGAAGATGGTGTTTTATCTAAAACTGTAGAGTAAAGGTGGTATATATGAATAAAATAGTTTTCGGCACAATGTTAGATGAAAGAAGTCGAAACTTAATTGAATGTACTTTTAAAAATATTAATTTTAAATTTTTTTCAGATATAGAACATGCTTCTATGTCTGAAAAGGAAGCGGAGGTAATTATAGGCTTTGGACATGAGATGACTGAACAAGTATTGAATAATTTTAAAAATATAAAATGGATCCACACCTTAAGTGCTGGTGTTGATTCACTTCCTTTTGATAAATTAAAGCAAAAAAATGTAATAGTTACAAATTCACGTGGGGTACATGCAATACCAATGGCTGAATACGCAATTGGTGTAATGTTACAATTAACAAAACATTTTTATGATTACTATAATTTTAAAAAAGAGAGGAGATGGGATAATTCACTCTTAGCAGAAGAGTTAGAAGGGAAGGTAATTGGCATTGTTGGTACAGGAGCAATTGGATCTACTATTGCTAAAAAGCTGCAACCATTTAATACAATAATTAATGGAATAAATACTACAGGTAAACCTATTCCTTATTTTGATTGGACGGGCTCAATGGATAAATTGGATCAATTGTTGTCAACATCAGATTTTGTAATCGTCACTATTCCATTGACTAAAAAAACTGAAAATTTAATAACTAAAGACCAGTTAGATTTGATGAAATCAACTTCATATCTTATAAATTTATCTAGAGGGGAAATTGTTAATGAAGAGGCGTTGATATTTATACTTAAAGAAAGAAAAATTAGAGGTGCGGTTCTTGATGTATTTATAAATGAACCTTTACCTAAAAACCATCCTTTGTGGGAGTTGGATAATGTAATGATTACACCGCATATATCAGATTCATCTCCATTTTTCTTTAATCGGGTAACTAAAATTCTAGTTCATAATCTACACTGTTTTTCGAGAAATAAAAATAATATGATGATAAATCAAGTTGATTTAGAAAAACATTATTAAATAGCAGGTGTATAGCAATGATAATTGAAAGCTTTGCTGTTAAAATTCCTCAAAAAATGTCTTACGAGGAATCGAGTTTGATATTAAATAATATAACTCCTAAACAAAGAATAAAAATTGAAAAATATAGACTAGGAAATGATAAGTACCGTGGTTTAGTTAGTCAAGCTTTGATTAGGGTTATATTATGTCAAATGTTGAAATGTAATAATTCAGATTTGGTTTTTGGATATAATACTTTTGGAAAGCCGTATGTTTATTCTAATATTCAACTGGAATATAATATTTCTCACTCTGGTAAATGGGTGGTAGGTTCATTTGGTAGAAAGCCAGTGGGAATCGATATTGAATTAATAAAAGAGGAATTGGATTATGAGATGTACACTAAAGACTTTTTTTCATCAAACGAGCATTTATATATAAATAATCTTAAAAAAGCTGAAATCCCGAATTATTTTTTTGAGTTATGGACATTAAAGGAAAGTTATATCAAGTGTATTGGGATGGGATTATCCATTCCACTACATTCATTCTCGATTCTGAAGAATACAGAGTCTATAAGTGTAATTGATTTAAAGGGTCATATACTACCATATAACTTTACTCAATATAACATTGACCAGGATTATAAACTAGCTGTTTGCAGTACAAGTTCTATTTTTGCAAAACAAATTAAATTGATTGAATACCAAAATGTTATGAGACTATTCAAACAAATATGCAATGCTAAAGGGAGCTTTATTTAAAATTATTTTGATAGATAAATGATAATAATGTACCAATAGAAATCTAACGATTATATATCAAATTTATAGAAAAATAATTAGGTTTAATAATACCGTTCGTTAAAAATTGAAAGTTACTGTTGTTTTTATAATATATGTAACTGAAAAATTAATAAGGAAATAAAATCTCTATACAAACTGGAGGATAATATTATGAATATTCTTGGAATCGGTGGATCTGAGCATGATTTTTCTGCGACTGTAATAAAAGATGGTAAACTAATTTGCTCTATTGAAGATGAGAGACTTACACGAGTAAAGTATTCTTTAGAAAGTGATTTGACAGTTACTCCAATGATTAAGGAGAGAAGGGCTATTAACTATTGTCTAACAGAGGCATCGTTAACACCTGAAGATTTAGACCTTATTATAAGTAATGATTTAATAAATTCAGATTATTTACCTGATTTTCGAAAAGAAATTTTAATGGTTAATCACCATTTAACTCACGCAGCAAGCACCTTTTTTACATCACCATTCAATGAAGCGGCTATACTAGTTGTAGATGGAATTGGTACGTTAGTAGATGAGTCGAAAAATATTCATGAAACAATAACTTTATATTATGGAAAGGGAACTGAAATTCAAGAAATCGGAAAAGTTAATGGTAAAGGGATCGAGAATCCAGTGTCAGGTTGGTCACTTTTTGAGAACTCAATCGGTAGGTTTTATTACAGAGTTACAGCAGAGATAGGTTTCGGCTTTTTAGAAGAAGGAAAAACAATGGGGTTAGCCCCGTATGGTAGAGATATTTATGTTACTGAGTTTAATAGATTTTATAGTATAGCTGGTTTTAACTTTAAACAGTCTCATGAGCAAAAATTAGAAATGGTTACATTTATTAGAGGGATAATCCAATCTGCAAATGATAAATTCCAAGCAACCGCAGATATTGCTTTTGCTGCTCAGTTTCATTTGGAAAAAATCATGATAACAATCTGTAATTCTCTTTATGAAATGACAGGATGTAATAATATATGCTTAGCGGGTGGTGTAGCCTTGAACAGTGTAGCAAATAAAAAGATACTAGAGAATACACCTTTCAAGGCTATATATGTTCAGCCTGCAAGTGGAGATGCTGGAACAGCCATTGGTGCAGCTCTTTATGGTCAGCATGTATTAGCTAAAAAACCGCGTGAAACATCATTGCACCCATTTTCTCCATATCTCGGTAAAGAATATTCTGAAAATGAGGTCATAAGAGCTTTAGAAGCGTATGGTAGTCATATTAACATTATAAAGCCTAAAGAGTATATTGAAACAGTAGCGAGTTTAATAACTGAAGGACATATAATAGCATGGTTTAACGGACGGTCTGAAATAGGACCTCGTGCATTAGGAAATAGGAGTATTTTAGTTGATCCAAGAAGAAAGAATATGAAAGACACTTTAAATTCTAGAGTAAAACATCGAGAAGCATTTCGGCCTTTTGCTCCTATAGTATTAGAAGAGAAACAAGGTGAATATTTTGAATTAGCTCATCCTTCTTACTATATGTTACTCGTACCTCAAATATTATCAGAAAAACAAAAAGAAATCCCTGCAGTTACTCATGCAGATGGGACTGGACGAGTTCAAACAGTATCCAAAATATTAAACCCTGAACTACATGGGTTATTGTCGCAATATTATAAATTAACTGGGGTCCCAGTACTTTTAAACACATCCTTTAATGATAATGGTGAACCTATTGTTGAGAGCCCACATGACGCTTTAAAATGTTTTTTAGGTACTGATATAGATTATTTAGCTATTAATGGATATCTGATAAGTAAAAAATAAAAATTTATTTTTTGGCTTTCTAGAAATGTTTTTTTCACAAGTGTCTTCTAATAATTCATGTGATTCATGATTTGTTAGAAGACACTTTCTTTAGTCGGAAGAATCGTATGTTATTTTTGAATTTATGGAATTTTAATTAGTTGTTTATTACTTGATATTGTGGGGTTAGTCGTAGGGGGTGCTACCTTTTTCATTATAATCAAGGATGCGCCGAAGCTTGAGGAAGCCATTGATAATATAAAGTTTTATCCTCTTTTATAACATATATTTTATGGATAAATGTCTCTTACAGTATAATTTTTTTTTGATATGGTGAGACGAAGTATGCAAAATAAAAGCTCTTCATTTGTAAAAGCAAACAAAGAGCAAAGTCATGAGTGACCGTCTGAGAAAGAAATCGGCAGATTTCTTTCCTCAATATTTTAACATATAAAAGTTGTAGAGAAAAGGGGGCATGTAGAATGGGAGAATGTCGTATTTCCTTTCAGCAAAGGTTTAAAGAATTTCTTATTATGATCGTCAGTTTTTGGTTCATTATATTTCTAATGTATGGCGAAAGCCTGTTAAAATAGAGTGGGGTCGAAAGTCTAAATCCCCTTAGGTAGCTCTAATAGGTGTAAGATCTATGGGGGAATTTTAACAAGTTAATATAAAATTTCACGTACCGTATTGATTAATATAAAATCAAAAACTCCAATCATTAGTCTACATTTAATTCTTATACGAAGTCCCGTCACTTCCCTAAAATCCCTTTATTATTAAAAAAAGCAAAATAACATAACAACAGCTATAATATACTGTTGTTATGTCTTCAAACCTATATTAAGACTTACCTGCCTTTTTCTTATCAATAATTACTGAGAGTACAAGTACAATTAGTAACAAGATGATGTTTTGATTTCGGCTGTTTGGGCACATTCACCAGAGACGGGATGTGCATTCTCAAAAATATCTGGTATTTGAAATGGATACTAATTAATTAGGAATAAGAGGAAATGAGCTAAAGATATTTGTTTATTCACAGACTTTTTATTGTAACAGTAACGAAAAGATATGTTGTAAAAATAAAACTACTTTTGTTTTTAAGCATTTATTTAATCAATCAGGGATGAGTAAGGTCCCTGTCGCAACATGAAGAATACTATATAAGCGAACCAATGGACCACTTACAACCTATTGACTCACCCAAATAAAAATAGCAGCCAGAAACCCTTGTTTTTTTCTTCAAATACATAGATGCCTCCAGCTTTGTCCTCATAATTCTTTGTCCATATTTTCCTATGGAACCCTTTTTCTTCATTAAAAATTTTTGCTAAATCTTAAAATTCTTTTTCCATCTCTTCACTAAACGGAAATCAACTTGTAATAAATATGCCCTTTTTACTCATTCCTACTTTTAATGTAAAGTTTAACAAGAATTTCTTAAATGGTATCTACCAGATAAAAAGTTCCTTAGTACAGAAGATTTCACTGTATTTTTTGTACCAAAACCTCATATATTTAAACATAATCTATTGGGAGGTTGGTTATGAGTATATATTTAAAAATACAAGAAAGAGCAAAGCGTATAAATGAATTGACTAAGCATCAAAAAAAACTAGAGCGCGAAAAAAATATATTAAAAAGTGAGTTTTATAGGTTGTTGAAAGAAAAAATAGAATACAAAGATACTCCTAAGACATAAGAGCATTGGATAATTAGTTTCAATTTAAATTCTCATTTGAACTTTTAGTTAAGTTAAGAAATATGGGAATGGTTTAATTTCAGTCCATGGTTAGCTAGAAGTATTTTTAATACTATATTTATTCGTAAATCTGACACATCTTTTGATAATATATACATGTTATACTTAATTGCATAGTAAATAAATTGTATCCCAGTACATTACTTACTATTACTAGTACCCAAATAATTTAATATGATACGGTAAAAAGCCTCTTTTCAACGAGAAAAGAGGCTTTTTTTCATTAATATTAAGTTAAGTATATGCTATAAATTAAAAAGAAATCTTTATATTAATTTTGTGAATTTTAA
The DNA here is from genome assembly GCF_042466195.1 of Bacillus sp. R86525. Taxonomy (NCBI): domain Bacteria; kingdom Bacillati; phylum Bacillota; class Bacilli; order Caryophanales; family Bacillaceae; genus Bacillus; species Bacillus sp. R86525. The sequence continues at coordinate 103,311 of NZ_JAXHPX010000006.1, forward strand.
TGTCATAACTGTATTAAATACCTCTAATAATCATAATATTTACGAGAAAGTTAGCACCGGTTTAAAAAAATATATTAATTTATATTTCTTTCATAGGGTTAAGATAAGGATCATATATTATAACAACATGTTACATTGAAAGGGTGAATATATGATTTCATTGTATTCGATAAATTATATTTTAGTCACAGGTAATACTGCTATAAAAAAGGTAGCTAGAGTTCATGCATCCTCAGAAGTTTTTGCTGTTAATAAGATTAAAAGAGAATTAGAACGTAGGTTTTCACATCCAACAAAAATTGAAGTTTTTCCGGTTTAATAAAAGCGGAATCATTCTTTGTTTCCTTATTAATTAATGTGTAATTAGTATATGTTAAAACTAATCTTCTTTAATTAAATTTCCGCTTTAATATCAGACATTGTACAATCGTAAACGACACCTAATATATCAAAGACTTTTTTCTTCTCATATCGATGAGATTTTCGCCCGTTTTGCTGTAGGAGATTAAAAAAGGCGAATTAGAACCTTTGATAACCTTTGGGTGTCTTTCTGTATTGAGTAACTCTTTATACATATATGAGGCTGTTAATTCAGCTAATGAAGGTATGCAACAAATGATTGAAGCGCTTAATGGAACGAACTCAGCTATGAAAGGCATGAATGAAGCAATCAAGTCAGCTAACGAAGGCATGCAACAAATGATTCAAGGGGCTAACCAAGCGAATTCAGCTGTAAATGGTATGAACGATGCAATTGATCAGTCCAATGCTGCAATCCAGCAAATGAATACTGGAATACAGAAAATGTTAAATGCAACAAATAAAATACAACCAGGGTTAGAAAAGGAAATTAGTGGTGTGGATGTATCTGTTAATGAAATTAATAGTATAATTGATGCACCGACAAAAGCACCACAAAGATAGATTTATCTTGGCTAGATAAGTTTGGTGATAAATATGCAGCACATGAAGTAACAGGAACTGTTAAAGTAGCAGGACAAACGAAAGATATTAGTAGACGGGTTTACCGCATGAAAAATATTGACTAGGATTATGTTGCTCCTCCATCCGTAAATAAAAGCGGAAAGTCGAACCTTCAACTTGCTTTAGATGGTGGTGTTCCTTTTACAAAGGATTATCATAAAATAGAGTTACATCATTTAACGCAAAAAGAACCTGGAGCAATGGTTGAAATACCAGCTAATAAACATGATGAATTTACCAAAGCACTGCATGGTTTAGTGGAATTAGGGGAAAGTTTTAGAAACGACAAAGAGCTATATAAACAGTATATTAATTTTAGAAACAACTATTGGAAAACGAGAGCGAAAGAACATTGAGAAGGGAAATAAAAAGATGAATGACAAGATTATTTCAATCATTTCTACATATGAAAAAGATGGAGATTTTATGGGCGGTGTAAATGAAGATACAATCCAAGAAGCAGCGCAAATGCTAAATATTACATTCCCAAGCAGTTATCTTTGGTTTTTAAAACAGTATGGCAGCGGTGGACTGGATGGTATAGATATCCATGGTTTTGAGACAACAGCTGCGGATTCTTCCGTTGTTTACCACACTAAGTTATATAGAGAAACATATAACCTACCTGAACAATACATTGTTTTAAATGATATCGATGGTACTGTGACATGTTTAGATACGAATCAAATGAAAGATGGTGAGTGCCCTGTTGTCTTTTGGAGTCGTTTTTCAAAGGAACTGTATGCCATTACTTATGAAAACTTCAGCGACTATCTATTAGATTCTTTACAAGAATCTGTAGATAATTTGTATGATGAGGATTAATTGATTATAGAATACTAAGAATCATGTTTTTAGTAATAATATATAATTATAAGTTTCATATGATTTTACTGCTTTGATTTACAAAGAAAAAGCCGATTATCTCTAAACGTAGAGGTGAAGTGACCCCATAAAGTTAGACAGATTATTTCATTAGGCAACCTTTTGGGCATGGGTCCGGTATTGTACCGGGCTCATGCCTTTTAGTTTTGCCTTAATTCTTTTATGATTATAGTACTTTATATATTTTGCTAGTTCTTTCTTAAAATGTTCTATACTCCTACATTCTTTTCGATACAGAAATTCTGACTTCATGATGCCAAAGAAGTTTTCAATCACTGCGTTATCGTAACAGTTTCCTTTACGAGACATGCTTTGTGTAATGCCACGTTTAGTAAGGGAATGACGGTATTGTTTCATTTGATAGTGCCAACGAATGGATTAAGAGTGTATCTTTGACGGTTAAGTGTTCAAACGCTTGGTCTAACATCGTTGAAACAAGTGAATAAGTTGGCCTTGAACCAATTGTGTATGTGATAATTTCACCATTAAATAAGTCCAACATTGGTGATAGATATAGCTTTTCTCCAAATAATTTAAACTCCGTAATATCTGTAACCCACTTTTCATTTGGTTTTTCAGCTTGGAAGTTGCGATTTAAAATGTTAGGTGCAATTTTTCCAACTGTTCCTTTATAAGAGCGATATTTTTTCATACGAACGAGACATTTTAATCCCAATTCTTTCATGATACGATACACTTTTTTATGATTTACTTTATGTCCGCGATTCGTAAGTTCATCACGAATACGACGGTAACCATAAAGCCCCTCATGTTCGTCATAAATGGTTCGAATCAAACCTTTTAGTTCTACATCTGAATCAGGACGATCGAATCTTTTAACCCAATAATAATACGTACTACGCGGAATACCTGCGGTCTGAAGTAGCACCTTCACTGAAAATTCATGTCTTAATTCATAGATTACTTGGGCTTTGTCTTGTTTCGTGATTTCTCCTTGTTTTGAACTAAGGCATTCAACTTTTTTAAATACGCATTTTCCATACGTAAACGCTCATTTTCCGCTTGTAGTGCCTCTATCGAGTCTTCAACTATTCCTTGATCTTTAGTTGTATTTGTTTTTTTCTTTTCCATGGATGGATGCCCCTTTTTCTTTGATTGTAGGGCATCCAATCCTCCTGTTTCATAAGCTACTTTCCATTTTCGAAGTGTTTCGTAAGAAGGAATATTGAAAAGCGCCGCTGTTTCCCTGATAGATGTCCCTTGTTCGTTCATATAATTAAGTACATCTAGTTTATACTGGGTAGAGTAGGCTGTATAGCGTTTTTTAAAAGCATTTTCACCTAAGGATTCATATTGTTTAATCCACTGATAGAGCATACTGGGGTGCACTTCACCAGTACGCTAAGGGATAATCGGCTTTTTACTGTTAATTTGTTTGTAGTGGTCGAAGAAATTCCAAAGGTGCAATTTCTTTCTTATTAAATCGGTATTCTCCTAGGAAATTAATATGTTCCCATCCTAATGAAAATTATTTTAAATAAAAAATGCCTATGTATTCAAAATAAGGTCAGCACATTCCATTGGATTTATTTTATCTATATAATATTCTTCTGCTTTCCAATAGCGTCTTTCAAATTTTTCTTTATTTTGTTGAGTTTCTTTGGTTTCGCGCAGTAATCTTCTTTCCCTAGAACAATTTAAAAATATTACTTTATCATAGAAATCTCTCCATTCCTTTCTTTGTAGGAAGACCCCTTCGATAATTATTATGCCTGAACTAGGTAATTTTACTGTCTTTAACTGACTAGAATCAGTATCCTCATCATAATAGGGGAGTGTAATTTCTTGTGATTTAAGAAGGTTTTCAAATAAATGCTTTCTTAACCATTCTACATCCCACTGTATCTCATAATATTCATACCACTCTTCAAACCCAGTATTGTATCTTTTTTTTCTTTCAACTATATGATCATCTAAATGAAAAACCATATAATGAATTCCTCTATTTCCAAACTCCAATTTAAGTTTCTCCACAAAAGTAGTTTTGCCAGAACGACTTAAACCATCAATACCTAAAATAAACCTATTATTACTTTTTATGAATGATTTTATTTCAAAATAATTTATCTCCAACACTTTCACCCTTTACATTTAGATTCTGTTGTAGAGAGAAAATACATAAAGTTGCAATTGTAGAGTATTGCAACTTTATATAAAGATTCTATCAACATACTCATTTAGAGAAAAAATCAGTAGCTATAGGAACTATCTATGCCGAGAAGGCTAGCATGACAACCACTCCATGTCAAGTTGTATCATAAATCTATCTTTGCAAGACTAGCATACTTAATTTGCAAAAGACTTTTAATCCGATTCTTTAAATTTAGAGATTAGAGAACTTATATTTTTTATTACGTTGTACATATCGATTTAATATGTTCATTCAACTCTAAAAAATATGTTTAAATGATAATTTTTTGTAATTTTTTTGTTAAAATTATTAATTTTTTGTAAATTTTTAGTTAAAATTCAGTTGACTTTTCCAATTTTTAGAATTATCATAATTTCATATTCAAAGAATTGGAGATGGAAATATTGAAATCTATTGACATTAATGGAAATGTTACAACAAAAAATAATGATGCAAATGCCGTATATTATCCAGTATCTGACATTAAAATGATTAAAGGTGAGGGTGTTTATCTGTATGATTCTGAAGGGAATTCTTATATAGATTGTGCTTCAGCAACCTTTAACTTAAGTCTAGGATATGGACACCCAGCTATAATTAAAGCTATAAAAGATCAAGCAGAGGATTTAATTCATGTTACTTCCTCTTTTCAAACCGAACCTATAAATAAACTTGCACAAAAATTGGTAGATCTTTCACCCAACAGAATAACTAAAGCACATCTAAAAGTATGTGGGGGTTCAGTAGCGAATGAAGGCGCAATAAAAATGGCACAAAGAGCTACTGGTAAAAGAGATACAATGTCACTTTTTAGAAGTCATTTAGGTCAAACGATGTTCACTGCAAACTTATCTGGAAACGCATTTAGAAAAGAGAATTTTCCTTTAGCGATTCCAGGGGGAATGCAAGTACCAGACCCATACTGTTATAGATGCTTCTATGGACAGGACCCTTCTTCATGTAACTTTATGTGTGTTGATAGATTAGACGATTTCTTAGAATTTGGAAGTAGTGGTAGCGTAGCAGCATTTCTTGTAGAGCCTATATCAGGGAATGGGGGTAACATCATTCCTCCAAAAGGTTATTTTAAACGTTTACGAGATTTCTGTGATAGAAATAATATCAAACTTATTTTTGATGAAATACAAACAGGTATCGGAAGAACAGGATATATGTTTGCAGCTGAGTATTATGATGTTGAACCAGATGCAATTACTGTTGCAAAAGGATTGGGAGGTTCTGGAGCACAAGTTGCAGGTATTTTAGCTAGCGATGAGTTAAGTGGGCTAACAACAAATGAACATTCGTTTACTTATGGTTCAAATGTTCTTGCCGCAGCCGCAGCAGTTACAACACTTGATATTATTTCTCAGCCTCATTTCTTACAAAATGTAAGGAATACCGGAGCATACATTTTAGCTAGATTAAAAGAAATCGAAAAGAAGCATGCGTTTGTAGGTGATATTCGGGGTTTAGGATTAATGATAGGTATTGAAATCAATGATATGAATGGAAAACCTGATTCAATATTAACAAACTGGTTAGCTGAGAAAGCAATGGAATTCGGTCTAATTCTTAGAACATCCCGTTATGGTTTTGGAAATGTACTTAAAATCAGACCACCATTAACACTTACATTAGAAGAAGCTGAAATAATATGCGATAGATTTGAATTACTTTTAAAGGAAGTAACTGTATGAGTAATCCATTAACAGTAGCTAAAAGTAAACAAGACCCTGTGAATACTAAACTTTATGACCTAGTAATAGTTGGTGGTGGTTTCAGAACAACTACATTTTTATCCTCTGCCCCTGAACTGCTTGAAAGAGATATCCTTATAATTGAAAAAGGTAATTCTATAGGTCCTGGCTCTTTTGAAGACTATGATATTACAACCTCTTCAAACGGTGCTAGTATGTTAAAAAACACCAGTTATAAAGGGGCTTTCAATCAAATTAGAAACAATGAAAAAATTAATAGAATAATAAATAGCAATCACCCTGTAGAAGCAAGAGATCTATCTAGTGCACTAATTGAAATTGGCAACATGATAGTCAACAAGTTAAGTAAAGAATCGATTTTATATAACACGAATGTAGTAAAAGTTGAAATTAATTCTTCAACAGGCCCCAATAATATCATCACTTCCGAAGGCAATGTTATTAGAGCGAATCATATACTTTTAGCAACCGGAAGAACTGAGAGATTACACCCGTCTTTGAATAAGTGGAAAGAAAAAGTGATGTTTTCTGGAAACGCAATTAGTCTGAATAAACAAGAATACTTAAAAAACAAACTAATTGAATTAAATGGAAAATCTATAGTTATTCCTGGATGTTCACATAGCACAATGTCTGTACTAAAGGTAATATTGAAGTTAATCAAACAACTTCAACTTAAATCAGATAGTTTTATAGTACCCAAGATATATGTATTACAAAGAAGCTTAGCAAAGTTAATGTATACATCTGAGGAAGAAGCAACTAAAAATCAAGTAGAGGGACGTGAACAACTCTATAATCCGAAATCTGACATTTGCCCTGATACAGGAATCATTTTTAGAGATTCAGGATTACGACATATTTCTAAGGAAATCTATTGTGATTTGTGGAGTAACAAAATTTCTAATGCTGAAATTATTAGAATCCAAGAGATACTTGATGCTTCAAATTTATTTGATGAAGCTGGGCTAATTATTCAAGCATTAGGATACTACGGAAATCCACCTGAAGTGTCAATATATGGTGAGACAATTCACAGTAAAGAATCTGAAAATAGGATTTATTCTGAAGATGATGGAACGATAGAATTTAATGGAATGACTCTCCAAAACCTTTCCGCGCTTAGATTGGAACCAACTCCATTAAATCGAAAAGACAATACAGTTTATGGAAAGAATTTATATAAAGCTCTATATCAAAGAATTGAACATCATATCAGTTCAATTCAAAAAATTAATAAAAGTGAGGATTGAAAGAAATAATGGAGATTTCACAAAATAGAAAGCAAATGATAGATGAATTAACATCAACCATTCTTAATAGTAGAAATAATACCCAACCATATATCGTTGGAATTTCAGGAGTTGATACATCCGGGAAAAGTCGCCTGACTGATGAACTTGAATCTAAATTATTAGAATTAAATTATGACGTACAAGTAATACATATTGATGACTTTCACAATCCAAAAAGAATAAGATATAATACGGCATTTCCTGAACCTGAGCAGTATTATAATTTGAGTATCAACTTCCAAGAATTAATAGATGAAATTTTAATTCCTATTAAAAATAATAATGAACTTTCAATAGTGTTAAGCCATCTTGATTTATCTAAGGACGAATTTACTAAAAGTAAAGAATATAAAGTATGTAAGGATACTATCGTATTATTGGAAGGCGTTTTTTTATATAGAAAAGAACTTAGTCAATTTCTGGACTTCTTTATCTATCTAGAAATTGATGAATCAACAATGTTAGATAGAGCAAAAATGAGGGATGTACCCACTCAAGGAGAAGAAGTCATTAGAAAGTACGATGAAAAATATATCCCTGCTCAAAAGAAATATATACACACTTATCAACCCAAACAAAATGCAAATATTGTAATTGATAATAATTGCATTTCTAACCCAATCATTAAATACAAACCTATTAGCAAAAAGGAGTATTAACATGGAGATAAGTGGAATTAAAGCGATTGTATTTGATTTATGGGAAACTTTAATACCTTTTCCAAAATCATTGAAAACAAAAGCGTTTCTGGAGACAGCAAAAACATTAAACTACGAGCCCAGTCAACTTAAGCCTCATTGGGAAGCTACGAGAAGAATTAGGGAAACAATTCATTTAGAAGATTATTTCTATTACTTAAAAAATGAAATAAATGCTAATTGGTCAGATCACACAATTAAGCAAGCAATGGAAGTTAGAAAAAGTATTCATGGTAGTGCCTTTAAAAATCCAGATGTTTACGCATTATATGTTTTTTATGCTCTTCAGAAAAAAGGTATAAAAACAGCAGTTATATCTAATTGCAGTAGTGATGTAAGAGAGATGTTAATGTCCTCGCAAATAGGCCCTCTTATTGATGAAGTTATTTTGTCTTCTGAAGTAGGAATTATGAAGCCGGATGTCTCTATTTACAAAATCGCATCAGATAGACTGAACGTTCCAGTTAACCAATGTATTTTCCTGGGAGATGGAAATGATAATGAACTTGATGGAGCTAAAAAGGCTGGCATGAATTCAATATTGATGAACAGAGGCTATGATCGAGGGTGGAATGGAAGTGGGATTAATCAATTATCTGACATTTTAACGGAGGTAGAAATCAATTGAATTATATAGTAGATCCAAAAGAAGATATCTCGTTTGAAATAGATTTTGTGTACTCAATAGAAGATATTGATGAAATTCAATTGCTCCAACTCTCAAAAAATAGAACTTATTATGTAAGTAAACCTTGGCTTCTTGCAATAGAGAGATTAAGAAATGGTAGCACAGGTTACATAATAGCTCATAGACATGATGGAAAACTAGCAGGTGTACTACCTATATATTGGGGGAAACCAAGCCAAAGGGGATATTATGAGCCATATAATAGATTTTTATTAAGATCTGGAGGGAATTTTGGAACTTCTGACTGGTCGCCAAGTTTAATTGTAGGTTCTAGAGCAGCATACTCATGTGAATTTTTAATTGATGAAAATTTACAAATAGATGAACAGAATTACCTACTATACCGTCTATTTAGTGAAGCTTATTGCTACTTAGAAAAATTAAATGCTGTCTCAATCTCGGCTCTCTACATAAATCCAACTGGAGTTGATCAACTAGAAAAAATTGTTGGAAAGGACTCCTTCTTTGTTGCAGGTGCTAATACAGTTATAGATATTAAGTGGGAATCATTTGAAGAATACATGAGTAGTGTGAATACAAAAATTAGACGAGAGCGAAAAGTATTCAATTCTAAAGGATATAGCGTTGTAAAAAGCGATTTATTAGAGTCAAAAGAAATTCTTTCCGAATTATTCTCAAGTCATGAAAGAAAATATGGGCATGTGGCCTCTGCTGAGAGCGAATTGAAAGAGTTAACTGTAATGACTAATACATCAAATGAGAATAGTCTAGTGTTATTGCTTAAAACTGAAAATGAAACTGTAGGTGGAGCATTGTTTTATTTATGGGGAGACACTATATTCGCTAGAAGTGTGGGTATACATAAAGATTACTCAGCAAAATCATTTGAATATTTTAACTTAGTATATTATGAAGCTATAAAGTTTGCGATTAAAAATGGCTATAAACATATAGATTATGGAATGGCTACATACCGAGCAAAATTAATAAGAGGGGCTCGAATTGAACCTTTAATGGGATTTATAACATCAAGGAATCAAATGAATCCTCTAAATGAAAGTACATTTTACCAATGGACTAAGGAAAGGGAAGCAGCTATAGAATCAGGAGATGCTTCTCAAATAGAAAGGAGTCAAATACCATGAAATCTGTTTTAGTAGTAAATACAGGAGATAGAGTACATTCAGCTGCTCTCGCTGCACGGCTGGATTTAAAAGTTACTTTTGTTATTGAGGAACGTTTTATTGATATGTATCCAAAAGGATCTGATCTAATTATTGTAAAAAACTTAAACAATCCTTCAGAATCTACTCAAACTGTGGTTGAGTCTAGAAATTGTAATGAGTATTCTGCAGTAATTTCCCTATCTGAAAGAGCCGCACTAACTGCTGCATATATAAGAAGTTTCTTAGGATTAGAGGGGGCTTCAGTTTATACAGTTTTAAACACAACTAATAAATTTGCAATGAAACGTAAATTAGAAACGGCTGGAGTTAAAGTTGCTCAATATAAGATTGCTACTACCCAAGAAGAAGCAATCGAATTAAGTAAAGAGGTAGGCTTTCCTGTAATAATTAAACCAATCATGGGTGCAGGATCAGACGCTACAGAAATTTTTTACTCAGAGGAAGATATAAAAAGTGAAGCTGCAGTTAAATTTTTCAATCAATTAAAAAATCCAATAACCACTTCTGAAAAGGAGTTTCCGGTTATCATAGAACAATTTTTAGATGTTCAGCAAGAATTACATTGTGATGCTTTAGTAATAAATGGAGAAGTAAAATTTATTAAAGTCTCAAAATATATTAAACCTGTCATAGAATATAATAGTGGTATTTTTGGTTCCATAACCTTACCGAACTCTAACGAAATTAGTAAAGAAGTAATAAAAATTCATGAAAAAGCAATCGAAGCTGTCGGTATCAATAATGGAGTAACTCATTTAGAAGTTTTCGTAACATCAAAAGGACTAATAGCAGGTGAAATTGCTTCAAGACCTGGTGGGGGCGGAATTAGAAAAATGTTAAATTATCAGTATGGATTTGATTCATGGGAAGCACATATTGCATTATCATTACAAGAAAAATATATTTATGAACAGTCCACGGATTGGAACATAAATGACGAAATAGGGCAATTTATGCTTCCTGTAAAAAGAGGAAAAATAAAATTGATGAGTACTGAAGAAGATTTCATAGACATACCTGGATACATTAGTTCAGATATAAAAGTTAAATCTGGAGACGTTATAGATGGACTATTAGATTCCTCAGCAGTAAGCGGTATAATTTATGTGAAAATTCCTAATTCGGTATGTTTGGATGAATTAATTTCACTTATAGAAGAAAGGTTCAAATTAGAAATAGAAGAGAGAGTATATAATTAATAATGGGATGTGAAAGTATGAAGAAAAAATATCTTATAGTACCAATGCAGCCAACACCTAATGGAAGAATGCATATAGGACATGGAACGGGTACATATCTGAGGGCTGATATACTTAGTCGTTCTTTACGTCTATTAGGTAACGATGTAAGCGTAATAACTGGAAGTGATGCATATGAGAACTGGATCTTAGCTGCATCAATTTCAACTGGAATGACTCCAGAGGAAACATGCCAACATTTCCATAATGGGATCATAGAAGATTTATCTAACTTAGACATCTGCATCGATGAGTGGATAAGTCCACTCTCTGTGGAACATAAAGATTCATATTCTAAGATTCATGAAACTATTCTTAAAAAGTTAGTAGATAACAACGGAGCAAATCTAGAAGAAGAAAATGTTCCATATTCAAAAGAAACAAAGAACCCTTTAATGGGGACATGGATTTCAGGTTTATGTCCATATTGTCAAACACCTTCTGGTGGAAGTTCTTGTGTGAATTGTGGTGCACACTTTCAACCCGAAGAACTTTTAGAACCTAAATCAAGACTAGATAATAGTACTCTAGAATGGAGAAGAGTTAAAAGCTGGTTTACTAGACCATTAGATAAAAATAATATCGTAACATCTTTAAAAGAATCTGGTGTTAATGAGAAGTGGATGGGAGCGGTAAATAAGTATTTTGACCAAAGTGGAGGTCGTATTCGTTTGAGTGGACCTGGAACTTGGGGGATAAATAGTGAATTAGTGGAAGATGGATTTGTCCTATCCAATCCTTATTACATATACAGCGTATATTGTGGAGAAGTTTATAAAGAGAAGAAAAAAGAAGAATTAAATCCATTTGATCCTAAAAGCTCTGTTATTACAGTTGGGGTCTTCGGAAACGATAATTCTACTCCAGGACTCATTGCACCTCATGTCATAGCACAACAATCTAATGACTATGTGAGTCCATTTGACAACACTATCGTCAATGGGATGTTATTTTTAGAAGGACAAAAATGTTCTACTAGTAAAAAACATGGAATATGGCTAAAGGATATTACAGAAGAAAACACTGGTTTAAGTTCTGATGAACTAAGATATTTTCTATCACAAATTGAGCTGGATGATGGGGTAGCAGATATTACTTTAAGTAAAATGGTAAATGAGATTAACCAATTGAGATCTTGGATTAAAACTAAACTAGAACCAGCGATAGAGAATAATATAAATTCCATAAAAGTAGATATTACTAAAAACATTTCTAAAGCTGTTTCAGAACAATCTAAGTTTCTTCAGCCAAATAATTTTAATTCTCCCTCAGCAGTAAATATACTTAAGGAATGGATGGATAACATTACATTAGATAATGAAGAGTGGCTAATAGGACTTGCTATTTTAGCCTCTCCAATAATGACTAAATTATCAAAAGACATCTGGAATCATTTAGGTTTAGAGGGAGAACCGTCTTTTTCTTATAATGAAACATTTATAAATATTAAAACTAATTCCCGAACTGTAAAGTTTAATTGGAATAAGTCTGATATTACCGTTAACGATTTGAATAAATTTGTCCACTTAGCTGAGTCACTAGTATGAGTAAGATGTCACTAAAAAACAAACTTAATCCTTTGAAATCTAGGCAAATTCGTCACCTCTTTATTGCAAGAAGTATTTCAACTTTAGGGGATATGGTAACTCCAATAGCTTTAGTATTTGCCATTTTAGATTTCTCTGATTCTGCTTCTGCTTTAGGGATTATACTGGCAGCTAGAGCAATACCAAGTGTTGTATTACTGTTATTCGGTGGTGTAATAGGAGACAAATATAACAGAAAAATAATATTAGTTATATCCAGTTTAGTTGGTTTTATATCACAAGGATTAATAGGAATTCTTTTACTGACCGGAGAGGCCACAGTACTAAACATTGCTATGTTGACTGCAGTTAGAGGGGGCATTAGTAGCTTTTTTAATCCCGCCTTTACAGGAGCAGTTTCAGCAGTTGCTCCTAACGAAAAAAAACAAGAAGTATTTTCATTGTTTGCTATAACTAATAATATATCAGAAATTGCTGGACCTGCTTTAGCCGGAGTTTCATTACTGTATATAAATCCAAGCTGGTTGTTGATTGGTGACTCTCTTACTTTTTTAATTAGTGCGATTCTAATATTTACATGTGGTAAAATCGGTACTCCTAAGAATTCAGGCTTCAAAACAAATTTACTATTTAAGGAAATGAATGAAGGACTGAAATATGTGTTAACACAAAAATGGTTAACAGCATTAATAATAAGTGCTAGTGTATTCCAATTATTCCTATTGTCTAGTATGCAAGTTCTCGGACCTGTTGTAGCGGAAAGACATTTGGGAGGTGCACCGGACTGGGCATTAATATCAATTTCACTTGGAATAGGGAGTTTGGTTGGAAGTCTTTTAGCGATGTATTATAAACCAAATAAACCATTATTAGTAGCTTATTCCTTGTTAATACTAGGAGCTGGTCCAACATTACTACTGTTAGCAATACCAGCACCTCTTTATCTATTAGTAATTTCAGAGTTTGTAGCTGGGATAGTAATTTCTTTCTTTTCAACCTTGGAAGCAACTACAATTACTAAAATTGTTCCAAACCACCTTTTATCCCGAGTAGATTCTATTAATAGGTTTGGCTCAATTTCCCTTAAGCCTGTTGGATTAGCATTAATAGGACCGCTATCGTTGATGATTGGAATTAAATTCACACTTATAATTGCAACAATAATAACTTTACTCGCAATTTTATGGCCATTAACGATAGTCAGTGTTAGACAGTTAACTACAAATGAAATTAAAATCGAACATGAAGAGCAAACAGTCTAAACATTTATGTATTATAAAAAATAACCTCTTAAGATAATATATCTGTAAGAGGTTATTTTTATATAGGGGATCCTGACGCATCGCTCTCAAGCTAAGAAAAGCAAATACCCCAAATAGAAGGTCCTTCATACCAAGATTTTAATTAAAACGCCCTGATTAGAATTTAAGATCTTGATGCAATGTACTGACCGTGCACAACCATATTTAATAAAAATTGCCCTTTTTTGGACTAACTTTAGATACTAAGTTATGGCACCTACTTATTGATGATAGAAGTTATATAAATATCTTTGCTGTAATTATCCTTTTTCGGGGAGAGGAGCAAAGATATCCAAAATAAGGATACGCTTGAAAACAGAAGTATATGGAGATGTTGCTTTAAAATAAAGTTTGATCAAAAACCTCTTACCAACTCACATTCTATGGCACACAAAAAGAATCGATTTTGAAAAAGGATTGATTAAAACCGACTCTTTCCTTAGGGTTGCGTGTACAGTTTTTATAAAAAAGTTTGTTCATTTTCTGTCTATGTTCCTATACAACTATGCCCGTTTATGAAGTTGATATTTATTTGATATGCGAACCTTTTAAAGCTTATATGTATGAATCATCCCCCATATTCATTTTTTTCTATTACCTTAAATTCACCTGATTTATCTACGCTAAACAAAACATAACGCTCCTTGCCATCATCTACACCTGAAGAGCTACTTGGCTGCAGTACTATATTATAAATACCTTCTGTTAAAACATTACTTCTGTTAAAATCATTCATAATGCTAAGGATATCTGGTATATTCCCCTTATTTTTTTCTACACTATAATAATAATTAAAGTTCACTACTCCCATATGATAAGAATAAATTTTAGATTCACTCATTTTCAAAGTTTTAATTAATTTTTTCGTGTCTAATTGTTGGCTTTGTTTAAACTTTGTAAGCAATTCTTTTTCCTGTTGTTCATCGATAGTAAAGTTTAAATAGTAATAGAAATTTTGTTTCCCCTTATCAAATGCATTATTTGATACACTTAATAAGTTATATCTTTTAATAATTTCATTTGATTGTTTTATAACATCACTATGTTGTTGAATATAAGCGCCTTTAAATATATCTAAGAAGACATACTTATCATCATCTTCATCTATCTCATAAGAATTTTTGTCAATAGTTAAATATGTAGTGGTATAATACGGTTTTTTTATTTCTATATAAGTTTGAATACCTGTTCCTCCAAGTATGTTGTCAGATGCAGAAAGAATTTTAAAATCTCCATCTTTTATCCCATAATGCTCTTTTAAGTTATCTCCTAATGGTTTACGGATTTGTATTTTTGTAAAAACATCAGTAAGTAAATATAGTAATATTACGCTAAATCCTACTATGAAAATAGTTGCTATTACTTTCTTCACTCTCAGTACACCTGCTTTTTATAACAAATAATACTTTCAACATTGCATATATTATTTAATCACAATTTATATAGAATTATCCTATTTTTTTGTTTTAGAATGGATATTGTTCTAATTTTTGGTTTGGAATAAATTTTGATCAAAGCTTCAGGAGTTTTATCCGATGATGCAAAACGGTGCAACTTTTTTACAAACGGTTAAAGATTATTCAAAACGGTACGACTTTTTTATAAACAGTACAATTTTGTTTTAAATCGACACTACTCCTTTTATATTTTAATAAAATTCAAGACCTTTCTTCATTACCCTACTTACTTAGAGTAGATTCCCTTAAAGATTATTGACCAAATTAATATCAGCTGGTTTAAATTATCTGGATATGTTTTCTACCTACAATACTGTATAACTCTTACCTGTCTAGAAAATCGATTTTTTCTTTATGAAATTTTGCTTAGCGTACGAAATTCGCGTTTTGTTGGTGCTACCCCATCGCTATCAAGCTAATATTTTAATGTACCTTCAAAACGAAAAAACGGTATTCTTTCTATCTAAGATGTAGGAGGAGTATCGTTTATTTTTATAGATGTAAAAAACTTTCGACATTTATAACAGAATTATATAAACTAAGAATGTAAAAAGTTTTTGACAAAATCTTGGGTGATATTCATAAAAATGGAGAACATAATTCGTATTTTACGTAAAGAGAAAAAGCTTTCCCAAGACGATTTAGCTAAATTATGTCATGTTTCAAGACAAACGATTAATGCGATTGAGAATAACAAATATGATCCTACATTGGAACTTGCTTTTAATTTAGCTAAATCCCTTGGTGTAACGGTTGATCAATTATTTATAAAATCTAGATATGGAGTAGTGGCAAATGAAAAATGGAATTAATATCTTATTTACTTGTTTATACATTGTGATTATGGGGTTACTTGCTTTTGAATGGTATGAGAAACAACAGATTTCTATAACCTCGTTATTTGTAGCAACAATCATTTTGCAATCATTATTTATGAAGAGAATTTTGAAAGGTAAAAAAGAGAGCGAGAATTTTATTGATGAAATGTTTTTACATATCAGACAGAAAAGCTTATCAATTTATTGTTTTGTAATGTATGTTTTAACTTTAGGTACTTTATTTTTATCAGAAGGAACATGGAATTTTAGCCAAATGCATAATAAACCGTTAATTTTTCTGGTTTTCTTATATCCTATCGTTTACCAAATAAGTCATAGAGTTGTTTCAAGAAACAACTCTTAATAGACTATTTAAAAGTGGGGAAAAACGCTATTCTTTCGGTATAAGTTCAAAACGAGAGGATGGCGTTTTTGTATGTCTATTTCTGTATCAGATGAACTACAACTATTTGCTCAAGAAATTCAAAATTTCTTATCTCCAAATTTCTTACGAAATCTTGCTAGAGATGTTGGTTTGGTACAACGAACCAGTAAGTATCAAGCACAAGATTTAATAGCTTTATGTGTATGGATTAGTCAAAATGTTGCTTCATCTGTTTATCCAGGTGCAGGAGGATGCAGTCATACAGCAGGGTTGAAGATTCAGCTTGAATACGATCTATTAAGTGGACAGTTCCTACATATCCATACAGGTCCAGGTAAACAACATGATCGAACCTATGGTTCTCTTTGTGTCCCGACTGTGAAAGCGAATGATTTATGTATCCGAGATTTAGGTTATTTTCACTTGAAAGATTTTCAACATATAAAAAATAAAAAGGCTTACTATATCTCTCGTATTAAATCAAATACACGTATTTATCAAAAAAATCCCACACCTGATTATTTTCAAGATGGAAGGATCAAGAAAGGTACAGAGTATATATAGATAGATATGGAGGTCTTAATGAACTCTCTTCAACCAGGACAAACATGTGAAATATCCGACGCTTATGTAGGAATGACTGATAAAGTACCAACTCGTGTAATTATTCATCGGTTAACAAAAGAACAACAACAAAAACGATTACAAGATCAAGCTGTAAGAGAAAAAAAGAAAGGAATGAAGTATTCTCCGCGTAGCAACCGACTTAGTGGCATCAATGTATATATGACAAATATCCCCTACAGATATTGTTCCCATGGGACAAGTACATGATTGGTATTCTTTACGTTGGCAAATCCAGATTTTATTTAAAACATGGAAATCATTCTTTCATATTCATCATTGTAAAAAGGTAAAACCAGAACGATTGGATTGTCATTTATATGGTCAATTGATTGCCATTCTACTCTGTTCTTCTATCATGTTTCAAATGCGCCAATTGCTCCTCTTTCATAGCACTTAATATTATGAATAATATCATCATGATTTAGATTATCCGAAAACTCAACTCAAAAAAATTTGCAACATAGACCTAGATTGTAACTAGGCTTAAGAATCTTTGTGCTAGAATAACCTATTTACACAATGGCTGAGTGAATATATATGAAATTGGCTGGTTTCTAATCTAAATATATACTCTATTATATAGATGAACACAAGTAGATTAGGGAGTTACTAAAAATATGAAAGAAATAGAAATTATAAAATCAATAGAAAAAATAACTATTACATGGCAAAGCGCAGCAATAAGTATTCCATTAGAAGATATAATCGAGGTTAGTAAAAATAATACGATTAAGAACACTACCAAGGTGGTAGAAATTGGTAGTAAATTCAATAATTCAGAAACTATCTTTATTAGAACACAAAAATTGGATTATATATTATTTACAACTAATAAGTTAACACTTCTAAATAAAATTAAGTTTTAACTCACGAAGAGTTCTAGTGCGAATTTTTCTAAGTATTTTACAACTAGCTCTGCCAAGATTCCAAAAATATTACATATCCATAAGGAATCTTGGCAAAGAAATAATGAACAATAATGAGGGGGAATGAAAATAAATAGACAATAAATCTATTTTAATTATGTAAAAAATATATAATTATTGTTAATGATATTAAACCTTTTTAATATTTAATTAGAGGTTAAATTTAAAATTCATCTTCGAAAATTAAATTACCGGCATCATTATCTTTCGTCAATCGCTGATTCAGGTAATTTTCTTTAGTAGTCCGATCATTTTTATGACCTACTGCAGCTGCAATAACATGAGGTGGTAATCCTTTGTAATCATATAAGTACTGCACATAAAAATGTCTAAAGAAGTGGGGAGTAATTCCAATATTCTCTGTAAAGGATAGCTGGGTATCCTTTATGATTTTAGAAATATATTGTGACAAATAATTCTCTCTATAAGCAGTATGGTTTTTAGTTTGAAATACTGTGCCACCATTTCTATTCCCAATGTCTATAGGTAATCTTCGCCGCATTCGAAATGCGGCAATTCGATTAAAAATCTCCTTATTAATAGAAACAATCCGTTCATTATCCCCCTTTGTATCAACCTTTAAATAGTATCGACCTCTTATAGCGTCATACTCAAGATCTTCCCACTTTGCATGTGCTACTTCTGCAACACGTAACCCTGTAGTAGCTAGGACTGACAATAAAGCGTAATTGATTTCATTATCCTTGTAGTAATGAAGTAACTGTTTTACTTCCTCATATGATAACTCACGTTTAGGTTTATGTTGTTTATTTATAGTTGTACTTAGTATCTCAACATGTAGAGGATCCTGAATATATTGGATTTCATATAGCCATTTCAAATATGAACGAATAACACCAAGCTTTCTACTAATTGTAGATGGCTTGTATTTATCTTTTGATTGATAGGAGATTGCCTCTTGAGATAACCATTTTTGATAATTACGGATATGCCGTTTTCTAAGGTTTCTCCATACTTGACCAAATTTATAATCCTTTACATCTTTCTGTAGAAATTCCTCACTTTGTTTAATAAAGAAGTAAAACTGACTTAAATCACGTGCATATAGGGTTCTTGATGCATCCTTGATCCGTTTTTCTTGGTCAAAATGTGTTTGTCGATTCAAGTAGTAGTATAGTATTTCTTCATCTGAAAATCCTTCATATGTATATGAATCTTCTCTTTCATTATTTTCCTTTTTTAATTCCGCTTCATATATATAATCATGGTTCCATAGTGCAATTAGATTTGTAAAATTTTGTTTTTGTTTCTCTATGTTATTTAAAGAAGTCTCACTATGAATAATATCTATTTCAAATTTCAGTGTTATTCAACCCCTTATAAATTTCTTTTATATTAAATATTATAACGTAATCAATTAGAAAAAAAATTACATATTAAGATTAAATTTTACAAAACAATAAATATATAATAACCATAGAAAATCTCCCATTTTCTATGGTTATTATTTAATTTGAAAAATAGTATTTTATTAACACGCTTTATTAATTAATAAAATGAAATTTTAAAAGAAAATTAAATTAGATATTATTATAATTTACAATCTAATTAACATATCAATATATGTTATAATTTATTTAATATATAACATATTATAAATTTTAATTTACATAATATTATTATGTAAAATTCGAAGTGTGAGGAGGAATTAGAATGATTAGCGGATATGAAATGACTATGACTACAAATGAAGTAAAAGGTTATTTAGATATTAGTCACTTTATTTTTAATAATTTAATGAAGCAAGGAAAGCTAACACCAATCAATAAAGATACATGGCGTTTAGATGGTAGTTTTTTATTTAGTAGAGTAGAAGTAGAGAAAGTAAAAGAAGAACGTAAAATCGAGGGTATTACTTTATACCAAGCAAGTAAAGATTACCATATTAGTATGAATCAGCTTGAAAAATGGATAGAAGAAGGAAAGTTAGTTTATTCTTTAATAGATCATCGTAATCGACAGACGAAATTTGTGAAGGAGGAGGATCTTCGTGAACTTGTTCAGCAAGTAGAACAAGCTAATCCTGTATATACATTTTCGCAGAAATATAATGTAGTATTATTTCAAAAGTTTGTAAAGGGCAATACATTGGCACGTGTTATTTCTATTCCAAAACGTGGTGATATTATAGTTATTGATGAATTTGGAACTAATATGACACTTAGTGAGGCATTAAAAGCAGGATATGAGTCTGCTTATATACTGTCGGATAAACCTAGAAGCCATCATCAAAGGTTTGTTAAGTTTCGTTTTCCTAAATCTAAGCAATTACGAAACAGCATTTTTCACCTAATCGATAATATATTACAGTACGTATCTCCAAGAAATATAAAGATTTCAGAAGAAGAGACATTTTGGTATTTTGAAATTCGTCAATCATTAATTACATTACCACCAGAAATTCAAATGGAATGGATTGAAGAGTTAACGCCTTATATAATAGAAGGGAAAATTGTTCCAAGAATGAATCATAGTGTGTATTTGGATAGTAATACAGTAACGAAGTCTGTCATACTTACAAGTAAGGAATACAAATATTTGAAAGAAATTACAAATGAAACAAATAGCTCTATTGAAGAATTTATAGCCGTTGCTATCAGAGACAAAATTAATCAGCACTTACTTAAGTGAAATCGAATTTTTTAATGAATTAAAGTTGAATCTAGGTATTTTCTCTTTTACTTTTATTATAACGTTTTGAGTGATACGGAATAAATGCTATACTTTGCTATTGCTAAAATGTTATTTAGGATATAAAATCTGAATATCTAGTTTTATATCTGTAATACTTCCTATAAAGTCTGCCATCAGACTTTTGGAAGTATAGAGATAGAAAAAATACAAAAATAATTGTATAAAAAATGTAGCGACAAATTACCTCTTTATGTATTAAGTAAATATATCTATTGTGTATGCAAAATAAATTTATATGTATGTTTTAATCATTAGTTCTAGAAAATTACCCTATAATTTTTTGATATTATTTATATCTTCGTTTTAATCCAAACTGCATTCCGGCCTTTAGATATTAGCTCAATTAATTTTTCTTCTTGTAAACAAGCAAATGCTTTATTGATCGTGCTTGGTGAAACATCAGAAAATACCATTCGTATTGCTTCTTTTGTAAAAGGTAGTTCTTGTTTTAATATATACTCTTTAATTTTAAAACTTTTGTTCCCTTTCAGTTGGTAACTTGTAATATGTACATCTAGTTCTTTATATGCTTCTAGAATAATATGTAATAGACATTTTAATATAAAGGATACATTATGTTCTTGAAAATGCCAATTTGCTGAAGATTTATAAAGGGCGTCATAATAATCTTTCTCATATTTTTTAATTATTTTATCTAGTGAAATATATTTCACTAGTGAATGTTTACTTTGTAATAGTAATAAAGATATAAGTAGTCGTACCATTCTTCCATTTCCAGATTCAAAAGGAAAAATACATATAAAATTAAGTACAAAATTACAAATTAAAAGTAGTGGATCAATATCTTTTTGATTTAATAAACAATTGTATTCTTCGCATAATTTTTTTACTGCTTCTGGGATTTCTTTAATTGTTAAAGGACGATAGCAATAAAATGAGAAATTAAGTTGCGCATGTTCTTCAAGTAAGATGTCCTGTTTTCTCCACGTTCCACTATCCGAAGTAGCATATTTAAAAAGTTGAAAATGTATTTCTAAGATTGTGCTTGAATCAATAGTAAGCCTTTCATATTTATTATGAATGAGTGATAGCGCATCAACGTAACAAGATATTTCATCTTCAATCATTGTTTTTGGCGACAGATCATATGTAATTAATTCTTTTAACCTTTTATTTGTTATTTTTAAGTTTTTATACATTGCAACAAAATCTTTGGTATGTTGAAGCTGAGTAGATTTTTGCAACTTTTCTAATGTACATGGAAATTCCTTCTCATAGACCTCCAATCTCCCTTGATATTGCTTTATTTTCCCAATTAGGCTTACTACATCTAAATTTACCAATAAATTTGTGAATTTTTCGCCAAAAAACGACATATTTTTCCCCTCCTATAATATAAAACTATACAATAATTAACTGGATTTAAAGTGTTTTTTTGAATAGTTTTCTAAAAAAATCTAAAAATATATTTTTTTATGTGTGAAAATTACAATAATTAGGGCCTCTTTGCCTTATTTTGTGACAAGATTTAACATCAGATTAAATAGTTACATGTCAAAAGATGGAGTTTTATATTGTGTAATAGTTTTTTATTAATAAGTAAGTCACTGCATATGGGGAAGGGGGAAGTCCTTACTAATGAAGACTATTGCTTTTTACTTACCACAATTTCATGAAATACCTGAAAATGATTTATGGTGGGGGAAGGGTTTTACAGAATGGACCAATGTAAAAAAAGCAAAACCACGTTTTCTGGGACACTATCAGCCTAGGGCTCCATTAGGGGATTATTATTACGACTTGTTAAATTTAGATGTTCATAAGTGGCAGATAAACTTAGCAAAACAGTATGGTTTAGATGGTTTTTGCTATTATCATTATTGGTTCAAAGGGAAAAAACTACTAGAAAAACCAGTAGAACTGAGAAATCAATGTAAGGAAATTGATTTCCCGTATTGCTTATGTTGGGCAAATGAGTCCTGGACAAGATCTTGGGATGGGAAAGACCAGAAAGTATTAATGCGACAAGAATATGGGGATGAGTCTGATTGGAGAGAACACTTTAATTATCTTTTGCCATTCTTTAAAAATGAAAACTATTTAACTATTAAAGATAAACCGATATTTGTAATTTACCGACCAGCTTCTATACCAAACCTTAATACACTGTTGAGTCTATGGAATGAATGGGCGCAATCTGAGGGAATTCTAGGAATACACTTTGTAGAAATGTTAACGATTTTTGAAGATAAATCAGATTTTCCTTTTGATGCTGCTATAGAGTTTGAACCTATGTATACTTTAAAAAAATTAATAGGTAATACCAATTCACTTCAACAAGAAAAAAAAGATTTTCATTTAAGCTATGATTTTGTATGGAAAAGAATATTAAGCCGTCAAATTAAAGAACGTGAGAACATTTATAAAGGGGCTTTTATAGATTGGGATAACTCTCCAAGAAAAAAAGAAAGCGCTTTAATTTTAAAGGGAGCTACTCCCGATAAGTTTAAGAAGTATCTTCTACAACATAGTAAGGATACTGATTTTTTATTTATTAATGCTTGGAATGAGTGGGCAGAAGGCACATACCTAGAACCAGACTCAAAGTATGAATATAAATACCTTGAAGCTTTAATGGATATAAAGAAGAGTCACTTTTAATAAAATGTATTAGCAAGATGAGGAGGAAACAATATGACTGATATAAATAATATGATTTCCATTCGGAACATTAAGAAATCATATGGAGATTATACAGTTATTAATAATTTAAATCTAGATATTCGTAAAGGTGAAATTATAGGATTACTAGGACCAAATGGAGCAGGGAAGACAACACTTATTTCAATTTTATCTACTCTTATTCTGCCAGATGAAGGGTATGGCACAGTATGTAGCTACGATTTGTATACTGAACGGAATAAGATTAAAAAAAATGTGAGCGTAGTACCGCAAGATTTAGCGCTATACCCGACTTTAACCGCATATGATAACTTAGCCTTTTATGCCGATATATACGGATTAAAGGGAAAAAGAAAAAAAAGGCGGATAAGAGAAGCATTGCAGTTTGCACAGCTTGAGGATTGGGCAAATAAAAGAATTGATACATTTTCTGGTGGTATGAAAAGAAGAATTAATTTAGTGGTTGGTTTGCTAAACAGACCAAAAGTTATTTTCCTAGATGAACCAACAGTTGGGATTGATCCACAATCAAGAAACCATATTTTTAATTGCATTCGCCATCTTGTAGAAGAGCTAGGGATAACTGTCATATATACAACTCATCATATGGAAGAGGCAGAGATGTTATGCCATCGTGTAGCAATTTATGATAAGGGTGAAATATTAGATGTTGACACCCCAAAAAATTTAATAAAAAAATATGGGGAAAATTATTTAGAGATTGTAATATCAAATACTCCAGAAGAATTTATACATAAAACAAAAATGATTCCTGATGTGAAATCCTGCACATTGGTAGATAAAAAAATCATCATTCAATGCGTAGATAGCTTTAATGTTACAAGAGAAGTTATGAAATTGATTCAAAAATATAATCTGAAAATCGATTTATTTAATGTTAAAAATTCTAATTTAGAAAATGTATTTTTACATTTAACGGGGAAAAACTTAAGGTCGTAAATGAAAGGAGATGGTAAACATGAAAGCTTGGTATATAGCAAAGAAAGATCTACTTATTCTTTTAAAGGATATTCCTGGTCTAATCTATTTATTTATTACACCCATTATAGTTATTGCCGTTGCGAGTTTCGCATTATCCAATGTATTTGATAGTAAGACAGAAAAATTCAAGATTCCTATAGTAGTAAATGATAATGGAGAACTTTCTAAAAGGGTTATTGAAGAGTTAAAAAAAATACCCGCTCTTGAGATAGAAGAAACTTATGAATTAAATAGTAAAAAGAAAGCATATACAGAAGAACAGGCGAAAAAGGAAGTTCAAACTAAAAAAGCGGCAATCGTTATTCCTAAGGATTTTACACAAAATGTATATTCAGGGACAGAGGCCAAAGTCATCATAATAGAAGATAAAGTTGATCGTATTATTCCAAGTGTTGTTTCAAATGCTGTAACTCAAATTGTTTCAGAAATACAAAAAGATATGACTAAAGAGATTGCAAAACAAGCCTCTGCCCAAATGGAAGTGAATGTGAAAGTAGAGTTTAAAGAATTAGCATCAGATAATGAACATAAACCTACTCCATTTGAATCTAATGTACCAGGATATGCCGTAATGTTTGTACTTCTAGGTACTGCTGCAGCTGCAGGTGCATTAGTTGAAGAGAGAGAGAATGGAACGTTAAGAAAAATTCTTACTTTACCTATTAATACATTATCAATCATTTTTGGAAAGATGCTCTCATGCTTTATAACAGCTATTGTTCAATGTGCAGTCCTTTTTAGCGTAGGACATTTTGTATTTGGAATGTGGCTAGGGAAAAGTGTATTAGGAATTATATTGCTAGTGATATGCACTGCATTTGCAGCTTCAAGCCTGGCAATTTTATTAGCCTCTATATGTCAAACTAGATCACAAGCAAATGGTATTTCTATTTTAATCGTGTTGACTATGTCTGCTTTAGGTGGATCTTGGTGGCCAGCTCTATATAGAGCCGGAATGGATGCAAAACCTAGCACATATTACGATTACAGCCTGGGCAATGGGAGGTTTTAACGACTTATTAGTATATAACAAAGAATTCTCCTCTGTTCTTATTCCATCAGCTGCATTAATTGGTATGGGAATTTTATTTTTAACAATCTCCATACAAAAATTTCGACGTTCTTATGAAAAGTAGGTGAAATAAGTGTATTTAGTAAAAAATGAGGTGAATGTTCGTTTTGGGGAATGCGACCCTATGGGAATTGCTCACCATTCTCATTATTTTCATTGGTTTGAACTGGGTAGGTTTCAAATGCTAGATATGACTGGTATAAACCGGTATTTAAAACAGGAAAAATTGTATTTTCCAATTATTGATATAAGATGCACCTACAAAAAATCAGCTCGTTTTCAAGATAACTTAATTGTAGAAACCTATCTTAAGAATGAAAGTAAAGTTTATATAGAATTTGTTTATAGATTATTCCGCAAGAAATGCCGAGTTTTGTTAGCGGAGGGGTTTTCAAAACACGTTTTAACACGGTCGAATGATCAATTAATCAGTAGATTACCAGAAGAAATTTTAGAAAAGATTCAATTTGAAAATAGCGGGGGTGTCATATGATTACATTTATTTTTCCAGGACAAGGGTCCCAATCAGTAGGGATGTGTAAAGGGTATTTAGATAAATACCCAGACATATTTGCCCCATTATTTGAGGAAGCAAATGATACGCTTGGATTTGATTTAAAGCAACTATGTTTATATGGGCCAAGTGAAAAATTAATTGAAACAAGTGTTACACAACCAGCTATTCTTACGGTAAGCACAGGGATATCACGAATTTTACATTTGTACGGTATAAGGCCATCTAAAGTGGCAGGTCATAGCTTAGGACAATTCTCAGCACTAGTAGAAACAGGCTCTTTACAATTCCAGGATGCACTATCCATTGTACGGAAGCGTGGTCAGCTGATGAGCAATGTAAAGAGAGAGGGATGCATGTTAGGGATTGTGTCGAATACATATCAAACATTATTTGAAGTTATAGAGGAGTCTAAAAAATATAATATTGATATTGCTGCCTATAATTCTCCTTCACAGGTAATCTTTTCTGGTGAGAGTGAGAGCATTCTTAAATTTCAAAAGGTATTAGATCAAAAAAACGGTATAAAAACAAAAATACTCTCAACTAGTCATGCATTTCACTCACGTTTAATGGAAGAAATGGTTCTTGAGTTTAAGGAGTATTTAAATCTATTTTCGTTAAAAAGTACTCAAATACCAATTGTTTTAAACTGTTCAGGAAAACCAACTACAGATAGAATCAATATCTTACAAGATATAGAAAGACAATGTGTAGATCCAGTTATGTGGCAAGACACTATCTATACTTTATTGAATAATGGTACGAAACACTTTATAGAAGTAGGTCCCGGAAATACTTTAACCAAGTTATGTCGCTCCTTTAAACAGAACATATCTGTATCCTCTACAGAAACACCCATGTGTTTAAAAAGAGGTCTTACTATGATAGAGAAAAAATTTAAGGAGGAACGGGTCTATGTTTAATGGAAACGAAGTGGCATTAGTTATCGGAGGATCACGAGGCATTGGTAAAGCAATAACAATGGATCTAGCCAATCAGGGCTTAATTGTTTACTTTACGTTTCAAAGTAATCAAAAATCAGCAAATGAAATAGCCAAAACTATAGGAGCAAAAGGTGGAAAAGCGTTTCCTATGCATGTAGATATTACAAATGAAGATTCTATTCATAAATTGTTTCAACACATACGCTCAAAAGAAAAAAGAATAGATATTTTAGTAAATAATGCAGGAGTTATAAATGATGGATTTGCTGCAATGATGAGCGAGGAAAAGTGGGATCATGTGGTTGATTTAAATTTAAAAGGAACATTTCTTTGTTGTCGACAAGCATTAAGAATCATGATGAGACAGAAAAGAGGTTCTATAGTAAATATCACGTCGACAAGTGGAATAACGGGTGCAAGAGGGCAATGTAATTACTCTGCTTCAAAGGGTGGGGTTATTTCTTTAACCAAGACCTTAGCATTAGAAGGTGGGGAATTCGGCATTAGGGTTAATGCAGTTGCACCTGGTTTCATACAAACAGATATGACAAAAGGAATGGATCAACAAACATTAAAAAGGATGTTAGAACTAGTGCCGCTTGGCAGAATTGGGGATCCTAAAGAGGTAGCATATCTAACAACATTTTTATCCTCTAACTATGCAAGTTATATCACTGGGAAAGTTTTTACAGTGGATGGTGGATTAGTTAATGGCTAAACAATAGATGATTAAATGACGAATTTTGAGTTAAACAAGGAAATGGGGAAAACAGATGTTTACGTATGTAGAAACAAAAATTATTGCTGAAAAAAGAAAACAATTAACTACTAGAATTAAAGAAATTATTACTGAGAGATTAGATTTAGAAATCGAACCGCATTTCATTACTGATGATCAGCCATTATTCGGAAGAGGATTAGGAGTTGACTCCTTGGATGCATTAGAGCTATTTCTGGCAATTGAAGAGGAATTTGGAGTTGCAGTGTATGACGAGAATATGGCAGTACTGGGTTCTATTAATAAAATTGCTGATTTTATTGAAGAAAATAGGGAGGATGATGTGCAGTGAGACCGGTATTAAATGCAGATCAAATCCGAAATATCTTACCGCATAAATGGCCATTCCTTTTCTTAGATAAAGTTATTCAACTTGAGCCAGGAAAGAGTGGAATTGGTATTAAAAATGTAACTGTAAGTGAACCCTTTTTTGAAGGGCACTTTCCAAATGAATCAATTATGCCTGGAGTGTTAATTATTGAAGCTTTAGCACAAATGACGGCTGTTGTTTATGTTACAGGAGAACTAGCAAAAATAGATGCACATGGTGCATGTTCACCTAAAATAGATCCGAGTTCATATGTGGGTTATTTAGTTTCTGTACGTAATATGAAATTTTTAAAACCTGTAGTACCAGGAGATCAGCTAGAATTACATGTCCAAATTGGAAGATCACTTGGGGTAATCTCACAAGTAGAAATCACGGCTTATGTAGATAAAAAGAAAGTTGCTACTGGTAGTATTCAAGTTTCTAAAAGAGTTGAGGAAATATGATCCATGGTATGGATGTTCAAGTTCGTGAGTGTACAGAGGCAGATAGTGAGAGGTTAGCTCACTTTTATAATAAATATCAATATGGCCCTATTAAATATGGGTATCCCTTAAATAAGCAAGACATCAAGCAATTATTTCGAGAGCGGAAGATACAGTTATATTTAATTGCTGAATATGAAAATGAAATTATAGCCACCTTATTATTTTCTAGTTTGTCAGGTCAAAGAGCAGCAGTTCCAGATGGAACCTGGGCAGGATTCTTTTTAATTCATCCAGAATTTCGTTCGGGGAATATACCAGATAAATTATTTTCTTATGCGATTAAAAATCTTATCCAACAAGATATTAAGTATATTGATACAGAAGTGAATCCGGAAGATAAAGTAGCCATGGCACTCTATAAAAGAGTGGGGTTATATCAAACAAGTAGGTCGTATATAGACTATGATGGCTACTTGAATTTAAGGAGCTATTTACCTTATGTTATTACTTATCTTTTAGATGCATTTGAACCAATTATTTCAAAAAGTGACCAAGATATATGGCTATCTAGAGGTTGGAAAACAGTTAGAGGATTGAAATCCTTACGTTCTATTCAGAGTAACGCCATAACAAGAAATGGAATTGAAGTTGTAAAATATGCTATTAATCTTGGAGCAAAAGATGTGAATTGTTGGGTTGATATAAAAAGTGAAAAAATTACTGAGGTAGAAACAGAACAAGTACGATTCACTAGTTATATTTTAGAAGGAAACAATTTAATCGTTGGAGAGAAGATTCGCATCTGTTATGTATATGAACACCATTTTCCAAATCCTCTTGAAGCCAGTATTACATCGAAGATAGGGAAAGATTACTTAATTGATTTAAAGAAAACTTTTTATCCAAATAAAAAGTACGAGTGGGAAGAAGTTATAACAGTAAATAAGGAAATAGAGGGAGAGCTTGTTACTAAGTTAACAGCAAAAGAACTAGAATTATCTGTTCATTTTGGAGTAACCATAGCAAATCCGTTAGAAGTAAATGTTGCTAATTATCCTAAGTTAATTAATGGAAAAGAATCTGCATGTATCGTAAATGTAAAAAATAATTCTTTAGATAAATTAATTTACAAACTACTTATTCAACAAGAAAACTCTAAAATACTAGATATCAAACCGCTAGAAAAACACCAAATCTGTATCATAGAGCCAGGTGAAATAAAGAAGCATCCTATTTTATTGAATCCTAAAAAAGTTGGTGTCACTAATATGACACTCTCGGCGGTTAGTCATCAAAATAAAAGTATTGGGGAATTAAAGACAATAATTCCGATTCATGCGCATGGGAAAAATCATGTTTATGAAACAAAAGAATATTTAGTTCTAGAAAATATGTATATAACTGTACAAGTAAGTAAAAGCACTGGTTGTTTATATATATATGATCTTAGAAATCAGCAATTATTGGCAAAAGAAGCATGGCCAGATCTTGATTATCCATTTTTAAATGCAGTAAAAGAGCCAAAAGTAAATGAGCTCTCGTGGTCCATAAAATCAGACTTATGTTTTGAAATTATTCATAAGGTCACAAATTTAAAGAGAAGCATTCGTTTTTTGTCAGAAAAGATAGTTCAAATAAATGATTTTGCACAGAATGGAAAATTTATAAAGATATACCCTTGGTGCATGTTATATGATGCGAAGATAACGGTACCATTAAAGAGTGGGTTACTTTCTAAACCTATGGTATATGGTGAATATCCATATGCAATACATGACTATGAGTTTGTAAATCAATTTGAACTACCTAGTCATCCAAATATGTATGAGCGAAATTATACATTATTTGAATCGAAAAATAATAATATTGGGTTTATATGGAAAGGGAATGTTGAGCGTATCCTATTTGGATTAAGATGGATGCCAGCGGTAATATTTAAACGGACTGAAAAAGAAAAATGTTTAACAAAAACTCACTATTATACTTTATGTTCTCAAGATAACAAAGATGAAGTAGAAAAAATCTATAACGATATTACAAATCATACATCCAAATTTATATTTAATAAGACTCCGTACTCAATTGAGACTGACCAATTTCATATTATAAATGAAAACGGGGAGTTTCATATTCACGGAAGCCTAAAAAACTTATTTTCTTCCATATTAAAAGGGAAATTAACATTGTTTTTCCCTCAGACATCTTACGAACAACAATTATTTATACAAGAAATAGAATCTATAAGCAATTTTGATTTTAAATTTAGTGGAAAGGCTAATTGGTCAAAAGCACATTATGCCATACTTACGTATCAAGATGAATTCAATAGAAATTCGATAACTAAAAAAATATACCTTTTCCCTAAAGGAAGAAATAAATTAACATATAGCGAAAAAAAGCAAGAATACTTAGTTCAAAATAATGTACTAAATATAAAGATTAACGTAAGCCAAGATAGTAAAATAATAGAATTCATGTATAAAGATAAAGAGATTTTAAAAGAAAAATCAGTATTGAATTCTTATAATTTTTTACCCGGTGTAATGATACCAACAGCTAACTCTTATACTCCAGATTGTAGGAAAGATTTGAGCATTAATTCCATCTATCTCAAGAACAGTGCCCATTCAGTAATGGTCGAGGAAAATACATACAGGGAATTCATTAATCAGATCTTCTGTCAATCTAATGAGTGGGAAGTTGAATATACAACTGTATATAATTTACCTGTCTTACAAATACAGTTGAAAAGTCTACAGAAAGATAAAATGAAAACTAGTGTTTTTCACTTATTCTGGGAGAAAAAAGGGAAAATAAAAATCAAAAAGATTTATTATTGGCAGAATGGAGAGCAAAATACATTAATACCAAATGACAAACAAAGAAAGATTTATTTAGATAATAAGGTAATTCTCGAATTATCTAATGGGTTATATGTATCTATTTTAACATCATCACATAATACAAAATGTTTTATATACGAATGGCCTAAAAAAGGGATACAAATCGGAATATATGGTAATCAGAATGAATTTAATGATGGAGATATCCGCTTTAATATTGCAGTTGGAGAAACTTTACTTGATAGTGAATACTTTTCGCAAATTTTAGTAGAGGGGAATAAGACATGAAAGTATTGTTTATTGCACCTAGTCATTTCAGCATTGGTGAGTTGCATAATGCCTTATGTCTAGCAAAACAAATTCAAAAAGATGGGGAAGTTTATTTTTTAACAAGCGAAAAATTCTCATGGTATGCCAGTAAATCTGTAGCAAATGTTACATCACTAACAAAAGGGCTAAGACAAAAAGGGGTTATTAAACAAATAATTAATTCTTTTCAGCCTGATGCTATTGTTTTAGCTGATTACCATAATTTATTTTTAGAGTCTCCAATTATTGATCTTGATTATTTATTAAACCTACACATACCTTGTTTCTCTATTGATTCTTTAGCTTGGGGTAGTG
Organism: Bacillus sp. R86525; assembly: GCF_042466195.1. Lineage (NCBI taxonomy): Bacteria > Bacillati > Bacillota > Bacilli > Caryophanales > Bacillaceae > Bacillus > Bacillus sp. R86525. The sequence goes on from NZ_JAXHPX010000006.1 coordinate 135,075, forward strand.
AGGATCGATTATTAGAAAATAAACTTTTTAAAAATGCAAATTACAATAGCTTAAAGAAAAGGTCATTGATAAAACTACCTAAAATCCCGGCCCAATTTAAGCTAATTAGAACATGTCCAGTAAATAGTTATAAACAAGATAGTGAGAATATTATTTCTGTCAAATTATATAAAGAGGCTTTACAAATAGATGAAGAAAGAAAAATGAAAATAAGAGCACAACTAGGTTGTAGAGAACAAGATAAATTAATTATGATTGCGAAATCATCATGGGCCAACCTATTAGTAAAAATGAGGCTCATGGAAAAGAAACAGTACAATGATGCAAGGTTTAGCTATGAATATATATTACAAGAACTATTAAGTCTATATCTTCAGGACTTTCCGAGCGATACATGTATTAAATTAATTGGGGTTTCAGATGAGACTAAATTTGTTTCTATGAAAAATGGAGGAAAAATAGAATTTGTTTCACTACCATTTCTTCATTTGGAAGAATACGAGCAACTAATATTATCGTGTGATTTATTTATCACCGATAATATTACATCCTGCTCAATGGGAAAAGCGGTATTTGGAAAAATACCTGTGATTAGTCTTGTAAACCATATGGGATATGAAGAGTTAAAGGCTCAAAGAGATAGCCTTAATCCTACCTTAAGAAGCATTATAGAAAAATGGAATTATATAATACCTAATGGACTTTATCCATTTCTTGTATTTCCAAATGGATGGCATAAAGAATTAGCTCCATTGATGGAGCAAAATGATTATTTTAAATGTGTGCATACTTGTGAAATTTTTGATTTAAAAGAAACCAGTCAAACAATATTTAATGCGCTGTATAGCAAAACTGAGATTGAGAAATTAAAGAAAATGCAACAACTGTATATAAATAATGTATGTAATTTACCGACAATAAAAGATGTGATAAAGAGAGAATTGGGGGCACTTAATCATGAGTAATCAAATTAATATACAAAAAGAAAAAAATGAAGCATATGATGCAGTACGTAGTGGGATAGGTGTAATAGATTTATCAGAAACAGGAAGAATTGTTGTAAAAGGGGAGGACCATGTAGAATTCCTAGATCGTTTAGTTACGAAAGATATTATGTTTATGGAAGAAGAAACTACACTCTTTACCTTATTGTTACAAGAAGATGGGACTGTAATCGATATAATTAATCTATTTAAAAATGAGGATTCTATTACAGTTATTACTACAGCGCATAAAAAGGATACTGTACTAGCTTGGTTAGAAAATCAAAAGACAAATGGCATTGAGATTATAGATATAAGTCAAACGCATTCTCTCCTTGGATTTGAAGGCCCTTATGCATGGAGATTAGCTCAAAAATTTTTAGATTTCGAAATATCATCACTACCATTTCAATCGTTTGTGTTAAATCAATTATTTGGAAAGGAAATTCTATTGGCAAGAACAGGTGTAACAGCAGAGTATGGTTATCAATTATTGTTTGAAAAACACTTGGAACCAATAGTAGTTGAAACCATAAATTCTTTTAAAGATGACGATATTAACTTAAAAAAAGTGGATTGGGAAACATTAGAGACGTTAATGTTAGAAATTCGACATCCATATTTTGAATTTAAATATTTAGAAGAACTAAATATTTTCGAAGCAAGTTTAGAATGGTTTATTGATTTTTATAAAGATGAATTTTATGGAAGAGAATCCTTAAAACAGCAATCGGAAGCTGGAGTAAATAAAAGAATTGTGGGATTCACGACAGGAATAGAGAGTCAAATTACAGTTAATGATGAGATTTTTATAGAAAAACAATTAATTGGTAAAGTTATTGAACTTAAAGAAAGTCCTGTATTAAATATGAGACTCGGGGTTGCTTTATTAGAGGAACCATTTGCTGTTTCAGGAATTGAATTTTATATAAAAAACAAAGAAAATGCTTTGTATGAGGCACGTACTCAGTCTTCCCCATACATTCTACCTAAATCATGGTCAATCAAAATACTGTAAAGGTGATGGCATATGAATATGAATAATCAACGAATCGTCGTGACTGGAATGGGAATTATTTGTTCAAACGGAAATAGTGTAAAGGAATTTTGGAACAATATTAGATCAGGGAAATCTGGTATTAAAGTAATTCAACATATCGATATGTCTGAAATGGTAACCGATTATGGCGGAGAAATTGAAAATCCTCAGATAGATGATTATTTCTTTAAGGACGAATTAAAAGATATGGATCGATGTGGAAAATTAGGTATCATTGCGGCAAGGGAAGCGGTAGAAAATGCAAAATTAAAAATAAAAAACTTTAATCCATATCGAATAGGAATCTCTTTAGGTACTTCTTTAGGTGGCATGTTGAGCGGAGAAGCATTTCATGAACAGTGGATCAAAGATGGAATCGAAAAAGCAGATGAAACGCTACTCTTTAAGTATCCTATCCATACTCCCTGTGACAATATTACTCGAGATTTAAAAATAAAAGGCCCTAAAATGATTATTTCAAATGCATGTGCTGCAGGAACAAATTCAATCGGTTTCGCACTAGATACAATTCGAAATAACAAAGCAGATATCATGATAACCGGTGGTGTAGATCCCTTATCTAAATTGTCAATGAGTGGTTTTAATAGTTTACAAGCACTAGCACCAACACCACCAGCTCCCTATAGCAAGAGTAATGGCGTGGTAATCGGAGAAGGTGCAGCATTTCTTGTTTTGGAATCATTAGATCATGCGATTGAAAGGGGTGCAAATATCCTTGCTGAAGTAATGGACTACGACTTATCTTCAGATGCATATCATCAAACGGCACCAGATCCAGGTGGAGAAGGTGCTTTGAGATCTATGCGAGGTGCTTTAAAAAAAGCGAACATAGATGCCAAGGTAGTAAGTTATATCAATGGGCATGGTACAGGTACACCAGCAAATGATGTGTCAGAACCAAAGGCAATTCGCACATTAATCGCTGAGAATAAGACACCAGTTTCTTCAACCAAATCAATGATAGGACATATGTTAGGGGCTGCAGGCGCGGCGGAAGCAGTAACAAGTATTCTTGCTATTCAGCATGGATACTTACCCCCAACTATAAACTTTGATGTTGAAAGTCAAAAGTTTAATCTAGACTTTGTACCTAACATAGGTAGGGTAAGTAATATAAGTTATGTACTATCCAATTCATTTGCTTTTGGTGGAAACAATGCAAGTGTTTTATTCTGTAAGTACAATGAGAACCACGAGTCATCAGCAAATAAAGAAACGATGCGTAAAGCAAAAAAAGTTGTAATTACTGGTGCAGGGGGACTTGCTGGAAATTCTTCAAACCTTAAGGAAATTAAAGATTGTATGTTTAAAGGAAAGAGTGGTATCTCAAAGATTGAGAAGTGGAATGACAACCCAAAATGTATACATGCTGGAAAAATACCAGAACAAAACTATCGAAGGTTAATACATCCTAATTTATTAAGGAAGATGGATTCAATTAGCAAATATGCAGTATTGTCAGTGAAAATGGCGATGGAGAACGGGAAATTGAAGATAGACAAAAATAATAGGGACAAGGTAGGAATTATTTTTGCTACAGGTACAGGACCAGTTGGAACGGTAGAATCATTTAACCGGATTGTTATTCAAGAGGGCGTTAAGGCTGCCAATGCTAAATTATTCCCAAATACAGTAATGAACGCTGCAGCTGGACATATTTCATTAAACTTTAAAATAAAGGGTCCTACGTCAACTATTTCAAGTGGTGGGGTTTCTGGTATTAGTGCACTATACTATGCCTATGCCTTGATTCAATCTAGCGATTATGACACATTCATTGTGGTAACGGCAGATGAAGTAAATAATCCAATATTAGAGGGACACTCAAAAATAAATAGGTACTTAACAACTGAGAATATAAAACCTTTGGATTGTAATAGTAGCGGTACCATACTCGGTGAAGGGAGCGTTGCCTTTATTGTAGAAAGTGAAGAGGCTGCGTTAAAAAGAAATGGTAATATTTTAGCTGAGATTAAAGGTTTTGGATTAACATCTGATGATAGTAAAATTGGGGACTTAAACCATTTAGGAAAGGCATGGGAGAAATCTATGCATTTAGCGATGCAAGAAGCGATGATTTCCCCGGAAGAGATAGAATATATTTGTTCAGCAGCTAATGGTCATACATATTTTGACCGTATTGAAGAAAGGGTTATAGAACGTATATTCGGTAATAGAGTTCCTGTTAGTGCTACAAAATCTATCTTTGGGGAAACCCATGCAACGGCAGGTCTTCTTTCTCTCATTAGTGTAATATGTGCATTTGATGGCGAAATTCCAGCTACGCAAAATGTAAAGAGTCATAGAGGAAGAATCAATCTTGTCACGGAAAACGCTCGTAAGGCACCAGTTAGCAATGCCTTAATTAGTACATATTCTTACGGTGGTAATTATAATTCTGTTGTAATAGGAAAATATTTAAATTAATTATTTATGTAGGAGGCCACTTTTATTAAGTAAGTATTGGCCTCCTGCATAATAAGCTATATAGTTTTTAAAGCTTAAGCTCTTAATTGAGCATATCAGAAATACTATGAAGGAGCGCAATGCCATGAAAGGTATCATTCTTGCAGGTGGAAGCGGTACTAGATTGTACCCTCTCACACAAATTGTATCAAAGCAATTATTACCTATCTATGATAAACCCATGATTTATTATCCTTTATCAGTACTAATGCTGGCGGGTATAAGAGAGATACTAATTATTTCAACACCACACGATATCTATAAATTTGAGCAATTGTTAGGTGATGGCTCAAAATATGGAATTACTCTTTCATATGCTGTTCAGCCTCTTCCAGAAGGTATAGCACAAGCATTTATTATTGCTGAGGAGTTTATTGGAAATGATAATGTAGCTTTAATTCTTGGTGATAATATCTTTTATGGTCATGGACTAACAGAGTTACTAGAAAAGACTGTTAAGAAGACTAGGGGAGCTACAGTTTTTGGTTATTATGTCAATGATCCAGAGCGCTTTGGAGTAGTAGAGTTTGATTCTAATAAGCATGTGATTGATATTAAGGAAAAGCCGAGGGAACCAAAATCAAACTATGCAGTAACTGGCCTGTATTTTTATGATAAACGTGTGATAGAAATAGCCAAAAACATTAAACCGTCTAGTCGTGAGGAATTAGAAATAACAGATATAAACAAGGAATATCTTAAAATGGGAGAATTAGAAGTTGAATTACTAGGAAGAGGCTATGCATGGCTGGATACAGGCACACACGAATCATTATTAGAAGCAGCTCAATTTATAGAAACAATTGAGAAAAGACAGAGTTTAAAGGTAGCTTGTTTAGAAGAAATTGCATTTAAAAAGAGATATATAACCAAACAACAACTATTAAAAATGGCAAATTCGGTAAAGGAAAATCAATACAGCCGATATTTATTAAAGGTTGCCCATCAATAGCATTTAAATGAATGGAGAGAGAAGAATGCGTAAAATTCATACAGCATTAGATGGTGTTTTTATTATAGAGCTTGATAAATGCAGTGACAAACGTGGTTACTTCATAGAAACATGTAATAAGAAAAAATTTAAACTTTTAGATTTACAGGGAGGCTTTGTGCAAGATAATCAATCATTATCTGTTCACACAGGCACGATACGTGGGCTGCATTATCAGTTGAATCCTAAAGCCCAAATGAAGGTAGTGAGCTGCATTTCTGGTTCTATTTACGATGTAGTTGTAGATATCCGAAAGGGATCCCCAACGTATGGGCAATGGTTCGGAACAATTTTAAGTGAGTATAATAACCGTCTACTTACCGTTCCGAAAGGGTATGCACATGGTTTTTGTACTACAGAACCTAATACTATTGTCCAGTATAAAGTAGATGAGTATTATTCACCTAAACATGAAGGGGGAATTCTATGGAATGATGAAACGATAGGGATTTTTTGGCCAACTAATCAACCAATTTTATCAGAGAAAGATAGAAAACTGCCTAGATTAAAAGATACTAATGTCAACTTTGTTTATGGAGATGATTTTAATTGAAATTATTAATAACGGGTGGGGCAGGCTTTATTGGTAGTAATTTTATTCGGTACATGTTGAAGAAATACCCTCAATACCAAATTGTAAATGTAGATTTATTAACATATGCAGGAAATTTATCTAATCTAAAGGAAATATCATCAAATCAGAATTATAAATTTATCAAAGGAGATATTTCAAATGAAATATTCATAGATAAATTATTTAAAAAAGAGAAATTTGATTATGTATTAAATTTTGCAGCAGAATCTCACGTTGATAGAAGTATTAAAAATCCTCATATCTTTGTTCAAACTAACATAATAGGTACACAAGCCTTATTACACTCTGCATATAAAACAAAAGTGAAAAAATTTGTACAAATTTCTACAGATGAAGTATATGGGACATTATCTCAAACGGGTGCGTTTACAGAGCATACAATAATAGCTCCTAATAGTCCTTATAGTGCAAGTAAAGCTAGTGCGGACTTAATGGTACGAGCGTATCATGAGACATTTGGTTTACCTATGAATATAACTCGTTGTTCCAATAATTATGGTCCCTATCAGTTCACGGAAAAATTAATACCCTTAACAATAACTCACGCTTTAAATAATAAAGATATCCCTCTATATGGTGATGGATTACATATAAGAGATTGGCTTCATGTAGAGGATCACTGTGTAGCTATTGATTTAGTTCTTCATGGTGGAGCAGATGGGCACATTTATAATATCGGAGGAGATAATGAATACACAAATCTAGATATTGTACAAAAAATACTTAAATTCCTAAATAAAGATCAATCGCAAATTACATTTATCTCAGATCGCTTAGGACATGATCGACGTTACGCCATGGATGCTACTAAGTTGAAAGAAAAATTAGGTTGGAAACCACACTATCTATTTGATGATGGACTCACTCAAACAATTAAGTGGTATATAGATAACCGTACATGGTGGGAATGAATTTTATTAGCTAAAAATTACATAAGTTAAACGAGGAATTTTAAAATGAAGATACTGATAACGGGAGTAGATGGGCAACTAGGACAAACTTTAATACAAGTACTCAGCAGAACACGTCATGAACTATATGGCGTGAATCGAACCACGTTAGATATTACAAATAAAATAAGGGTTTGCTCTTATATTGACAGAGTAAAGCCAGATGTAATTGTACACTGTGCAGCATTTACAAATGTAGATGGGGCAGAGAAAGATAAAGGTTTGGCATATGAAGTAAATGTATTAGGTACCAAATATATTGCTCAAGCTGCAGGAAGAATAAAATGTAAATTTGTATATATTAGTACGGATTATGTGTTTGATGGCGAAAAACATACACCATACAATCTTGAGGATTGTCCTAATCCATTAAATATATATGGAGAAACGAAATTGGCTGGAGAGCATTTAGTAACAAAATACACGAATAATCATTTTATTATTAGAACTTCGTGGATATTTGGAAAGGGAGACGGTCACTTTATCGCTAAAGTAAGAAAAATAGCAAGTCTATACGGTGAAGTCCGCGTGATATCTGACCAGTTTGGTTCACCTACCTATGCACTAGATTTAGCAAACTTTATAGATGAGTTAGTAGAGACAGATCAATTTGGATTATATCATGTGACAAATGAAGGGGTATGTTCATGGTATGAGTTTGCAGTTGAATTTTTTAAAGACTTCAATAGAGACATCAATATCATTCCTTTAACGACGGAAGAATTCCCGCAAACAGCCAATAGACCTAAATATTCAGTGTTAAGCAAAGATTGTATTATTCTCAATGGGTTAAAACCATTAAGACATTGGAAGGAAGCATTAAAAGAGTATAAGGAACAATTAGATAGTAGATAATCATATATTTTATATAGAGTTAGCAAGTGAATATATATGACTTTATTTAGTTTTATTGTGTTATATCTGTTCGAGTCCCACTATATGCCTGATTACTTTGCCTTCCAGGTTCGATTCTTAAATAAGAAAATTCTCCACTCAACAAGTATACATGGTAATAAAAGACTGCATTATTATGAAGTTTTTTGACGTTTACAAAGTGTTAACTTCAAAACAAAAGCCACTACTTAAAGCAGTGGCTTTTGTTTTACAACTAACACATTAAATTGAAATAAAGGTCATTATACATTTGCTGAAAGATTAACAGTACATTTACTATTTTAGCATAGATGAATTCAATTAAATGTTCCAATCTAGTGAACTTTCAAACTGGGCTAGATAATTTAAACAATTTTAAAAAGTGGGGTAATCGCCATCATGGGCTTTTTTTTCAGGATATGAGCCGCACTATTTAGAGGCAAGATACTTTTATTCCAAATTAAATTGTTAATGCTTGTACTATATAAACATGTGATAAATGACATGGTATATGGTTATTATGGAATAATTCCATTCTTAATAACATTAATTATTATTGTAACAAAAGGTTTTATTTTAATATCCATTTTATTAGCTTTAATAGGATCGCATTTCAAACTCTGAATTAATTAAAACAGTTATGATATTAGAAGGAAGCACTAAAAGAGAATAAGGAGTAATTAAATAATAGATAATTATTTAAATTAGTTCGATTTCAATTTATTTTAACTCTATCTTTTTCAAATTATTAACTTCAAAACAAAAAAGCCGCTTACTTTAGTAATGGCTTTTTTGTGGGTAATGAAGATCAAACACTAAATTGAAACACAATCCGTTACGCATTCACTGAAAGGTTGACCGCTTACATTAACTATTTTAGCATAGTTGGATTCAATAAAATGTTCCAATCTAGTGAACTTTCAAATTTGAGTCAATTTAAAATATAGTATGCGTTTGTATTGTAAAGGCACAGAAGTAGGGAAAAGTATGTCTATCGAAAAACATTGATATAAAGTTCACTTCACATGCTTACTAATTATTAGTTTACATAACCTTTATTATAGGTAGTCGTTAAAAAGCAAATTTATCCGTCTCAAATTCAAAAGTAATGTTATGTTATTGAGACGGAAATAAAGCAGTAATGATAGCAAATAGATATTACATACTATATGAGTTAATACAGTATGTTTAGCCGAATAATGTTTCATTTAACACAGGAGTTATCTATGTATCAGACTAAGCTCTACACTTCTAGTAATCTATAAAAAAAGTCTCATATCTCAAAACAAAAAGTATTCTTGAGATATGAGATGAAATTATGATATTTGTGCAAGTATTTCACATTGTATTTCGTATGTATGCCGAATTAAATTGAAATATCGTGTAGTTTAAGTACCTTCACCTGAGCTTGCACCTTCGTATCTAATACTTTTCGATATTCTTCTGAAGTCATTACCTCAAGATACATGCACTGCCCTTCTGAACACTGATTAGGTAGTATTTTGCCAAGACCTGGTTTATGTTTTCGACTGAGGCTTTAATTTTAGCAGCTCGTTCATACTTCGTTTTTTGTTATAGTTGTCGGAAACGTTCGTGTATAAAGAGTCTAAGGATCTTTGTAAACGTACATGTGCTTGTAAAATATAATAACGCTCATCTTGATAATCTCTTCTTCCTCTTCTTAGCTGATAGCTATATATCTCTCATTTACACAGTAATACAAGATTTTTCTTCGAGTGGAATGTAATCCGCCTCTTTTAATTCATTAAAAGGGCGTAACTTTACACTGTATATCGTATTTCTCACTGCTCTCTTTCCCGAGAAAAAATAAATTTCTCCTTCAATTTCGTAGGCAGGACGTACGATTAGCTTTTTTTGACTTTCATATTGGACATGACCACTTTCAACGATTCCTTCATTTAACAGGGCATCTCGAGCATTTGTATAGTCATTTCGAAAATCGGTATGAATCGTTTTATAAGACATTGTATCCCTCCAGCGGTTTGATAATTTGCTTTTAGCTATGTGCATCCAGGTGTCTGATATCTATTTTGAATGACATGTACATTTAAATTCGATGTAGGAAAACTTAATTCCTAGTTTTTTCTTGTTCTTTTATGGAAAAATAACATTTGTCATGTTGTATTTATAGAATCAAAAAAGAGTAGCAACCTTCTCAGGTACTACTCTATCTTTACGCTATTGTATATATGGTTTAATATCCAAGTATGCCGACAATTTGCGTTGCTTTGTTGTTACGAATGGAATAATAAATTTCTAAGCCTTTACGTTCAGCTTTTAGTACTTTACCCTTCATTTTTGATAAATGTTGTGAAACAGATGATTGGGGTATCTCTAAAATTTTTGTTAGCTGCGAAACATTAAAAGTATTATGTTTGCTTAACTCGTTTACAATACGTAAACGAATTGGATGCGCCATTATTTTTAAAATTTCAACATCTTCTTCTGTAATATTAGTTTTTTCTGATTCCTGTACAGTGATTGTCATAGTTATTCTCCTTTATTATTACTTATGAGAAGTTATTTACCCTAGTATCCTGTATCAAATTTTATATTTTAATAGATAAAAATTAATGTAGCATTAATAAGCTCTATAGTTATTATATAACGCATTTTGTATTCGAGTGTGAAGTTCATTTGGAGTTTGCGTGATTTTTATATATTCTAATGTACAGTTAAATGAATACGTATCTGACATCCAATTTTTCATAATTATAAATAGTAATATAAGGTTTTCATATTTACTAATGGGTGAGGATTGGTCACAATGGAAGTTAGATTATATAATCATGTTTATATGCTCTAAAATTAATTCCTAATTTCACGTCTTTCTATAAATGTGAGTTGTAGCATACATCTGTCACAATTTGAACCATAACTTTACCCTTTTGGAAAAATTATGTGTAAGTTAAAGCATAAATTGTCCGTTTTGGACAGTTTATGCTGTAGAATGACAATAAAGTTGTTTAATTCACAACATAGTCATTTAAAAAATAATAAAGTTATTTAAAAATCTTTCTTTCAAGCGGTCAAAAGGTATTTTCAACTTAGTAGAGAGCTATATCATAGTAGGTTGACATAAAATAGGTTGGATAAAATTGATATGAATAGGGAGAAAAATACCGATGGATTGCTTAGTTGCAAAGGGTAGTATTTATTATGAAATCGTAGGGAATGGCTTTCCAATATTAATAATGCATTCAATGGGTACAGACCATAAATCTATGAAAGCCTGGATAGAGCCAATTTTTGATAAGATTCAGGGTTTTCAGAGGATATATATAGATTTACCTGCTCACGGTCGAAGTTTAATTGACGAAAATTTCAACTCTTCAGATGATATGCTTTTAAATATTTTGAACTTTATTGATATGACAATTCCTAACCAAGCATTTTCTCTTATTGGTTTTTCATTTGGAGGATATTTGGCACAAGGTGTTTTGCACCATAGACATAAAAATGTAAAGAGTATTTGTTTGCTGGCTACTTCACTTCATTTGAAAGATAGGGATCTTCCTAAAAAAATAGTTGTTACAAAAGATGAAGATTTATTAACAGAATTGGATTCTGATATAAGAATGGCTTTTGAAACATTGATGAATTATCAAAATAAAGAGAACCTTAACTACTTTTTAAACGAAATCCAACCTGGACGATTATTAGCTAATAAAAATTTTTTAATGTCAAATTGGAGAGAGAAAGGGTATTTTCTTTCTGAAGAACCGCTTAATGATGTAGGTACACTTACACAACCTGTACTCATTATTCTAGGGAAACAAGATTCAATCTGTGGTTATAAAGATCACCTTTTTCTTCTAGAAAAATTTCCGAATGCTACGTTTTCCATTTTAGATGGTGCTGGTCATATGCTTCAAATAGAAAAACGTAAAATAGTACAAGAACTAATCAAAGACTGGCTAATTAGGAGCAATTCGGTTTGCGAATCAAGCGAGTAAATACAATCGATAACTTTTTTAGCCAAATTTCCATATCTGTTGCTTGTCAGTTCATTTTGTTGTTCTTCAACTAACAGGTGCTTTAGTTCAATAAGGGGTCCCGTCAGGAAAATGCGGATTTACAACGCTAAGCCCATTTTCAAGCCGATTCCCCCATTTTTAACAACGTTAAGAAAGTTTCAATGGTCTTAAAGAATCTAACGAGACCATTTTTTCTGAATTAAAATGGTATTCTCCAAGTAAATTAATATGTTCCCAACCTAGAGGTGACATATGGTGTAATAATTCTTCATTAAAACTATCTGACTGTTTTTGATATTCAACTGCTTTTGTTAGATGTAAGGTATTCCAAATACTGATGGCATTGATAATTATGTTTAAAGCACTGGCTCTTTGCAATTGATGCTGTATGGTTCGTTCCCTAAGCTCTCCTTGTTTTCCAAAGAAAATAGCTCTTGCCAGTCCATTCATGGCTTCTCCTTTATTCAATCCTCTTTGTATTTTTCTTCTTAGAGATTCATCCGAAATGTAATTAAGAATAAAGATTGTTTTTTCTATTCGCCCCATTTCACGTAAGGCTGTAGCTAAGCTGTTTTGTCTTGAATAAGAACCTAATTTCCCCATAATAAGGGATGCTGAGACTGTTCCTTCTCTTATTGAATGGGCTAATCGCAAAACATCTTCATAATTTTCTTCAATGACCTTTGTATTTATTTGTCCACGTAAAATAGCTTCTAGTTTTGGATATTCACTTGCTTTATCTATTGTAAATAATTTTGAGTCCGATAGATCTCTTATCCTTGGAGCAAATTTAAATCCCAATAAATGGGTTAATCCGAAAATTTGGTCTGTGTAACCAGCTGTGTCTGTATAATGTTCTTCGATGTTTAGATCCGTCTCATGGTGTAATAAACCATCCAAAACATGAATTGCATCCCTTGAATTAGTATGAATAATTTTTGTGTAGTAAGAAGAGAATTGATCACTCGTAAATCGATAGATGGTGGCTCCTTTTCCAGTTCCGTAATGTGGGTTTGCATCTGCATGTAGTGATGAAACACCTAGCTGCATTCTCATTTCGTCTGACGAAGAAGTTGTACCATCTCCCCAATAGGAAGACAATTGTAATTTGTGATGAAAATTTACTAATACGGCTTGGGCTTTATTCATTGCGTCTTCATACATGCGCCATTGAGACACATTGGCTAGTTGCTTATATGTAAGCCCTGGTGTGGCTTCAGCCATCTTACTCAATCCAATATTCATTCCCATTCCTAAAAGGGTAGCCATGATAATAATTGTTTCTTCTTTATCTGGTTTTCGATTATTAGAAGCATGAGTGAATTGCTCATGAAATCCTGTTATATATGCAACATCCATAAGTAAATCGGTTAATTTTATTCTTGGTAGCATTTGATAAAGACTTGCACTAAATTTCTTTGCTTCTTCTGGAGCATCCTTTTCTAAGCGTGAAATTGACAGTTTTCCTTTTTCAAGAGAAACCCCATCTAATTTATTAAAATTGGCAGACAACCACTTCAGTCTTTCATTAAGGCTGCTGGTTCTCTCTGTCAAATAGTCTTCGTATGATAAACTAACTGATAACCTCGTATTCTCTTTCGTTTGATTCCATGTATCTTCCGAAAACAAATATTCCTCAAAATCTCTATATTGTCTACTGCCCACAATGGATACATCACCAGCACGAACATGTTCCCTTAGTTCTGTTAAAACAGCCATTTCATAATAATGACGATTAATTGTACCGTCATCCCCATATAAGTGTTTTTTCCAACGCTTCGAGATAAAGTCCACAGGTGATTCATCAGGTACTTTTCGCTTCCCAGATTCATTCATTCTTCGAATAATCTCCACAGCTTGTAAAAGTGGTTCATTTGCCTTTGTAGAATGAAATTCCAATACCCTTAATAGCGTTGGCTTATATTTTCTAAGTGTATAAAATCGTTTTTGTAGTAAGTCTAAATAATCATAGTCGACAGGACGTGCAAGCTCCTGAGCTTCTACCACCGAAGAGACGAAAGAATTCCATTCAATAACGGATTCTAAAACCTCAAAAACGTCTAATTTTTCCTCCTTTGCTTTGATTAAAGCTTGTCCGATGTTCGTAAAGTGTATAACTTTCTCATTCAGCTTTTTACCGTTTTGTTTTTGAATCTCCTCTTGAGCCTTGCGGCCTTTTGATAGGAGACTGAGTATTTGTCTATCATGAATTTCAAAAGCTTTATCCGTTAACTCCTGAGTAAGATGTAATAAATAGATGGTTAATATCGAATAACGTTTATTTTCTTGAAAGTCACGGAATGCATAAGGCTCATATCTTGAACCTAAGCGAGATAGCTGTAACAAGCGATTGCGATGCAAATGACTAATTTGTACCGTTTCTAATTCCATTCCCCGTATATATTCAAGTCGTTCTATTAATTTTAGAAATGTTTCGGGTGAAGGATGACCCGGTGGTTCCTTTAACCACCCCAATATAGTTTTATTAGATTCGGATGGATGAATGATCTCTTCAAGTTTTTCTTTTTGCGTATTTGACAGAGATTGACTAACCGTATTAAATAGCTTCTTTTCAGCCATTGCTCTTGCCTCCCACACCATTCTTTCAAGTGTAGTGATAGCAGGCATTATGATTTTGTTTTTTCTTAGAAAATCTATGCATTCATGTAGTAGATGAATGGCATCACCATTTTCCAAAGCTAATTGATGAAGGTGCTTAAATGTCATTCGATATTCTTTTAGAGTAAAAGTTACATAGTCGTATTCATTACGAATTTCTTTCAAATGATCCCAAAGTGTATTTTCTCTTTGAGGATAAAGACTAAGCGAAGATGGAGTAGAACCGATTTGTTTCGATATATAATGTATGACTGAATCTGGGATGCTTTTGATATGAGTGTACGGCCAACCGGGATACCGAAGAATGGCTAATTGAACGGCGAATCCTAAACGGTTTTCTTCTCTCCTTCGCTTATTTATAATTTCTAAATCTCGTTTGGAAAAAGTGTAGTAGGTTCCTAGCACCCACTCATCTTCAGGAATTTGCATAAAGACTTGTCGCTGTTCCGGTGTAAGCAATTCTCTACCTCTCGCCATTTTCATACAGTATCATCTCATTTCTGTAATTATTCAGTTAATTAGTTTAATTATATATCAATAGAGTGTACTCTATTGATACAAGTGTTGCAGACTGATAAAATCATAGTTAAGAGCGTCTCATAAGACTTGTCTCGAAAACGAGGTGATATTTTGCGGAAAATCGGTTATATACGTGTCAGTTCGACTAGCCAGAATCCTTCAAGGCAATTTCAGCAACTCAACGAAATAGGAATGAATATTATTTTTGAGGAAAAAGTTTCTGGAGCAACGAAGAATCGTGAGCAACTTCAAAAAATGTTAGAAGATTTAGGTGAAGGTGACATTATTTATGTTACAGACTTAACTCGGATCACTCGAAGTACGCAGGATTTATTTGAATTGATTGATTTAATACGAAGTAAAAAGGCAAGCTTAAAATCACTCAAGGATTCATGGCTAGATTTATCAGAAGATAATCCATACAGTCAATTCTTAATTACGGTAATGGCTGGTGTTAATCAATTAGAGCGAGATCTTATCCGTATGCGTCAACGTGAAGGGATTGAGCTGGCTAAGAAAGAAGGCAAGTTTAAAGGCCGGTTAAAGAAATATCATAAAAATCACGCAGGAATGAATTATGCAGTAAAGCTATATAAAGAAGGAGGTATGACTGTAAATCAAATTTGTGAAATTACAAATGTGTCTAGGGCTTCATTATATAGAAAGCTATCAGAAGGGAAACAATAATCATTCCTTATTCCGTTAAGGGGCCAGATTGTGGAATAACATTTTTATTTGTTTCGTGAAGATTGAGAAGAGATGTACTTAACGAACAGTCGTTTAGTTTAATAAGTTGGGAAGTAATGAAGTACCGAAAAAATAACTGTACCACGAAATAGTGCGATAATTGGGCTTAGAAACAAGTCGATAAATTAGAATTTGTAATGGAGATTATTTATATTTTGTGCGGAGCGCAACTTTGATGGCAGAAAGCAAACATTAGGTGATAAAAGTCAAAGCGTCAATCCGTTAAAATTTAATGTATACTTTAAAATGTGAGGTGAAGAAATTATGACAGACAAAAAAATCACAGTACAATTTACGATGCTGACATTTTGCATAGCCTATCTTGTGTCAGGTGCTTTGATTGCTCTTGGGCAATTCGGATATTCGGTTCACAATTGGGTTCACTCGTTACAGCAATTCGGGATGAATATCCCTTTTGCAATCTATATTTTGTCGCCCGCTATTGCTTCATATATCGTTCTAAAGAAAAATAACAAAATAGCAGGTTTCAAGGAATGGTTGAGAACTGTTTTTTATGTCAAAAATAGCATATCTCTCTATTTGTTCGTTGTTGCAGGACTTGCACTGTATTTTTTGATACATATTGCAGTTTCAGGCCGCACGGAAATGGTGCTTCCATTTTATACGTTCTTCCTTTCCCTGCTTGGTAATCTTTTTATCGGTGGCTTGGAGGAAGCTGGCTGGATGTACATATTGCAGCCTGAGCTTGACAAAAAATACGGTTTTGTTTTGTCTTCTGTTTTTGTTGGAATCATTTGGATTTTATGGCATATCCCTCTCTTCTTCATTCCGGGGACGAATCACGGAGAGGGACTCATTAACTTTTGGATGTTTGCAGTTCAACTCATTGCGTTTCGGTTTTTCAACGGGGCAATCTACAAAATATCAGGGAAAGGCCGTGTGTTTATGTGCGTATTATTCCACACCATGTTCAATGCGGCATCCCCCATCTTCGGCACCATGACTATGACTTGGGCGGGAACCATTGCCGCAAATGCTGTGATTGTTCTTGTTTCAATTGTAACCGTTGTGATATACAACAAAAAGAACAGGCGAATAGTATAAGCATAATCCGTGTTCGTCAAATTCCAGTTTGTTGAATAGCCGTTTACATAAACGAAACGTCTTTGCAGGAGTGGCCAAGCCACGACTACATGAATAGCCCCCATTATCTAACAGGGGTGCAAATTAACCTATAATTCCCCTTTCTGAAAGAAATGTGATTAACATCAATGTATAAGATTGTGAAATGTTGTACTTAAAGTAACGGGTAGCTTTTGTGGAAAATCTGGCTGCCATTTCGGCGGCTTTTCTTAAAACGGGTGCTATAGTTGAAAAAGAAGTGATTTTAGGATAGAGATCCTATTTTAGTTATTCCATTAAAGGGCGCTTTAATTGAGTAATGAAAAAAGCTTAATTTCTTCGCATTAAATTGAGAAATTAGGCTTTTTAATATTGAAATTTCCTTAACGTTGTAAATTCGCATTTTCCTGACGCTACCCCAATAAGGATTAAATAAATTTATTATTGATTTTTGAGTGCAAAATGCAATTAAATGGATAGAAATTAAACAACTTTAAAGAGCCTTAGTACAATAAAATGTGCAAGGCTTATATATATTTCATAACAAAATTCAATAACTTTATTATCACTTTACATTTTGGTCATTATACGATTAAATAATTAAGTTTTGAACATTATATGGTTAATAAGAATTAAGATATGTTATGAAATTTATTAAAAACAAGCTGATAGTTGGCCAATTTATGATTTAATAATTGGCCATTATATAGTTTAAGTTACATTATGGCTCAAGTAACAAAGCACAAGAAAATGAATACTAAATGTTGCAGGTAATAAAAAAGATTTTAAAATCAATACTCTTCACACAAATTAACCAGCTCCTCAAAATCAAGAACTGGTTAATTTGTGTTTAAACAATACATTTATTAATAGTTATATAAAAATTATAAAATTTAATATATGCCTGAAACAATACATATAGAGTTACCTACCAAATCGTATCTTCCAAAGTAATTAGGTATTATAAAGTGGTCTCCTTTTTTAAAGGAATAGTGCTCCCCTTCTTTAATTAACTCACCTTCACCCTGTATTACACTAACAAGAAGGAATTCTTTTTGTTGTTCTAAACTAGTTAGTCCATTTAACTCCCATTTTGTCACTGAAAAATATGGACATTTAATAAAGTTAGTTATACTCAAATCATCTACTTTTTCATGTTTAACCGTTAACTGATTCGATATAAATGGAGCTTCTATTACATCAATGCTCCTTTCAAGATGCAGATCACGTAAATTCCCATCAGAATCTCTTCTATCATAATCATACAATCTATAGGTTGTATCAGAGTTTTGTTGTGTTTCTAATACTAAAATCCCTTTACCAATTGCATGGACAGTTCCACTCGGCACATAGAAGAAATCTCCAGGTTTCACCTTCACACGATGTAACAGTTGGTTCCACTCTTTCTGTTCAATCATAGACATTAATTCTTCTTTTGTTTTCGCATGATGCCCATATATAATCTCTGCGTCTTTAGTGGAATCGATTACATACCAGCATTCTGTTTTTCCTAGTTCTCCATTCTCATGCATGCTAGCATATTCATTATTGGGATGAACTTGAACAGAAAGATCTTGATTGGCATCCAAAATTTTTGTAAGAAGAGGGAAACGCTCCCCCTCCATATTTCCAAATAAATCTCGATGATTTTCCCACAATTCACCCAAGGATAGCCCTTTATACTTTCCGTTCTTAACAATACTTTGTCCATGTTGATGTGCAGCAAAAGCCCAACACTCTCCAGTTTGATTTGATGGAATCTCATATCCAAAAGAAGTTAAATGTGTTCCACCCCAAATTCTTTCTTTAAAAACAGGTGCAAAAAATAATGGTTCCGTCATGATTATAATCCTCCGTTCTATATAATTTCACCTAGTAGCTTGTATGCTTCTTCTTTTGTTTGGACGGATAATAACCGCTCTCTATAACTGTCATCCATTAGTTTTCGAGAAAGCATTTGAAGGATTTTTAAATGTTGATTTCCCTCATTTTCTTTTGGTACGGCAATCATAAATATTAATTTCGCTTCAGTTCCATCAAGGCTCTTCCAATCTACCCCTGATTGTTTAATTCCAAATACCACGCTCGGTTTCCTAACAGCATCTGATTTTCCATGCGGAATCGCAATGTTTATACCAATCCCTGTAGTACTTTCTTGTTCACGGTTCATAATAGCTTGTTTAAATTCTGTAACTGAATGCAATGCACCTACATGCTTTAACTTTTGAATCATCTCATCAATGATGTCATCTCGTGTTTCCCCTTTTAAATCCGTTTCAATTAATTCTAAATTTGTAATATCTGTTAGCTTTTTAATTTTCATCTTCTCTACTTGTGCGCGTTTGCTTTGCGCTTCTTGCTCCATTTGTTGCACATCTATTGTTGCTGATACTTCTTTTATTTGTTCAATTTCTTGTTTTTCTATCTTTGAAACGTCTTTTTTCAATACATTCACTAAAACAGCTGTCACAGTAGAACCTACTATTACAGCCACAAAAAACATAAATACATTATCTACTGCCCCTAATACAGCAACAATCGGACCACCATGTGCCACTCTGTCTCCTACATGACCAATCATAGCAATTGCCGCACCTGTCATTGAACCCGCCATTATACTTGGAATAACACGAAGTGGATCTTGTGCTGCAAAAGGAATTGCACCTTCCGTAATACCAAATAGCCCCATTGTAAATGATGCTTTACCCATTTCTCTCTCTGAATCTTGAAATTTCCCCTTACCTATGAAAGTAGCTAGTCCCATTCCAATTGGTGGGATACATATTGCCGCAGCAATTGGACCCATAATTTCATAGTTTCCTTCTCCAATCATTGCTGAACCAAATAAGAATGCTACTTTATTGACTGGACCACCCATATCAAATGAAATCATTGCCCCTAAAATTAATGCTAAGAGAATTGAACTTGACCCTTGCATACCTGCTAACCAAGCTGTTAATGATACGAAAACTTGTGCGACAGGGGCACCAATAATAAATACAAATGATAAACCTACAATAAGGGAAGTAAATACCGGAATAATAATAATCGGCATAATTGGTTGAATCGCTTTTGGAACTTTTAATTTTTTGATTCCTAACGCTATGTAACCAGCTAAGAAACCAGCGATAATTCCACCGAGAAAACCAGCACCACTTTCACTTCCATAAAAGCTTCCTGTTGCTGCAATATATCCACCAATCATACCAGGAACAAGTCCAGGTTTATCCGCTATACTATATGCAATATATCCAGCTAGTATTGGAACCATGAACGTAAATGATGCCCCACCAATTTGTTCAATGGTTTTCCAGAAAGACCCCTCCGGAATCACTAATCCCCCAGGTGTTTTTTCTCCACCAAGTGTTAACGCAATTGCAATTAATAATCCCCCGACTACAATGAATGGGACCATAAAAGATACACCATTCATTAAATGACGATATATCGGATTTTGTTTTCTTTCCTGTTGGTTATTTTCTAATATTTTTGACTGTGAATGATAAATAGGTACATTTCCGCTGATTACTTTCTGAATTAATTCTCCTGGTTTACGAATACCATCTTGCACTCCGACAACCAACAATTTTTTCCCTACAAATCTATCTTTATTTACGACTCTATCTGCAGCTATAATAATGCCGTCTGCTTCGCGAATATCTTGTTCAGTTAACTCATTTTCTACCCCTATTCCACCTTGAGTTTCAATTTTCATTTGGATCCCTAATTTATCCGCTGTTTTTTGCAAATTTTCAGCTGCCATATAAGTATGGGCAATCCCATTCGGACACGATGTAACCGCTAACAATTTCATTCTTAATCCTCCTCACACTTTTTACTAAGCGCCTACATTTACTATAAATCAATATTAAGACGTAAAAAGTTTCATTTTTTACCGTAACTTCCGGAAAAATAAACTTTTTACCCAAGCAAACAACGGTTATTTGATTCTCTACTTTTTGGTTAATTATGTAAAAAGGACAAAAATTTCATTACGTTTGTTTCTTTCGTAAGCTTTTGAATAAAGGATGGTTGCTCACTTATAAAGGATAGTTCCTGAAACAGTTGTTTCGTTACCTCTTGTCCATCACTTTTAACTGCTAGCATAAATACAAGTGATACCTTCTCTGCTCCCCAATCAATTGGTTCCTTTAATGTAGCGATTGCAATTACTGACTCTTGAATAAATTTCGGATTTCCATGAGGAATTGCAATTCCTGCCCCAATTGTTGTTGCTGACATTTTTTCTCTTATGATTGCATTTTCTGCATACTCTTTATCTACATAACCCTTACTATGCAAAGCATACGCTAACTTTTCAATTAGCTCATATGGGTGCTGTATATCCTGCTGTAAAAACACTAAAAATGGAGATGTATAATTGAGCATAACAAAGTCTTTTTGTTCTTTATAACTTGGCTCATCACAATTTTGTATAAATTCCCCTAGCTTCTTTTCTTCCGGCCCCTCTAATAATGGGGATACTACTATATGAGGAATGTTTAATCTTGAAAGAGTAGTAGTTGAAATAACGAGATCCACATCACGATGTTTCATAATATAACCTTGTAAATCAGCTTTTGAAATACAGTCCATCACATGGATATGACGAAATTTACGCTCAATTTTTGTACGTAACAACTGTGACATGCCAATTCCCATATGACAAACAATAATTACATTTTTAGATTTTCCCTGGTAATCTAACCGTTCAACAGATGCTTCAAAGTGTAGAGTAAGATAAGCCGCTTCTTCTTCTGGAATATATATAGTTAGAGATTCATTTATTTCTTCTAATACTTGTATCAATACATTAAACACATAGGGGTACATTCTTTTTATATCGTGTAACATTGGATTTGAGACAGAAAGATCATAGTTTAAACGATTCAATGCGGTATATAGATGAATAGTTAACCCTTCAATTAAAATATCGTCTTTACTGAAATCAATTTCATACAACTGCGACATACGTTTAACTAAATGCTGTATAACCATTGAAAGAATTGGATTACTTTCAGTAAGTGTGCTACCCTGCATTGGTTTATCTTGATAACGGATTTTCCCACCTAAAATATGAGCTGTTAAATACGTAACTTCTTCCTCAGTAAAATGGACAGAAAAAACACACTCCAACTGTTTTAAAAAATCCAATGTCCATATATATTCTTTTGTTTCTTTCAGTATTTTAATTTCCTTTTCAGCATTTAAAATAGGTTGCTTAAGTTTCATTCTCCGTACCATAAGCAACGTATGCACTAATAAACTTTCAAATGTATCATCTGTAAAAAATAATGCATTTCGTTTTTGTAACACTTTCAATTCGTTCGTAACAAATTCAACCTCATGATATTGAAATTGTTCTTTAATAAATTGATTCGTAAGATCTGAATTACGAATCAAATCTGATAATCTAGCCAATGCTCTTCTTTTTTTCTTTTCATTTCCATCAATAATAAGTCCAACTCTCTGTTTTGACACAATGGTTAAATCAAAATGATGCAACCATTTTTCAATTCTATCTAGATCTTTTTTTATAGTAGTCCGACTTACAAAATGTTGGGATGCCATATCCTGTGCAGTAACTGCCTTTACATTCATTAATAAGTTGTAAGCAATTTGTAGAATTCTTTCTTCATCTGATTCATACTTTGTACGATTATTAATACAATAAAGTTTATTAATCAAGTCCACCTTTTCATATTCCTCAATCTCTAAGTACACACCTAATCCCGGTTTCCTAACAAGAATCGCACTTGAATAATTCGCAAGGTGCTCCTCAATTATTTTAAAGTCATTACGAATTGTTTTTTCAGAGCAATTCACCTGATCCGCAAGGTCTTGTACTAAAAAATAGTCGTTAGGTTCAGATAATAGTAGAAATAAAATTTCTTTTTGTCTTGTATTCATAAATTTCACCTATCTCTTATATACTTCTATGTTATATGCATTACTTTACAAGATATTTTTTCTCTCTTTATAACTGACACTTCCAATTATATGTATTCATTTTAAAATTCTAACTTTAACATCTGGAAATGATGTTCCAGATGTATTTGAAATTCACAATACCAAGGCGGGCCAAATTATATGTTACAACTTACGCTTTCCAGAAATTACATGCTATCCATCGTTTCAAGGTGCAAAAATCATCTTATATGTTGCACCGTGGACAACAACAAACTTGAACCATTGGAGAACACTATTAAAAGCAAGAGCCATAGAGAACTGTATCTATGTTATTGCATGTAACAGTGTAGGAGATGTGAATAATGAAAATCATATCGGCAACACATACACGGGATACTCAATGGCCATCGATCCAAATGGAAACATTGTAAAAGAAGCGGACGGCCAAGAGCCAATCATAACAGTAGAAATTGATTTAGCAAAAATAGAGGAACAACAACAAAACATCCCCATATTTAAAAATCTTTGACCGGATGTTTTTAAGTATACGAAGTAGAACCGTAACCCCCCTCTTCACCAAACGAGTGTAGTAGTTGAAGATCGGGCTATCGTAGAGGCGGATTTTTTTATTCGTCTCTTAAGACTAAAAGATATATTCCAGCACAAGTACAATAGAAACAGGAAACCTCTACAATCGTATATACAGCCTCTAATACTCATTTTTGAAAACATGCTTATGCAAAAATCCTAACTTTGTTTACAACAAGAGCAAACACAAATGGCGGTTGTTATTAATGAATATGGAGAAGATTAATTTAATTGAAAAGAAACGACGATGATCTTAACTTGTACAGATGATCTCACTTCTTTTGGTGAAAACAACTATGAAATAATGTAAAAGTAGTTCTACTCAATTTGAATAGAACTACTTTTTATTGGAAATTAAGTATTTTACAACATGTGGCTAGTTCCTAAATTCCTGTCCTTCTAAATGTCTCACATTCTGTAGAAAGACAAGAATTTAGGAACCTTGGTATACAGGAATTGTTTCAATTATTTTAAATACATTAAAGGATAATTAATATTTACATAAGCACACCTTTATCATGTTTAGTAATTACTAAAGAATTTATTTCTTTATAGGTATGTAGAATGATTCTTTTTATTATTGGTAGATTGTAAAAAATAATCTGTTCAAAATTAAATGAAATTCAATCTTCAATTATTATTAATTAAGGATTAACAGTAGACATTTAATAGGATTCATCGTTCTGTTTTTAAGAGCCATCATATTCGTCACGGAACCTATTTTCATATTGAAACTTCTTTAAAATAAGTTGGATCATGTATGATAATTTTTTTTCCTAGAACGGTGATAATGCTTTCATTTTTTAATTGCTTTAACACTCCACTAACTGTTTCGCGACACGTCCCAGATATTTTAGAGATTTCGGTTGTTGTAAGTGGGCATGAAATTATAATTTCTTCTCCCTCTTGTTCTCCTAAAAAATTCATTAAATGATGTAGCGCCTGAATGACACGATCTTGTGCATTTGGAATTGAAATATTTTGTACGCGGCTTTCATTCACTTTCAATATAGAAGATAACTGTTGAACAATATACATAAGCTGTTTTCGACTTGATCGAATCATATTCTCAAAAATTACAGTGGGAATATAGTATACATCTACATCTGTCATTGCAACAGCTGTATAATCGTATGCTTTGCCTGTAAACATATCACCATAAGGAAAAATAGAAAATCGCTTGATATATTCCTCATATAATAAATTCCCACTTTGATTGACTCGTTCTAATTTTACAAATCCATCTAATACAAGGTAAATTCTTTCTCTGGAATCACCTTCTAAAAATAAAAATTGACCTTTTTTATAGGTTCGCCAATAGATAAGTTCTGCTAGGCTCTTCAATTTTTTATCCGTTAAATGAGCAAATAATTCAAACTGCTTCAAGTCTTCAACTACGTTTCTCTTTTTCATAAAACGCCCTCTTTCTGTATACCGGAGTAAAAATTCAAGAAAGCCTCTTCAAAATTTATTTTATCATAATTAGTTTCGAGATCGTTTTACGTTCATGAATACTTTATGAATGTTACTTACTAAAAAGTATACTGTACATAAAAAAAATGAAGCAAATCACTTCATTCTTTTTATTGGTTTAAAAGTCTCTTATATGTAAACACATGCATCATGCTTAGAAATAATAGTGCCAGTATTTTCTTCTAACGCTTCATACACTTTTTCTAGTGAGGTAATAATTGTTTTTCGTTTTGGATCTGTATTAGCAAAGTTAATCGCTGCTTGAATTTTCGGAAGCATACTTCCTACGGCAAATTGATTATCCCGTATATATTGTTCTAATTCATCAACTGTCACTGCCTCTAATTTCTTTTGATTTGTTTTATTAAAGTTTAAATAAACGTGATCAACTGCAGTTAAGATAACAAGCGTATCAGCATCTACCAATTCAGCTAGTTTTTGAGCAGCAAAATCTTTATCAATAACAGCCTCAGTTCCTTTTAATCCCTCTTCAGACTCAATGACCGGGATTCCTCCGCCTCCAACAGCAATCACTATATCTCCATCCTCCACTAAGGAATTAATGATCTTATGTTCATGAATACTTACAGGTTTTGGGGATGGTACAACTCGTCTCCATCCTCTTCCTGCGTCTTCTTTAAATACCGCTTTGGTTTCTTCCATTAACTTTCTTGCTTCCTCTTCAGTATAAAAAGGGCCAATTGGTTTTGTTGGATTTTCGAATGCTTCATCCTTTTCATCTACAATAACGCGTGTTATAACGGTGGCAACATCTTTTTTTATTTTACGTTTTTTCAGAGCCTTCTCAATTGCATTTTCCATCCAATATCCAATCATACCTTGGCTCATTGCACCACAGGTATCTAACGGCATTGCTGGTGTTTTTTCCGTTTCCGCTACTTTTTGTTGTAATAGGATGTTACCAACCTGTGGGCCGTTTCCATGTGCAATGACGATATCTACATCATTTTCCATAATCTTAGTAAGTTGTTCTGCTGTTCTTTCCAACGCTTCTTGTTGCGCTTGTGCAGTAGCGTCCCCAGATTGTATAGCATTTCCACCTAATGCAACTACTATTTTTTTTCTTTTCATCTTTCAACCCTCCAATTGATTTCATATTTACAAGATCTTATACAAGAATGCATCCCGTTTATTTAAAAAGTAATATTACCTGTAATCAGTCCATAAATTGCAAAAAATGCTAAAGCTCCAATGGCCACAGATGAAGCAAGTTCAACACGAGTAAATATTTGTTTTGGACTCGTTTGCTTTTGAACATTGTAAAAAATGAAAATCCCAGGAGCATATAATGTCATTGTCAGTAATAAATAATCTAAGCCCGCTGCATAAATTAACCAAATTCCATACATACTCGCCACTAAACCAATTATAATATTCTTTGTTCGATCATTTTCTTTAGATTGTAGACTAAACTTAAATTGATAAAATGCCGAAAAGGCATACGGAATTAAAATAGCAGAGGAAGCGAGAGAAAACGCAAAATGATAGGCTTGATCGGAAACTATAAATGTTAATAAAAAAATTTGAATTAACCCATTTGTTATCCATAATGAATTTACAGGAGCTTTGTTCTTATTTTCTTTTGCAAACCACTTTGGAAATACGTCATCTTTAGCAGCTAAATACGGAATTTCAGATGCAAGTAAAGTCCATCCAAGCCAAGCACCTAATACAGAAATAACTAATCCTAAGTTAATAAAAATCGCGCCCCATTTTCCGACAACACTTTCAAATAAATAAGCCATGGCTGGATTTTTCAAATTAGCAACATCGGCTTGTTGCATAAGCCCTAGAGATAATAGTGTAAGTAGGATGTAAATAATAAGAGTCCCAATTAATCCGATGACAGTCGCCTTTCCTACATCACTTCGGTTTTTAGCACGACTTGATAGGACAACAGCTCCTTCTACACCAATAAATACCCAGAGGGTTACAAGCATTGTGCTCTTAACCTGACTACCTACATCTCCCCATGAAAAAGAACCCGCTTGTCCCCAAAATCCATCTAAGAAAATATCAATATGAAAGGCGAAGATTCCTACCACAATAAATACAAAAACGGGTACTAATTTTGCAATTGTTGTTACTAAATTTACAAGGGCCGCTGATTGTATACCACGTAAAATCAACATGTGAACACACCATAGTAATACACTCGCGCCAATAATTGATGCTACATTTTGTCCCCCTTCAAAAACGGGGAAAAAATATCCAAGTGAGGAAAATAACAATGTACCGTAAGCTACATTTCCAAGCCAAGCGGACAACCAATATCCCCATGCACTATTAAACCCCATAAAGTTACCAAAGCCCGCTTTTGCATAACTAAAAATGCCCCCATCTAAATCTGCCCTTTTTACGGTTAAATTTTGAAATGATAATCCAAGGGCAATCATTCCTATACCCGTTATAACCCATCCAATAATAATTGCACCGGCACCAGCACCTTTTGCCATATCGCTTGCTAAGTTAAATGCTCCGCCGCCTATCATAGAGCCAACAACAAGAGCTGTTAAAGTAAATAAGCCTAATTTCTTTTCTTCACCCATTACACTCACCTCTCTTTAATCACAATAAAAATAAATAGCAGTAGTGAATGATAGTGTCTAAAGGTAGGGAAAGAAGGAAGTTTAACCTCCTTCTTTACTCCATATTTCCTAAAGTAGCTGCCATAACCGCTTTAATTGTATGCATTCTATTTTCTGCTTGATCAAATACTTTTGAATACTTGCTGCGAAATACTTCGTCACTTACTTCCATTTCTTTTATTCCATATTTTTCATAAATTTCTTCTCCATATAACGTTTCTACATTATGGAATGCAGGTAAACAATGTAAGAACATAACATTTTCATTTCCAGTCGCTTTAATCATGTGCATATTTACTTGATATGGTTTCAATAATGTAATGCGTTCAGCAAATTTATCTTCTTCCCCCATGGATACCCATACATCTGTATAAATTACATCCGCCCCTGCAACAGCCTCTTCAACATTGCTTGTTACCTTTACTTGATTATTATATTTTTGGGCCATATCAATCACTTCTTGTGCTGGCCATAAAGATTCCGGTGTACAAATACGAACTTCCATTCCAACAATTGCTCCACCAACTAGTAAACTATTAGCGACATTATTTCGTCCATCTCCAACATAAACGAGCTTAACGCCTTTTAAATGTCCTATATGTTCTTTTATAGTTAATAAATCTGCAAGTGTTTGTGTTGGATGCCACATGTCTGTTAAACCATTCCATACCGGTACACCTGAATTTTCAGCTAAAATTTCTACTGTTGCATGATCAAAACCACGGAACTCAATTCCATCAAACATTCGCCCTAGAACTTTTGCTGTATCTTCAACAGATTCTTTTTTTCCAAGCTGAATATCACCTTTCCCTAAATATTCAGGGTTGGCGCCTAAATCTGTACAAGCTACTGTAAATGCACATCGCGTACGAGTTGAAGTTTTTTCAAATAAAAGTGCTACATTTTTGCCTTCTAAATAACGATGTGGAATACCATTTTTCTTTTTCTCTTTTAATTCTGCTGCTAAGTCTAGAAAATATAATAAATCTTCTTCTGTAAAATCTTTTTCAGCAAGAAAGCTTTTTCCTTTTAAGTTCGGTCTAGTCATTAACATGATTCATCCCTACTTTCTCCATTATTTATACTAAATATCTTTTCGAACAATCGGCATACTCATGCAACGTGGACCCCCACGACCACGAGATAATTCCGAACTGAGTACCTCAATAACTTCTATACCATGCTCACGTAATAAAGCATTGGATACATAATTACGATCATATGTAACAACTACTCCTGGTGCAATTGCCAATGTATTAGACCCATCATTCCATTGTTCACGAGCAGAAGCGATTACATCACCTCCTCCACAAGGGATAAGTACCAATTCACTTAATCCTAATACTTCTTTTAAAGTATCCATTAAAGAAGTACGATGTGTAATTTTAAGAGTTTCTTCATCCGATCCTTTTTCTAAAATATAAATGTTCATATTTCCTTTGGGTCCTTGGATAGCTGGATGAATTGTAAATTTATCGTAATCGACCATTGTAAATACTGTATCTAAATGCATAAACGCTCGACATTTTGGAAGTTCTATGGCCACTACTTTCTTAATTTTATTTTGACGACTAAATAAATTTTTAGCTAAGCGCTCAATTGCTTTAGCTGAAGTACGAGCAGATACGCCAATTGCAATTGTTTCCGCATTCAAGATTAATTCATCGCCACCTTCAATTGGAAAATTGTAATCACGATCTAACCAAACTGGCACATTATGATTTGCAAAACGTGGATGATGTTTAATGATATATTCCATAAACAATGATTCCCGTCTACGTGCTGGTTCTCTCATTTTATTAATCGTTAAGCCGTCCCCTATAGTAGCTGCTGGATCACGGGTAAAATATAAATTTGGCATTGGATCTAAATAAAATGGGTAATGGTCTTCCATTAACTCATATAAATGTGCTTTCTTACTCGCTTCAATTTCGTTTTTCCGCACACCGCCCATAATTTTTTGAATCAATTCTTCATTTGAAAAGGAAAGTAAATATTCTTTTAAAGTTTGATGTGCAACATTTACATCAGCATGTCCTTCTTTTAAAATACGATCAACAAATTCTTCTCGAAGCTTTTTACCAACTAACGCCTCCGCTGCTAGTTTTTCTAAATAAAGAACTTCAACACCCCGATTGCGTAATGTTTGTGCAAAATAGTCATGTTCTTTTTGAATAATTGGTAAAAATGGAATATCATCAAATAATAACTGCTGTAAATAATCTGGCGTTAAGTTTTCTACTTCTTTACCAGGGCGTTTTAATAAAACCGTTTGTAATTCTCCAATTTCTGAAGTAACATGTATCGGATGTTTCATTTGCTGTACCTCCTTTTAAATTTTTTGATGCCTTTCAAGTACATAATAAACTGTACAAACCTCTCCATTTTTGAAAACGCTAACATTTTCTAGTGAAATATTTCACAAAATATTTTTTAAAATAATTTAATCTTGTATTTTTATGAACTCTTTTATCACAATGATCGCTAAAATTCTATACATTACGTATATATGATGTATAATGACCTCTTAATTAATATTAGATAAAAAAACTGTGTCTAATTCCAATTAGACACAGTTTTTTTATCTACATAATTAATTTCAATCTCTCTTCTAAAACCTTCCTATCAGATTGTGATTTTGAAATTACAAGACATGTATCATTTCCACAAATACATCCTACTTTTTCTTTCCACTCTAAAGAATCTAATAAAACACCTATAACATGAGCATTACCCGGTAAAGTTTTAATAATCGTTAATTGATTTACATAATCAATCTTCACGACAACTTCTCCTAACTTTTTCTTTAACATCATATCAGTTTGTAAACTATTTTCTGTGAAAACCTTGTATATAGTTAATCCATTTGAAGTGATTGTCTTTATTAAATTTAATTCATGAATATCCCGCGAAATAGTAGCTTGTGTTACTACTACCCCTTGTTCTTCTAACAATTCTACTAATTTCTCTTGTGTATCTATTTCATACTCTCTCACCAATTGTTTAATTAGCCTTTTTCTTTTTTCTTTTTTCATAAAAGACGCCCCTTATATCATTATAGCTTTATTATATCTTGCTATAAATTTCATTCGAAAGAGACAAAGGAGAATATTGCGGAAACGTTCATAGTTTTGAGTGCTTTACGTCTCTCTATATAACAACAATTTTAAATTTCTGCATTTTTATCATATTCTAGAATACGGGGTATCACCACATCGCCATCAAGCTAAAATTTTATAGTACCCCCAGAACAAAATTTTGTTCTAACTTGTAAAAAAAAAGCTCATTTTTCGTTTTGGGATAATTCTGAATTCTTAAGTTGATGGGCATGTATAGTGACCCCTAATGGGTAAAATTTTACTTTCGATTTTTGAAAAATTTATAGCTAATTTTGTAATAAATTTCTCAATATAGATATAATTATCAATTATGGTTTTAATATAAAAATTAACAAAAAAATGAAGTATTATAAAAATATGATGGTTATTCCCTTTGTTTACTCCTTGTGCTAAAGATAAGATTGTGTTCCCGATCTTATCTTTTTTCTTTGTAGATTTTTGATACAAAAAAAAGAATCCTTATAACAAGGATTCTGCAACAGGAAAGAACAAATATATAGTAATAAAAAGAATTTCTTGTATCATAGAACAAGTATCTGAAGTTGATATGTAGTGTATCTAGAGTCTATGTAAATTTAGAGATTTTCTAATAAAATGTTTTTTTACATCTAATTAGGATATTAGCATAATTTATCAAATTATAGGTAAATTTGCAAATATTTTTTCGAGTTAATATAAACTGAAACAAAAACCAATTATCTGCATAGGTAATTGGTTTTTGTTTATTGTAAGTTAGTTATTTAATAAAAAACAATACATGGGTATGAAATGAATATTATGACTCATTTTTACAGGTATCTCGTTTAGACACATTTATCCATTTGGTATATTTTGTATTATCTCCCTTTTTCGAGGGATGGGCTAAAACGCCAACATTCAAAAATATTGTAGAATTTATGACAATTAACGATGGATTTATTAATTCGTATATATCTTTTTATTTTAAATATGACATTACTAAAAAAATATATATATTTCAAAGGGTATATATATATAAAAACATAAAAAAACTAGTCACTATTATCTTATAGTGGGTAATTAATCGTAATATTGCGTATTTTCTGACGTTTATATATTCTAATAGGGGGTATCTTTTTCCATCCCTCGAAAAAGGAGAATAAGAAAGAATCTAGTCAATATCTATTGCTATTTCCTTTATAAAAATAGTAATTGTAACAGACTTATTCTAGAATCTCTCTTTAAAAAATAAGAAAAGGAGAAGTTCAAGTGAAAAAAACTTTAGTTACAGGATTATTGGTTACAGCAATATTAGCAAGTCCTTCCAATTATGTAAATGCTTACGCGGAGAAGGTGCAGTCTAACTCAGAGTCAACATATGTACAAAATGTCAAAAATGCGAATACATTATCACATTCGATTAGAACGTTAGGTTCACAATCACCTTTAGCGCAAGCATATGGATTAATTATTTTACAGCAACCAACCATTAAAGGGACTGGTATGAGCAGCTTAACGAATCACCAAGAATTTGTAAAAAATCATGTTCGCGAATGGTTAGATGAATATAATCCTAAGTTAGTTGATTTAAATCAAGATATGCAGCGTTTTAGTACAAGATTCAATGGTTATTATGGTACATTATATGATTTAGCGGAAACGGTAAATACAGATGCGGAAACAAAAGTGAGTTTTGTAAATGCTTTTAATAGACTACAACAGGACGTACAAACTATCCAAGATAATATGAACCAAACCTTATTGCAGCTAAATCGTTTTAATGATTTATTGCTTCAAGATAACAAAGGGTTTTCTGAAAAAGCAAAAATAGAAATTCAATCCTTAGAGGGGTCAGATGGAACTGTTACACAGCTAAGAGCTGATATTAAAAGACTTCAAGAAGAGATACTGGTAGAACTCGCAAAAATTTTAAATAGACCAAATGAAGTTCGTAATGGCGTTATAAATATTGGGAAGCAAGTCTTTACGATTGCGGGCGGAGCAGCTCAGACTCAAACTATAGATTTTATCTCTATTTCATCTCTTGGTGGTGGAATTTTAGATCTTTTCGACAGCCAAACAGCTGCTTCTGCTAGGATCATTGAGCAGAAACAAAAAGAATTACTACCACTAATTCAGCAGTTAGCAGAAACCCAAATTCAAGTGACTGAAATGACTTTTATTGAGGATCAAATGAATGGGTTTACTGAGATGATTAAGAGGCAAATTACTACTTTTGAATATTTGATGAATGATTGGAAAGCGCTAAATGATACAATGATCCAAATCCAACTCAATCTGAGTGCAGGGGCACACATGGATAGTCTTGGATTGCAAAATCAATTAATTCAGCTCAAAGAATTCAGTGATGAACTGTATTTGCAAACAAAAAAGTATGAAAATTTCATTACAAATGTAACAATAAATTAAGTTTAAGCAAAGAGTGGAATATGACTATACTGAAAGTTAAAGGAGAAGACAAAAATGACAAAAAAGCCTTATAAAGTAATGGCTTTATCCGCATTAATAACGGTAATGGCAGCAGGTAGTATCATGCCAACATATGCTTCTGCAGCGGAAAGCACGGCAAAATCAACTCCTATTCACGCTAAAACAGGTACAACGGACGATTACCCGGATTATTCATTAGGACCAGAGGGTCTTAAAGAGGCAATAACAAATACAGGGTCAAATGCTTTAGTAATGGACCTTTATGCTTTAACAATCATTAAACAAGCAAATGCTGATTTCAATGGGCTCAATTCAATTGATACATCTTTACGAACGAAAATAATTAATGATCAAAATATTGCCAGAATAAATGCAGGGCAATGGTTAGATAAACTTAAACCGCAAATGATTTCAACGAATCAAAATATTATTAATTATAATACTAAATTTCAAAATTACTATAATACGTTAACAGCAGCTGTAAACAATAAGGACAAGGAAACATTATCAAATGGACTTACAAGGCTAAATAATGATGTTGTAGCAAATAAGGCGGAAGTTGACGAATTATTAGGAGAACTGCGAGAATTCCGAAATAAAATGGCAACAGATACGCAAAACTTTAAACAAGATGCAAATCAAATAACGTCTATTTTAGCAAGTCAAGATGCTGGAATTCCGCTGTTGCAAAATCAACTCACAACGTATCATGCTACAATTGCTGAATATAATAAACTGCTTATTGCCTCAGCAGTTGCAACAGCTCTAGGCCCACTTGCTATTATAGGCGGAGCAGTTCTAATTGGTACTGGTTTAGGAGCTAAACTAGGAGTGGTGTTCATTGTAGGTGGTTTAGGAGCAACAGCAGGAGGTATAGCGGGAATTGTTATAGCAAAGCAAGAGATGGATAAGGCTCAGGAAGAGATTAAGAATATAACAGGACAAATAACCCAGGCTCAATTAGAAGTAGCTGGTTTAACCAATCTAAAAGAGCAAACTGAATCCTTAACAGAGACTATTGATATAGCAATTACTGCACTACAAAATCTTTCAACCAAATGGGATGTAGTTGGATCAAAATATAAATCTTTACTTAAAAATATTGCAGTTATGGACCCTAACGATCTATTTTTCATACAAGAGGATCTCGATGTGGCTAAAGATAGTTGGAAAGAAGTTAGAGATACTGCTGTAAATCTTTATGAAACTGATATTAAATTAGTAGATACAGAATAATCAATTGATTTTATGTGATAAGGGTTCCCTGTTCAAACTTGAGCAGGGAACTTCCTTAATGCTCACTAAAAGATACGAATTTTTAAAAAGCGTAGGTGGGATAATATGAATAAGAAATTGTACAAGAAATTTTTATTATCAATGATGATTGCTGGAATGGCAACAAGTAATATAGTACCACCTCATACTTTCGCGGCAGAACAAAAAGTCCATACAACTATATCGCAAGAAACCATTCATAATTATTCACTTGGTCCTGAGGGCTTTCAAGATGTACTAGTACCAGCAATGTCTAATGTACTTGTTATGAATTCATATGCCAAAACAATACGTAATCAACAAGAGACAGACCTTAGTGGTATAAGTTCCCTTAATAGTGATTTACGAGCAAACATGTTGAAGCACCAGGACGATGCAAAAAAAAATGCGACCTATTGGTTAGATAATCTTAAACCACGTATTATGAATACGAATCAAAACATTGTAAATTATAATGATACATTTCAAACACACTATAGTATTTTACTAGATGCAATAGATCAAAAAGATACTGAAAAATTGAAAACTGAGCTCGAAAAATTGTATGAAAGTATATTGACTAATAAAAGTGAAGTTAACGAGCTATTGGAACAGCTGAAAACTTTCCGAAATAAAATGACAGCAGATACGCAAAACTTTAAACAAGATACAAATCAATTAACGACTATTTTAGCTAGTACAACTGCAGGTATTCCATATTTAGAAGAGCGAATTAATGGGTATAATGAGTCTATCAAAAAAAGCAATGATCAAATTATTGCAGGTTCAGTACTTTGCGCGACGTTAATAACGTGTATCATTGGTGGACCGCTGATTGCAACAGCAAAAAAAAATATTGCATCTGCTGAGCGAGAAATAGAAATTTTAAAAGCACAAATTTCTGGGGCACAAACAGAAATGGCTATTATAACTGATGCAAAAGATAAGACTACGAATATGGCGGAAACAATTGACACAGCTATTACTTCTATACAGGAAATGTCTAATAGTTGGGATACTGTAGCAGCAAAATATAATAATTTAGTAAAAAATATCACATTTATTACCCCAGAAGAATTTGATTTTATAAAAGCAGATCTTAATACAGCAAAAGATAGCTGGCAAGATCTTAAGAATTATGCTGATAAATTATATGAAGCGGTGGTAATTGCGGAGAAAGAAGAGCAGGATCTTATGGATCGACTTCGTCCGTCAAGTGTTCAATATTTCTACAAACCGATATACAATGCTTATACATTTGAAATAAAAACGGGAGCAAATGCACCAAATGCGTCTTATAAAGTTGTGAATTTAACAAAACGGATTACGCATAATATGTGGAGCGGAGGAGCAAATGCAAGCATGTGGGTTGACCAGCTTCCATTAAACTTAAAAGACCAATATGCGGTAATAGCAACGGTCAATGGAATGGAGTATGTCGTATATAAAGAAGTAGGAGAAAACATTCCTGGAGCTAATTTGAATGGTACCTATCAACTATTTTCTGCGTTAAATAATAGTAGCGTTATAGATATGGATCGATCAACGAATAATGTTACCTTATGGAGCAATAACGGCGGTAATCATCAAAAATGGAAGTTAGTATATGATTCAAATAAAAAGGCCTATCAAATTAAAAGTGGAACAAATGAAAATTTAATATTAGCTTGGAATGACTATCAAGGTTCTAACAATGTTTTTGCTACACCTAACCAATACTATGAAGAGCATTATTGGATAGTTGAAGATGCAGGAAATGGATATTTTTATTTGAAAAATAAGAAAAACTCTAGGTATTTAGATGTAACTGGTTCTGGTACTAAAGATGGAACAAATGTTATAGTATATCCATTTACAGCTAGTAATAATCAAAAATTTAAATTACAGAGACTAAATTAAATTATAAGATTCTGGTAGAAAAAAATTTCATCTTGAATTTCAATTGTTGTAAAATAGGGCATCTCTCCTGCTTCGGAAAGATGCCTCTTTTCTATTCTAACGAATGTTGGGGTACACCCCATATCCATCAACTTAAGAATTTTCTTTACCCCCAAGTGTTAAAAAAACGCCATCCTTTCTTATGATTCTACAGAAAGAATAACGTATTTTTTTCATTTTGAGGATATTTCTTTTTATTAGCTTGATAGCGATGGGGTGGTCCCTCCTTTTACAAAAAAAGAAAAGAGAATTAAGTGAATATAAGGCAATTGGAATAATTCAAGATCATTTATATCTGTTGTATCAAGCTATACAACAAAACACCCAAGAAATAACAAAGATTCTAATTCTTCTGTTCCACCTCCTACAGAAGAATGGACGGAAATCTCATCGATATGAGAAGAAAACAGTCTTTGATATTATGGGTGTTGTTTATGAGTATAGTGGATTAAAAAAACAAAAGAAAGTTGCATAATTTTAAAAAATGATACCTATTTAGGTTTATTTGGTATGCTCATTTTTAAGGACACAAAATATTTTAAGAGTTTTTTAGCTTATATGAACGAAAGTTCATTTTATTTTCGTTCTTAAGTTGATGGGCAGGTAAAGTGACCCCTATGAGGAAATTACTGATAATTTCTGAGAATAGAATTCATATTAACAGAAGGTGCAGTATTCAATCAAGATACTACACCTTTAAAATGTGAGAAATAAAAAACAGATTACCCTTTATTAGAAAATATTCATCCAAACTTAATGATATCTTCTAATGTTGGTAAGGATTGAATAGCTCCGTAATTTGTACACGTAATTGCTCCAACTTTGTTAGCAAATGCAACGAATGTACAAAGTTTTTCAAAGTTAAAGTCAAATAGATTTTCTTCTTTAGAAAGTTGATAAAGCATTGCACCTACGAACGCATCTCCTGCACCAGTTGAATCTACCTGTTTCACAGTAATAGAAGGAATAATAGCAGCCCCTTCACTAGTTGCAAGAAGTGTACCTTGTTTTCCAAGTGTAATCGCAACTACCATTGCGCCTTTTGCAAGTAAAAACTGTGCAGCTTTATTCATATTTGTTTCTTTAGAAAGCATGATCGCTTCCTCTTCACTTACTTTTACGAAATGGGCTTGTGCAATGAAAGTTAAGCAATTCTCACAAAATTGCTGTTTATCTGTAATTAATGCATCACGATAGTTTGGATCAAAAGAAATAAAGTGGTTTTGTTCTTTTGCATATTGTAGCAGCTGAAAATAAGTTTCTTTTAAATGCCCAGGTAACAAAGCTGTCGCTGACCCAAAATGAATGATATCATGCTTGTGCATTTTAGAAAGATCAATTTTATGAAACTGATATTCTCCATCAGCGCCACGCATAAAAGTAAAGTCACGTTCACCATGTTGATCAATAGAGACAAAAGCTAATGTCGTTTGGTTTTCTTTTATAAGCATAGAAGTATCGACACAGTTTTCTTGCAATGTTTTTTCTAGAAATTCTCCAAAAGGGTCGTTTCCGACTTGTCCAATGAATGAAGCCTTTCCGCCTAATTTTGTAATTGCTGCAGCAACATTCGCGGGGGCTCCGCCAGCTTTTTTTTCAAAGTGTACTCCATCTGCTAATGGTACATGTGTATTACAACAAATAAAATCAATTAATAATTCACCGATGCAAAATACTTGTTTCATTCCAATCCTCTCCCAAGTTTGTATTGTGTGATATGAAATTCCATCTTTTCATCTGAGAAAAGAGAGATGTTGTACCCTATATCTTTACGAGGGAATACTCGTGATGTAAACACAGTTTCTCCGTCACATAGGAAGATTTCAACAATGCTTTGATCTACGAAAATACGCATTTCCATTGTATCTTGGATCGGAATTTGTTTACAGCGTTTGTAACCATATTCTCCTCCAAAGCGGTGATGAAAGCTTCCGCGCTCAATAGAAACGATCCCTTGATCGCGCTGAAAAGTAATCGAAAATGACTCTTCATGATAATGGAATAAGGAAATACCAAAAACATTTGCCTTTTCAGATTGTAATCGTACTTCTAATTCGTAGGAGTGTTCTTTGAAAAGGTCAGTTAATACATATGTTTCATTCTGTAAACAACCTGACACTGTTTTAGAAGATGTACGTAATTTTTTTAATTCACAAATAGGACGTTGTTTTAACACGTTATTTTCAAGAGTTAACTCGCGTGGAATCGTCAAACAATGTGCCCACATAAAATCATCTGAAGGATACGTAATTTCACTTGATCCCGCCCACGCAAACATAATGCGGCGTCCAGCGGGATCTTGCAATGTTTGCGGTGCGTAAAAATCAAACCCTTTATCTAACTCATAATAAGAATCAACGTGGAAGTATAAATTTTCTAAATCTAATGTCCCAATGGCGTAAATAACATTATAAACATTTTGATAGCTATCCTTTGTTGCTTGAATACCTTGCGGAGAAAAAATAAGAATATCTTTTCCATCTAAATGAAAATAGTCCGGACACTCCCACATAAAGCCGAAATCTTTTAAATTTGTTTGTAGTTCTCCTTGTAACTTCCAATCATACAAGTCTTCTGATTTATAGATAAGAAGTGTACCTGTTTCGTTTTCCCGTTGTGCGCCGAGCAACATATAATAAAAATCATCAAAATTCCAAATTTTAGGATCACGAACATGTCCCGTATATCCAGCAGGAACACTCCGAATAATTGGATTATATTCTGCTTTTTCAACCTCATATTGTTTATTCATAAAAGCAACACATTGATTAGCGTCACGCGAGCCATCGGTATGTTTTACATTTCCTGTATAAAACAAGTGAAGTATATCATCTTTTACGAAAGCTCCTCCAGAATACGCACCGTGGGATTCATAACTTTCAGTAGGAGTAATTGCCACAGGCATACGTTCCCAGTGAATCAAGTCTTTAGATTTTACATGCGCCCAATGTTTCATTCCATGAATAGGAGCAAATGGGTACCACTGATAAAACACGTGATACTCATTATTATAATAAGATACACCATTTGGATCATTCATTAATCCATATGGCGGATGAATGTGATAAGTGGGCTTCCAAGAGTCTTGATTTGCAATTTTCTCTAGCGAAGTCAATTCACACCCTTTTGCCTCTCGTATTGTTCTATATTTATCCATAGGGAGTTCACCTCAAAACATTAGTTCTTTTCTTTATATAGAAGCATTGTTGCAATAAACGCTGTAATAATAGCAATAGCAAACCCAATTACATAATGAACTACATTCATCATTCCTAACGGGGCCACAATCGTAAGCATCGGAATCCCTGTTAAGCCATAGGCATTTGCCACAACATTCGTAAACACAACGTATGCCCCGCCTAAAGCTCCGCCAATCCCTGCGGCAATAAAAGGTTTTCCTAGCTTTAAATTCACACCAAAGATTGCAGGTTCTGTAATTCCTAAGAAAGCTGAAACAGCAGAAGGAATTGCAATACTTTTTGTTTTTGCATTTTTTGTTTTAAAATAAACTGCTAAAGCTGCCCCGCCTTGTGCAACATTTGCCATAGACCATATCGGTAGTAAAAAGTTTACACCAATATCTTTATTTGCAAGTAACCCGGCTTCAATAGCGTGGAAACTATGGTGCAGACCTGTTAAAACGATAGTCGAATATAGCCCGCCAAAAATAAATCCAGCAATTGGCCCAGCAACTTCATATACATTATTTAAAATGTACGTAATACCATCACCAAATTTATAACCGATCGGACCGATAATAATTAATGATAGAAAACCTGTAATCATAACAGTTAAAAAAGGTGTAATTAATAAATCTAAAGAATTTGGTACATGTTTTCGTAACTTTTTTTCTATTAAACTCATTACATATACACATAATAAAACAGGAAGAACTGTTCCTTGGTAGCCAATCATATCAATGTCCATACCAAGAAAATGTAATACTGTCGGTTTGGCATTCGCAAGTGTCCAAGGATTCGTTAATGCAGGGTGAGTTAAAATACCCCCGATTACTGCTCCTAAGAAAATATTACCGCCAAACTCTTTTGCAGCACTAACACCAAGTAAAATCGGTAAAATAATAAACGCTGTACTTGAAAATATATCAAGCAATTGAATGAGAGCATGATCAGTCGGTACTAATTTAAACGCCTTCAACATCCCGAGTAAGCCCATTAATAAACCGCTGGCAACAATGGCCGGAATGATTGGCACGAAAATATTTGATAATACTTTTGCTAACCGAGCAATCGGATTCATTTTTTTCTTTACAGCTTCTGTATGTGTTTGAGGATCGATTTCAGATAAGCCGATAAGATTTGCAAATTGTTCATATACTTTGTTAACAATTCCCGTTCCAAAAATAATTTGATACTGCTCACCTGTAGAAAAAGCACCTTTCACGCCTTCTATGTTTTCAATTTCTGTTTGTGTTACTTTTGATTCATCTTTTAAAACAAGACGAAGACGTGTTGCACAATGAGTTGCACTTATAACATTTTCTTTTCCGCCGATATGCTGTAATACACTAGCGGCAGTCTCTTTCATATCCATTCAAATTCCCCCTAATTCATTTTTACGGAACCGGTTCCGTAGATGGTTAAAATAAAAGACAGGTATTTCATATACAAAAGAAATCCTGTCTTCATTTTTCAAAACACGGAACCGGTTCTACAAAGAATTATAAAACGCTTTCACATTTTGTCAATACTTTCTCGAATTTTTAATGCATATCTTGAACTTACTATTTTTGGAATATCTTGATTTCCAACTAACTGTATGATAGATGTAGCAGCAACCGTTCCAGCGTAATGGTAATCAAATGAAACAGTTGTTAAACTAGGATGAATCATTTCAGAAATATCATAACCTCCAAATCCTGTAACAGAAATATCTGCTGGTACAGAAAGGTTGCTTTCATGAATGACCTTTATTGCACCAATAGCAATGTTATCTGTTGCACAAACAATAATAGTAGGACGGTTATTTTCCAAAATACATGCTACTTGCTCTATTGCATCTTTGACATGAAAAGTTGTTTCATAATACGTAACATTGCACGATGGAGCGAAAGTTTGAACTGCCTTTTGAAAACCTTGTTTTCTCTTAACCCCAACTGAGACATCTTCTTCCGTTACGCCTAAATAAGCAATATGACGGTGACCTTGTGATAAAATGTATGATCCTAATTCAAACGCTGCCTCAAAATCATTGTGAATGAGACAATAATGACCTTCGTATTGTTGACCAACGAATAAAACAGGAATTTTTAATGTATTCAAAATTTTATTATGTTGCTCTGTTAATTTTGTTGTTAATAAAATAATCCCAGCTACTTTTTGTTTTGCAAAGTTTTGAATTGCTTCAATCTCTATTTTTTGCCTTTGATTTGCGTTTGCAACAAGCATTTGATAACCCTGATCACGAAGTGAATTGTCTATTCCAATAAGAGTTTTTGTCGTAGCAAAAGAGTCTAAACGCGGAACGATAACTCCAATTAAATTTGTTGTTTTTGCTTTTAAACTTCTCGCGAATGTATTAGGAGAAAAATTTGTTTCTTGAATAATCGCTTCAATTTTTTCTCTTGTTTTATCACTAACATACCCACCATTCAAATAACGAGAAACGGTACTTTTTGCGACACCTGCTAATTTAGCAATGTCTGATATATTTTTTGCCATTATTTTCTCCTCTTTAATTAAATTAATGAATGTATGAAACTGTTGCATACTATTCATTCATATTAACTCATACGAGACAAATTTTCATTTGTTATTACTTATTTTGGGTATTTTCAAAACTGAAAATGTGTTGTTATTTTACAATTCCCACTACATATTTTTAGTAAAAGTATATATAAGGGGTCACCATACATCGCTATCAAGCTAAGAAATACAAATACCCCCAAAGCGAGAAAATTGACATCTTCATGTGGAAATGTACAATTTTTTGTTTTTGGGGGTTATAAAATTCTTAAGTTGATGGATGTGTGGCGAGACCTCAATACCAACTATGTTTTATTTGATACAGTCTGAAAGCCCCGCATCATCTTTATATTATGTAGCCTTGGCAGATATCCATAGCAGGAGGGAGATTCAATCAACGATTCGCACTAGTTGTAAAATGAAGGAATGAAGTTTATCAGAATTTTCCATCAATATATTAGGTATGCCTCTTCTTATATCCTCTTTTTCATTTGATTAAACAAACGTTTGTTTAAAACAGAATAGATATAGAAATTATCTTGGATGGCCCCTCATCCCCTATATTGTCTTCACATTTTAATTGGAAAAGTTCTCACGGGATTTTTAAAAAGTCTTTAAAATTAGTTGTATTATAATTTTTGCATTGAATCTGTTAACTTTGAATACCCTCTAATAATAGTGTAACGTTTTTTCTTAAGTAACTCCGCCTCAATAGATTCCTCATTTTATTAAAAAAAGCCAAGATATTTTATCCCAGCTTCTTTTAGTAAAATCAATTTATTTTATAACATACTTCGATCCCTATTTTACTTCATTGGCAACAAAGAAATGCTCACATACACTTGAAATACGCTTTAAGTCCACATTCCCACCTGAAATAACTGCTACTACCTTTTTACCATGTACATATTTATCAACTTTTCCAGCAAGAAGAGCAGCTGTGGCTAACGCTCCAGCACCTTCTACGACAGCTTTTCCACGTTGCAGTAAGTCTTTCATCGCTACTTCTAATTCTTCTTCCGATACAGTTACAACGTCATCTACTAATTCTTTCACAATTTCAAAAGTTAAATTCCCTGGTATTTTAACTGCACAACCATCTGCTATAGTTGGGGCTTTATAATGTGATACAATTTCTCCGGCATCGTAAGAAGCTTTCATCCCGTGTACATTTTCAGCTTGAACTCCAATAATATTAATGGAAGGATTAAATGATTTCAGTGCAACAGAAATCCCAGAAATAATACCTCCCCCACCAACAGGCACAATTACAGTATCAACATCCCACATATCATCCAAAATATCTAAACCAATTGTCCCTTGACCAGCCATTACCTCTACATCATCATATGGATGTAGGTATGTTTCGCCTGTTTCTTGTATAATTTCTTCACATTTTGCTTTTGCATCATCAAAGGTATCACCATATAAAATAACCTCAGAACCATATCCTCTCGTCGCATCCACTTTAGCTTGCGGTGCAGAGGTCGGCATCACAATTTTGCTTTTAATTTTGAGTAAATGAGAAGATAATGCAACACCTTGTGCATGATTTCCAGCTGAACAAGCGATCACACCACGTTCTTTTTCTTCATTTGTTAGTTGGGAAATTTTATTAAATGCACCACGAAATTTGAATGACCCTGTTAACTGCATGTTTTCTAACTTCAAATAAATTTCTCCACCGGTTTTACTGGTTAAATAGAAAGATTTAACCAAAGGCGTTTTTCTAGCA
Source organism: Bacillus sp. R86525 (assembly GCF_042466195.1). Classification (NCBI taxonomy): domain Bacteria; kingdom Bacillati; phylum Bacillota; class Bacilli; order Caryophanales; family Bacillaceae; genus Bacillus; species Bacillus sp. R86525. Next base: position 178,699 of record NZ_JAXHPX010000006.1, read on the forward strand.
TTTCCATCTAAAATTTTTTGTGCTTTTTTTATATTCCCAATGTTCAGTGGTAAAATCTCATTACTCATATTAACACTTCTTTCAATGGCTTATAATCTAATTCTAGTGTTGTACCTAAATTCTCATAAGTTATTGTACCCTTGTAAATATTTATCCCCGTCACCAAAGCCGGTTTATTTTGGATTGCATTCTCTAATCCATTTTTAGCTATTTCTAGTAAATACTCAATATTTCCATTTGCTAAGGCCATGGTAGAAGTACGTGGAGTAGCACCAGGCATATTTGGTACTGCATAATGAATTACATCATGTTTAACAAATATAGGATTATCATGAGTTGTATAATGATCGACTGTCTCTACTGTACCACCCTGATCTATTGCAATATCCACAATAACACTTCCAGGCTTCATGGATTGAACCATATATTCTTTTACAATTTTCGGTGGTTTAGATCCTGGTATTAAGATTGTTGAAATAAATAAGTCAGCTATTTGTATATGTTTTTCTAAGTTTTGAGTATTAGATTCAATAACTTCAACAGGATCATTTATATATCTCTCTTTTAAATATGTTATTTGTGTTTGGTTCAGTTCTAAGATAGTTACACTACACCCAATTCCAATAGCCATATCACATGCATTAATCGCAGCATTTCCTCCACCTAAAATGACTACATTTCCGGCAGGGATTCCCTCAATACCTGGTAATAAAATCCCTTCTCCTTGATGTTGTTTTTCTAAATAATATGCTCCCATAAATACTGCACGACGACCAGCAATCGCACTCATAGGCTTTAATAGCGTCAAAATACCATCTTCACTAATTGTTTCTCCTGCAATTGCAGTAGTTCCTGCGTTTCTCATCGCCTCCACACATTCTTTAGAGGCAGCTAAATGTAAAAACCCCCAGACTATAAGGTCTTTTTTAAAGTAATGATACTCTTCAGGTAATGGTTCTTTTACTTTTACTACCATATCAACTTCCCAAGCTTCTCCTTGTGCTACCAAATTTGCTCCTGCATTTATATATTCATCATTTGTATATCCAGAACCTACACCGGCATCTTTTTCTACTAAGATTTGGTGCCCTCCTCCAACTAACTTCCGAACATTTTCAGGGGTCATTCCTACACGTGCTTCTCCTTTTTTTATCTCTTTTACTACTCCAATTCTCATTTCTAGCACATCCTTTTACAAACGATTTGATTTACATAGACTTACCTGCGAGTGAAAATAGGTAATGGCTGAATACACCAAACTTATTATGTCCATTTATACTATTCTTATCGCCTGTTTGCCCTTATAAGATAGAAACATTCAAAATCACATGAATTCATATCTGTTTGTAATTATTTTCATTCATTATAAATTTTTAAAACAATATTAATGTAGCTTCCTTTTATATAAAAATACTCCTTAGGTAAAAATCAGATTAAAACAAGAAATAATATTCTATACAAGGTAGGAGATACTATCTAATTATCAACAGAAAAAGCTTAAATTTATTACAAATTGTGTTTATTTGTTTATAACAGGAGTGATTGTTTTGTCAAAACAACAATTAAAAAAAGAAATTGGCTTCTTTGCTGCTCTAACTACTGTTATTGGTACTGTAATCGGAGCTGGAGTTTTCTTCAAACCGACTGCAGTATATGGTGTTACTGGAACAGCAAGTTTAGGGCTACTTGCATGGGTAATAGGTGGAATATTAACCATTTGTGCAGGTTTAACAGCAGCTGAACTATCTGCTGCTATTCCTGAAACGGGTGGAATGATGGCATATCTAAAACGGACTTATGGTAGCTTAACTGCTTTCCTTCTTGGATGGGCACAAACTGTCATATACTTCCCTGCAAATATTGCAGCACTTGCTATTATTTTCGGGACCCAAACTGTTAGTTTGTTTGGACTAAATGCTAATGATAACAAAATGATGATTGTAGGAATCGCAGTCGGTATTGCAACCTTTGTAACCCTTATGAACTTTTTAGGTGCGAAAGCAGCTGGAGGCATTCAGATGGTCTCCACCATATGTAAACTACTTCCTTTAGCCCTTATTATTATTTTCGGTTTGCTACACAAAGGGGATGTACCTTTTCAATTGTTCCCAATTGAAGCTGGAGCAAATAAACCTTTTATATCTGCTCTTGGTTCTGGTTTACTAGCAACAATGTTTGCCTATGATGGATGGATTCACGTTGGGAATATTGCTGGAGAAATGAAAAATCCTAAAAAAGATTTACCTAAAGCAATCGTATCGGGATTATCAATTGTTATGGTCGTTTATTTATTAATTAATATTGCATTTCTAATGGTGATGTCTGCAACAGCACTTGCAGGAACTGATACTCCTGCATCCGAGGTAGCAACGATTATTTTTGGTACTTTAGGTGGAAAATTAGTTAGTATAGGTATCTTAATCTCTGTATTTGGAACAATTAATGGATATATTATGACGGGGATGCGAATTCCTTATGCAATGGCAATAGAAAATAAATTACCTTTTAGCAAATGGTTTGCTACATTATCTAATAGAAGCATCCCTTATAATTCTGGGGTATTTATCCTATTTATTTCTGTTATTATGATGCTCGTAGGTGGGTTTAATACATTAACAGATATGTTAGTGTTTGTTATATGGATTTTCTATACCATGACTTTTTTAGCTGTTTTTATTTTGCGTAAAAGAGAACCTGAGCTCCTACGTCCTTACAAAGTACCTCTATATCCATTTATACCGACGATAGCTTTAGTAGGTGGATTATTTATTGTTTTTAACACCCTGTTTACTCAACCGTTACTAGCATTGTATGGAATAGGATTAACTGCTTTAGGTCTCCCTATTTACTTTATAATGCGTGATAAGCACATCAATATACAGAAAGAAAAGGCGTGATCCATTTATCATTTTAGCCAATTGATCTCCCTCCTCAAAAAACGTGAAGGATATATCTCCGTGAGTAGGAGGGAGATCAATTGGGCTTTTTTCGTTAGCAAAAAAATGTGGTGTTTCGGTTCATACAATAAACATCATGCGCTGGGTTCATGAACTATCAAATGTGAAAAAGAAAAAATAAACACGTACAACTGTCTTAGAAATTGGATAAGACCTATAAGAATCAAAGGAAAATGGCGTTACCTAAATCGTACGATTGATAAATAGGGTTACACATTGGATAATTAACTCCGTAAAAAACATTGCTTTTATGGTTGGGATTCATCTTGAATCGAGAGATTCACAAGAAAACGTCATCCTTTCTAATCTAGCTTTTTTAGAAAGAAAAACGTTTTTTTGTACTTAAGGGTATTAAAATTTCTTAAGTTGATGGGCATGGGCCATTTCATCTAATGGATTAAAAACTACAAATTAGACAAAAATAGCCACAGTCTATTGATAAATAGGCTGTGGCTATTTTGAGTAATCTCCAAAAGAAGTAATCGTTGCCGTGCTCCTTATATAGCTAACAGATAAATTGTAATTATTTGTAAAAATAATTACAATTTATCTTAATTTCAGGAATATATCATAATATTCCTATTAAAAATCAAGAGATTTTAATACATCTATGTGTTACTTTGTATTAAAAATTACATTTCATTATAGTAAATACTAGTTATTAATGTATACATTTTATAAAATTGCCTAAAATTGTGTCATTATATACTATGAAGCTATGAGTTATATGTTTTCCGTACCATTAAATTCGTTATATCGTATGTTTAGGTGAGCATAACATTTACCGTTTTGGATGATGAAGAAAATCTAAAGCTAGTCTTTGTATTTTCAGCATCTACTAATGGAATCTCTGTCTATTGCATATTTATTTTTGCAATACCTTCTTTATGAAAAATCTTATAAGAATAGGAGCTATACCATGAAAAAAAATAAAAATATAAAAAAAGAATAGCCGCTACGTCTTCTATTATTACTTTAGCTACATCATTTGCATTCACATCACCTGAATTAGCAAATGCAGATTCCATTAATATTAATAGTTTTGAAAAGCAACAGCATTCTATAGTCCCTGAATATGTTATACCTGAACGTGAAGATGTTAAAGGGTTTGAAGATTATCTCACAGAAACAGATACGTTATTATCAACTTTACAAGGTCTTACCAATTGGAATGTAAAGAAAATCACTGCTTACCAATTTATATATTCTAAATTTCCTAGTTATTCTGTTGAAGTAGTTCCAAATACAAAAAAAGATGAATTACTTTCTCCTGAATTTGTAGGAACGAGTGAATTATCCCATACTGGGGGAACAAATGAACAAACATTATATTCATCATCGTTTTCTAAAGCAATTACATCTACAGTGACCTCTACTACCACTCACGGTGGAAAAGTAGGATCAAAAGCTGGCGGAAAACTTAAGCTCCCTCTTGTTGCAGAAGGATCTGTAGAATTAACTGCAGAGTATAATTTTGCACAAGCAGGTTCTAAGACTGATACAGAAACTATAACATATACGGTCCCTGCACAACCTGTAAAACTTAAGCCTAATGAAAAAGCAGTAGTAACCGCAACTTTAAAGATGATGGAAAGTACAGGAGATGTAAAACTTCGTACAGCATACAGTGGAGAAATAAACACAAATTATATAAATTATGCAGACCAAAAGATGGAACATAGTGAATTAATGGGCAATTGGGTAAAAACGCTATTAGCTCAAAGAGAAAATCAAGGATTAAATGGGGTTCTAGATTATTCTCGAACAGAGCCAAATGTTGCATACCAAGATGGTAAAGGAACATATCAAGCGAAATATGGATCTAAAATGACTATAGAAGTAAATATTTTACCCAAAAATACAAAAACTGCAGATAGCACACCAATTAGGAGTTACTCATATGAAGTAACTCCAGAAATCATAGAAAATAATTAGTCTTTTTAGAGAGTGTTGCAAAATTGTTTTAGTACAAGAATTGAACTTACCCCTATCTCTCCTCTAATCGAGCTTGAGGTGGGGTGTTCTAGTGTTTCTGTCGAAACAAAAACCTTCCTCTCGATAAATTTTTTGTTTTATCCTGGTTAACATACTGTATAAGCAGAGCTATAGGTTTTTGCTTCTTCAGGTGTATCTTTATCACGTGGGTGAACATAGAATTTACCTTTTGCTGTACCAACTCTCTCTAGGTCATTACTATTTCGAGATAACCCATCTAAACATTGATTTAGCGAGTCTATACACTCCATTAAATATCCTTCAACTCTGAGCGGGACCCCTAATACAATTACTGTACCAGAGCTCCTTTCAGTATTTCAAACTATAAACGATTTTTCCACGCCACTTGTTAATTCAATACTGACATAACTTCTTATCTTTTCAGTTTTATAATTCAAATACTTTTATTCTTGTAGATACTGTATAGCATGTTTTGTCTTTTCTAATTGCTCCACTGTGAATTCATATTGCGAAGAAGAGTATGTAAAGAAGACAACATCGATTACTAATAGTTGAGCAAATCGAGAACTTGTTGCTGCACTACGAATTTCCGCTTCAGGTGCACGTGCTGTAAATAAAGATACATCTGCTAAATCAGAAATTTGACTATTCCCTAAACGAGAAAGACTAATTGTTTTCAGCCCAAGCTCTTTTGCTGTTTTCATTAGTTCTATTACATCTCTTGTTTCTCCACTATAAGAAATTCCCCAAAATAATGCATTTCCTGATTGAGTAGCCATCGCTACTGCTAACAAATGGCGATCTGAAATTGCATAAGCTTTTTTACCTAGACGAATCCATTTCTGCGCTACATCCTCTGCAATAAGAAAAGACGCCCCTATTCCATAAATATAAATAACTTCTGTAACTCTTAGAAATCCAACTGCTTCTTCAATAGACTTTGTTTCTAATTGCCCGACTGTATCATGAAGAGTTTGAACTGTATTAGATAACGTCTTATCAATAATTGATTGCACTTTTTCATTAGGTTCAATATCAAAATATCCTACATGATGTATATGCTCTACTTCAGCGTATAGACGCGCTTTCAAATCTGGAAAACCAGTTACTCCTAATGATCGACAAAAGCGAACAACAGCCGCACTACTTGTTTCTGCTTCTTTTGCTAATTTATGTATTGTCATCTGGGTTACTTCTTTTTTGTGAGAAAGAATATATTCTCCTATCTTTTTCTCTGAGACAGGTAACCCATCTAAAACTAATTCTATTTGTGTTCGAATACTATGTATCGCCAATTATTTCAGCTTCTTTCTATTTATACTTTTCCTCTTGAACTTTAGCGTTTCGCTTCCTTTATAAAAAATTTATACCGTTTTTCGCGGACGTTCATACTCCCACCTCAAATTTCGGCGAAGAAGTTAAGTGGAGATAATGAAGAACCTCCATTGACTAAAGATTGACTTTATCTATTACTTGTACCTAAATTATTAACAACTTTCTATGTTTATTATATAAAAAAAGTACGACTATCCAAAGGATTAATCGTACTTTCACAAAATTCCGCACTATTATTCTTGTTCCACCATTGCTTCTTTTGGTACACCAAAGAAATATGTGAGAATAAATCCAGCAGCATACCCAGCAAATAATCCAATGACATAGTTCAACCATGCTCCATTTGAAATTAATGGAACTAAAGCCATACCCGATGGTCCAATTGCAATTGCTCCAACTTGACCCAATAAACCAATAACTGCTCCGCCAATACCTCCGCCAATGCAAGCGGTAATAAACGGACGTCCTAGTGGTAATGTCACACCATAAATAAGCGGTTCACCAATCCCGAGGATACCAACTGGAAGCGCACCTTTTATCATATTTGTTAATGACTTATTCTTTTTACAGCGAACCCATAACGCAATTGCTGCTCCAACTTGCCCGGCACCTGCCATTGAAAGAATGGGAAGTAATTGTGTCGCACCTGTTGAATTAATCATTTCAATATGAATTGGTATTAATACTTGATGTAGACCTAACATAACAAGTGGTAAAAACGCCGCTCCAAGCACAAACCCTGAGAATACACTACCATGTACTAATACCCAGTTAATTGCACCAATTAAATTATTTGATATAAACCCAGCGAATGGCATGATTAAGAAAATTGTAATCAATCCTACTACTAGCAATACAATTGTTGGTGTTACAATAATATCTATTGCATCAGGAACAAATTTACGTAATTGCTTTTCAACAATTGATAAAATCCAAACAGCTAATAGAACTCCAAGTACCCCACCTTGGCCTGGTGATAATGGCTCACCGTTGAATATATTGTTTATTTGAAGGTCAGCTGTTACTCCCGTTAAAAGGGTTACACCACCGATGACCCCACCAAGAGATGGTGTTGCTCCAAATTCTTTTGCCGCATTAATCCCTACATAAATAACCAAATAACTAAATATTGCATTTTTAATAACATTAAAAATAGTTACATACTCCTGCCAAGTAGCACTGTCTAAATTCCCTGCAGTAATATTATTTGACAAAATCGATGCAATACCCGCGATTAAACCGGCTCCAACAAAAGCCGGAATTAAAGGGATGAATATATTCCCGATTTTTCTTAGAAATGTTTTAAAAGGTGTATTATTTTTTTTCTTTTGTTCAGCCTTCATTTCTGCACCTTTAGCTTGTAGATCTTCAGCGGAAGGTGTTGTTGAGCTAACAGACTTTTCTTTCCCTTGTGCTAAAACAATATCGAACTGTTCAGCTACTTTTGTAACAACACCTGGCCCAAGAATAATTTGATAGGTTTCATCATCAACAACTCCAAGAACTCCGTTAATTTTTTTTACAGTTTCTTCTTTAATGTGGTCTCGATTTACCGGTGTTATCCGAAGACGTGTCATACAATTTGTATAAGATGATACATTATTACTTCCACCAATAGCTTCTAATATTTCTGATGCAATATTATGATATTTACTCATGATAAACACCTCGCTCGTTTTTGGTTATTTAACTGCTTGACGAATAAAACCTTGAGTCTCTTTTAATCGCTGTATAGCTTCTTCTTTGGAAAAACCTGCTAAGATCATTACAATTGCAATCTTAGGTTTATTATCAGCCTTTGATAAATATAATTCAGCTGTTTCATAGTCACAAGACGTAGCTTCCATTACAATATGTTTTGCACGTTCTACAAGCTTTTCGTTTGTTAATTGTAAGTCTACCATTAAATTTCCATATACCTTTCCTAACCCAACCATAGATGCTGTTGAAAGCATATTACATATTAATTTTTGAGATGTTCCCGCTTTCAATCGAGTAGACCCAGTTAATACCTCAGGTCCATTATTAACTTCAATCGCAATATTTGCTTCTCTTCCAATTGCCGAACCTTTGTTACAACTTACTGCCACTGTTTGTGTTCCAATAGAATTCGCATACTCTAAACCACCAATCACATAGGGAGTACGTCCACTAGCAGCAATTCCTACTACAATGTCTTTATTTGTTAGATTGATGTCCTTTAGATCTTGAATTCCCAATCCCTTATTGTCTTCTGCACCTTCTACTGCTTTAATGAACGCTTTCTTGCCACCAGCAATTAATCCAATCACCTCTTCAGACTCTGTACCAAAAGTTGGCGGACATTCAACAGCATCTAGTAAACCAATGCGCCCGCTTGTTCCAGCACCAATATAAATTAAACGGCCACCTTTTCTTTTTGCTTCTACAATTGCCTCTACTGCTTTTGCGATTTGTGGAATTGCTAATCTTACTCCGGCTGCTACTTTTGCATCCTCATCGTTCATTACTTTAAGAAATTCTATTGTTGACATTTCATCTAAGTTCATCGTTTTTTCATTACGAGTTTCTGTTGTTAAATTTTCTAACATATATACCACCCTTTTTTATCGGAATTTTTTATTTGTATCATTTCGCGAAAACGTTTTCTTAATTACAAATATAGAATAGCATTTATGAAATAAAGTTTCAACATTTTTATATTTTTTATGAAATTAAATTTCGGAATTGAACACAGCTATAATATTCCAAACAAAAAAATGTGGATTTATCATGCTATATAGTAAATCATCAGTTTCTAACGCTGATTAATAAATTATTCTCCTAATAATGAGGCAATTTACATTGGGGACTCTATATACGATATGCAATGTGCAAAAAGTGCTAGTGTAAAATTCGCACTCGCTTTATGGGGTTCAAAGACAAAGGAAGGTTTTGAAAAAGCTGACTATGTATTAAATACACCAAAAGATATTTTGGTGTATTTAACCAGGCTCAATTCTAATAAAAAAATTAAATTACTCATTCAAAAGCTATGCTTAACGTACAAAATTCTTGTCTTGTTGGTGCTATCTTTTTGGTAAAGTTTTTTTAATATTCTTGGTTTTTTAAAACATAAAAACACCTTAACTCTTGGCAACTTTATGCTTCTTATTAAAAATTCCCGGCAAGTTTACGGGTTACTAATTAACTTACGGCCAATTTATAGGTAAAGTGACATGGAGAAATTGCAATACCTCTTGGATTGTTCCATATATATGGCAAAATTATATATGAGATAATTTGGTCAATTGCAACCTCATAAACGCAGATGTACTTGTATTGCTTGTTAAGAAATCCCTTCAAAGAAAAAAGCCCTGATTAGGGACTCTTATTCTGCTTTTACAGCAAGGCTATCCAAGAAATTGCTAATTGAAGAAGCTTGAAAGATACGTAAATTAGAAGAATTAATATCATAATGCTTATCAGTAATAATAAGGATTGACGGAAAGAATTTAGATCCTTTAGGCTGCCACAATTCTTTATGCCATTCCTGACTGTAAAAGTATAATTCATACCTGTTGATTTTATCTTGCATAACTTTTTTACTGTAAACTGACTTCTGGACCTCAATGAAGAATGGAGACCTGCGCCAGATTGTAAATGCATCAGGTTCCATATAGTCCTTGCCATACTTTGGCTCAACTTTAAATAGTTTTGGTTTTTCATACTGAATGAGTTGCTTGTATACGTCCACAATGCCGAGAAAGTGGGGAATCTTTTGGCTAGTTTTCCGAAGTGTGCTAGGTTGAGGAAAATAAATGTATGGTTGCTGCGAAATATTTGCATCCACATGGCCATCTCTTCTTAATCGTTTCATTACCGTATTACAGCAAGTAACTGCATTCTTTAATCCTTGGAAATGCAAATCTATAATATTATCACGGGACATGCATCTAAAACGTTTCAAATCATTCAAAATGGTTTTATCTCTACTCATCATAATCTAATACCCCGAATAATTGATTCTCTTCTTGTGGAGGATTATGAAGCCTCATATCATCTTTCGGAACGCGGTAAGGTTCAACAATTTGTTTCGCTTTGCTTAATTCTAAATAAGGAGCCTGAACTTTTTTTAATCCATTTAACTTTACTATCATTTGTCCAGATTGTTTCAAGTGTTCCGATCCAGGTGTACCCATGATATTACTGTTAATCGTACTATCACATTTAAAGCCCATTCTTACTGTCATGTTGAGTTTCAACTTACCATCTAATACTTTTGCATCAGGTCTCTGCATACTAAGCATCAAAAAGACTCCAAGGGCCCTACCGACTGCCGATATCTTTTCGACTGTAGTCATACATTCCTTTTCGTCTTGCAACATGGCTACCTCATCAATCGCAAGTAAGATATACGGTTTCTGATTGCCTGAGTTCAGTTTGTTGTATTCATCAATGTGATCCACTTCATATTCTTCCATCAGTTTTCTACGTTCGCGTATTTCCTTCCACACTTTCTGCAGCATGATCTTCATTTCGATTTCTTCCATACAAACCTCTTTTACGTGTTTCACTCTTCGTAAAAAGTGAAATTCAGAGTTTTTCAAGTCACCAAGGTACAAATGTAATGTATCAGGGGACATGTATTGAATGAGTGTAGACAGCACAACGCGAACCATGCTACTTTTTCCGCTCCCTGTTTCTCCTGCGATTAATAAATGTGGTGTATTTGAATCAACCATGTCATAGACAATCATATTTCCGAATTGATCTCGACCTACTACGACAGGAAGACGATATTTTTTCAATAGTGACTCCCATTTCTTATAACTGTAATTGTAGGGCTTCAGTCCTGCATCCGAATGAAATACATTAAGTACAAATCGTTTAATGTCACCTTCAATCGCTACATTGCACCCTAATATTTGTTGAAAGCAAAACCACTTCTTTTCGATAGTCTTCGGATCCAAACCGTTTGGAATGGTAAATATATATCGAACTTTTTCTTTCGAGGAAGTAATGTCATGTATCTTCGGATAAATTGGCACTTTCCCACCTCGTGTTTGATGATCCACATATAAACCTGCTTTTCCAAATACCTCTATAAGTCGATTCTTCAAACTTTGTTTGTGAAGCCAATCCTTTACAATCCCCATGCGCTTCCCTCCTTAAAACATCATTACAATTCGGATAAATACATAACCAATAAAACAAACTCCGCCTATTCTCATTCCGTGATACATTCCATCGCTTACAAATTTAGCTGCCGCAACGTGATCATTTTTTACAAGATGCTTTTCTAATATCACCCCTCCAATTGTAGTTACACCTAAAGCTCCTAATGAAATAAATGTAGTTAACATGTAAAACGCCCCTTTATTAACATAATTTGAAATGCTTATGATACATGGGTTTACAACATCAAAACCTTGGTAGTGTTACTTTGGTAGCTACTTTGGTAGCGACCTTGATACATCATATTGAGGACGGCTTGTACAATATGCAAAATCTTTTGTGCAATTGCGTATAGTTTTTTGCGTTTTGGACAAGGATGGTTAAAAAGGATTATGGAGGAGATTCACGTGTGGGGTAGAGGTATTGGGAGACATAAAACAAAGCTAGCTAAATTTTTAGCTAGCTACGATTACTCAATTCAAGATTTTTCAAAAGCTAGTAAGGTAAACAGAAATACATTAGGTCAACTGTGTAATGACAAGCATTATGTGCCGTCACCAAATACAATGCAGAAAATAATGAAGATAGTTAGAAAACATGATCCACGAAAACAAGTAACTGACTTTTGGCATATGTAGAGATAATAATCTCACTATTCAATAATGTAATACAACGAGAAAAAGAAATTAACTAAAGTAATGGATGAAATGCGCACTAAGTTCGCCAAGAACAGCATATTAAGAGGAATTTCATATACAAATAGCGCAACAGCAAGATACAGAAACACATTGTTAGGAGGACATAAAGCATGAACAACGTTAATATGCCAAAAGGAAGAGGAATGGTGAAGTGGCAACCGTTCGCCAGAACAGTTTGTGGAGATTATAGACATACTAAGTGATTTACATAAAACAACAAAACCGATGGTTTCTGAATATATGAAAGAATAAATTGGACGAATCTTCATCCACTCAATACAAACTCATGAAGAAAAATCAATTTCATATTATTGTGATGGAATAATTCAAGACATGTATATCAATGTATTACATATAGAACCGATGCTACAAACCTTGTATTGTACGGATGCATTTGGATTAAATAGAGAATTTAAATTTGAAGAGTTAGCGAGTATAAAATAAAAAGCGTTCAATTAAGGACGGTTCTTAATTTTCAGATTGAGAGAACATTTCGTCATAAATATTCTCATCAAGATTTTTCCAAATGTCTTCTAGTCGAGCACGCAGGCCTGCCGCTTCAACAATCAATACCTCAACTACCATGAGAGTATATTTTTGCATATCTTTCTAAATCCGTTTAAGTCTTTGTATTTCCTTTTTCACTCAGTCCTCTTTTGCTAACACTTTTTTTATCGCCATCAATGGCACCTCATTTCTTGCGTTTTTGAGTAGGCTGGGTCACGCGAAATGACCTGTGTGTTACATGAAGATCCCCTCTTGTTCTTCCTATGAGCCTTTAATTTTTTTTTGAAAGTGGAGGATTGTTTTCTTCAATTAAATCATTAATAAATTTGTCTAGTACACTTCCTGCTGCTTCTCTCATTTGATTTGTTGTTGAATTATTAAACACCTTTTCTATCTCCTCAAGTAGTTGTTTTAAAGAATGATTGTCTTTGCTATTTTCTAGGAATTCCTCACCTAATCCTTGAACAAATGTACTAATAACAATTACCTTTTCCAATTTAGTTAGTTCCATCTCTATTCCTCCTAATCAGATCACCATTCTCATCAAACATGACATCTTCTCTAATTAATACAAACGTACCAAACGTCTTTGTGTTATGACAATGTAGATTTTCATGAATCAATGTGGTATCTCGGCTGTATATATTCTGTGGTCTACAATCAATGGTATCTTTTCCATTATCTTTCTTCTGTTCTTTATCATAAATATGTGAGATGTCATTAAGAAAAACTACAGAACCTCATTAAAAATTTACTCATAAAAACTTGATTACAATTTTTGATTTATTCCTATTTCATGAGACATTTACCTATCTTATTAAGATTGCATATGCAAATATACTCTTTTTAATTATTATTAAATACGGATTTTGTTTAATTTCTATTCATCTTTTTGATTCCTTTGAATACATAGTTATCACAAGGGATTTCACCGGCTTCTCTGGTCAAGTTACCTTGAATTTCTTGCACACTTTTTGGAAATAACCCGTTTTAAATAGCGGGTTATTTTACTTTTAATCATACAATGGTTATTTTGTTAAAAATAGTTATTGTATACAATGTCCCTACGCTTATACAAAATCCAAAATATAATTTTTTTACCTAAGAGTACCATAATCTCTAAAGGTATTCTTTTAAATTCAAATCACACCTTTGTTAGGATCTATAAATCCATTTTTTTGGACAAATTTACCGGATGAATTAGCAGAAATTTTGTGTTATTCTGAACTTGTTGAATATCCCAATACATTCAACAATGCTCAAGATTGCATAATTATTATGCAACCATCCATCCAGATACCTTAGCTAATACTTCTCCCTAATTGTCGTTATTGCTAAGGTATCTTTTTAGATGCCCTGTGTGCAGGGCTTTTTTATCCCAGTGATATAGCTATTTTCCTCATCATATTATCAATACTTTTAGTACACCTTTTTAACAAAATTCAAATTTGGTATTTTTACTAACCTTTACTTTATATATAGATTTTACGTTTTCAAGTTTGGTCCTTACCATTTTGAAATCCTATGCTAAAATCTAAGCATATTTTTGCGGCTACTAGACTAATGTATAAAGTTTAAGTAACAGACTTTTATATCATTTTAAATGGTTGCCATAAAGATAAGGCAAATATCCAAGTAGGATCTCCATTTCCTTGATAGCTTTGAACCGCTTCATAAAATTTCCCTTGATATTCTACTTTGTCTCCTTTTGTATATGCCTTTTTCGGATCCCATTTTTCATAAGTTACATTTTGACTCTTTGTTGTTACTGTAAGGATGTTGCTTTGAACCGAGATATTTCCAGCCGCATCTACAGCCTTTACAGTATATTTATATTCTTTATTAACTGTAAGGTTTTGATCAGTAAACATTGTTCCTTGTACAGTTTGAATCAATTGTCCATCGCGTAACACCTGATATTCCTTTACACCCACATTGTCTGTAGAAGGATTCCATTTTAGCTCTACACTGTTTGATGCAACATTGCTTGCATATAATCCTAGTGGCTGTGTTGGAGCTTCTGTGTCCGGTTTCGGATTAACAATTTGACTTACTTTCTTCAGACCATCCTTTGTAACTTCATATATTACTTTTTTATCAAAGCTTTCGCGTTTATTGTTATCTAAATTTGTTAATGTTGCTCTCTCTCCACCTTCTAGGTGTGTAAGTTCAATAAAATTGCCCACTTTTACTGGGACTGTTTTCGATTCAGCATTTTGTCGGTTATTCCCATAAACCTCTTTGTTATATACCACTTTACCTGATGTATCCTGTACTTTAATACTTGCATACGTACTATCAAAATAATTGTGTGGTGTCCCTGCTATTAAATTAACGTGCAATTCTTCTGTTGATTTATTTAAATTGACTTTTGCAAATTCAAAATCTCCTATACCTTTCATCGACCATGCAAACTTATCCCCTTCTAAAATGTTTGGAGATTGATTTTTGATTTGTACCTTTTTTTCCACAGTTTGATCAAATATATCCGTTAATACAATTTTTGCATAAGCATTTGTTGGTAATGATATAGATTGACTGATTCCATTTTGATAAGATTTAATATCATCAATTACGTTAATAGGTTGGCCCGTCATATTTTCATTATTATAAATTTCAATTTTCCCCTTAAATTGAGGTGTACTACTCTCTTTTAGTTGCCAAGATATATTTAATTTTTCATTTTCATAATACATAGACTTTATATCATAATCTAGTTTTCCTATTTCAGGTTGGCTAGGTTGATTTAAAGTGAATGTTTTTCCTGTACCAATAGTTGATTGAGAGTTCCCCCCAGCCTTAAACCAAAGATATTCTGAAGTAGCTCCCCCATCCCAATTATTATTCAATGGCTCTTGCCCATCTATTGATTGAGTATTCCAAGATATCCATTTTTTATCTGAGATATTTCTTCCATATCCATTTTTTACACGTGCCTCTCTTACATCTTGTCCATTACCAGCCCAATCTTCCTGAAACAGCGTTTGTCCGTAGTTGAATGTAACGTTTGGAACTGGAAAGTCCATAATCCCAATAAGCTTCCATTGATTTTTTGAAACATCTTTTAACCACTGTCCAAATTTTGTATGTCCATTCTCTTGCCAAGAACGCATTGTCATGCGATACCAATTATAATTCTTCCAATCATATGTCGTCTGAATTTTAAGACCCGTTCCTTCCCCACCAAAATTACTTGCAACTGATGTAGGGGATACATATTCTGCTTTTATTGCTTCCTTAGTGGAA
This sequence comes from Bacillus sp. R86525, assembly GCF_042466195.1. Taxonomy (NCBI): domain Bacteria; kingdom Bacillati; phylum Bacillota; class Bacilli; order Caryophanales; family Bacillaceae; genus Bacillus; species Bacillus sp. R86525. Next base: position 194,534 of record NZ_JAXHPX010000006.1, read on the forward strand.
ATAGGATCCCAAACTGCAAAGTGTAAAGTACGCTTTCCATTTTCATCAAAACCGCTTTGTTGTTGGAATCCAGCATACCCACCAGCTTCTCCTCCCTGGTTCCAGTTATGTACAGCCCAATATGTATAAGGTGCTGTTTGAACAGGAGACCAGTCTATACTAATAATATCTGAGGAAACACTGTTTTTAGGTGTAACATAAACTCCTGGAGCGTTCGTATGAGACGCCGCCTCTATGCTAGAAATTGATGATCCAAACATCGAAAACATTGTGCTAGCAGCTGTAATTGTTAGGATTTTTTTGACGCCTTTTCTTGTTCTTTGACTGAACATAATTTTTCCTCTCCTCCTTCATTATTAATAACCTTTTAAAATAATAACTCTGTATATACAATTAAACAAATTTCTTAAAAATATAACACTCTCTAAATAAAATGAATATGTTTAATGTTATTTTCACTGTTATTCAATAAGTAATTGTAGTATTTCATTATAATTTTAAGTTATATATCGCTGAATTTATCCTATTAACAACCGAAAGATTCATAAAAATAAAAATATTTCAGAACTTTTCAAGCACTTATTAATTAAAAACCCCCATTTTTTACAAATGAGGGCGTAACGAGTTAAAAATCTTATAGTTTAATTTCTACATCTTACTTGTCTACAAAATATTGAATTTATTTTTAAGTATTTGATGATATTGCTTCTCTGTTATTTCTTTTTTAGTTTTCTTTCCATGCCGGGTTTCTGTAAAACTTTGCTTAGTAAGTGCAATATGCCCGTGTTCAATTAATTTGCAAATAATATTCCCCTTATTTACTGGCGATTCTGGATGCTCTATAACCATGTTTTGTATAGCATTCACTTTCTTTTCATTAATTGCATTTAAATAAAAAGCATAACCGATAGACCAGGTATCACTAAGATCCGAATCAAAAAAATGTGAAGTTTCTCCATTTTTTCCTTTCTTCATTTCTAATACATGGGTTCCTTTCTCCGTATTTTGTTTACGAACACGGTATTCGCCCGTTACAGAAGTCACGCTTTCACCATGAAAAGGAACAGGATGTAAAGGAAGATAGGATGCGAAACCGGCGTCTATTATATAGTTTTCATATTTGTGTTGTAAAACGATAAGTGCGTGGCCATCATCAGGGTTCCACTTTCTTGTTTTCGGATCATAAAGTGTTCCAGCTATTCGATACACATTGAATCCACAATCACACAAAAAATAATATAATAAAGAATTAATTTCATAACATAATCCGCCACGATTCTTTAAAAGCAGCTTTTCTTCAATATTTTCTCTAGAAAATTCTTTCGTATTTCCTTCCATGATGTCTATGTTTTCATAAGGTAATAAGTACCCCATCTGTAAAAGAATTGTGTGTAAATCCTCAAATTTTAAATTTTCTCTTGGTGTAATTTTTAATTTTGAGAAAAACTTTTTTTGTAATTCAGTTAACATTATATATGTCCTCCATTTACTGAAATTATATGCATTTAACAATATATTAAGACTATTAATTATACTTGACGTACAGCTTGACTAATACCTTTCAGAAGAGTGTGTAGCACTAAACATAAGCTACCATTAAGGAGCAAGTGCTCAAAAATCACTTAATAGTTATTCAAATTTATGTTTTTGATATTTTGGTATCTTTGCTGATCCCCCAAAGCTTAGTTGATAAGAATTTTATATGCGCTCTCCAAAAATATACTTTGTGATAAATCAAAAAATAGAGAATCTTAGATACAGTTATTATTCAGATAAATAACTATATAGCCGCTAATCCTTCTATTTGTACATATAATACTCTTTATATCGTTCAAACTTCGATTTCTTTGTTTTTTCTGGTATTATGGACGACCTTACTGATTTAGAGGGTGCTACTTGCTTTGGCATTTGTAATACTCCACGTTTCTTGAGTTCTCTATACAAACTACTCACTTTGCACCCTACTATTTTCGCAATATCTGGATATTCTGTCCCTTGATTAAATAATTGAGCTGCTTGTTTACATCTTTCATTCCATTTTTCTTCTGTCGCTCGATTTTTAACTAATTTGCTGTCTAGCTTGATACACTCCCTTTCTATATTACACCGCTCGGCACTATACTGTTCTGCGTCTGCTTGAAGATTACAATGCTCCTCCCCTTGTAAGGGTATCATTTGTACTTCTTTCGCAACTGCTTTCATATTTCATTCACCTCATTGTGTTTGATAAATTCTCGCGTCCTACTGCGTTATCTGCAATTCTTGCTAGTTTCTCAGATAATTCTTTTAAGCAGGCCATTAATGCTTTTATTCCTTATCCCAACTATCACAACTTTTAATTTATTATTTTCAAGCCACATTGATTTAGCTGTTTACGCAAACTACTTACGTGACATCCAAATTGGTATACATTTTTTATATGTAAATATCCTTTTCTTCTTAACACAAGCGCTTGCTAGCAAATGTAATCCCACTTCAATTTTATTTTTCTTTTAGCGTCCTTTTCATCAAAAATCAATTCCGTTCCTAATTGATATACTTCTTTTCCAATTTTACAATCATCAATACAATATTTATGTACATTACTAGTATGATGATCTTGCAAATCTTAAATACAAATTCTCATTTCTCTATTATTCATAATTCCAATCTCTTCGATATAATAGTTTCCTATATTAAACTCCTAATGATAGCGCTTTCTAATGTTAGTAGATTTGATTCATCTCATTTAAACCAGTCTATCTATTTTTGAACCTAAACCCAAACAATCCTACAATTCCTTTCATATAAAAAGGTGCTTTAGTCTGAATTTTCAAATTGAATTTCCGTACAAATGTTGATGATGTGATAAAATTATAAATGAAAAAGAGTATGGATTTAAAAGAAGCCAATGAATATAAAAATTGGCTTCCTTCTTGATGGCATTTGAAGCCAAAATCTATTTAAATCTTTATTAGGGATAAGTTTTAAAGAAAAATCCACCTTGGTTATAGTTTTACATAATTGTAAACTATAGTAAATTGATATTATTAATATTGAATATTCTTAACATTAATTCCGTTTATACACATCAACAAACAAAACATTAATATTAATTTCTACTAGTTTTTTGTAAACATAATAAATTATAACTTTTCTAATGTGTTTTTTTCATTATTAAATTTATATATTCTCTTTTAATAAAATTAATACCGTTTTACATTAAATATTTAATATTTCTTTTACGAATAAAGGTAATCTATCAAATATAATGAATCTGAAAAAGGGGTATGGAGTTTACACAGTCATCTTCTTCTATTTCTATAATCACTAATTTAGAAAACTTATAAGGAAATACCTATTTATCAATATGTAGTACAACTATTGCCCGCTGTCTTTTTGATACTTTTAAATCTAAATATCCCTAGATAAAAATTTAGATTTAAAAATCTCGAAAATTGGAGCACTATAAGAAAAAAGACACCTCTCAGGCGCCTTCCTCTGACTTGAACCACGTTCATTTAATATAAAATTTACCCGTATTATATCCCTTTGTTATATGTGTAAACACACCCTGTAAAACAGAATCATCTATATACACCAGATTGTTAGTACACAAAATACAAGAAAATTGAGATTAGTATTAGAGTGACGCTATATGCTCTAAAATGATTGGTATGTTACGCCTTTCAAAAGAACCTGCTTTATAGAATGTATCCACATTCATTATTTTACCATATTTATAATTTGCTAAATTTATATTTCTAATCGTTATGCATGATTAAATTAAAGTTTCTTTGCCAATTATCTTCGAAAATATTGTTATGAAAAAATAGCACCAATGCAAATAAATTAAGTGCATTATAAATAAATTTAGTAAAAAGATTTACAACATTACTAACAGGTTTCTTAATTCTTAAGAAATATTTAAGCATACAACATTCTTTTTTCAGTCGTCTAAGTCCTGTAATAAAAAAAGAACCCTTATAAAAAGGATTCTACAACAGGAAAGAACAAACATATAATAATAAAAAGAATTATTTATATTATAATTTAATATTAAACCAAAAAATATTGAGAAAATTCACAATGAATTGAATTCTTTTCGTGTACTTAGTTATAATTAATTAAGAGTTGGAGTAGTACTCTTTAATCTGTCATCTGTTCCTTTTTTAAAGAAGATTGATCTCAATCTTCTTTTTTTGGTGTTTTTGCCTCTTCCCTCGAAAAATGAAATAAAATTACTTAAGAATTGTGGAAATTGCTTGCTTGTAGACTAGTTGTTGCTTACCATGAGCCATCATAAGAACAGTAAATTTATCCATTGCAAGGATCTGCCCACGTACTGGAACGCCATTCTTTAAAAATACAGTGACTTCCCCTTTTCTCTCTTTCAATTGTTCATACATATCTTCTTGTAAGTTATACATGAAATACGCCCCCTATTTGTATATACTTTTCTTTTAATACTTGCTGTCTCTCATTATTGTCTATTTGCATTTCCCATTCACCTTCTACTTTTCTAAACCATTTTCCTATTTTGCTTACATAGTATTTTTTTACTTCATCATACGGAATCGAAATTTCACGTTCCTGTATTTGATACATCACTTCATAAAGAATCTCATCATGCTCGTATTTTCTAGGCTTTCGATAATGAGTTTTTACAAACTGTATGTATTCCCTACGTAACCAATTAGAAATATGATCTTTTTGTTTTTGCCGGAGATGTGACCACTTTTTATTTGTCTGAAGGAGTTTTCCATTTAATTTTATATGGTTTTTCATCAACACTCATCCCCTTTTACCTTCTACATGCATATATACAACTATCGTATCACATTTAAATTAAAATGCCGCTCTAAGTACATATTTCGCAAGTAATCTATCAATAATAAAAAATTACATGTTGACTATAAATTTATTATTTTGTTTTTTATTTTACATTACAGTACGTGAAATTCCCCTTTTTATAAAAAGGCCCCAAAGATTATATACTTATGAGAGCTTTCTATAGAACTTTCGCTTTTTGACTTAATTCTACAAGTTCTTTTTTGCTACATCTTTTATATGAGATCTCGTCACATGCCCATCAACTTAAGATTTTAAAGTGTCCTTAGAAAATAATATTAATATATACAAGTATCGGCTAAAAAGTAACCCTCTTGCTTTTACAAGAGGGTCTCACTTCACACTATTTTATTTCGGTATAAAGATATATAAAAAACTGTCATTTGAATAAAGAAAACACTAAACACAATGTATAAGGGATATCCTGGAATAAATATATTGAAGATAGGAGAAAGAACTAAAAATCCAACTGCGAAAATTAACACATACCAGAGTGATACAAATGCTGTACGACAAGCTCTTTCAGTAATTAACTTTTCACGTTCGTCTTCTAGGGGAAATAATAGTGGATACATCAAATATGATAGGGCCTTATATTTCTTCTTCTGCATTTTATAAAAAACTGTTATTACAATGCCTATCACTAATAAAAATAAGACTGGTGTGATATTTAACGATACTTCAAATGATACTTTCTTAGCTTCAATAATATTGGCAAGTTCTATAATTCCGTAATAAAGTTCAATGAATACCCAGCATGCTAATGCCATAATAAGTACATTAATCACATAAGAAATCATCAATCTATTCATCCTCTTCTTCCTCCTTCTTTAATACAAACACTTCTTCCATCTTCAAATCAAACGCATCACAAATTGACAATGCTAGTAATAATGAAGGGACGTAATCCCCTTTTTCAATTGCTGCGATCGTTTGTCTTGTCACTCCAACCTTTTCAGCTAATACACTTTGTGTGAAATTAAAACGAGCTCTAATTTCCTTTACTTTGTTACAAATAGTCAAGTTCACCACCTCTTACCTTCAATATATAGTATACTTAACAAAATGTAAAATCAACTTAACATTCATTCCACTAAAAATCCAACTTTATAATAAGCGGTACCACCACACATTCATCAATTTAAAAATTTTATAGTGCTCCTAAAACAATACACAGATTCGATGCTCTAAGGCTGAATTACTTGATATAGCAGTAAGCATCCAACACTCCCCACCTTCCAATAGGATTAATCAATAACGTGGAAAAATTAAGTGAACTCTTGCTGTTCGATTCTTTTATACACACGAAGCTTATAAGAAAAAGAAAGATGCATATTTAAGTCTTAGGAAAGAGATAAACATTAGAAAAACTGTCAATAAGAATTCAAGTACAATCTCTAAAAAAGTTTTACAATCAAAGCAGTGAGACTTTGAAACAGGAGGCACCAGCCTATGAATCGAATTGAACGTGAAGAGAAAACAATTAGCTTAATGATTGATATGTATTGTAAAAACGAACATAAGCAAGATACTATATGTGAAAAATGTCAAAGATTAAAAGATTATGCTTATTTTCGTTTATCAAAATGTCCATTTCAAGAAAAGAAACCAGCATGTCAAAATTGCAAAATTCACTGTTATAAACCAGGTATGAAAGGTTTAGTTAAGGATGTTATGAGGAAGAGCGGACCAAAAATGATTTTAAAACATCCATATTTCGCGGTCATGCATGCTGTTGACATAATGAAGAAGTCTCCTGACTTACCAAAAAGAAAAAAACATCCTATTTAGATGTTTTTTGAGGAGGGTTATCTTATAGTAGTAGGTTAGCTTTTATTTGCTACTTTCTCCTCGACGACTTTATCGATAATATCATCAATAACTTCCGTGCATCTTATAATAAAATCAGCATCCTCACGAGTAGTATCACTATTGCTAATACGTTTAATCACTTCTGTTCCATATTCTCTATCTTTATCTGTTTTTGCTAAATACCTTTTGTAAGCCCTTACAACTAGTATTGCTTCTTTTTGATTCATATCGATTTGGCGTAGCTCATCATCAAAGTCTTCCAATGAAATCCCTCCTGTTTGTAAATAACGAAGTGTATTTAATTATATTATAATATAAAAATTTATTATTGTATTGTTTTTGTGAACTTGTGTAAAAGAGGAAATAACGTGTGAGAATATGAAGTTGGATATGAAGATCGATATTCATGTGAATCTTGTGGAGAAGGATTTATGGAAGGTGTATATATTGTGATAACTGTGCGATAGAACAGGTGCTTTTAGATTAAACAATACATATTAAATGTCGAGTAGATACTATAGCTCGATGCTGCTGAAAACGGGATATAGTATTTAAATCAAAGGAGTGGGGAAATGAGTACGCAATATCAATAAGGGAACTAAAATATCTAATGGATCTCAAAAATAGTATAGTAAATGTATATAAAAAGATCACTTGTCTTGGAAATAAGTGATCTTTTCATTAGATAAATTGCTACTTGCCAACAGCAGGTAGTTGTTATCCTATTCATATGTTCAATAGATATTATATCACATTTTTTAGTTATACAGTCGGAATTGTTTCTAATGAAATGAAACCAAAAATATTTCAAAAGGTACCATAAATTATTTAGTACTTTAAAAATGCATTTTTGAACCTTTCGAAGCACTAAATCAGGTAGATTTTAATAAACTTCAAAAGGTGTACCTTTTGATAGTGTTATAGTTAAATCGAGTAGAGGCTCCCAGTTATGTTTAAATTCAATTCGAAAAGCAAAAAGAACTTGTAGAAAACACTACAAGTTCTTTTTTAGATAATGTAAAAAAGTTGAAACAAACTATCTCATTATTTGTAACCGGGAAACGATATTAATCACGGGTTTATTCTATTAAATAACAAATGCCGACAATTGGAGGTACGGTTCACTTAAGCGATTGAGTATTCATCTATACTCTATAGTTTAAGTTACATCCACTATACTAATTTAATATTATATTCCTGAAGCCAACTATTAACTTGAAGTAGATAATCTATTATACCTCGTGCATCATTACCAGAAATTACTTTGTCTTTTCCTTGTGCAATAGCACGAACTCTTTCTACATTAATTAGCGGCAAAATAGGTGATTGAGAATCGTTCAACACATTTAGCATCAAATTACTAATCCCTTGTAAATAAGAAGCATCCTTTGTACTTGGATATGCACTTTTTTTACGATAGCATACATCCTCTGGAAGTACAGTTTGAAAAGCTCGACGTAAAATGCCTTTTTCAATATTGTCTATACTTTTCATTTCGAATGGGACATTCCATAAGTATTCTACAAGCCGATAGTCGCAAAATGGAACTCGTACTTCAAAACCATTCATCATACTTGTACGGTCCTTACGTTCTAGCATAAATGGCAAGAAACGTGTAATAAACATATAGGACATTCGACGTTGCTTCATTTGCAGATCATTTTCACCTTCTAAAAAGGCAATCTCACTAACTGCCTCTTGGAATTTTTGTTTTTGATATTTTTCAGGGTTAATCTTCGCTTTAAAATCTTCTGATAAAATGTCCGTACTATACCATAAATTAACACTCCAAGGGAACACTTCTGCATCTAAAAACTGTTCTTGATGGAACCATGGGTAACCTGAGAAAATTTCATCCGCTGATTCCCCTGAGAGCGCGACTGTTGCGTCTTTTTTCATTTCCTTAAATAACAAATAAAGAGACGTTTCTAGTTCTCCAACTCCAGGTAAATCACGTGCTCGCATTGGAGTTAATAAATGCTCTATTAACTTGTCTGATCCCAGCTCTACAGAGTGATGTTTTGTTCCAACATATTCAGCCACTCGTTTCACCCAAGGTTCATCACGATCAAAACGAAGGAAATCTTGTTCAAAATCTTTTTCATCATTCGTAAAGGTAAGAGAATATGTATGAAGGCGTTTCCCTTTATTCTCAAATTCATTTCCTGCTAAACCTGTTAGACCACTTGAATCTAGCCCTCCGGAAAGCATAGATACCACTGGTTTATCAGCAATTAACTGTCGTTTAACCGTATCTTGTAAAATGGAGCGGATTGTTTCGACTGTCGTATCAATATCATCTATATGTCTTTTACTTTCAAGTTTCCAATACTGTTTTGAATTCGAATCGTTGGACGTAAACGTCATATAATGACCAGCACGCACTTCATGTATGTCTTTGAAAATAGCATGGCCAGGAGTACGTGTTGGTCCAAGACAAAATATTTCAGAAAGTCCTTCTTTATCTACTTCTGCTTCTACAAGTGGATGCGAAAGTAAAACTTTTAGTTCTGAACCAAAGAGAATTGCACTTCCACGTTGCGCGAAGAATAAAGGCTTCACACCTAGGTGATCACGACCAAGCATCAATTTCCCAAATCTTTCATCCCAAATACCAAAAGCAAAAATTCCATTCAAGTGTTGAACACAATCTTCTTGCCATTCTAAGTAAGCATGTAGTAATACTTCTGTATCTGACTTGGTCTGAAATTTATGACCTTTCTCCTCAAGTTCTTTACGTAATTCTTGATAGTTATAGATTTCTCCATTGAATGTAAGGCCAATCGTATCATTTCCATCTTTATACAGCATAGGTTGAAGGCCACCTTCAGGATCAATGACGATGAGACGTCGATGACCTAATGCCGCTCGTTTTGAAAACCAAAATCCTTCTGCATCAGGTCCTCGGTGAATAATAGCATCTGTCATGTTTTTTAACGTTTCTTGTTGATCTGAAAGGTCTTTAGACCAGTCTATCCATCCTGCAATTCCACACATAGTGTCTACCTTCTCTCAAATAGTATAGAAATCGACTAAAACCAAACTTTGGTCGAGTTTACACAAAAAAATCCGACTAAATATATATTTTAGTCATGTTTGTATAATAAAATGAATTTTAAAAAAAATCAAATTATTCATCGGAAAATGAATTTACTGACTCCTTTTACTTGAATTCTGAACATTCGTTCAAAAAAATACTATTCCAAGCTTTCATTTTTATCTTCAGCATATAAAATTCTATTTCTTCATGGGGCACTCTGACTATACTTAAGTGAATAGCATAGGAATAGTGTATGATATTCTATAACAAGCAAATAGAGGATTTTTTATTAGAGTTACAAGTAGAATGATAGCGAATTTAATTCAAGAAAACTTTGCTAAATATTTCAAGGATAGGGTGTAGACAATGATAAAATTAGAAAAAGAAAATAAAAAAATAAAAATTATTCAATCAGCCACAATACTGTTCTCTACGCGTGGTGTCCGTAGCACGACGGTTGACGAAATTGCGAAAAAAGCCAAAATTGGTAAAGGTACTATTTATTATTATTATACAGATAAAACTGAAATATTGTGTGACTGCTATATGCGTTATATTCAGCTTAAACGCTCACAATTATTTAATTTATATAAAGAAGAAAAAGATGTTTTAATTCGAATACAAAGGGTCCTTCATCATATTAGTACAGAATATCATCAAGATCCTTTTGTTTCTACACTCTTTCAAGAATATAAAGAATACCGTTCGCCTGAAATTACAGCTTGTTTTAAAGAATCTGAAGAAGAGGCAATTAAAATGATAAGTCATTTACTTGAAAAAGGTTATCAGCAAGGAGTTCTGCATAACCTACCGTTACCGCTGACAGCTTTTATGTTAGTACGAATGATTTTTGACTATGAACAGGATTATATTAAAAGTGAGAAAAGCGATAAAGAATTTTTACAATTACTAAAGCATATGCTTCTTAAAAACTAGTTTAACAACATGATAAAACAACAAAATTTACTTTATGTAGAAAATATTAATTTAGCCAAGTGATTGATAATGTGTGTGATTCTAGTTTTAAAAGAGTGTTGATAATTGTATTGTGGGCAATAAGAATAGGATATGTGAACTCCCCCTTTTTAGTAGCTCTTACGTGCTTACTTGAAGCAGGACTTCTCGGTTTGTCGTTACTTTTGATAGCTAACGAATTCGCCCTAAGATGTCTGAGTTATGTTCAAGATTTATTTGTGGATTTAATACAATAAAGGAATTCTTATAATAAGGTTTCTGGTGCAAAAATTCCAAAACGCTTGTAAGTAACCTCCTAAAATTGGACATACTAGTACTCTAAATAAGGATGCGATTGATATGGAAAGCAAAAAGAACTTGTAGGAATCCCTACAAGTTCTTTTTCAGATAATGTATAAAAGGTGAATCAAACTATCTCATTACTCGTAACGGGGAAACCATCTTACATATGGCTTGATTTCATTATATAACAAATCTCACCATACTCAATTTTAATATTTGAAAATTATGTGAATTTAGAAAGGGAGAACAAACAACCTCCTTGACTCCATAAAAACTCCAATTATACATTTCGAATAAAACACTTTAAATAAATATATATTTCATAATAAATTGTGAAATATATAAGTATAGGTAAATAGAGAAGAATGTGGGATTCTTATAGAAGAACATATATTTATATTCAGGATTAATTAACTATAAGAAAATGAATTTTATATTATAACTAACTATAATTCTTAAATATATGTAAATGGGCTTTTCTTACCTTTTTTTATTTATGTGATGAAGAAATCAGGTATAGGAAAATTCAACAAGCGTTTGTTTAAAATATTTTAGTTATGAATCAACGTGTGAGGTATGATGAGTTACAGTGTTCTATTGTCCTCTTATTTAATTTCTCATTTATTATATAAATTTTATATAGTAAAGAAAAAAGCATCCGCTATGGATGCTTCCTCTAAAAATTTATAGCTACAAGTTCTTTTTAATGGTTTTGCTAAGTAATTTTTTACATAGTAGCCCCTTATACCCAGAATCGTTTCCGTACCCAATAAGATATGCAAAAAGAAACTGTAATTTATATATATCTAATATTTATTTATGGTAAAATTTCCTATAAAAGGAGTTGTCATTAATGTTCGAATATGACCATAGCCTCCCTTTAGACTTTCAAGAAGTTTCATCTGTTGTTTATGACAGTCATACAGTTAAAGATATAAATTATTTAAGTCCATGTGGCGGGAAAGTTTCAGCTTATTTAGTGGCTCCAAAAACAAGTACTCCTTCACCAGCTGTAATCTTTATGCACCCAGGACAAGGTAATAGAAAAACCTTTTTACCAGAAGCTGAGAAATTAGCTTTAAATGGTGTTTTTTCTCTTTTAATTGATGCACCTATAGTGCGTGGTGCATCTCCACTCCCCCCTTCCACAGAGCAAGAATTGCATTACATGGTAGAAGCAATGACAGATATTCAAAAATATATTCAAACAATACTCGACATTAGAAGAGGAATAGATTTGCTATCTACTTTTAATAATGTTGATTCAAAACAAATTGCGTATATTGGGCATAGCTTAGGTGCTACTTGGGGAGGTGTCCTTGCAGGAGTTGAAAAACGTATTAAAACATATATTTTGATGGCAGGTTTTTCAAGTGTATCTATGTGGCATAAAACAAGTGACCACCCTCTAGCAGTATTAATTCGAAATATGTTATCAGAAGAAAAATTCCATTCATTTATCTCAGCACTCGAACCCTTAGATGCTATTCACTACATAGACAAAACTGTACCAGCATCTTTATTCTTTCAATTTGCTTATAATGACGAATTTGTATCAAAAAATCAAGCGAATAGTTTTTATACAAATGCAAATCTACCTAAAGAAATTATCTGGTACGAGACAGATCATCTCTTTACAGCATGTGATACTGCTTCTGAAGATAGAATCAAATGGCTTTTCAAAAATTTAAGTTTAAAACTAAATAAACAATAATTTTTACTTCTGCTTTCAAATTTTATGTAAATACGAAACCCCTTCAGCAAATAAACTGAAGGGGTTTTTTCTAGATACATTGAATACAGATAAGTGGGGTTATGTAAACTTTTAATATGGTTTTTAATCTTTGGACAGGATTAAAATTGTTAAATAAAAATTATTTATACAAACTAATCCCTTATCTATTATAGATAAGGGATTAGTTTAATTTTGTTGTATGGTATAAACAAAATTGAGTGTCATAATATATGGTAACATGAATATTTATGTGTTTTTTAAATTTTATTTATTCTAAATAAACAAAAAGAACTAGTATGATACTAGTTCTTTTTGTTTGTAGATCCATATTTAAGTAGTAGGGTACTACATATAAATCAATACAATATTAGAAGTAAAAGGATACCAACCTTTGTACAGATTAATTATAGCATAAATTTTCAGAAAAAATATATTTATTAGTTGGTTATTTATCCCTTGTTTTATCGTGTTTTGAATGTATACTTTTGGCAGTGGTTTTGGGGAAAATGAGTAAGTTGTAATGAAGTTAATAAAACCAAAGATTTGAATGTAAACTAATGGCTAAAAGTTTACTTTGGAGTTTCGAATCATTTATAATTAAATTGGTAATAAATTTCTCAATATAGATATAGTTGTTAATTATGGTTCTAATATTCAAAATTAACAAAAAATAAATTATAATAACAATATGATAGTTATCCTTTTGTTTACTCCTTGTGCTAAAGATAAGATTGTGTTCCCGATCTTATCTTTTTTCTTTGTAGATTTTTGATACAAAAAAAGAATCCTTATAATAAGGATTCTGCAACAGGAATATTCTTTATTTTCTTCGATATTATCTGGTATTAAATATTTAAAATCTGCACCCTGTGATGGAAGGTTGTTCTTTTCACCTTTCATCCTTACAAAGAGCAAAACCTCTCCTGACCATAATTTGTAGATTTATTATTCTCCTCCCTCTGTCTATTAACAATAATTGATTATAGCTCTGTAACCTTTTTTATTCATCTCGTGTTATTCTACGAATAGTTAAGGTATAAGCACTTTTTATTTGATATTTAGTGCTGATTCACTGAAAACATATATTCTTTGTATGTTTTTCGTGTGGATAGAATAAGCCCCATCATTAGCATGTTCGAAAATAAAGAGCTTCCGCCATATGATAAAAATGGAAGTGCAATACCTTTGACAGGCATTAATCCCACAATCATACCGATATTTTGAAAAAATTGTAACATTAGAACGCCTACAATTCCTGCGCATAGTAAGGTGCCGAATAAATTATTTGCGGAATTACCAATTATAAGTATTCGGGAAAGCAGTAAGAAGAATATGCATATTATAAAAGTAGCAACTATAAAACCGCCTTCTTCGGCAATTGTGGCAAAAATGAAATCAGTATGTTTTTCTGGAATATAAACATTTCCAGAACCGAAGCCTTTTCCTTCTATCCCTCCACTACCAACAGCTAAAAGTGATTGTTGAGTTTGATATCCCTGATCTGTATGCTGAAATGGATCTAACCAGCCTAAAATTCGCGATTGTTGGTGAGGCTTTAATAAAGTAACTAACTTATTGAAGAAAATATCTGGATATTTTACGTATATAAATATTAAAGCAGACAATACAGTCATCGGAATTCCTGCACATAGTATGATTAACTTTTTTTGAATTCCTGACATAAATATAATACATGCAATGGCTGCTATATATAGGAACACCATTCCCGTATCAGGTTGACTATAAACAAGTAACGCTGGTGGAATAGATATCAAAGATATTTTACCAATCAAAAGTAAATCAGTTTGAAATGTCCGTGCCATATACTGTGCATTATGTTTTACGACTAAACTAGCGACCAGAAGAAGTAAGGCAAGCTTAAAAAATTCAGCTGGTTGAGTAGCACCAATAATTGGAAATCTAAACCATCTTTTTGCCCCTGATATTTCAGGTGTAAAACTTGATACTGGTAATACCTTTAAGATGATAATTGAGATGAACCCCACAATATAAATCGGCCAAGCTAATTTTTGTAATTGATCTAAATCGATACTGGCAACAATTAATAATAAAACAAAACCGATGGCGTAATTTACCATTTGTTTCATAGCAAAATTTTGGTTACCATATTGCCCGGTTTGCTGACTACTGTATATTGCAACAATACTGGTGACACATAATATGAATAAAATGAATATTAGTTTCTTATCTAATTTTTTTAAAAAAACTATTTTTTCCACCATTTCCCCCCCTAGACATTGTGGTATTTACTTTTTATAGGAACTATCCTGTTTTTTATGTGTACATTAACATTTATTAATATTTTACAATAATAAGGATAGATTGAACATTCTCAAAATTATCCATACTGATTAGACTACTTTAAAAAGGTGTATGATTAGTATGGATAAGGAAAGTTTATTTAAATGGAGACATTATCAACCTAATATTATTTTGTTGAACGTGAAATGATACCTAAGGTAAAACCTAAATTCTCGTGACTTAGTGGAGTGCTTTTTAAATCCTGCCTACTTTGCATGAGTCACTCCAAACTTATCTGAACCAGATATGTAGTCAGACTATTTTTAGAATACGAGTATCACTATAATTAATTTAATAGATCTCTCACATGAATCTTAAAGTTCATACATTAAAAATTTTTTGAATTATATTTTGAATTTTTTCGGAGAATTTCTTCAATAAGTTTTGCTTTTTCATTCACCTTTGTTGCATATGTGAAATCACCATAACAATATGGATACCTAAAATTATTTTTATTTCCACCACAAGTGTACATCTCTGGATTTTGATCAACTTTCATCTTAGAAAAATTTTTGGCCGAATCTTCCGAGTGTTGTTTAACTTCTTGACTAGCAATAAAATCAATATACCCTGGTCCCATATTATAGCTTTGAATAATTGTATCCATGCTAACATCTTTTTCCGTTCCATATTTGTACATTTGAGCAAAGTGTTTTACCCCTTGTTTAATGCTCAAGCTTGTCTCTTGAATTTCATTAGGCTTTAATCCAAGTGATTCAGAAGACTGCATAGGGTCGTTACCCTCACCTCTACTCTCTTGGTACATAATTCCTAATAAAACTGCTGTTTTGCCTCCTAAATTATATGTTTCTAATTCTTTTTTCAAGGTGGGCTCGTATTGCAATAAACGTTTTTCGGTAGCAATCACTTTATTTCTTTGAATATTGGTTTTATGCTTAACATAAAATATTCCAAGCATGGTTCCTAAACCTAAAATACTAATATAGAATACTATAATAAATCGTGTTTTAATCGTATCCTTCATATAATACTCCTCCTCGTATAAAAAATTCGTACCTTTTTGGTCTCAAAATTATTTCTTTTAGGTGTAAAGTTTAATATAGAAATTTAAAGAAAAACAACCGCCTGAATTGGAGGATTTTTCAAGGCGGGTTATTCTTTGAATCGTTTCCGTACCCCTACAAGTGTCACACTTTTTTTGTGAACTTTGTTGTTCTTTGTTTTGCCCAATTGATACATTTCTTTTCAATTAAATGATACGATAATATAGAACAAAGTATTGTCGTTGTAATACATAAGATAAGAAGAAAAAGGGTGGGTATCTTTGCATACAAAAGTTTAAAGAGTACCATCGTGATTGGAAAATGACATAAATAGATACTATATGAAATTTCCCCTAAGTATACAAATACACCCTTATTTAAAATAGCTTTTACCTTTAGGTTATTCATTGCCATAATGATTATTATACTAACACCAATTACGACACCCCAATCTTTTAATAAGAAAGTAGCATCATTACTAGAAAGCCCATAAATCATAATGGAATATAGATATAGAAAGACCCCTAATGCGATAAGAAGTTTTCTGTTTAAGTTTTTCATACTTCTATATAATTGAGTAAGTTCTTCCTGATGTTTAAAAAGTAGCATTCCAACCATAAACATAGATGTGAAATGCAGTGTATCGGCATAACCATTATAAAACCCCTCAGCTTTCCCAATATGCAACATATTAAGGAAAATACCAATTAAAGAAAAGCTCATAGCAAACAGTATCGTTTTCTTCCAACTCTGTTTATAAAACAGAAGGAATAGCAAGGGAAACACGATAGATATACGCATTTCTTGAGCTAATGACCAGATAACCGGATTATAATTATCCGTAAAAAAGTTATTAAGAAGTACAAAGTGATTCATAATATCTAATTTTGTTATAGGCCCTTGCCACTTATCATAGAACCAATCTCGTAGTCCCGTAACTTCATATGGTGAAAACAAAATAAATAAAGCAAAGGTAATGATTATCCAAAAATAATAAGGAATATAGATTCTTACAAATCTCTTAATTAAATATCCCCAATAATTTGTTTTTGAATGATAAAGTGCCATAGATAACACAAAACCACTTAGTACATAAAAAACGATTACGGCTTCTCCACCCGCCCATAAAAACCTAAGCGGGGAAAATTTAATAGAATTAGGCAACGATGGTAGCATTAAACAAAAGTGTCCAAATACCACTGTGATAGCCGCTAGTCCTCGTATTGAGTCTAATTCGTTTATTCTCTTACTCATAAAGTGTTCTCCTTGTCAATTGTAGTTTTTGCTGTTTATACAGGTCATTTAACCCCTCGATACTACAAAAAAAGTTGTGTATCTTTTAAAGAGATTTTTCATATTCATGCATAAATTATAGAATAATTATAGAAAGAAAAAATAAAATATATCTAAAGTTTTTTTTAAGATGGTATTCCAATTTATTGAAACGCATAAACATATTTATTTATTTATTTATTTATTTTAAATGTTAAAGTCTGTGTTTGTTCACAGCGTTTTTGTTGTAACAATAAAGAAAAATATGTTGTAAAAACAAAACTGCCTTTGTATTTAAGCGTTTATTTAAGCCCTCAAGGCTGAGTTAGGTACCAGTGGCTGCATGAAGTTTACTACATAATTGTACTAAGGGAGCACTTGCTACTCGTTGACTGATTAAATTCTGTCTGTTTCTCTGCCCATTGAACACCCTTATTTCCAGTCCAACCCGAGGTATTAGTAACATGCTTTAATAGATCTGGTCCTTTTAAACTTTTCTGTAAACCACGGTTATATGCACGTGTCATATTAGTTATTGCAATTCGAGTATTGGTTTCTGCATTTTTCAAATCTTCGTTCGTTAAATCTCTGGGTGCTAATCCACCTCGATGGATTTGAAGCAGTCCAAGGGATGTACCCTGATCTCCAACTGCATTTGGATCAAACTTGCTTTCAAGGTGCATATCCAACCATAATTAGTGATTGAGTATGCCCCTTCAATTTTTTGGTTATTTTTTTATGAATATATTTTTGTACATATGCGTTTTATATAGTGATTTCTAATAATAAGGAAGTAAATAATTTGCATACAAATAAAGCTTACTAATACAACAATTGAGCTTTGAATAACGGATATTTCCCTACTTACTGCTTGTCCTAATTGGTGAAAAGTTAGAAATGCAAAACTGCTGTGAACCATAGCTACTACAATCGGTAAGAAAAATAGAATCATCATTTGTCTTGTCACAATTTGCTTTAACTCTTTTTGGCTTAAACCTAATTTTGAAAGCATCTGATATTGCTCTTGATCACGTTCTAAATCAGTAAATAGACGGAAATATAAAAAGCTTAACGTAAATACGAAAAATACAATCCCCACCAATACACTTGAAATAGAAAGTAATCCATTTTGTTGTTTCAGTTCAAGCCATTTTAAATACAAAGATGAAAAGTCATAAAAATCATCTTGACTCGTACCAATGAGCTTAATAAGTTTTGTAGAAATTTCACTTGTTTCAGACCAATTTTTTATGATAAAACCGTATATGGTGTAATCCCGGAGTACACTTTCTTGTTGAACATTTAGAACCTTACTGTAAACAGCATCAGAGACAATAACAGGTTTAAAAATCTTGGCGAATTCTGGGATATAAATTGTTTTTTGAACAGAAAGTGGTACTTCTAGTTCACCATGTTTTAATTCAAATGTTTTTCGACCCTCTTCACTTGTGTGATTTTTCTTTGGTAGTATAGCGATACTTTCATTTTCATTTGTTAATTTTTCTATTTCATACCCTAATTTTTTAGCGTATTCATTATACGTAGAAAGATTAATTAACACCTCGTTTTGTGCCATTTTAAATTCTGTTGCTACAAGTTTATAAGAAAATCCAGATTCTTCTAATTGCTTTTTTATCTCTTCAATATGGGATTTTTCTTGTGTATTCCCCTTATCCGATTGATAGGTAAATGCATATGGGGTCTCATTTTTTGCCAATTCAGGATTTGCGATTGCCGTACAAACTCCAATTGCTGTAAAAGATACAGCTGATATAATTGTAACTATAAAGAACGTTCTCACATTATCTTTCATTCGAAACATTAATTCTGAAATAACAAGGAGATTGGTTCTTTTAAAGAATGTAATTTCTCTATTTTTTAAAGTGTATATCACATATACACACAATTGAGTAAAGAAAAAATAGGTTCCAAATACAATTAATAAGACACCTACTCCTACGAGTAGGAATACTTGATTCAAAGTACTCATGTAATTCACCGCGACGATACAGTGGTGAACGGCGGAGTAACCTGCTCCAATTAAGATAATTGCCAACAAGGAGATCCAAACGGACGCTTTCGGCTCAGTTTTTGGTTTTTCCTCTGATTTTATGAGTTCTACAAGCTCATTCATTTTCACCATTTTTGCTGTAAACAATGAAATGAGTAGGAATAAAACAAAAAAGGAAATAGCTGTTACTCCCATAGACTTTAATGGAAAGTAAAATGATAACGTATGCTCTACTCCTAATAAAGACCCACTAACTAGTAAAAATAATTTAGAAAAAACCATCCCAAGCCCAATACCTGCTAGTATAGAAGGGATTCCAATCAACATGTTTTCGAAAAAAATTAATCGATGAAGCTGTTGATGAGACATTCCATGTAACATTAATAATCCAAACTCTTTTTTTCTATTTTTTAAAAATGCGCTAACAGAATAGAAAATAAATAAGAAAGAGAAAACAAAGATTAAGTAATACGATAGTTGAAATCCTATTTTCCCAAATGTATTCATTATGGTACTTGCATGAGTCAGTTCGCCTTGTAGATTCGGATGAAAGACAAGTAGCCCATAAGTAAAGAAAATCATTACCGCAAATGTACTACTAAAAAAATGCCCAAGATATATTCGTTTATTCCGTATAACATTATTAAATGCGAGCTGTCGAAAAATCATTTTTTTTCCCTCCTAACATAGAAAGACTGTCCATAATATTTTGATAAAATAACGAACGATTGTCATTGTAGAAAATTTCATTATATAACTGTCCATCTTTAATAAAAATAACGCGGTCACAGTAACTTGCAGCAACCGGATCGTGCGTTACTAACATCATTGTTGCCTTTTCTTCTTTATTTAATTGTGTTAATATCTCCATTACATCTTGGGAAGCTTTAGAATCTAAGTTTCCTGTTGGTTCATCGGCAAGGACCAATTTAGGAGAATGAATGAGTGCACGGGCAATCGCTGTTCGCTGTGCTTGTCCTCCTGATATTTCATATGTTCGTTTATTTAAAATTTCACTGATTCCTAATTTTTTTGAAATAGATTCTACTCGTTTATTTATTCTTTTCACATTCATGCCATCTAATACGAGCGGAAGAACCATATTCTCTTTTACTGTTAATGTATGCAACAGGTTAAAGGATTGAAAGACGAATCCTAATTCCTGTCTGCGAAATACGGCCAAATCATTGGGTGAAAGTTGATAAGGATTTTTATTATTAATGAATACACTGCCTGATGTTGGCGAGTCAATAGTAGAAATCATATTCAATAACGTTGTTTTCCCACTACCAGAAGGACCCATAATCCCAACAAATTCTCCTTCTGTAATTGTTAAATTAATATTTGAAAGTGCTGTATGTGAAACCTTTCCTGTGTATTCTTTACTAAGATCTTTTACTTTTACTATTTTCATATGAGAAATTCCCTCCAAATTTACACACTAAGAATGAGCGTTGATAGATGATGCCTGCCAACATTTTTACTTTTTTTAAGATACGAGTAATTTACCATTAATTGTTGGTCTAGTTTCGTATTTCCTTATTTAAGCTGTAATACTTGGTCGAATGTTTTAAGCACTAAAATAACTTGATATTGCATCACAGGTATTTCATGAATGTTTCTGTTATTCATTGTAGTAGTAAAATTGTTTTTCTCATATTGAATTGCCTTACATTCTACTTACATGCTTGTCATGTTTCTGAAAATACAGTTTATAAGATCCTCGGCAATGATTCTTTTTTGGGGAGATAACAAAGAGGGATTTTTTATATGCACTTTAATATACCGAACTAGATTTCGGTATAGTTTTTATTTGCAATTCATTGTGTCTTCTTTACCAAACACGTATAAAAATCAATAGTATGAAAGTAAACTACTGGGTAAAAGTTTACATTCGTTTTTCAAACCATTTACAACAAAATTTGTAATAAATTTCTCAATATAGATATACTTATGAATTATGGTTTTAATATTCAAAATTAACAAAAATTAAAGTATAATAAAAATATGATGGTTATCACTTATGTTTACTCCTTGTGCTAAAGATAAGATCGTATTCTCCGATCTTATCTTTTTTTATTTTTAGAAATTTAATGCAAAAAAAAGAATCCTTATTATAAGGATTCTGTAACAAGAAATGACAGATATATAACAATAAAAAGAATTACTTATATTATAGTTTATATAGTAATAGTATAATATCGGGATGTATTTACATAAATCCAGTATGTATTACGTAGCAATTGTAGAAATGGCTTGTTTATAGACTAGCTGTTGCTTACTATAAATTGTGTCTAAACGTACAATTTTCTTTTTTTGATATGGTGACCCCTACTAGACTATGATAACTTATTACAGTAAAGTTTCTTTTCCGTAATCTTTTAGTTTCCGGTCTAGGTACTTATTAAATTCCATTAGTTCAGTTATAACGTGCGTTTCGAGAAAATTTAAGTGGGTCTGTAAGAATTCTGATACCTCTGTATAATCTTCCCTTTCCCACTCTTTAAAGCATATTAAATCCCACATCTTTTTATCTATGCTTTCAAATATACCCTTTACTTTTTCATAAACTTCTATATCAACCTGTGATGCTAACTCCACAATTTTTATTTCTTCCTCGTATAAACTCATACGATAATCATTAAGTTTAGATGATATAAAAGGGGTCACCATACATGCCCATCAACTTAAGAACGAAAAAAAATGAACTTTCGTTCAAGTAAACTAAAAAACTCTTAAAATACTTTTTATCCTTAAAAATGAGCATGCCAAATAAACCTCAATTAACCAAATTTCAAAAATTATGCAGCTTTCTTTTGTTTTTTAAATCCACTATACTCATAGACGACACCCATAATATCAAAGACTGTTTTCTTCTCATATCTGTGAGATTTCCGCCCGTTTTTCTGTAGTAGGTGGAATAGGCGGATTAGAATCTTTGTTATTTCCTGGGTGTCTTTCTGTATCGCTTGATACAACAGTGATAAATGATCTTGGATCATCCCAATCGCTTTATATTCGCTTAATTCTTTTTTCCTCTTTTGCAAAAGAAGTTGGCGCATTTTAAACATAGTAGAAGAGCACAAGAAAATAGCAATCAACTTTCCATATAATTGGCACTCTAATCGTTCCTGTTTTACATTACGATAATGGTCTATTTTGAAGAGTGATTTCCACGTTTTAAAGACAACTTCTATTTGCCAACGTAAAGTATATAGCTCATGTACCTGTTCCATTGGAACCCATTCCCAAGGTGTATTCGTCACGTATACGTTTAATCCCGCTACCATTTTACTTTTTTCTGAGTATGTTCTATTTTGGGATTTTTCTTTTTTCGCGATTTTCGATCGTCGTTTTTGAAGTTGTTCTTCTGTTAATCGATTAAAAATAACGCGTGCAAACAGTTGTTGTTTATCACCAATATAAGCATGTTTTAATTCAAATGTTTCTCCAGGCTGTAGTTGTTTCAAAATCTGTTTCACATCAATCTGTATGTATTCCGATTGTTTCTTAATTGCACCATTTTTAAAGTATTCTGGGTTTGGATTTTTCACATATACATTCGTATTTAATTTTAAACGAGAAATATAGTATGTACCTCGTTGATCCATTTGATCTAAGTCTTCCAATGAAAAATAACCCAAATCACGAATGCATAAATCTCCCGGTCGTAAGGTATCTAAACACTCCGTACCAAATGTTTTGTCATTATTTTTTCCTGGTCCAACTTGAAAATTAAGAAACTCTCCACTGTGTAGATCATATTCTAATTGAATTTTGATTCCGGCTGTTTGGGCACATCCTCCAGAGCCTGGATATACATTCTCTAAAGCATTGGGCACCTGAAATACGGTAGCATCTAGGATGCGAATTCGCCCAAAATAAGAGAAGAGATGGTTAGAAATTTGTGTTTGTTCGCATACTTTTTGTTGTAACAGTAAAGAAAAAATATGTTTTAAAAACAGAACTGCTTTATCATTTAAACGTTTATTTAAGCCCTCAGGGCTGAGTAAAGTACCAGTAGCTGCATGAAGCCTACTACATAATCGGACTAAGGGATCACTTGCCACTCGTTGACTAATCCAAATACAAATATTAGCTAAATCTGAGCCGGAAAACTTACGTTGTCGCTTTATAAATCCGATTTCTCGTGCAAGTTCTTCTAAAAATACAGGTTTAACATATCGCTGTAATTCTTTCGCAAATGGTTGTAGATCATCTTGAATCGAGAGATTCATAAGAAAACGTCATCCTTTCTAATCTAGCTTGTTTAGAAAGAATAACGTTTTTTGGTACTTAAGAGTATTAAAATTTCTTAATTTTATGGGCATGGGACTAAAAAAAGATTAATCAAAATGGATTCCTCTCTTTTGGGAGGAACTTTCCCCTTTTATAAAAAGTTTGATTAAAAATCCCTTGGAATTCTTTAATTGAAAGAAGCAAAGTAACAAACATCGTATCTTTTTTTACACGTCGTAATTTTATTTTAAAGCCACAGATAGTAATTGTATAAATGTAAAAATGTCGCCACAAAACACCCGAAATGGTATAATTAGTTTATAATAACATTTTATGGAGATGATTAAAATGATATACAGTCTTGTGAATATAGGAGTAAGTCTGTTAATTGGCATTATCTTTATATCAATTTCATTGCTATTGAAAAAAAGACCACCAACAGATATTAATGCAATATATGGCTATCGAACAACTAGGTCTATGAAAAACATGAAACTTTGGGAAGCTGGAAATAGGTATAGTGCTGAAATCATGATACAAAATGGATTTATAATTATTATACTAGGAAGTATTATCAGCCTATTTTTAAATAACCCTTCCACTGCAATACTTTTAATTATGGGATCTATGCTATTACTAATAATCAGTATGATTATTAGAGTGGAGAATAAGCTAAAAAAACTGGAAGAACCATGTAGCTAAAATTTTTGTATGGATTATTTGTGAATCTTTATAAAAAAGTTCGATCAAAAATACTTTACAAACTTATATTGTACGATAAAAAAACGAATCTATTTTGAAAAATGATTCATTTTTTTGAATAGACATTAGAAAGAAATATGTTTTTTGTACTTAGGGGTAGTGAAAATTCTTAAGTTGATGGGCATGGGGTCACCATATCATTTCGGGAAAATTGTACGTTTAGACACAATTTGGACGCATTTAAGTGATTCTTGTACGTTATCATTTAGTAATCTTGTTTATATGGATTAGAAGAAATTGTGTTAGGAAGTGCAAAATAAATAAGAAAAGTGAAATTTTCATCAATATAGACTCTTCATATATCTATAAACTAAAAAAGAATCCCCTTCAGTAAGCTTTCCAAAGGAAATTCTTTTTCATATTACATTTCTTTACTGCCCCACAGAGCTACTTATTCCAACTAATTTTCTCCCTTGTTCTAAAAGAATCTCATAATTGTTGCTCTCTTTAATTTCCTTTATTCTGCTTTCATTTATAGAAGGATCATTTATTTTAAAGTATTCATTTAAAATTTCATATTGTGTTTTCCCTCGTTTAGTTGAACTATCCTCAATGGCTTCTTTCCATGGAACATTCGCTTTATCCATAATTAATTCTAGAGCTGAGCCAGTCTCATATCGAATATCCCTTTCTAAGAAGCTTGGAGATTCCGCCTGTCCATTGGCAATAAAATTGAATGCCTCCATAAAAGTAACATGATAAGGCTTTTCTTTCTTTGCAAGTACCATAAGGGTTCCACCAGTTAATTTGCTATAACGATATTCTAAGTACCGTGCTGAGCCTTCTATCGCTTCTGCCTTTGTTTCACCAACTAGTTGTGGCCATTTTTTATAGCGGTAATTACGTACAATAGTCCAGTCATATAAAACTTGTTTTAATGTTTCTGGATTATTATCCATCATAGCTCTATCTAATAGCTTAAATTCCAATCCCATTAACGCATAATTTTCTTTTTTTACAGGATAATCATCAATATATTCTCCACCATTTGCATCATATGTCCAATCTTTTTGTTTATAAGCATGAAAAGATTCATGTAATAAAAAGGAAGGGAAATCAAAATATAAATCTGGATTACTAAACATTTTAGGATAATATTTCAAATAAAAGATCTGATTATTTGAAATATCTACTGCTCCAAAATTTGAAGGAAACCATGTAGAAAGCGTTCCAAGATCAAAACGACTTAAACGATATACCTTAGGTAAATGTAAGGATTTAGGGACTTGTATCTCCTTTGCGAATACACTGTCTTCGATTTGCTTCACATTTATAGCATAAGCTTCTTTACGTATCATTCCTCCATCTTTATTAGTACGTATTAGAATTAACGGTTTTTTTTCAAAATGATACTTGCCATCCCAAAGTTTATCACTAGATTCTTCAAAGTTTTTATATATAGTTGATAATTCTTGCAACATTCGTTGGTCAGTTTCATTCAACGATTCAAACTTTGTATGATAATTCTTATTGAAGACGATGGCTACTAAAATAATCACTACAAATGTTATGAATAAAACCGCAAATATTTTTAAAAATCTTTTCATGCTACTCTCCTTTATGAATATACATTATTTAACTATTTCAATGGGTGAAATTTAATTATTATCGTTAATATATGGAAACATAATATTACCTTTAGTGATACCCTAAATTTATATAGTAACTCAAAAAACAGTTATGTTGCTATTTTATTCCGTAAGATTATCAAACTATTAGGAAGGAAGTTGTCACATAAAAAATAGTCAAGATTATTTTCAAAGCATTATTTAGTTAAAAAACATAAAATAATGTAAGTTTCCTCGTATTATTTTTCTTATCCCATCCATTAAATTGGTTCTTTATCATGTCCTCGATAAAATTACCTATGTAGGGGTCTCGCCACACATCCATCAACCTAAACTTCTGAAGTATCCCCAAAACGAAAATTTCATCCTTTCATAGTTGTCCATAGGAGCTCAGCTCGATTTTTCATTTTAGAGAAAAATACATTTCTTAAATTGATGGCAATATGGCAGGTTGTGTATTAAAAATAATGTTACGATGTTTATAAAAAAGATGCGATGAAATATGTTGATAGATTTTTTAATAATATTCATATAAAATACTATTTTGACTTTGATTAAACTTTGTTTCAAACTAACATTAAAATCTATTTTAAAGAAAGGGAAATAGGGTAGCAAATGAAAGCAAACATTAAAATTATTCAAAACCTTAAAGGGGTCACCATATCATTCTGGGAAAATTGTACGCTAAGGACTACAAAACCTTATCCTTACAGTATTTTTAAAGATAAATATATGTTCAGAAAGATAAAAACCTAAGCTTAATTGAACATTGATTTGTTTACACATTTTATGAACATGATTATAGTCAGAAAACGTTGATATTATTGAGTTTTACCCTCTGTTCATAAATATAGGATTTTCTGGACAGATGTCTCTTAAGGTACAGGAAACACCTGAAATATGTCCAAATTGTGTCTAAACGTACAATTTTCCCGAAATGGTATCGTGAGGCCTGAGATGTGACCATTTTTTATTTGTTTGAAGGATTTTTCCATTTACTTTTATGTGGTTTTTCATCGACACTCATCTTCTTTACTAGCAAAACGAATATATAACTATCGTATCACATTTAAATTGAAACATTGCTTTAAGGACATATTTCGCAAGAAATCTATCCTAAACAAACACTACAGTATCTATTTAGCGGATTAATTCAACATAAGATTCAATGTAGACTATTGATTATGTATCTTTTTTTTATTAAATATTACAGTACGTGAAATTTTAAATATTTTTACTAAAAAAGCCCCTTGAAAGGAGCACTTATTTTACAAGATACTTTTCTATTTCTTTTATTAATAGTTCAGCACCTTCTGAACTTAATGTTATCTTACCCTTTGCTAATGCTATGTTACGATTTGACACTTCTCCTGTTAATAGACAAACAGCACCAGGCTGATATTTCTGTAAAACAATGTCTTCACCTTCTACAAAAATCTCTAATGGTGATTTTTCTTTAATCCCAAGCGTATTTCTAAGTTCCTTTGGTATTACTACACGCCCTAATTCATCTACTTTTCTAGTCACTCCGGTTGCTTTCATCTAGTCTCTTTCCCCATTTCATTATCAATTTGTACCCAAGTTATTCTTGACTATTGTAACAGGCTTTCGCCATACATGAGAAACATAATAAACCAAAAACAGACGATCATAACAAGAAATTCTTTAAAGGGTTTCTTTGCCCATCCCCGAAAAGGGGTGTTAATACAAAATATTCCATATAATTTATGTACGAATTTATGCTTCATCCTTAGTTATTCGATTTGGAACATAAACGCGTTCGTTTTTGTTACATTTTTTCGTCTTAAATTCTAATCTAGATTGTATTGAATTTAGATGTAACTAAAATCTGTCTCAAAAATAATTTAACACAATATAAAACTTCTACCTTTTTGTTACATCGATTGTTTATTAATTGGTGTTTTCTATCTTATTCCTCTTTTTCGGGAGATGGGCAAAAACACCCAGAAAACAAAAAAAGTATTATATAATCAACAAAATGCAATATATATTTGACAAAAAGTTAATTATTTTATACATTATCATTGTAAGGAGGATTGTATGAAAAATAAACGTATGAAAATGGCTCGTATTGAATGTGATATGAAACAAGCAGATTTAGCTAAAGCTGTTGGTGTTACACGCCAAACCATAGGTATGATTGAATCTGGGAATTATAATCCTACCCTTAACCTTTGTATCTCAATATGTAAAGTATTAGGGAAAACTTTGGATGAATTATTTTGGGAGGAAGAAAAATGAAAAATAACATAGTTATAGATGAGAGAGTTCAAGCACTAAAACGAAAAATAACAAATGAAGCTTTTCAGCTTTTGATGTTGTTTCTTTTAGGCTCGATATTAGTAAAGCAGTTTGTACTTAGAATTGACTTTTTAGGGTATTCTACTGAATTTATAGCTTTTTTCGGAGCATCTTTTTACATTTTAATTAGGAATATTTTTGTTGGGAATAAAATATTCTTAAATGAAGAAAAGAAAAATAAGAGTATCATCATAAATAGTCTTATAAATGGGGTTGTTATTACAGCAGTAATAGCAATTATTCAATATTCTAATTCGGAAATCAGTGAAGGGTATGGAGTTACATTAATTGTTGGTTTCTTAGTTTCTACATTATCAACTTTCCTGATATATATGATTATCAGTTGGGTAAATCAAAAAAGAATAAAAAAAATCGAGGAACAATTTGAAGATGATGATGAAGTATAATGAAATAAACGTTTGTGAATAAATACACTTAAATAAACAGGTGCTTTAGCGAAAGAAGAAGTAATTGATTTTATGATTGAGATCATATTTTAGTTATACCATTATGGGGCAAGGTAATGATTCTTTCTTTTTCGGGCCACTCATTAAAAATTAGTTCCGTAAACTTATTTTCATAATGATTTATCCGTGCTCTGTAAACAAATGTTGTCAAAATCAATATAAAAAGTTAACGGAATTCCAATTCTGTTAACTTAAACTTGCGAATGGTCCCTAAGAATAGTAAGCGTTGCCGTGCCCCTTCTAACAAATGAATTGTAGGAAGGGTTTTATTTTTATAAAGAGAAAATTTAACAACATTTTTATCTCTATACAAAAGGAGCCTGGTTCCTTATAGAAATAGGCTCTTAATGTCCGCTAATGCTTGTTGCGTGATTTTGTTCCATTGCTACACAGACCACAGTAACCCTTTCTGGTGTGAGAGCCTTTAGAATATCACAGATTTGCTGATTGGGTTATTTTTTCTATGCGAACATTTTTTAACGAGAACTTTTCAATGTCCAGATTACAAAAATGCCCCATTTATCCCTTTCGTTGTCCACATCTTGACAGAAACTCCGAAAACATGCTTTCCCATGAATCAGCAGTACTTGCCAATGAACGTTGGCTTCGCTTCATCCCTCTATTTCTCGCATACTATCCTTGAACCGAATCAATTCTCGATCTCGACTTCATTCTCCACCCGCTCTTTCAGATACGCTTCATTAACTTGTGGCAATACCGTTACAATCTGAATGGCCAAGCCAAGCCCAATATAGAAAAGATGGACAATTGCAACTGCATTCAAGATATAATTCTCCACCGAGATCCAAATAATTAAAATAATCGAAATATACAAGGAATAAGCCCAGGACCAATGCAATTTTTTGAATACATTTAAGTGATCAGCCCATTTACATTCCCGTCTCGTAATTAATCCCCAGGCGACGATTAACGGAAAGATCCCCATGAACACCAAGAGAATGATTCCAGGAATAAGATAGTCGGGAAATAGCTCAATTTGCATAATGTCGGTGGGCATCCCTAGCAAGCTTCCGCTCGGTTCAATCACCAGTACCGCCCCCCCCAAAACTGCGCCTATTCCCAAAAATAAATGAAGACCAATCAACAGCCAGACTGAAAAAGTACGCCTTGGTGCAGCTTTCACATCCATCATCCCTTCGAATAAATTTTTTTGTGTGAGCTTACCAGATTTCCGAATAAAATGTGATAATTTTCACTTATCAGGCTGCCATGTATGAAGCAAGCGGTATACCTTAACAATGATCCCGATGATGTTTATTTCAATTTATCATATGTTCTAGTCAGTGAAAAGTTTCTCGTCGAAAAAAGGCACAGTAAAATAACCCAATCAAGCGAATCCATGATACCCTAAGGTTTCCACACCAGAAAGGAGATCAGATCGCAAGAAAGGGTTACGTTGTAAGTTTACCCTATTTCAGTACGATCGAACAAGCCCATGTTGAAATTTATAGATGAAGACTTGTCTGCCTTCCGTCCCTGCTTTTCCCGAAAAGCCACCTACAAGTAGTGGTTTGTGGTAATCGTCGTCGGCCTCATGATCCAAGCGGATCATTTGGGCCTCAGAGCCATCATTCGCAGTCTGGCTATATCTCCCGCGTCACTATGAATCGATAGTCCACTTCTTTCTTTCCGACGCTTGGTCGCTCGAAGCGCTTCGGCTCGCTATACCCAGAATGGGGTACAGCCAAGATATGTGTAAAAATAGGTCATAACCTTACTTTTATTTCCAGAATCGATTTATTGAGTTTATAAATATCGTTTTGTTTATTTTTATTAAGTAATTTGTCTATTATGGGTTAACCTTAATCATCCATTCGTTAGCTACTGAAAACAATTTGTTTCGATTGTATGATCAGGGTGTGTGATAATAGGTTAAAAAATAATAGAGAAACCTCCGATTTAAGTATGTTTGGAAATAAAGACAAGTACACTCAAATCTTAGTTACTTTTACAAAAGAACAAGTTAAGCAAATAGAAAATTATTGGCATGAAAATAAGCTAAAGAATCGAAATGAAGCAATTCGTCAGATCGTAGACAAAGGGTTAAGTCGTAAATAATGACTACCCTTTTTATTTTCCTCAAAAAACCTAAAAATGCATTTAAAGTCCGTTTCTCCCTTTACATGCGTTTTTAGGATAAATACGACTTATTAACGATTACACCAAAACCCTATAAAACCAAATCTGAAGAGTCATTTTTGATTTAAACTGATTTTTTTTCATGTATTCTTTAAACAAATGAAAAAAGAGCCAGATATTCATCACAGCTCATGTATTAATTGGTTCTGTATGTGTACATGTAGGATATTGAGAGCAACCAAAAAACTTATTTCCGGTTTTATTTGAATTACGGATCACTAAATCATGTTTACATGTTGGACATTTCCGTTCTGCAGGCTTTACCCCTTGATATACATCTTCAGCCGAATATTCGGGATTAATTTTATTAATCAGTTTCTGAAGTTCTACACGATCTATTAGTTTTACATGACAAGCTTCCGCTAATTCCTTTGCTTGTCTTGTATATACACTGTTTGTTACAACCCAGCCCTCATGTGCTTTGTAATAGGCTTGTGCTGCATATATCTCTTGTACGGCACTGATGCCGACTCTATTTTTCATCCCGTAGCGTTTCGCCTGGATGACAATACGATTTTTCCCCTTCAATACCAGATCCGCTCCGAAATCATTTGACTGCTTTGTGACTGTTGGAGAATAACCCAACTCTCGAAAGAGAGCTTTTAGGTATACTTCGAATTGATGTCCGTCCATTTTATCTATATAACGAATACCAGACTTAGCCATTCGCTGTAATATTCTTCGCTCTTGGATCTTCCGGTACATAAATTTACAAATACGAAAAAGAACATAAAGGATAAAACCATACATCAAAATTTGTAATATGTTTTGCATTTTTGGTAGATTAGACACTTCTTTCCACCTCTTTAATTGGTTTTATTTTCTTTGGTTGAGCTGTTTCTTTTGCCTGTTGCTCACTCACTTGTTTCTTCCGGACATCGTTCCAATCTTTTTCATTCGTTGGAATCTCCTCTTTAAGATCTACAAAGCATTTCATTGTCTGAATGAAGTCTTTCCCAGCCTTATCATTATCAACTGCCATGATGACTTCTTTAATATCGTGCCCTTCTTTTTTCGCATCCATTAAAGATTGAATCACTGTTTTTGACTTCAATCCATGCATAGAAACCAGGCGAGCATTTTGGATATTATTTTGTTTAATGCTCCAATGAGATAACATGTCGATTGGATCTTCATAAAAATAGATCTTATCCGGCTTACCCACATCAACCGTAAAACCTGCATTGATTTTTTCATAATTCGGGACGATTTGTTTAAAGCTGCCTCTTTTATTCTCCATTTTTACAGTGCCTTGACGGTTCATTCCAATTACTTGCCCTTTGCCACCTTCTTCTCTCCATTTGAACACGACATTGTTTTTCTTATCCTGGACGATAAGATCCCTTTTAATCAGCCAGTTCACCAGGCGAGGATCTATTTTCCGCTCATCAATTAAGTATTGCTTGATTTCTGTTTGTTTCGGCACCTCTAAGTGTTTTGGATAACTAAAAGGCTGCTGCTCTTTTTTGCGTTCCTCTTCAGCTTTTGAACGATCAAACTCTTTGTAATCCCCTTTATTGATTTCTAATACAGCTTGCGGAAATGTCATTTCATAGTACATCATCGCAAAGCTAATCGCTCCATAGCCCTTTTCGCCACGACTATTCCAGGCGTATTGATTCCCTTTAACGATGAGACTGTCATGTTCCGTATGACGGTAATAGTTTCCCTCTTTCTTAAACGTTTCTCCCTTTGCTTCCAGATATGGATGTTTTTGCCCATCGCCCCGAAATGGGGGATTAAGCCTGGTTAATTAAAAAATAATACGTTGTGTCAAAAAGTACACTTTATGACATAGCTGAAAAACTAGAATTTTCCGTTTCAAAAATACAACTTAATAACATTTGAAACGTGTCAATGCAATTGTACATATTTTGAAATGTATATTTTTTAAAAGTAACCTTAAAACCCTTATTTATAAGGAATTTTCACGATATATTTTTCTTATCCCCCCATTTCAAGGGGATGGGAAAAATACCCAATTCTTAACTGTTATGCTTCTTTCTTCAATTGTGTTCCATAAACTTAATGTATCATCGATTTTAAATGTGTTCCGTAAACAGTATCTATTATATTAAGTTTAATAAGTGGAGATATATTCATTTGTAAAATAATTATTACATACACAGGAGGTTATGAAATGGATATGGAATGTACAATTTTTTGTTTTGGGAGTGTTATAAAATTCTTAAGTTGATGGGCGTGTGGGGGTACCCCTTGTATCAAAAATATATTTAACAATTATTGCCTTATTGGGAGCTGATATGTTATACAATTAGATGATAGGAGGGGGATATATAAAATGAAAAGGGGCAGAAAGAGTACTATTAGAATTCTTATTATTGTTGCACTGGTTTCAGCTATTGGATATGCAATATACGAAGGGATAATAAAAGAACGATATCCTAACGTTGTAGAAGGTGATAAGGCTCCGTATTTTGCACTAAAATCCATTGATAATGAAAAGGTTGAAATAAATAATATAACAAAAGATGGTGTCATCATTAACTTTTGGGCAACTTGGTGTGACTACTGTCAAAGAGAGATGCCTGCCTTTGAAAATATATATAAGCAATACAAAGATAAAAACATAGAAATCATTTCAATTAACCTACAAGAGCCAGAAACTGATGTGAAGAAATATATAAAAGAAAAAGAGTTATCATTTCCGGTTGTTATAGATACTGAAGGTGAAGTGAGTAAAAAATATCAAGTTACAACAGTACCAACAACCTATTTATTAGATTCAAAGGGAAAAGTCATCAAAAAGAATGTTGGCGAAATGGATGAGAAGATGTTAGAGGGATGGATGAAACAAATCACACATTAATAAAACAAGCATAATTATTAAAAAGAGTAATTAACAAGGAATTGTTTGATATATGCACAGCTCCTTTTTTATTTTATATCAAATTTTACTTGTAATCTTCTTTGCTCCATTTTTTATAAAGATCCATCATTGTTTTGATTTCAGTGTTATTCATTTTTTACCACCTCGTAAATTTGTTTTTAAATCGGAAAGTTCATAAAGGAGTATCGCCATCAAGCTAAGATTTTAAAGTATCCCCTAAACGGAAATTCTATATTTTTTATAGTACAAAAGTTTAATTTTAACGTTTTGGGGAAAAATGTGTTTCTTAAGTTGATAGCGATGGGGACGGCCCTCTAACCCTTTAACTGAAAGAAAACTTGTTCAATATTGCCTCAGTACCAAGTATGACCGTGTTAAGCTCATTCCCTCGGCTATCTTCTCCCCTTCTGAAATAGAGACTGCGTAAAAAATTCTTGCTGTTCACGCGAGCAATCACCTGACTGCGACTTCTCGGTAAATTGCAGCATTGCGCTAAGCCGCTAATCCAATCAGCGATTTCTTGATGTGGAAGTAACTCTTTGTCAATCATCGTATCCACGATGTTTACCAACCGCTCATCATCCTCATCGCTAAAAATGTGTCTAACATTATGAAGCATGCCAGAAATAGCGACAAGAACCTCACGCAGCATTGCGACGCTGCTCTCCTCGCACTGCACCAGCTCAACAAAAACATCCGCACCATGAGACGCGCTGTGAGCCCAGCCTCCTACTGAAAGGTAACCTCTCAGATCCTTCTCCTCTTTATAATAACGGAGCATCGCATGCATTAATTGCTCAATTTCCGCTTGATTAAAAAATGGATTCTGTCTGTGGCGTTGTACAATCAAAGCGATAGGTAAGGCAGAGAACGTCCTTGTAAAAACTGACTGATCATCCTCGCTACCAATATTATAGAACAAATGGTTCTCATCAGTCAGAACAGTTAAGAGGCTTCGTAACTCCTCTTCACTGAATCTATTCTCTTCCTTAATCCACATATAAAACATCGAATAAATCAGGTTATCCCGTAATTCTGGCTGAGGATCGCCAATATATTGAAGTAACAAAGGTAAGAAATCTTGATGCTGCTCACCTTCGCGTAACTGATACTCATCCTTCTCAATTCTTTGTAAATCCAGCATCAATTTAATCCTTGTATCGCTCATTTCCCCATCTCCTTCAACATTAACATAATCTCCTCTATAACAACTTCTGGTTCATCATGATGAATATAATGTCCACTTCGACTAGCAATCCGGTACTTGCTCGACGTTGATAGCCATTGGAATTCTGCTTGGAGTCTTTGCTCAATTTCCAATATTTCTTGAGATGGCCATCCCTCTTCAACATTGTCAGGTAAACCTCTTGTAATAATTGCAAGAGGGAGGTTACTTTGCTTTGAATGATCAACGATTTGCTTATAACTTTGTATTTTATCAATCTTCTCACTATTCAACATAGGATTCTCGTAATATTTCCTATTTCTTGCAAGCAGATTTTCGGGTAGAACCTTTTCATAGGCAAGTTCTTTATATTCCGGTGCAGCGTCAACCAAAACCATACCACAGATGTTTAGTGGATAAAGGCTGGCATATAATCTAGCGACCAAACCACCAAAAGAATGCCCCACCAATATATAGGGCTTCTCCACTTCAAGCGCTAGCAACAATTCGTTGAGCTCCTCGACTAGATCATAGCAAGTCGTCGGGACGGATGCGACTTGACTCCTGCCAATACCAGACCTGTTATAGGAAAAGGTTGATGTTTTTTGCGATATTCGGTCTTGGACTTTTTTCCATGTCTCATAGCTATCGCCTAACCCTGCTATGAAGATTACGCTTGGAATACTGTTACGTGAATATTTATTGAATAGTCTGCGGTTATCACAGATATCAATTATCTTTTCATTTTGTATAGTCACTTTTAATCACCCAGTTCAATTATAAGCTTCACACTATCAATATTTCCATAATAATTTGATTATTGTATTTTTTTGCGAACTTTCCCGTTTTTTATTTTGTAACTTCAGCTGAAACCACTCCAAAAAAAATCTGTGGAATACCAATTGATAATTTGCTTACTTCCAAGTTTTTTGTCGTTTTAAACATTTCACACTGAATCGCCGAAATCTATTTGATGTTCTGTACATAAAAATAAACCATCGAAATGAAGCAATTCATCAGATCGTAGACAAAGGGTTAAGTCGTAAATAATGACTCCCCTTTTTATTTTCCCTAAAAAACCTAAAAACGCATTTAAATTCCCTCTCTCCCTTTACATGCGTTTCTATAACAAATACGACTTATTATATTAATACCTCCTTCAAAAACCCTTACAAATAAATCTGAAAGGTCATTTTTTAGTTAAACTGATTTTTTCATTTATTCTTTATGCAAATAAAAAAAGAGCCGGATTTTCATCACAGCTCATGTATTGATTGGTTCTGTATGTGTACATGTAGGGTATTGAGAACAACCAAAAAACTTATTTCCGGTTTTATTTGAATTACGAATCACTAAATCATGTTTACATGTTGGACATTTCCGTTCTGCAGGTGTTACCCCTTGATACACATCTTCAGCCGAATATTCGGGATTGAATTTATTAATCAATTTCTGAAGGTCTACACGATCTATTAGTTTTACATTGCAAGCTTCCGCCAATTCTTTCGCCTGCCTTGTATACACACTGTTCGTTACAACCCAGCCCTCATGTGCCTTGTAATAGGCTTGTGCTGCATATATCTCCTGTACGGCACTAATACCAACTCTATTTTTCATCCCGTAGCGTTTCGCCTGGATTACAATACGATTCTTCCCCTTCAATACCAGATCCGCCCCGAAATCATTTGACTGCTTTGTGACTGTTGGAGAATAACCCAACTCTCGAAAGAGAGCTTTTAGGTATACTTCGAATTGATGTCCGTCCATTTTGTCTATAAAGCGAATACTGGACTTCGCCATTCGCTTCAGCATTCTACGCTCCTGGATCTTCCGGTACACAAATTTACAAATATGAAAAAGTACGTAAAGGATAAAACTATAAATCAAAATCTGTAGTATGTTTGGCATAGATGGTAGATTAGACACTTCTTTCCACCTCTTTGATTAATTTTATTTTCTTTGGTTGAGCTGTTTCTTTTGGCTGTTGTTCACTCACTTGTTTCTTCCGGACATCGTTCCAATCTTTTTCATTCGTTGGAATATCCTCTTTAAGATCTACAAAGCATTTCATCGTCTGAATGAAGTCTTTCCCAGCCTTATCATTATCAACTGCCATAATGACCTCTTTAATATCGTGCCCTTCTTTTTTCGCATCCATTAAAGATTGAATCACTGTTTTTGACTTCAATCCATGCATAGAAACCAGGCGAGAGTTTTGGATATTATTTTGTTTAATACTCCAATGAGATAACATGTCGATTGGATCTTCATAAAAATAAATTTTATCCGGTTTACCTACATCAACCGTAAAACCGGCATTGATTTTTTCATAATTCGGGACAATTTGCTTAAAGCTTCCTCTTTTATTCTCCATTTTCACTGTACCTTGACGGTTCATACCAATGACTTGCCCTTTGCCTCCTTCTTCCCTCCATTTAAACACCACATTATTTTTCTTATCCTGGGCGATGAGATCCTTTTTAATTAGCCAATTCACCAGGCGAGAATCTATTTTCCGTTCATGAACTAGATATTCTTTTATCTCTGTTTGCTTATTTACTTCCAGGTGTTTTGGGTAACTAAATGGCTGCTGCTCTTTTTTGCGTTCTTCTTCAGCTTTTGAACGATCCAACTCTTTGTAATCCCCCTTTTGAATGTCCATCACAGCTTGAGGGAATGTCATGTCATAGTACATCATGGCAAAGCTAATCGCTCCATACCCTTTTTCCCCTCGACTATTCCAGGCGTACTGATTCCCTTTAATGATGAGACTGTCATGTTCCGTATGACGATAATAGTTTCCTTCTTTCTTAAACGTTTCTCCTTTTGCTTCCAGATATGAAATCAAGTCAACTTTTCTTGCTTTCATCGTATCCTCCGTACTGACATGTGCCATTACGGAATCCCCCCTTCACTCTATAAAATGAAATAAAAAAGAGGACTATTCCGTTTCATAGTCCTTTCCTATTAATCTGCAATTTCAGTTTTGTGGTCCCGTTTCTTGATTCTCAGCTTTCCCAAGATTCTTTGACCAAATAACAACAACATGTTCAAAAAGACAGCTACAAGGAACATACAGCCCGAAAACAGCCATACATTCATGACATTCACCCCTTTCGTTCTACAAACAAGAAAGAGGGCTTTTACTTTTACCCTCTTTCATTTTTAGATATAAAAAAATCACTCTCCGTTATCTCAATTGAGTAACAAAAAATGAATTAATCTGGTTCTCCGGTTATAAAATTTTTCATCGTTCCATTTCCATTGTTTCTCTTTTTCTACTTGATTTCTTTGTAGCCTTCGACTGTTCTACATTACCTGAGGCAATAGGCTCTGGCTCTTCGTTTTTTTCTTTGCTATGAGTTTGTTTCCCGTTTAACGGCTGATATTTCTTATCCATATCCATTTGACTTGAAGTTGTGGACTGATTCACCGTAATTCCCTCTTTCCCAAGCTTCTCATCCACCTGGCTTTCTAATTTCACAACGTGTTCCTGGCTTACTAACTCATTATCAATCGAGACATACTTTGTTGTATAATATCGCTCTTCAGCCTTTACACGAGTGACAATGCTATCAATATCATCTGGTGTTTCTTCATGCTGTGAACGTCTGTATGCTTCGAATTTCCGACTTAAATCTTTATCTAAGGAAGTTAGTTCCTTTTCTTCTGAAGGCTGAATTTTCTGATCCAGAGAAGCAATAGGTGCATATCCTTCCTTTTTCATTTCTTTATACAATTCCACTTCTTTTTCATTAAATGAGTGATCTTTTTGTTCCTCCGCTTTATCAACTAAGAGTCCATATCGTTCATCTTTTACGATTTCATCTAGACTCATATTTGCATCCTTTTCATGAATAATAAATGACAAATTTCCTCTTCCATCAAAGATAGAACTTTGAACCTTTTCATATAAATCTGGTTTCAAAATGTTATCTAAATAGACATTTTCTCGTTTCCCGTTCTTTTCCATGAGGGAAACGTATAAATCATCCCGATTTGTTTTATCTTGATTCCATACAGACAAATAATTTATATCTTTCGTAACGGCATCCATCATGTGGATTCTTGCCAGTTCTTCATCTTGCATACCATTTGCTAATATTTCAATTGTAACTAAGTGGTTTGGTGTCTCTTTCGATTTTTCTACTGTATTTTGTTGTGCTTTTTCCATCGGTATTTCTTTGTTATTTCTATGATTCACTACCTCATCTCGTAACGCTTGTTTTACTTCATCCGATAAATACCTTTTCTCGTTTAATACTTGTTCATACGGTGTCTTGTAGTCCCCATCCCCCATATCCAAACGATCCATACTCACAAGCTCCATTCTCCCAAAATCTCTATCTACTTCTTTTGGAATGGCAATATGATAACGAGTTTTATCATATGGTACATATTCATCTCTTTCTCTTGCTTCCTCTTTTGCTTTTTCAATATTTGTAATGACTTCAGCCATTTTTTCATTGGCCTCTCCAAATGGAATCAACTGACTACCCTTAAAATTTTCGTTTTCGCTCCACTGAACTAACATAGTTGGACGAGTAATTTCATCTTTATTTAGTGCTGCATACTTTTCTTGATTCGCTTCGTTAAATGCATCAATAAATTCTTTATCACTCAACTTTTCTGCGCCTTCTACGGGCTCAAACGATCGGTTTTTATCCGCTTGTTCCCTTAACTCTGCAACAGAAACAAGCTCTTGTGTCGTGTTACTTAAACTCATAAATTCGACCAATAAAATATTTTTTTCGTCCTGTTTTTCATTTCTATTTGCCACACTTTCCACCTCTTTCTCATTTATTTGTTCTTTTTCCTTTTCTAGTGTGTTTTCAATTGTTTCAACAAATTCAATCGACGTTTCATGTACTTCTTTCAATAGCTTCGTTTTATCTTTCATCTCTTTTCCTTGTGTCCAGCTCGCTAAATACCCTAAAGAATATTCGCTTGTATCAATCCCGAAATAAGAAGAAACGGCATAAGCTGTCATTTCTGCTTGGAACTCTTTTTCTGGTGCTGTGTAGTTCAAATATGTCTCTGCTGTATGAAGTTTGGCATGTGCCAATTCATGAAGAAGGGTTTTTACATTTTGCAATTCACTGTTTCGTGGATTCAAGGCAACTTCTTTTGTTAGGGTATAACTCACACCTTTTGCGACACCCAGCTCTGCTTTTGGTTCAATAATTTTCACACCGTTCTTTTCCGCAACGGCTTCCATTCCTCTATACAAACTCTTGTAATCTTTCACACTACCTTCTAACCAGCGATTCGGAAAAATACGAGGGAGGTCTTCTGCTTTTACGTTTGTTTGAGACGCATCAAACACATGGCCGACAGCAAAATATAAGCGACCTGGTTTCACTTCTACGCTTTTAGACTCAATTTGTTTTTTCTCTTCCTCATTTGCTTTAGTTACTGTTTTCCAAGTGCCTTCTTTGTCTTTAAATTTTGCTATAGTTCGGTTTGGAACAAGGATCTGGATTCCTTTCTCACCCTTCTTAACCGCAAACCCTTTTTCTTCCCAAAAAGAAAAGGAACCAACTGCCTTGGCTCCTTCAAATTGACTCTGTATTAATGAAATATTAGATGGTGAATACTGATAAATTTTTGCCATAAACGATAAATAATCTTTTAAATCTCCCGGTGTACGAAAATAGCCTTCTATGCTTTTTTCCATCTTTTTTGTTAAAGCTTGCACCGCTTCTTTCTTTTCTTCCGGTGATTTTGTTTGATACTTTTTCTTATAATTTTTACTCATGATCTTCTCCTACTCTTTCACTTGCTCTTTGCAATTCCTCCATTTCTTCTTCATTCCATCTCTCAGCTGTATCAAAGAAAAGCTCATGAGTTTTTACATTAACCGGAACTAACATATTTTCTTGATTCATGACATGGATTGCCAGTTCTCTCACTTGTTCTCTTGTAATTTTAATTGTTAGTTCTTCCTCTTTTACAAGTAATACAATTTCATCTTCTCCAATTTCTTTAATGACTCCTAATGCGATATCTTCACGAAATAATAACATCTAAATAACCTCCTGTTTTTTTATAAAAAGAAACAATGTAGCTTACGTTACATTGTTCTTTGATGCCTCATGATCTATGCGTTTTTGTCTCGCATGACTAATTCGTTCCGCTACGACTTCTTTTGCTATCTTCACACTTCCCATCTCTTGTTTATCAGTTGTAATAAGGCTATCTACGCCCTCTAAAAAGAAATAACCATTTAATAACTCAATTAAAATTTGCGTATTTCTATCCGTACTATTGGCACCAAGACGAATTTTTGTTAGCTCACTTTTTAACACATCGTGTAAGTTATTCGATACCACTTCCGTTATATAATTTAATGACCATTCTGTATTTTTGGCTGCTTCATGTTCCTTGCAAATTCTTCCCATTGCTTCCCCTGTATATCGAATTCCGTGTTCCTCCATGTAATCCTTTAAATAATC
Organism: Bacillus sp. R86525; assembly: GCF_042466195.1. NCBI lineage: Bacteria > Bacillati > Bacillota > Bacilli > Caryophanales > Bacillaceae > Bacillus > Bacillus sp. R86525. Next base: position 235,806 of record NZ_JAXHPX010000006.1, read on the forward strand.
CTCTGTCTCTTGATCCATCGTTACCTGTCTTCTAATTGTACTCATTTAATAACCCCTCTCATTTTGGTATGCACTTTCTTTTTGCAAACGCTCATAATACTTTTGGTTCTTCCAGCTTTCATATTCACTTTTAAAAGCACGTTCCACTTTCCTCATAGAATACTGAATAGATACATTCTGTTGAAATTTTTGAAACGACTTTGATTTTTTCGTGTGATGGATTCTCTTTTGTTCTTTATCATATGCCTTCATTTCTTGTAAAAAGGCGTTCCCCATTCTTTTATATAGGTCATTGATTTTATTCGTTTTATAATTTTCATATTGCTTCTTATCATACTTTCCTTCCCCATATGCTTCTTTAAAAACTTGCACTTCTTTATCTAACTTTTTTAGAAATTGATCGTAATCTTTTTTATGATGATGTTGAATATATCGACTGCTTAATTCATCAATTTCAGGCTTTAATGGTTGAATCGTATTGTAGCTATATTGCCACTGTCTTTTATCACTTGGTAACTGTTTATAGATTTGTAAAAACAACGGTTTCAGATGTTGATTACGCCAATCAAAAACGGAATCCTCTTTTTTCTTTCCCACCATATTGTTTCGAATCAGATCATTAATTTGTTTTTGTTCCTGCTTATGATCTAATAGATTATTTACGACTTTCCCCTTCATTGCATCCAATGTTTTGGGTTTTCTTTTGCCACGTTCTCTCGTTGGAAAAGGTTCAACAGTTGCTACATGAATATGAATATTATCCGTATTAAAGTGAATGGCTGCCGACCAGATAGAGCTTTTTTCCAACCCCTCCTTTTTTTGCATTTCCTTCATCGCAAGCCGTGTTACATCCATTAACTTTTTTTCATCCAATGTTTTTGTTTTCTCATCATAAATTCCTTGTTTCTCTAGCCAGGGATTATGAAAAGAAATGACATCTTGCCACATGATACTTCCATTCTCATGGGCGGTTTTAAACATTTCCTTTAAGGACTTTTTTTCACTTTCTGTTAAGCGATTTGCGTGTTCCGTAAATAGTGCCGATGTCTTTTCTGAATTCCCCATATAGTCTTGATACGTTTCGAACATTTTCGGATTCAGCTTCACTTCACTTTTCGCTTCCTCCCGATCTACATAATCAATATAGTTCTGAAATGCATCCGAACTTGGCAACACAAATTTCGTTTTTAAAACAACACCTGGTGTGACGGAAGACTGAACAGGAACGGCATTATTCATTTTCAACATCCTGCATCATCATTTGAATAAACTCATTCATTTTTTCCATTGCGCTATAACAATCACTCATCATATGGATGTTCTTTTCAATAAGATTTTCTAATTCCATTTCCCTTTTATTTTGTTGATGAAAAAATGCGAGCATTTCAATTTGAGCTTTCAAAAATTTTTGCCGAGATAATCCTTTCCTCTTTGCAATTTCATCTATTTTCTTTACGGCAATTGGATCTACTTCTCTTATTCTAATTTCCACTTTTCCCTCTCCTTTCTGCAATTTTGGGTAGAGATCAAAAAATAGTGAGAAGAGCATAAGGGGTTTTTGTTCCCACCTAAGGTGTGAAGCTAGGCGGAGCCTAGCGAAACGATGGGAACAAGAAAACCTCCAAGGTGAGTACTCACTGATGACACAAATCAAACTGATGAGTACTCACTGACGATACAAAAACAAACAGATGAGCACTCAGTGAGTACTCAAATTTCACTGGTGAGCACTCACTGACGACATTGCTTTTTTCACTTTTTATTAATTTCTTGTGCCTTTTCTTCTAATTTTTTGATCTTATCTCGTGCAATTTTTTGTTCCCCTTTAAACAATTCCACGTTCTTTTCTGATGATTTTATTTTAGATTCTAAGGATGCTATTTTCGATTGCGTTTCTGTTTTTTCTGCATCGGTTTGGTACTTCATTTCATCTTTTAGTTCTTTTACTTTTTCATAAACTGTCTTCGCATTTTCTTCTTCCAGTTTGATTGCTTTCCCATAATTTTTGATCTTTGTTTCAATATCTTTTTTGTCTCTTTCTATAAAATCTAGCTCATATATTTTTTTGTCTTCAGCTAACAATTCATCATTTGCTTTTGTTTTTCTTTGATCGGTAAAAATCGACTGAACAAGTTTATTCGGACTTTTTGTTGCTGCATTCTCTTCTTCATATTCGTTAACATCTTGCGTGAATTTACGAATATCCATTTGTTCTTTTTCACCGTTTTTATTGTAAATATCAAAGGCTAACGCTCCCCAATTCGGAGATAACTCTGTTACTTCCACCACATAATTTCCGTTCTCTTCATACAACACTTTGACAGGTAATTGAACACCAGACTTTGCTTTTTCTTGTGCTTTAAACGTAAATCCTGTTTCCTCATACCCTTCTATTCGAAAGCGAATTTGTATAAAGTTTTTGTGTGGATTGTATTCCCTTTGTTCTACAATCATTTTTCCCATCCCCGACAACTTGATTACTTTATTTGTTTCCGTATGGAATAGTTTTTCATCGTTCGGCATGTAAATTTTAGATGTCAAGAAAGCGAAAAAACCGATAAATAGAAAGCTGATAATTGCTAGGTAAATCCACGACTTATTTTTTCTTAGATTGATTCTTTCACTCTTCTTACTAATTGCACCTATCACACTCTCACCCCACCTTTTTTCGTTATAAAACTTTCATATTGAGTTCTTCTACACTCGTAACTCGCCATGTTTCCTTTTCTTTTTTTATGATGATTCGCAACACATTGTTTACTTTTTCTTCTCGATTTTGCGTTGAATCTGTCGTGACATTTATAAATTCAGCTAACACATTTACCTCCTCTTTATCTGGTTCATTTTTTTGTAAATAAAACTTCATTTCTATTGGTTTCGTTTTATACGTATCTCCTAATTCGTATTTATCAGTTGGATAAAATTGTTGTAAAAGTTCTTCACTCATAATGGATTTTGCTTTTTCTTTTCGCTCACTGTAGCCTTCTTTTTCTCGATGAAATGATAATTGAATAAACGTTTCGGCTGTCGATAAATACGCCCTTCTTTGTTGTTCTTGTGCGGAAGGAAGTACCTTATCCAGTCGGTTTTTTAAATCTTCATTTTGTTTTGTTAGTAATTCATTTGAAAGTTTTAATTGTTTTTCTTTGCCATCACTCATCGATTTTTTGCTCAAATAGATATTAAAATCTGTCACACCTATAACTAAAATGACAAACACAATAAACAAAGATTTTCGCTTATCTTTCATTCTTTTAGTCTCCTATTCTTTCAATTTTTAGAACCTTCTTACATGACCAGAAAAGACTTTTTGCCAATACGGATTATTTAAATCTTCAATGGAAACACCTTTATTTGTTTGGCATCCAATGAATGTGTTTTTATCAATTACAATGCCAACATGCCCGTCATGTTTATAGGTATCAAAGAAAATAACATCACCCGGTTTCATATCATTTGCTGATACTTTTGTACCGATTCTATTTAATGTTTCCGTACTTACCTCTCCTATTGGGCTGGTATACATTCCTACTTGTTCGAATGCCCAGCGTACAAAACTACTACAATCAAAAATCCCTCTTGCAATGTCATTTGTGTTACGTCCTCCACCAAATACATATGTAGAACGCCCTATCCATTGACGACCTACATCGGCAACTTTTGAACCGCTACTTCCTCCACTTCCTGGATTTCCTCCACCACCAGAAACGACAGAACCCGGTTGATAATATTTCAAAACCGCATCGACGTACAGGATATCGCCATAACACGCTTGATACGGTACGGCTTCTGGTCCAAGACAATGATACATACCCGTGTGGGCTACTTTTTTGTATTGCTCCTGTGAGAATTTTATCGCTAATTCCTTTGTATATTTACCACCATTTGAGTTAACAAAATCAAAAAATCCTGTTCCGAAGTTGTACGCTTGGAGGGCTGTTTTGATATGATCCATGTCACCAGGACTCGTTACACCAGCTCTTTCTATCGCATGTTTAAACTCCTGTACGCCAGCCCATATGCTGTAATCGGGATCAGTAATACAGTTTGGTGATTTACAATATTTCGTATTAAATGCACCCTCTGATGATTGCATCGGATCACTACCTCGACCTCCGCTTTCCTGCATCATTTGTGCAAGCATTAAAGCAACAAACGGTTCCACGCCAAACTCTTTCGCATGCTTCCGAATCGTAGGTTCCCATTTTAGAACTTCAGGCGAAACATTCATGACTTGCCCTTCACCTGTATACGTAATATCACCTGTGTCTGTTCCACTCTCTCCACCCATTGCCGCAATAAAAATACTTATTACTCCAAGTAGAAGAACAGAAAAAAGACCCATCACAATTAGTGCTAAAGTGATGAGCCATTTCTTTGGTATAATCTTTAAAACTAGATGCATGGTATTAAGCACCTCCCCCGAATAACATCAATTCTTCGTCCGTTACTTCTACATGGAAGTGAATGTTTTTTACAGCCCCAATACTTAAGATGACATCCCCTGTTGGCAAATGTGGAATCGCTGCAATCTCACTTTCACTTAATTGTCCTGCAAATACTTTTCGTAACATATCTAAACTGTTATTATCTTGCTGCATGATAAATTTGTACTGTGTAAGTTCAAATAGCTTTTTAATTTCATCAATCATTTCTTGTGAAGATCCTTCCGGTACAAAATCTCGAATCGTGTGACTTGCATATAAAAGCCCTGCAAAATATTTTCGATCTTCTCGGCTAAATTTAGTTAAAAATTGTAAAGCATGAGCGCTTTCTTTTTTCGTGTTTATTATATGATGCGCCTCGTCAATAATAATGAAATAACGAATTACATCTTCAAAAGCAAGTTGTTGTTTAGTATATGCCTCTAATTGTGGCGCACCATTGGATATCATTTCATCCCATATTAAATTAAAAACATTAAAAATTTGCGCCTGGAATACTTCCGGTTTAAAATTTGAAATGTTTCGTAAGGAAAACGATACAACTTGTTCTTTTTTAAAGTTTTCAATAGTGGAATGACCATCAAATAATTGTGCATATGCTTCTACTAAATTTACAAGATTTAATTCAATCAACTCTAGACGATGTTTTCTGCTTTCTCCTAAATTCTCATGGTGTTTTCTATTTTCTACATTCTCATATAATTCATCACGAACAAAAGATAAAAAGTTTGAGAAAATGGGATACTCATTTGGTTTTCTTGTTGTAATTTCATTTTTCGCTCCTTTTTCATCATTCCATAATCTCATTCGAATATATAATTTACGAAGCAAATTTTCATATTCTTTAATTTCATCATCTTTTGCTTCTGGCGCAATGAATCGATAAAAAATTGTTAGTTTAGATAGATGTTGAGTGAAACTAACTTCTTCAAGTTCTGCTGTCTTATATACTTGAAGTGGGTTAATTTGACCTTGCGAACCATCTAATGCAATTGTTTTCCCGTTCAGATCACGTACTGTTTCCTCGAATTCACCTACAATGTCAAAAATACGAATAAAATGACCTTTACTTGCATAGTCTACTGATTTCTTTTTTAGTAATGTTGATTTTCCAGCACCAGGCTTTCCAATCATTACACCGTTATAAAACTTTCTTTGTTCATCTTTATGAAAAATATCAAAAATAACATTTCCTTTTGTTTTCGTTGTCCCATAATACGTACCGTATGGATCGTTCAAATAAGAATAGTGAAATGGACACCCACCAGCCAAACTGACTGCTGGAATTTCTTTACCTTTTCTTCGGTTCACATAATTTTTTTGTGTATCAAAGCTCGTTACGAGTGCATCCCATTCATACTCTTGTTCATTTAAAAAGACAGCTCCTCGAAAGTTATAAGATTCTAATGTTTCCATGATTTCTTTTACTTGTTTTTCTAACTCATCTATTGTTCTAGCGGAAACATAGATACGGATATGAATACGTTTCATGACCTCACCTTGTTTCAAATCCGTATAGAGAGCTTCCAATTCTAAAAATTCATTTTTTGCATCAATCCGATCTATATTATCCTTTGCTGTATCATGCCGAACACTTTGTTCACTCATGGATTTATTAATAGATTCAACGACTTCTTTTCGATCATCACTCATTACATCTAATGTCGTAATCACATTCGGCATATTCATAATTTGCTCTAACCAAAAATCATTTACTTCTGTTGGATAATCAAAAACATGAATACAAGTACCTAATCCATCACCTGTTTGAACATAATTTTCTTTAAAACTGATTCCCCCTTGTGGCTGAACTTTAGCCAATAAATAAGGGTTGTAACCTTTCTTCTTTTTTAGTTCTTCTTGTTTTTCCTTTTTGGATTTTTTACTTTTGAACGCAAACATATTGTTTCCCCCTTACTACCATATATTTTTAGTTCCCAATTTTGCATTTTGGTTAAACAATTTAAACATAAGCTCTAGCTTTTTCTCTTCATCCACCTCTAATAGTTCGGTAGAGCGTTTGATATATCGCTTTGCTGCATCTACACGTTCTTTTACGATTAATTCCGTTTCTCCGTAAATAAATAAGAAGGCTTCCCGATTTGTTCTTCCCCATTCTAAAAACTGAAGTTCTTTTAACTTCTGATTTAAAATCCGTTCATACAAAGGACTAGTACATTCTTTAATTTTCTTCTCTATATATCGTTGCTGTTCGGTAGTTTGGCATGGGAAGTTTAAAAAAACGAGTTTAATGGACTGTTTGTAGGCTTGATAAAAATATGCATGTGAGAAAATAACAAATGCTTGTTCATCGCTATTCTTGGAGAACATATCGTCACCTTCAACTTGAAGAATTTCTAAAAACTCCTCATTTTTCAGCTCAAATATTCCATCCTCCGTCATATCTACGATCTGTATAATTTTCGCAATACTTTTCTTTACCTTTGGTGGTGCTTCTTTCTTTTTTCTAGATAAAAAACCTAAAAGTTTAGGATTTTTCTTTTTCGAAACATCTTTCTTTGGCTTTTCTTTCTTCTGTTTTTTTACTTTTTGTTCTACCTTTGGTTTTTCTTCTTTCTTTTTGTCGGGTACCACTTTCACAATTTCTTTTGGTTCAGAAAGTGATTCTTTTACATTTTTTTCGTTAAATTGAAATGCTTTTTTCTTCGGTCTTTCTAGTTGTTTTGGCTCTTCTTTCTCTACATCTTTTTCGCTGAATAACGCCATATGTGATCCCTCCCTTATTGATCGTTATCAATGGCACAATATGCGCCTTTTCTTCTTAGCAATGTAATAATCAATACTTCATACATTCGTTTTTGAGGATTCGTACTTGGTCGCCAAATCATGATAATTGCAATAGCTGCCATGAAAATAACAAATGGTAATTGAAAGGAATCATGTACAAAATTCCTAAGAATCATCGTTACAACTAATAAGCCAATTAATAAAAAGAAATCTATTAAATAAAGCACTTTATTAATCCGTAATTCTGTACTGATTTCCTTCGGAATCCGATAGCTTCTCATCGGGATTCCCTCCTTTTCGACAACAAAAAATAAGCGTACGATTACGCTTATTTTTTATCTGTATTATTTTTATTTTTGTTTACAATATCTCTCCAACTTTTACCCGTGTTTTGCCCCATCTGATAAAAACGCTTTGTATTCTGTACCGTTTCAGAATTATGAATGCGCTCTTGTACTCCTCTTACCTTTTGTTTCACGGATGATGTTGTATTTTTAACTTTATCAGTTGTATATTGTCCTAATGTCCGTGTTTCCTGACTTCTACTTGCTGCCACTTCTTTATCACTTTCATAAGGAATAATTGGGCTACTATGTGTCACCGTTACGATGTCGGCTGGTGCCGGGCTTCCTCCACTTGGTACTGATCTTGATGTTTCCATTGGTGCCGGGCTTCCTCCACTTGGTACTGGTCTTGATGCTTCTATTGGTGCCGGGCTTCCTCCACTTGGTACTGGTCTTGATGCTTCTATTGGTGCCGGGCTACTTCCACTTGGTACTGGTCTTGATGCTTCTACTGGTGCCGGGCTTCCTCCACTTGGTACTGGTCTTACTGTTCCTGGTGTTTGACTTCCTTCACTTGCTCCTTGTCTTACTGTTCCTGGTGTTTGACTTCCTTCACTTGTTCCTTGTCTTACTGCTCCTGGTGTTTGACTTCCTTCACTTGCTCCTTGTCTTACTGTTCCCGGTGTTTGACCTCCTTCATTTGTTCCTTGTCTTACTGTTCCTGGTGTTTGACTTCCTTCACTTGCTCCTTGTCTTACTGTTCCCGGTGTTTGACCTCCTTCATTTGTTCCTTGTCTTACTGTTCCTGGTGTTTGACCTCCTTCACTTACCCCTTGTTTTACTGTTCCTGGTGTTTGACTTCCCTCACTTGCTCCTTGTCTTACTGTTCCCGGTGTTTGACCTCCTTCATTTGTTCCTTGTCTTACTGTTCCTGGTGTTTGACCTCCTTCATTTGTTCCTTGTCTTACTGTTCCTGGTGTTTGACTTCCCTCACTTGCTCCTTGTCTTACTGTTCCTGGTGTTTGACCTCCTTCACTTACCCCTTGTTTTACTGTTCCCGGTGTTTGATTTCCGTCACTCGCTCCTTGTCTTACTCCTCCTGCTGTTTGATTTCCTTCACCCGCTCCATTTTCTTTTCCAGCTTCTTTCATTTCATCTTGAAGACTTGTTGTTCCCGATTCTTGCCCATTCGCTACCCCAGGGTTTTCGTTCCCTCCTTTTTTCATGTCTTCTTGAATAGATGGCGTACCACCATTCTTTTTATCTTCTTCCTTATTTAAGTTACCTTTTTCTTTTTCCTTATTTGCTAAATCATTTCCTTTTGCTTTCTTCTCACCAGCTTTTTTCATTTGATCTTGCAAGGACTCTTTATTTTCAGACTCACTCCCTTTTTTCAAACCACTTATAAGACCAGCCACGCCACCTGTTGCCATCGCTGCCGCACTTGCTGTTTTAGCTGCTGCAACACCAGTTCCTTCTGCTGCACCTTTCGCCCCTTTTCCAATCATATTCCCTAGACCCTTCATTGGTTTTGAATTTGCAAGAGCGCCAATTCCTTTACCCAGTGCGAAACCACCTGCTAACATGCCCCAACTGCTCTTTAATCCAATATCTATTCCAAATAGCCTTTCTACGACTGCCGGGCCATCTAAAACTGCCATACTAAATGCCGCTAATGCAATCAGATACGGCACACCATTTAATTTGTCATGGAGAAACGCCGTTCCCATTATATATAGCTTCAAAGATAGGAATATCATAATCGTTGCTATAAATATATTGAGGATATTGGATAACACGGCTTTTAACTTTTGACCATTCGCAACATCGGCTGGTGCTAATATGTTGGCTAACAAGTAGTTAAATGCCAATTCATAAAATAATCTAGCTAATTTAATACTCACCAATAACAACGTTGCGCCAGTTATTAGTAAAGTAAAGAATATGTTCCAAAAACTCCAATGCCAGCGATAATACTTTTCGGGAAAGAAATCAAACCAACCATCTTTCAATTCAGCTATAGATGCCACTCCCATTCCATCCATCACTCTTTTATACTTAAGAATATCTTGACCACCTTCAAATAATTCCTTATCCTTCGCAAATTCAAAATCTTTATCTATCTTTTCAGTAATATCAATTTGTCTAATACTTTTTTCCGGAATATTATTTTTCGGATTCATATCTTCTTTCTTTTTCCATCCGTTTTGGTCAATTACTGCAACATCCGTTATATTCTTCTTAATAATTTCATCACTTAAAGAACCCTTTTGTTCTGATTTTACAACTGCTATGGCATCATCGGTGAACTTATCAACCTTTGTCATACCAGTACTTAATAAACAAAGTACACTCAGTGTTACGAAAATATTGATGATAATTTGAGAACGGTTCATTTGTTTGTTCATAATGAACATGTAGCCAATATATAAAAACGATATGGCTAAAAGAACAACAAACAATGGATATAACATATCAACAAAATTTTGTATTTCCGGTGAATTAAAGAATCCTTTAATCCCCAATATGGCATCTGTCACACCTTCTAAAGCATCTACAACTAAAGATAAGCCTACAATTAGGAACCATCCTAGCCAACGCAATACATAATTCACGATGTCCCCTACTTGAAGATAATCCGAGAATGTTTCTAAAACCTTTAAAATCTCTTCATCTTTCACGATTTACCCTCCTCTCATGCTTGCTATTGCCCTAATAATTCTTTTGCTGTCCAATTCACCCTTTCATTTAGTCTGTCGATTCGAATAATTAATTTACCTTTTTGTTCTCGATCTACTGAAAGGAAAAGAACCGCATCTTCTAGACCAAGAATGACCTCATTTTCTTCTGTTACAAACGGCGAGTAACTATCTAAAATCATTTGCATTTTATCCGTTATTGTCGGTACGCACATTCCCTCTTCCTCCTTTAGTTTGGATTCAAAAAAGCACTCAATCATTTGAGTGCTTTTCTAACTCGTCACTTGTTCTTTTTCTTTTAAATCACGCAAGATTCGATTAATCTTGTTTTCGACTGCTTGATAAACACTTTTGTCGATGTGGTCATTGTGAGCTAACATTTGAAATTCACTGTAAAACCCACCCATTTCTTGATTTCCAACCTCATCTATTGATTTCCCTAACTGTGCTAAAAAGAACTTATCAACCAGTTTCAAAACCGCTAAATCAGATTCGAAAAATTCATTAACCGTTTTTTCCTTCCAATTTTCAATGGAAAGGGAATCAAACGGGCTATCTTCCTGCTGAAATGCCTCTTCCGGAATCTCTTCATCAATTTCCATCATTGTTGGTTCTTCTACTGGCTGCGGTGTCTCTATTTGAGAAAAAGCTTCTTGTTCTGGTACTTGTTCTGATTCGGATGTTTTTCTCTCAATTTGTTCTACTTTTCTCTGTCCTAGAAAATCTACAATAAGTGATTTTGGATTTACATCATCATGTAGAGAATCAATATCTATATCTAAAATAGATTTATCTGTATCGAACTCTACCCCTAAGTACTCCCATCTATATTTTAAAGCTGTTTCTCCCGTATTATAGATTGGTCGAGGTCTGATACGTTTTCGGTTATTATCCTGACGTTTTATAACACGAATAACGGCACTTTCTCCTTCTTTAAAATTCATAAGTTCATTTGCTGTTAACAATGGGCGTTGGTCTAGACCTTCCGTTTTATTTTTATCAGTAGAAAGACCTTTCCCACTTCGGGAAGGTAGGTTAATCGTCTGATTCCCTAGTTTTTTGGACACTTTTTCGGCGGTTTCTTGATCGTTCGTTAGAATGTAGATGGTATTCCCACAGTTTCCATCAATCGTATCTGCATCTTCACCATATTTATTTTTTAATTGTGCATATGCCTGGATTATAAGGTTAAAGCGAACATTTCTACCAAGACAAACCGTGATAATATTTGCCATTCCTTCAATACTCGGCATGTTACCAAACTCATCTAGGCAAAAAACCACTTCACGGTGACATTTCCCTCCACGAGCGAGGGATGCACCCTTTGCCAATATAAAATAAAGCTGCCTTACAAAAATAGAAGCAATGACATGGTTCGAAGAATCAAAGTCTGGTGTAATCATAAAAATAGCGACTGGCTTATCGAAATAATCCACTTTTGTTATTTTCATATCTTCATTTTCTTCAACTACTTTAAATTCTGTATGACCTGTTTTTTCATCTATTTTTGTAATAGTAATAGATGTATTCGTTTGAGGGTTTTCTTTTTCATTACATTGAATGGTATCTCCAACTTGCATTACTTGTTTGAAATCTAATGCAAAACGTCCTGTAATATCTGCCTTGATAGACTCCTTTGAGCCATCTGGAAATACAATGTCTACTCGTTTTCTAGGTGTCACTTTTCCTTTTATCATTTTTCCAAAACCGACACGTTTTAAATCCACACTATTTTTCGCTGTCATTTTAGCAATTTCATCAAATGTAAAAATTGAAAGTCCATTCATTGTTTGGGTAAAAATCCCGCCTCGTGTCGTTCCTTTTGAGAAGTTTGAGGTTGCATATTGCATCTTCGCAACGCTATCCGCTGGTAAGCCTTCAAAGTATAAATCTAATGCATTTTGTGGATCTGCTTCCGGATCTACGATTACCTCTTTTGAACCAAGTTCTGATAACATATTTGCAACTGCATACATTGTGATTTTTTCTTCTGTACCTTCCGCAATACATTTATCTGTAACGGCTAATATCATGGCGTTACACAAGCTCATAGCGCACTGTTGCCAAAAAGGATCTTTTACAGTTGGCTTGTAATACAAAGTGTGTGAGAGTGTCTTACATAATGCCTGTGCCGTTGAATAATCTCCATCTTTATAGGCATCTTTGACAAGCTGCAATAAGTTATAGCTCATAGAATCAAGTGGAGTTAACAGGTTCAAAACTTCAATGTGATAGCCTCGTTCTTCCAGCGTTTCTTTCGATGCGCTGAACAATTCTCCCTTTGGATCATTAAAAATTAGGGAGGGTTTATGTTCCGCTCTAGAATAGACATCAATTGTAGGAAATACATAGGTTTCCCCTTTACCAGAGCGTGTTGTACCAATAACTAAGTTGTTTACCGGGCTATCATCAATGAATACCTTATCACCTAGTCGGGAGATAACAACACCACCGCCACCTTTAAATGATTCCTCTCGATCTGGTACAGCTCGGTATTGCTTTTTCAACTCTTCAACTGTTGTAAAACGACTAGATCCTTTCTGATGATTATTTAAGTTTTTAAAAGAAGATTTCAGCTTATACACCGTTCTTGCTATAGTTCCAATTACTACAAGGAAAACAAGCAAGTAGTAAATTGGATGCTCTGCAATTGGCATCTGAAAAAGAAATCCTATCTCCATATGAAATGGTTTGGGGTGCAATAAATCACTAAATGTTGTTTCTATCAGCTCTAAAGATAAGTTGAGTAAAAAATTAGCGATTAAAAACATTCCAACAAACAAAAAAGTACTCAATGGAATGAGTACTTTTTTTTCAGCTAACTTATATTTAATTGAAATTTCTTCCTTGTACATGGGCAAGTAAATCCCCCTTTAAACTGTTACATCTGATTTTGACTCTTTTTTATTTAATTCTGTTGGCTTCTCTGGATCTGTTGGTTTTTCTGGATCTGTTGGTTTACCTGGATCTGTTGGTTTTTCTGGATCTGTTGGTTTCTCTGGATCTGTTGGTTTTTCTGGATCTGTTGGCTTCTCTGGATCTGTTGGTTTTTCTGGATCTGCTGGCTTCTCTGGATCTGTTGGCTTCTCTGGATCTGTTGGTTTTTCTGGATCTGTTGGTTTACCTGGATCTGTTGGCTTCTCTGGATCTGTTGGCTTCTCTGGATCTGTTGGCTTCTCTGGATCTGTTGGCTTCTCTGGATCTGTTGGCTTCTCTGGATCTGTTGGTTTTTCTGGATCTGTTGGTTTACCTGGATCTGTTGGTTTTTCTGGATCTGTTGGCTTCTCTGGATCTGTTGGCTTCTCTGGATCTGTTGGTTTTTCTGGATCTGTTGGTTTACCTGGATCTGTTGGTTTTTCTGGATCTGTTGGCTTCTCTGGATCTGTTGGTTTTTCTGGATCTGTTGGTTTCTCTGGATCTGTTGGTTTTTCTGGATCTGTTGGTTTTTCTGGATCTGTTGGTTTCTCTGGATCTGTTGGTTTTTCCGGTTCTGCTGGTTTACCTGGATCTGTTGGTTTCTCTGGATTTGTTGGTTTCTCTGGATTTGTTGGTTTTTCCGGCTCTGTCGGCTTCTCTGGACTTGTTGGTTTTTCCGGCTCTATTGGCGGCTTTGGTTTTTCTGTCCCTGTATTTTCCGTATTATCATTCTCACCCTCCGTTATAATTGATGGGGTCACAATTGCATCTGGTTTCTTCTCTGGTGGAAGAATATCTCCTATACTCGCTACTGAAGAATCAATATTTTGATCGCCAAATGCAAAGTGATCTCCATTCACGGTGACTTGTGGGTTATTATCTGTAATAGCTGCAATCACATTATCTTTTGCTGTATCTTGAATTGATTTATCTGTCGTTTCTTTATCAAAGAGTGCTAGAACACGAGAGGTGGTTTCATCTCCATTTTGAAGATTACTTACAATGGATTTTTCTTTAAAATTAATTTTCGATTTATCAAGCTCTTCGAGAACATAAGCAACTTCATTATCCTTACTTTGAATTGCATTCTCTGTAATTGCTTCGAAATCTTGTTTGTTCAGATTTTCTTTCTTTTCCTCCGGCTTATTCTTATCTACCTTTTTTGTAATAGCTGTTTTACTTTTTGATGATTCCTTACTTCCAAACCAACTGCAACCTGTCGTACTTAATATCAATGAACCACCAAGAAAAACAATTCCCATTTTTTTGTACAGATTCTCATAATTTAAAGGCATGTTATTCTCTCCCCCTTAGATGTTCTGTAGATCTTTATCAATTTTTTCAATCTTAGCTTTCTTTTCCTCTTCACTTATCGTAGATTGTTGAATATCTCGTTTCTCTAATTCTTTGATCTCTTTCATTACGTTTTTATTTCCTTGTGTTTTGGCAAAAGAATAACAATCTTCATATTTTTTTAGATGTACAAAAGCTTCAACAATGAGCTTTTCACGTCTACCATCCATATTGACTTTCCCCTTAAGTTTGATTACCTCCTCATATTTCTTATTAAGCGCTGCCTTTTCAAAGTCGATTACATCATTTTTGACATCAATTTCATTGATTTTATTCATGTTGTCTATCCCAATAAAATAAGCAACCACACTTTCTGCAAATTTAGGCTCATATTGTAATGCCTTATTTGCCTTTCCGTTTAATAAATAAGTAAATAAAACTGCCTTCTGACTATCTTTGTCTAATTCTGTGTAATTGACCTTATCGAAGTATTTAACGGCTTCTCCATACTGTTGAATGGCTGCCTGTTGTAATCCTTTTACTACATATTGTTCAGAACCAGCATTTGCACTCGAAACTGGTTCGGAAGAGAATAACTTAAAGGCAAATATGGCACCAGCTCCAATTAACACTACGCTTCCTATGACACTCGCAATAATCTTGAATCCTTTTCTATTTCCCTTTCCAGGCTTTACTTGTGGCTCTATTTCATCCGATGGACGATAAGAGGGTTCTTCCGTTCTTTCTGGTAATTCTTCTTGATATTCATATTCTTCATGAAAAGGAGAATCATTGATTTCTCTTTCTAACGTTTCTAACAGTTCCTTCTTTTGTTCCTCTTGTTCCGGATCTAATTGCATCACATTCATTTTTTTAGAAATGTGATCAAAAATATGATCTGCATATCTCGAACCCAGTGATAATGTACCGTTATAAATTTCATTAGAATGACCATCTAACAAATTGAAATCAATATGTTCTTGACGCCCTGCCTCTCTATAAACTCGTTCTAATCGCTTCGTTAAGATATAAGCTTCATGAAACGAATATTGCTTACCCGACTCAATTTCTGTTCCATTACTACTCTTAAAAATGACAAACATGGCTTCTCCTTTCTCACATTTACTTTAAAGTCTGCGTACACTTTCTAAATTTTTCGAAACTAAAAATCCTGTTTTATTTCAAATCCTCATACGATGAATAAAATTTACCTTCTTCAGCAAGATCAAAATGTATTCCAATAGGTGGAGAAAGTCTTTCTGTCCATTGATACCCTTCTTCAATGTAACCTTGCAACTCATTCACTTCTAAAAATTTTCGTTTTCCTTCTACTGCATATAATTTTCCCTCTGGATAACCGAACTTACGGTATTCCCATAGTATCGAGTGTGAATCAGATTTTCTATCAGGGAATAACTTAAAGGCTATAACACTCGTTTCCAAAGAACCTGATTCATATTCTTGAAGATAGAAGGGAAGGTATACACCGATCTTTTTCAGAACTTCCTTTCCTTGGATTTCACGTATATAAAAGCTATCCCAATCATCTTTTTGCTTCTCTTTCCAATTACTATATAACTCTTCAGGAACTCCAAATTCTTTACATTTATTTTCTACAAATTTGTAATATGCATTGTTATAATCTCGAATTGTTTCCATTCTTTTATTCCTCCTTTACATGCATGTAAATAATAATCCTGTTCAAATTTTAATAAAAAAAGGCAACAAAAAAAGCCATACCCTTTGCATAGCTTCCTCATTGCCTTATTTATATTTGTTCACTATTTCATCCAAAGAAACGGGAATAAAATTTGACCAAATTTAACATTAGTATTTACGCTTTCCGCTAAGTATTGGCATCCCATTACAATAACGAGTCCGACTGCCCCACCAATAAACCACCAAATACATTTATGTCTGCCTCGTTCACCACCCCATATTAATAGGTAAGCGCCAAAACAAAAAACGATTGCTGTACTAACCAATGCCCCTCTTTGCATCCATGTAACAAATGAATTCCCTGTATTAATTAGACCATCCATCGCATCACCTAACACTAACATTTGAGATAATGTTTCCAACATTGACATACACATTCACTCCCTTTTCATTTTTAAATGCTTATACGTTACTAAGCTGACTTAATTCATTCGCCTTGTTGTCTTCTTTTACTTCTTTTGATGTTGCCTTATAAGCTTGTAAAGCTTTCATAACAAGGTCTTGATTTTCTTCAATATATTTCTGATGATGTAAATGAAGCCAATGGTTATAATCCTGACCATTGGCTCTTAGTAAGTTTGCTACCATATCTTTTTCTTTTTTTAACTCCCTTTGTGAAATGGTCACTATATCACCACCTTTCAATGATTATGTGATTACTTCTGATATTGTTCTTTGCAATTTTTAACAAAATAGGTAACTTCTTTTTCAAAATCAGATGGTTTAATTTCTTCAAATTTTATTGCTTTCTTCAACTCTCCTTTTTCATAGTAAGCAAGGGTATCACGTTTTTGTGACAAGCCGAAGTCATGCTGATTACTTGTTCTTGGAACATCCTCTCTACCCCCAAATAATTCTCTAGCCAGTATATCGTTTTGCTTTGCTAATTTTTCGACTTTAAAAAGTATATCTTCTCTTGTTTTCTTATCATTATTCAATAGTATAAAACCTGTGCCATCCTCACTCATGAACTTCTTCATTTCTAACGGACTAAGTTCCATTACTTCCCCTTTTCCCGAACTAAAGACAAATGTTGAACCAATACCAATTGCAATTAACAGTCCAACAACAGCGGAAATGATCCACCCTTTTCGACTCATGTATGTTCCTCCCTATGTCATATTCTTATAAGCGATTTTGAAGTGTGATGAGACACATTTAAACTTCAACATCTGCCTTTATTTTATAACATTTATAGGAAAGTGGGATAGAAAATGGAAATATCATTTATGGCTGGAATGACGAACCCTGTATTGGCATGCGTATAGAGACTAATCCCGACCTAGCTTCTATATGCCCAATACCGCACTACGTATTTTGGCGTGAACGTAGAACCTTATGTATCTACTGCCGTGATGTTCCTCGCTTCTTCAGAATGTCAAAATGGGATATTCCTCACGAGTACTGACACAAACAGGTCTTTGATACAATGCATTCCCCAGTGGTCACAGATGAGTTTTACGATCTTACTCACCCAACGATAATCGTATACCTAACCCCTCTAGTGACCTTTTGAGGGGAGGCACGCATATATATTGTATATTTCACCTTTCTACATCATTACTGAAAGGAAGAGGTACACAATATACATCTAAATTGCCAAAGAGCAAATTACTTTGTGCTATGTTCTCAGCACACTTCAAAATCGCTTTTTTTATTTACACTTTTGTTTGACAGCTACTAATTCCGTATGTTTATTTTTTCGTTTAGCAATTAAGTTTTGATGTTCATCTCTAACCGAGCGCACTTGATAATAGATTTGAGCCACTTTTTCAATGCTTCCTGTGCTATTTTCAATTGCGATGGTGCCTTTCAGTTCGTATGTTTTTCCATCAAAAGTTTTGACACTATGAGCTTGTGATGCCGCAATATCATAAAATGTGAGTCTTTTTTCTTTTCCCATATGAACGCCTCCTATTTTTGATAAAGAAGGGAGAAAAGCGCTTCTCCCTTGTCTAGTTTTCTAGCCATCTAGATAGGATGAAATAGTGAACGAGTGCTTTAGATCATGCTAGGATTGTTGTGTTATACGAGGTTATGATGCGTTGTGCTGCCTCTTTTCCGTATATGTGCTGTAATGCGGATTGAGATTCAACTACGATTGAATGCTGAATGTGGTATGTTGCGCTTTCTTTTAAAAACTGCTCCATATGAGGGATTGGGTACAAATCATATTGATGAAATACCAGGTGAATCGGTCTTATATTCTTGCATTCTGTTAGATATTGAAGAAAATTTGATAATGCTTCTCCTCTCTCTTGATACGTACTTGTTTCCGTTTCGATACTGATATACACAACTGATTTTTGTTTTAAGTCAATCTCAAGAGTTTCATAACCAGTTAGTAAATCATGTTTGATGATGTGATATCCTTGTTTTCGTTTTTCATGATGTGTATCTTCATAAAAGATGCCTTTCGGATCAAAAATGAATATAAAATCATCGGTTGTTTCCTTCACACCTTCAATGACCGATTTATAAGCTCCAAAACGAGCTTTTATGACACCTGCAACCTTTTCCCCTTCATTCAGTTCTTTCAACGCTCTAATCACCTTTGTATACTTCTTAGCTACGCCTAACATGTACTGCACTCCTTCCTATTTCATTTTCCTCTTCTGACTACTACTGAAACCAAAAATACTCTTTTTGTTCCCCTTGCTTTTCACGTTGATGTTTTTCAAGAATGTATAGCAAGGTGTTAGTTATCGCATCCCTTGTTTCTTTTGAATAAAGACCTAGTTCATGGAAGATATGATAAGCTGGATGCTCATTCTCAAGCGAATTTACTACCTCTATCAAGTTCGCTTCACTCCCATACGTTTTTTCCATGAACTCAATAACTTTTTCCATGTCTAGGTAATATAGTTTTTTATGCCGTTGATCCAGATATAAAAAGCTTCCTGACAATTATTTTGTAGCGGATTCTATCCAATAATCACGTTGCTTTAATGGTTTAATTACAGTTTGAGCAATTGAAATTGCTTGCATCAATTCTTCTGAAAACCAAGCACTCTTGCACCGCATAACGTTTTCCCTAAGTTTCCCTAAATTCCCCATTTTATCGAAATAGAATTCAGACATCTCATATCATCTCCCACTCAGCTTCTTATATCTTACTCTCTAGCAAGAACCACTATTTAAATGGAAATTGAGAGTATACATGCATTCCGACATCCAATAGCAAAACCTAACGGATTTTTATGTATTGATTTTCGGCCTTACCGCCTGTTGTCGGAAGATACGTTTCGATTTTATTTGGTATTTGTTCTAGTGGTGGTTTCATAACAATCTGTTGTGGTTTCTCTAGTTGCGAAATGAAAGGTTTTCCGGTATCTGTGGTTGTGGCACTTCTGGTTGCCCTAAGCTGTTGTGTTGTCACTGGAGTATGTGGTGGGGTGATTTCTTCTGATCCTTCACCGTTTGCTTAATAATTTGACCATCTTCTTTAATTTCAAATGAGAACATTTCTTCATTCAGTAAATATCCTTCTTGTGCGAATGTTTCTTTATACGTGTATTTTCCATATGGAAGTTTATTGTTGCCGGAAATAGGAGGTTTAATGCTACAAGGAGCGCACTCATTGTAATGAGTAGCATACGACACGAAAGTTTCAACATGACTAACAGCTTCCTCATATGATATGCAGTTTTTAGAGAACTAAAAAACTAAATTTTCAGATTCATCAACTTAAAAAAAGTATTTATGTTATCACTTTTCTGTATTTTTCATTTACAATATAGATGTATAATTATTGTTTAGTTAGTAAATGAAATTTGTTTCATTCTAATCTTGCACGATAGTACGTAGCAAAAAACAATTTTTCAATTGGCTCATTGAAAATATCAGCAAGAACTTTTGCCCTATTTTCAATAACTCCTTTTGTACCAGTTTCAATGTGATACAGAGTTTTCAAAGGTATTTTAGAAGCATCCGACAGCTCTTGAATTGATAACCCTTTTGATTCTCTAATATTGCGTATAACAGTCAATTCCCCACCCCCTTAATCACATTCTATTCTCCTTAAAGTAGAATGTCAATTCTTTTGGGATACTTTTATATCCCTAAGGTGAATTAATTTCACTTTAAGGATAAATAAGAATCCCTAATGTGAATATAATGAATGGAGTGAAATAGATGATACAGAATTATTTCGGAGAAAATGTTAGAATTCTAAGAACGCTTAAAGGATTAAATATGAAGGAACTTGGTGATGTTTTAGGAGTCGCTAGTAGTACTATTTCCAATTGGGAAAATAACAGGAAAGAGCCAAGTTTTGAAATGCTCCAAAAGATCTCTATATATTTTAATGTAAGTACTGATCGACTCCTAAATCATAAAATTGGTGATAGTGAAGCTCTTACAACAGAAGATCGAAAATTAGTTGTTGAACGTTTAGCACAAGATTTGTATGAAAGCTATAAAAATATTCCTGATAAAGATAAACCATTATTAGAAAATGAGTTAATTGAGTATGCAAAATACTTAACGCATAGAATTGAGACTAAAAATAAATTAAAACATAGCTGAAATACATTATCCTTCTTGGAAATTTCCAATTAACAATAATAATTCACGATAAGTTTCTAAAATATTATTATCCTGGTTAATCATTTCATTAAACCACTCTTGATTAAGATTCATTTTGTAACCCTCCTCCCATATTTCACATGAATTTTATGTGTTAGTGGCACGAAATTTGTACGCTTTATAATAATGAGCCATCATTATAAAGTACGAAAGACGCTACTTTTTAGTAGCGTCTTTCTTGCTTAAACGGCTTAACCACCTCCGGGATCGACCATCCTTTGCATAACATATTTATTTGTATCTTGCGCTTTTGCATATTGTGAATCTGGTGTTTCTAATTGAAAAAACGATGTCAATAGCATCACGGTATATAACGTAACCGCTAAAAATTTATTCACTTGACTTCACCTCTTCTTTTAATAGCTCCTTCTTGACGTATTGCGAATAAAAAATATTACCTGTCAATTCGAAAGATTCTAACGATTCTTTTAATCCTATTATATCATTATTTACTTTTGAAAACGAATACTGCTGGAATGCCGTAAATTTTTTACCATCTTTTCTCAAATCTTCATATAGTTTATTTCCTTTTTCCCAATCACCATGCATGCATTCAAAAAAAGCCTTCTCAGATGAATGAATAAGATCAAATCTTATCTCATCTAAATTAATACCATTTTCTATATACAAATGCGCTAGTGTAGTATGAAACGCTAAATACTTTTGTGTTTTTTGTGGAACTTGAATACTTTCACAAAGAGAAATGGCTTTCTTAATATACTTCTCAGCTGTAGATGGACATTCAAACGTGAAACTTTCTCCTAAACAGCACCAAGCTGTAGCCTTGATAATAGAAATATCCAATTCAGAATCTAAAATTTCATAACATGTATTGCGACATCTATCTAAGGCATTTCTCATTAAATATATATAAGCCAGTCGCTCTTTATATTTCATTTCCAAGCATCTCTTAACGTACTCTTGTTTCACTTCTTTTAAAATGACATCTGTACGATCAGCATAAGGAATAACCGCATTATAATTTTGCTTATCATACATAGCTTCCATATATAAAATATTTAAGGCTGCTTGACACACTGTATCTGAAGAGAAATCTTTGGTATACATCTCATCTAGAAGTTGCTGACCTCTTGCTATGTTTTGATTTCTTTTATTCTGTATTTTATAAACCGCTATGTACTTCTTTAATCCCTTTGTATCCGCATGCTTTTCTATAATATCTGCTATTACTTCGTATTCTCCCATTGCTTGGCAATAGCATAATGCTTTTTGTACATTTAATGGTGTTTTACAAAGAAGAATATATTCATGAATGATTTTTCTTTTCTCTTCCGAACTATTACAAATGGCCTGAATTAACTTTAAAAAAATCTCAAATTTAAACTCTTCTGTTTTACATTGAAGTCCGTTATCAATTGTTGTTTTACTTGTTCCAATTTCCTTTGCTAGTTGTCTACTACTTATTTTCTTTTCAGCTTTAATTTTTGACAATTTTTCCATTAAATTCTCCAATGTAAAGCCCCCTTCCAAGCACAAGACACATCACCCAATATAAATTATTAAATAGATGTTTTAATCCATAGTGTAGTATTTATATATATTCTTGGAGGTTAATAATTAACTTTAATAATCGGGTAATCAAAACTTGTTATTATATTACTTAATGTTTTTCTCATAAATTGTATAATTAGAAATATTTTAACACGAAGGTCTTATCGTTATGTGTAAATTGACCATTATAAAAATTTTATATTTATTTATCAGAAAATTCAAAAATAAGGATGAAGACATTAAAATTCAGATGTGTTTGAATGAATACATTTAAATGTTTTTTACAGATGGGATAAAAAAGGCCACTCGAGGGGATTGATATTATTTTAATGACAATATAAGATATATAGAAAGATTGTATTTTAAAGAAGAAATAATTTTAAAAAATATTTACACATAAAAAAAAACCCACTATACACAGTTTTAAATTGGTCTCTAGTTTGGCGACATGAACCAATTTAAAACTCCTAGAATAGTAAGGGTCTTATTTAACATTTTTTAATATTCACTTATAAAAGTAATTATAACATAAAGTGAATTTAATGTGAATAAGAACCTCTATTTTTCCATGTTTTTTCTGTATGTGTTTAGTGGGAAAAATAGGAGGTTTTTTCAGTGTTGTTGCGAAACTTTTTGCTTAGTCGAGCAAAAGCGGAACTAAGTCCCCACATCCATCACTTATCCAAAACTCCTGGAGCTATCAATCAAGCAATCAAGAAAATAACTTCTTATATTGATAGTGTTGTCCTAGAGTGTGAAGGTGCTACCACTAAAGATTATCTTACCAAAAGGAAATACGAAGCTTTAGAGACTGTTTTATCTTATTTAGTACAAGAAGGCTATAGTCAAGTTAGACAAGAACACATTAGCAAAAAATCTGGGATTTCAAAACCTATTATTAATTACATTTTTAATTGGCTGCAAGATTTAGGAGTATGTCAACAAATAAAGGTAAGACGGCACGGAAAGATTGCCCCCTCTGTTTACATCTTAACAATACATAATAATTATTTAAAAATCGTTGAATATTTCAAGATAAAATGGGCTGTAGCAATTGATGTTTGTGCTACTTTTACTAGATTTTTAAAGAACAAAATTAGTAAAAAGTCTGATGTGACAGATCCTGATTTTTTGCAAAAAAACAATTTTAAACCTTCACCTTCCTTAGATTTTTTCGGTATTGAAGAGCAATCAAAACCTGCTGTTAATCATGAGGAACAAGGAAAAAATAATAGATTACAAGACTTAAATGATTATTTGAGTGAAGATCAGAAAAAAGCGTATTACTACATTTTGAGTCAAGAGCTAACATACCTATCTGAA
Organism: Bacillus sp. R86525; assembly: GCF_042466195.1. Classification (NCBI taxonomy): domain Bacteria; kingdom Bacillati; phylum Bacillota; class Bacilli; order Caryophanales; family Bacillaceae; genus Bacillus; species Bacillus sp. R86525. The sequence continues at coordinate 259,332 of NZ_JAXHPX010000006.1, forward strand.
AATGATGCATACACAATTGCTTTAAGATTGCCACCGGATATTGATCGCTACATACGATGGGATTTTGAAGAATGTGTGCAATGGTTCCAGTTTAATAAAGCTGAAAACAGTAATCCTGCACATTTCATAAAAATGCTTAATCAAAAATCTAAACAAAATCAAGATCGTAGAAAACGTAATGCACAAAATACAAGCTCACTCTTAGATACAAATAATAGTCATACATTTGTTTTTTATAATTTTTTAGAAGAGCACAATTAAAATCAAAAAAATCTAATTACAAATAGCCTTGCTGAAAAAAACATATACAGCAAGGCTATTTGTAATGACTTCCTATAGTTCTCTATAGCCTTATTAATCTTCAATAAAATAACTTCAAAAATCATATCCATTTTCTATGGATTATAATTATTTTTCTTTTAATTCAACTAAAAAAATTACACCTTATGAATATAATATATTCAATTATTTACTAAACTATTTACTTAGAAATTTACTAAGTATAAATCTCTAATACCTTGATACACTAAACATCACGAGCCAAAAATCAATTCTAATGTTTATATTTATTTTAATTTCTAAAACAAGATTTATTAATTATAGTACTTTGCACCTTTTTGTAACTTTTTAGGGAAGCTTAGTATACCTTCTAAAGGATTCCCTAATTTTTTATTTAATTTGGCATAACTTACTTCTTAAACAATTGGTTAAACTGTGATTCTACCAGTTGAGTGGAAGCAATAGCCAGTTGTTATTCATCAATCTTGTTCAATAGTATTTGATTAATTTGTTCTAATTTGTCTATGTGCTTTAAAAGTTAAAAGCTTCGTATTCATGGATTTCCACTCTTTAAAATGTATAATAACTTGTCTCATACATTGTCTTAACAACTGATTTCATTATACAAGTTTCTTCGTCCCCTCTTCTACTACTGTACAATCTACATTTTGTTCCAACATCTGTTCTATTAATTTTAACGAATCTTGAAATTTTTCATGGTAATCATTATTTGATAGAGTAAAATTAATGAGACGAAATTTCATTTTAATATATTTATAGTTTTCACTTTTTTTAAACAGGATTTATTTACTGTAAGTATCAACTAAATAACATTAAATTTTTCCTTATACTTTTTCTTTCAATTTATTTTAATTACAATTACCCTTCTCAAATTAATAAACATCTAGATTTATTACCCCTTTCCCTCTCCCTATATACATCTACATCTCATATCAAATTATTAGCGTATATTATTCAGAAATCTGGTCCATACTAATACAAATGAAACCCAAAATTATGTTTTTTTAACAATAACTATTTAATATTTAAACAACACATTTTAACTCCGAATAATCCTCATTACTTTTCACTTACAAAAATAACCCCGTTTGAGATTCAAAACCAAACAAATAATATCAGTACCTTTTTAAAATCCAAGTAATACATACTATGCAAACTTCAATACAACAATAAACGCTACTTTAACGCATAGCGTTCACATATAAATGAAGTTTTCTCTTTGCTTTTTAGACATTTGTAATTAACAAATAGTACTTAATTGCTAATTCTATTAATGAAAGCTTTGATTCTATTGCAAATATCTAGTAAAATTCTTATATCAGCAACAAACTTCTAATATTAATAGTTAGTTTTAAAATAATTTCCTACTTACATTAATGTTGTATAAATACTTGTTCACTTCCAACAATAAACGCTATTAGAACGAATAGCGTTTATTATTGAAAAAACATTAACGCTAGATGTATAGACTGACTTAATATATAAGTATGTATAAAAACAAACTGATATGAGTACAAATGATTAGATGGCTGCCTATAAAACTTTTACTCTTAAAGGAAAGATCTTTTCAAGAACGAATCAATATCTAACACACAAATAATGGAGGTGTGAAGTTTGGAATATGGATATTTTGCACAAGAAGTAGCAAAAAAACTAGATATAAACACCAATACACTTCGCAGATGGTCAATTGAACTAGAAAAAATGGAATATATATTTGAAAGAAATGAGCGTAATCAACGAATTTACTATGAGAATGATATAGATATCTTAAAGCAAATGAAAGAATACTTAAATCAAAACTGGAAACTAGAAGAAGCTGCATCAAGAAGCATGGAAAACACTGAAGAGAACGCTCAGAAAACGGATAGCGTTCATGAGGAAAATGAAGTTCAAGTAACGCTCAGAAAACGTTCAGAAACAGATATTTTGATGATTCAAGAAAAATTTTCTTACATGTTTGAGCAACAAGATAAAATTGTACAGCAGAACCAAGATATCATTAAACTATTATTACAGGAACGCTCAGAAAAAGAAGACAAGGATTTACAGATTCAGTTATTACAAGAAAAACTGGATAAAGCAATTGAACTATTGAATGAAGACCGCCAAGAACAGCAAGATAACACCAAAAAAACGTTCATTCAACGTTTTTTTAATCGGAATTAAATCAGATATACGTTTTTTATCCAATACATATCTAATTGAGTAAAAAAAAGCGGTAGCTACCGCTTTTTTTTACTCATCCTCACAACATAAATACGTACTTTTGTAAAAAAAATTTTATAATATGTTTTTTATTTCTTGTTTAATTTTGAGAATGTACTTTTTTATCGTTTTCTGACAGAATACTGCTTCCTCAAGCGTGTGAAGTGGACTAACTCAACGGTAGGTGGGAGATGAATGTCAGTAGGCGTAAGCCTACATTTTTTTGTATACTGTAGATATCCTATAACAAAGTGGGGTGCAACCGATGTTAGTAAATAAAGCATATAAATTTCGAATCTATCCGAATAAAAAACAAGAAATAGTAATTGCTAAAACGATTGGTTGCAGTCGTTTTGTATTTAGCCATTTTCTCGCTCGGTGGAATGATACTTATAAAAAAGCAGGAAAAGGGTTAACCTATCCTTCTTGCTCTGCCGAGCTTACTCAATTAAAGAAGCAACAGGATACGATCTGGCTAAAAGAAGTAGATAGTATCGCTCTTCAATCCACATTAAAAAACCTCGCAGATGCTTTTTCACGTTTTTTCAAGAAACAGAATGATATGCCACGATTCAAGTCTAAAAAGAATAAAGTTCAATCCTACATAACCAACCAAGCAAACAAACGGAAATATTACAATTACAGGCAATAAAATAAAATTGCCTTATTCGCTTTGCCAAAAGTCGTGAAGTAGAAGGTCGTATTCTACATGCGACGATTCGACGTAACCCAAGTGGTAAATACTTTGTATCTATCCTCGTCGAAACAGGAGTACAAAAAATGCCTAAAACGAAATCCACTTGTGGAATTGACGTTGGACTAAAAGGTTTTGCCATTCTTTCTGATGGTACTACATACAAGAACCCTACATTCTTCCGTATATTAGAAGAAAAGTTAGCGAAAGCACAGCGTATTCTTTCTAGAAGAACAAAAGGTTCTTCTAATTGGCATAAACAACGTGTGAAAGTTGCACGAATCCATGAACATGTTGCAAATGCAAGAGCTGATTACTTACATAAACTTTCTGCTGAAATCATCAAAAAGCACGATGTCATTGGTAAAGAATACGTACGATTCAGTGGCATGCTCAAAAATACTTGCAAAAACTCTTGGTCACAATTTCAAACACTGTTGGAATATAAAGCAAAGTGGTATGGCAAACAATTAGTTGTATTATCTAAAACATTTGCTTCTCGTCAATTATGTTCCAATTGTAACTACAAAAACAAAGATGCTAAAAATCTAACCATTCTTGAGTGGGATTGTCCTTATTGTGGCACACATTATGATAGAAATCGTAACACAGTGCTCAACCATAGAAATGAATCAATTCCTCTCTTAACCTTAGGAACTATGGGGATAGAATACTGAATTAAAAAGCGTTAGGCTTCTGTACTTAAGGATCCCTCACTTCAAACGGTCCGCGAAGATGTTAAGTGCTGAGTGGTTCAACATATTTTGGTTAAATGAATTCCAAGATGACCACAGTTACATATCTTATTGGACCTTTCTTATGGATTCCAAAAACACTCTATATTGCTAATATCAACATGTTAATCCTATTTTCTAAAATTACTTAAGTGTATTCTTTGCCGATTTTTAGGGAGGATTGACTAATCCTCTAATTCCTCAACTACATAATAAACCCCCTATAGGAAACCACATGCTTTTTCTAGTATTCTTTAATTCATTTTGTCAGATTAGATTTTTTATATACATTGCCATTAATTGCTGCATTCATTATTACTAAATCCTATGCGTTCACCATTTACAAAACGTTAAATTAACGTTTTGTAAGCGCTCATTTCGTTTTTTCTTATTGTATTAAACTACTTGCCATCTAATATCCTTACAGATCGTTTCGGATTCAAGACACTAAACACAGAAAATCTTCTATTCTCTACTTTGTTAGGCCGCTATCACATAGTTCCTTGGCCTTTTAGACGAATCACATCGCTCTTATAATTTAAATCTTTGCTACTAAGATATTTGCCACATGAAGAACACGCCCATTAATGTCTATGTTTCCGTAATCATACTTCGAACATCGTCAGCTAACATCAACTACTTTTTTTCATACCACTTCGCTTTAAATACTTCATGACATATAGCATTGTGAAGCTCTATGCTTCATTTAGTCAGGATCGTTATTATAACGTTCATTAGTTATTACAACATAGAAACCTACAACTTTATTATCGAGCTACTAATTGATACACTTGTTATCATTTTTATATATTACTTTAGCATAAATTGCGTCATTTAAAACAACTCAGAGTATTGATATTAAAGGGATAGACGCTGAAATAACGGGTAGCGTTCACATTAAAAATCACTAAAATAACACTCGATAACATTTAAGTTGAAGACAATTTCAGCACAACCACAACTACATATTTTTTTGTCCTTTCTTATGGATTCAAAAGATACTCCATATATCTCCAGCCTACTTTAATATATTTGTCAGATTGTATTTGTTATATGAAGTGTAGCATTCAATTAAGATAAATCTTAAGATCTGTAATAATAAAAAAGCATTATACAATCGCAGCATTCATTATTACTAATTTATAAGTCTTATGAACACTGTTTAATAAAACATATCTATCCTAAAATCACATAATACGTTTAGATGTAAATATATCTTAACGTATTATATTAATGAAGGGAATTTCTTGTAAACGCTATGCGCTCACATTTCGCAAAGCGTTAAATTAACGTTTCTCAAGCGCTCATCTGTTTTATTTCTTCCTATCGTATTAAACATCTTGCGCCTTAAACAGTCTGTAAGAATGTTTAAGGCGCAAGATCCACTAAGTAAACTTCTTAGTTTGTTAGGTGACTATTTTCGTAATTTCTATGCTTTATAAATGAACCACTTCGTTTTTATGATTCAAACTTGTGCTAATACCTTTGTAATAATGTGTGTTATAAGAAGGACACTCTCATTAACATCTATAACACGGCAAAACTTTGGGCATTTTTTAAAATATGCCCTTGGAAGATTATTCTTTGCTTCTAGCAAGTTGTTTCCTGTTTAAAGAATTTAATACGATATAATTTTACTTCATTTAGTTGGAATTGTTGTTATAATATTCAGTACTAATTATAGAACACCTTATATATTTTAGATTGCTTTTATCATTTAAATGGAACACAACATCATTTAAATACTTATTTTATTAATTGATACGCCTGTTATGAGTAACGCACTTTAAACAACTCCTAACGTTGTAGTTAAAGGGTTAGTCGGTAAAATAACGGATAGCGTTCACGTGAAAATTATCACTAAAATAACACTTCGATAACGTTTGAATTGTAAAAGAATCCTGATTCCTTAAAATATCCACTTAACCTTTATAGATTAAAGTTAAGTTTAATAATTTTAATTTGTAACGTCTTCGATTTGGTGACATCATTTAAAAACATAGTTGCTTAAAAGTAGTATTCTCAAAATTATTACAAAGTACTTCTTCCTCAAAAATATGAAGGTGGGCGATGCATACAGATTGTCTTGTTACCATATACTTGTACAGATTACTTTTTTATTAGAATGTTGGTTGCAGAAAACTCATTGCAATTGTAAAACATTCAACGTTCTATCGTCCCACACTTGACGAAATTAAGAAATCCAAGATAAAGCCGTAATCTAATAAATTAAATGGGTCGCAACATTGTTAAGTGGGCGTAGTTCAATATTAATAGTATTCTCATATTAAATACATCCTATACAAAAAAATAGTTAGTAGTGTTAAAAATATATTTTGATAGCAACATGACCGTTTTTATAACGTTCATGAAACCCGCAATGTATGATAGTGATTTTCATTCCATTCATAAATCCCTATTACACAATCTTTCTATTTCTTTATAATTATATTGTAAAGCTAAGAAATAAATTGATTTGTTTTTTAAGTTAATCCTAGATTAATATATCTATTATGATATATACCATAAAAATAAGAAATTTATTCGCAAAACCTTTAAAATGAGTGATTATAAGCACTGGATCTGATACAACTATAACTTTCTCCACATTCCATTTTGCTTTAGTTCCAACATTCTTGAAAATTGTATCTAAGATACTTAAAAATTAATGCCTTCTTTATGCTACATATGCTAGTTCGAAGAATCCTTCGTTCTTCTAAAAAGAATACACCTTGCTTTTGCTAGCTAATTTCTAATGTCCGAGCAAATTTAGTTTTTTTATAAATAGAAAAATTCTTTAATTCCTAATCACATATCATTTACAACAGAAGTACCAGCTTTTATTAATTCTTTTATATACCGTCTAACAGTTGTACTAAATCATGACCTTCGCAAACTACGTTCTACTATAGATATTTTTGTTTGATCACCTATTATAACGATATTTCCATTCGTTTGTTTCTTGTGGAAGATTTTATTTTGTTTGGACTAGAGTCATTCATTTCAAAAAAACATATGCCTACGTCTACCGTACTCCTCTCCGAACTAAGGTTGATACTCCAGATCTTCATATGTTTAAGAAAAGAATCTCCTATTAAATTGTAATCATATTATCTCTTAGCCAAGGCTTCTGCTCTACCAATCAAAAACATCGAATTAATTACTATATACATATGCCACTAAAAATTGATTCAAGAACGCCCCAACACCAAATAACAACGCCTAAATAACACTTCTAAAACGTTTATAAATAAGACTTTTGCATTTACTTCAACTTAAGAAACTTAAATATGTACTCCGAGAAGAATATACGATGATATAAAATTTTTGTTAAAGAATTTGGTATCTTACCATACAAATTTAGAGTTAATTTCAAAATTAAAATAAGAGCAATACAGGTTATTCATTGTCTATTTAAATATCTTACTTTTAAACTTTAAACCAGCATTCCTGCGATTAGTATAATTGATTCTCCGTGAACGCATAGCGTTCACGGAGAATCAATTACTACCTTCCTACTAAAAAACAGTACAAGTACGCAAGGCGAACAACACCCTAAATATATACCCAATCCAAAATCTTATTATATTAGTACTTCAGAAAGAAGTTTTACTTTTTTAAGTATGTTACCAATGGATTCCCTAAAAACAACTTTTAGGCATAGCTTTATATTGCTACTATGATCTAAGCAAGTATATAGAAACTACTTTGATATCTATCTCATTATTTATATAGAAATATTTAAATTGAAATTCTTTACAACATATACCAAACTACTTTTCTATATCGAACTCGAAAATAAAATTTATAGGTTTTATCATTTCGCAAACTATTTTTTCTTTAAAATTAACTTTAAACACTGCTATTACAATGTTTAACGCTTTAAAAACGCATAGTGTTCATCTGCTAAGTTCGCCACATAAACACCATAATAACGTTTGTTTAGCAAATATATGCATCTGTAATTAATCCTGTTGAATTTTAATATTCAAATCAAATTTCATAGATTCTCTATTCTTTTAAAGGAGTGCTACAGATGCAAATAGAAAATATACAACAAAAATACATACTCAAGGTATTTTTTATTCTATATATTACACTTGATATGTAGATGGTTAATTGGCATACTACTTTTTTCGTATTTTTTGTTATAGCTATCATTAAAATAGCCAAAAACATACTTATATAATAAGGATCCCCATTTAAAACCGTCTTTCAATGCGTTATTACACCCAAAAACATCTAATCTTCCAATCTCATTTCCTTTATTAGCCATTTGTTTATAAATAACATTAGGATTGTTGATTTGAAGGGATTTAACGCATTAAAAACGCCTAGCGTTCACACAATGTCAAACACCGAAATAACACTTTTATAACGTTTATTTGGCTAACCACTCTTACTATTTAAGTATGTATAAGTCATATTCGCAATTAATCTGGTTTGCATTCTAATTTTCTTTCTCTAGCTTAAAATGTATACCTCATTCCACTAGATATTCTTTAGATTCCCGAAATATATCATCAATAGTCTATCCATAAATTACAGAAATAACTTGATATTTCAAAAGATATCTTCGACAAACGTATTCCTTCCGCCATCAACATATTTTATATACCCCAAATATATTTAAAATATATCTAAAATAAATCTTTAATATATAAAATATCAAGACCGCCAAAAAACACCTCTAACACTTCGGCTTAATATCCATTTTATATCTAAATTATATTTATTTTATATTTTAATTATATTTTATCTTCGCGAATCTTATAAAATCCTTGTCGCTAGAGGTTTTATAGGTTATAATATATTTATTAGATATAAATTAGAAATAAAATTCCTAGAGGTGATGTATAATGGCAAGTTTAAAAGGTAAAACTCTTCATATAGACATAGAAGGTGATATTGGGAACGATTCGTTTAAAGGTTACATCAATGGTGAATACATAAAAATGAAAAATGTATATCAAAGTGTTTACTCAATGCCTAATGTTACTGAGACAAACATCCAAAAAAACGTAGTTAATTTAGTAGATAATATGTTCGTGAATATTGCTAGTAAATCAATTCGAAGATCCGGAATGTATTTCATTGGTAATCGAGCGATGTTAACAGGGAAAAATCCTAAAAACATGAACATTAAAGTAGGTCAAAAATACAATGATGATTTGCCTCTAATTAATATGCTAGGATTAATTGCAAACAAATCAGTTCAACTTGAATGGGAACGCACAGAAGAACTACCACAATCAATCAATGTGACTGTCGACCTTATTTCAGCTATCCCAGCAAGCCAATGGACACCCGTAAACGCTAAACATTTAGAACAACGATTTACTAATTCAAATCATGTTGTAGTGGTTTATGTAGGAGAAGAGCAGGTAACGGTTAGCTTAACATTTAATAGTGCAAACATTACACAAGAGGGTGTTCCTCCGTTATTTGCAATTCTTGAAGGGGAAGAGGAGATGTTTACTGATTTCACTAAACTATATGCAAAAAAACTTGAAATCAAAAAAATTGACGGCTCTTTCTTTAAAAACAAAAAGATTTTACATTCTGATATTGGGGACGGAACAACTGAGTATATATACACAGTGGGCGTAAATCCAGTAATTGATGCTTGTAGCGGTGAAAGACGCGGTGTCGGTCATGCTACAGAAGAAGCTGTAAAATTATTAAATCAAGAACGTGGTACAAACATTAAACGCCAACAATTCTCTCAAATTCTTCAAGATATAGATCATAAATACCATGAAGAAGCAACAACACACTTTAATATTACAAAAGTGGAACAAGCAGAACTAATCCTAGAAGATACAGATGAAAAATATGTAAACAATACAGCCAGTGAGGCTGAAGTTTTATGTGTGTATGGTGGGGGAAGTATTACTTTTAAAGATGAATTATATAATCAATTATTAGAGTATTGTGAGCGAGTTGGAATGTACTTATTGTGGATTCCGGAGAAATACGCTGTAGATATGAATGCTAAGGGGATGCAAATTATCAAGAAAATTCTTTCTCGAAAAAAGGTGAAATAGTATGTCCGACAAAAAAAGAGAGTCCTTCTTCTGGAACCTCAAGAAGATTGAGAATGAAGAATTCTTTAAATGGTTCGAGTCACAAAGCAATATAGCCGATTCTTTATATAAACTTGTATGCTATTTTATTGATAAACACGGATTACAAGACGTGGCTGACTATAAGATACAGCAACAAATGCAAAAAGAAATTTTACTTCAAGATAAAGACTTTTTAAATGATGTTAAGCGTATACTATTAAATAATTCAAATCTTACTATTCAAAAAGAAAACCAAGCAATTGAAGAAGAGGCAGCAAATCAAAATAAAATAGTCTCATCTCTTGAAAAAAATTCTACTTCTAAAAATACACATATAGAAAATGAATCAACAACTGAAAAAGCGGTACTAAAAGATGAATATGAAGACCTGGATACAGCCAATTTATTTGGTAACTAGCGTTATGAATCCATGGTAAAAAAGAGTCCCTATTTTAGGGACTCTTTTTTACCATGGATTCAAGCTTTTTCTACATCTTATCAATAATAATTTGTCTTTTATACCACTGATTTAATTTATCTTTAGCCGTGCCTGAAAGGCGTTTTGTTTTCTTATTATAGAACCTAGAAAGGGTAGGTTGTGATATACCTATTTCTTTTGAAAGTTCTCGCATTGTAATATTTTTATTCATATGGAAGAATGATATTTTTTCTCTAATTGAATTTTCATACTCATCAACATCTAAATTGTTATTTTCTATTTTCACAGGAGACTCTTCTTGTATGATATCTACTGTTTTTTTCTTCACTATTTTTTCTATTGAATTCATTAATTCTTTCGGCGGTAAAATTATTATACCTAACTGAGCATAATAGTTCTTAAACCAATTCTTCTTTGTTAACATTTCCTCTTTTAAATCTTCACTGTACTCCCAATGTGATATTACCTTTTCCTTCTCTAAATCAATAAGAACATTTTCTAACTGTTCACGAATACGATTTGGCTTTTGATTTTGATTTACACCCATGACTGCCAGTAATCCCTTATCTCCTCCTATAGAGTAAGGCCTTTTTAAACTAGAGAACATTTGACGAATTCTCCATTGCCAAGTTAAATAACGAATCAATCTCTTATGATATTTATGTCTATAACTATTATATTCCAACGCTTTTTTTGATAACAGTGCCGTTGTACTACTAGAACCATATAAATAACTTGATAGGAAGCTCCCTGGCTTAATCCTGCAAGATTCTATCCCCATATATTCGTTAGTGTTATTATCTCTCCAGAGTACCACAGAATCTAATACAAAAAGCCTCTTAATAACTTCTCGCTTTACTTCATAATGTTTACCTGCTTCAGCTCGATCATTTAATACAACTACCTCATTATCATCATTTAAATAGATAAAAATACTTGCTAAGGCAGCAATACGTTTAGCAACCTTTATTTTATCTTCTGCTCGATAATATTCTGTGTTATTTGCCTTTGCTTTAGGTATGCTACACATTTCTAATACCTGATTATATGAAAAGTCTATGAATTCATCAGGGGACTTTGCCTCATTTAACCATTGGATAGTAATTGCATCTAGACAATCAGCAGTTAAATCATCCATATTACTCATTACACCATCAACCAATGTATTCCAACGAGCGGCTTCTTCAATATTTATTAATCTTAAATCTTCATCTTTATGTGAAGAAAGTTGTGCAACTCCACTACTATCTTTCGTTTCAATTGGATAAGATTTCAACTTTGTATTTTCATCTTCTTCAAATTGATTCTTTGCTATACCATCTCTTAATTTATAATAAACCGCAGAATTATTTACTTCATAATAATTCTCTTGCTCTAAACCTGTATTAGATTCCTTTAGTTGCTGCAAGGTTTCATTGTTAGCTCTTGAAAACTCTTGCTCCACAAATAATCCTATCGCCACATCAATTTCAATTTGGTAAGTTTCTATGTTAGTGAATATTTCCAAAGAGGAGATTCCCTTTTTTTGCTGCTGTTCAAGCCACTGTACAAGCATTGAAAATGATGGGGAAAAATAGTCCGAAGTTACAATCCTACTAGTATCTTCTTTAACTTCTAAGTAATAAGCATTCCATTTATACCACAATTGTTCATTATGTTTATAGATAGGTGCTGATATTACTAATGCATCTTTAAACAATTGTAGAACATTATCCATATACATCCTTCTCCTTATTTAATTTACAATTGAGAATGATTTAAACTTAAATCTATATAGCCTTATGATGTTCCTATTCATGAAAATAAAAAAGAATACAGTAAGTTCTATCCAACCATCCCTTAGTGATAATCTAGCACGTATGCTTATAACCACCTCTTTTACTGATTATACAAGACTGTATCCATTTGGAAAAGGTAAGACGTTATAAGAAACCTAATATTTTTCAAGGGATTAGCTGAAACATGAAATTCTTTTGCGATATCATGTCCCTTTTGACTAAACATGAAAAAGCTAGGTTATTCATGTTTTAACAGTTTCGTTCTATATATGGTAAAACTCATTAAATTTTGCATACAAAGTGAAAATTCATAGCGATATCATGTCCCTTTTGACTAAAACATGAAAAAAATCCGGCCTTAAATGTTTCATGAAATTAAACTATATATTTTTTCGTAATCCTTTCTATCCTTGATACAAAAGGGTTTCTTCTATATTCAAGGTATGAAACAAGAAAATTTATAGCGGTATCATGTCCCTTTCTTGTTCCATAAATCCACTTAAATCCCTTATATACCATACATTTATACAACATCTTCTCAAATTTCAGGGAATTATAGAACATGAAAATTCATAGCGGTATCATGTCCCTTTATATCTGAAAAGATGAAACACTCCTAGCGGTATCACGTTCCTTTTATTAGCAGCAAATTTCATATAATTTCCTTTAATATCAATGTTTATTAACGATTTTCATTTAAATTCTAATAAATAGAAATACGAAAATTCACAGCCCTATCATGTCCCTTATAATTTTGTGAAAATAAGCTTCCAATCCCATTAGAACAACGTTTATTAGCAGTTTACAGCTCATTTTCTTGTTTATTCAGAACATGAAAATCCATAGTGATATCATGTCCATAAAAAAAATAGAACAAAACTTGAAACCCCTTGATATGAAAGGGATTAACGTACATTTCATTTTTTCATGTTTGCTCTTAAAGGGGCCCATTTCATCAAATTTTGATTTGCTATAATTAAAATCGGTATATTTTATATTGTACGGATATGTATATTTTAATTTGTATAGGAGGTGAAAAAGATGAGCAAATCATTTGTTATTCGTAATCAACGTAGTCTAAATGGACAATCTACTAATGCAGTTATAGTAACATTAAAATCTTGGCAAGCACTTGTTGATGCATTGGAAGGAAAATACTATAGCTATAAAGATACATACCTTGAAGATATTATTAATCAAATGTCGTATGAAGAACGTATTGCGGATATCGATGGATTTGTTGCACAAGCACAGCCATCTTTTTCACGTCATACTATTTCAAAGACAATGGGAAGAAAACATAAATTGTACGGTATTACAAATGCAGATCTTGAAGTATTCCTTTACCTACATAAAAAATGCTATACGAATGGTATTATTCCAAACGTAACAGTACATATGCTTTGGGAAGACTATAAGCAATACAAAGAAGAATTGGCATGTATACAGCATTCTCAATTCTATATTGCATTAAAAAAATTAAGCCTACATAACATTATTACGATTGAAAATGAATTAGATAGTCGATACACAATTAAAATAACTCATTTTATGAATGAAGAAACAGAAAAAGCAAATCCTTATGTTTACATTAGTCCTGTAGTCTTTACAAAGGCTTTCTTTGAACTTTCAGTAGCATCTAAGAAGCTATTCTTAGATATTGCTATGCAACAGCATAGAGAAACTACATTAAAACGTTCTTTAGACAAACAGGATGAAAGGGGTAATAAGACTCACTTTGGTGGGATGTACCGCTTTTTACATAAGAAGTATCCACATCAAATTCGTGCAGTTATGAAAGAACTAACCACTGTATTGTCTTGTACAGGGACTCCACTATTCAAAATCTGTAAACTACAAAAAGGGGTTCAAAACAAGAAAAAATACACGACTTTATTTTTATCTATTCATTCAGACTTCTTATGTGGAAAAGAATCAGGAGAACTACAGTATCGTGATCCTTTTACTCCAAAAGTTACGTATGCCCGTAAAGCTCGATTTATTGAATCTACACTACAAGAAATGCATATTGGGGAATTTACACGAGACATGAATAAATTTATTCATGTTCTTAAAAATACCTGTCATCGACAAATTCGTAGTGTAATACATAGTTTGCGTGACATGATTGATCGCACTGAAAAATATCCAAGTAAGTTAGTATATACGCTGAAAAAATTACTAAATCAAACATCACAGTATCATATTCTTGATACCGCAGCTAAAGAAGGGATTTATCCTCTTATTACACAGCACATCCCAGCAAAACAAAAGGAACAAGCTCTATTTGATTTCGGATTGCATTTCTCTATGTACTCTCGCCGAAGTATCAAGAAGCTGTTCCGTAAAACATTTGAGTTATTAAAGTACAAATTTGCCGTACCTGTTACAGAGGAATCTTACCATCGTAATTATCTAAGATATCAAGAAGAAACATTATTTAGAAAATACGCTTATGAACAAGGTGCAAATTTAAATGCTTATATGGCTTTAGAGATAGAAATGCGTGAACTTCTAAAAATAAAAGGACATAAAGAACGCTTTATTCCTAGTGATGTACGTGAATTGTTCATTGAAAAGATAGATAAATTGCCAAAAGAAAAGCTACGGGTAATTGAAGTACCTGGTAGCATAAATTTAATTACCTTTATACGTGCCTTGGAACAGCTGATACGTGCTGGAATTCAAGTAACATCAACTGAACAGGTATTAGAAGTAATGGAAGAAATGTAATCATTTTCAGCTCTCTATATTTGAAAAAAATCAAAGTAGAGGGCTATTCGTGTTGGCTCTATCATTCACAGTCTTTCTATTAGATACATTTATATACTTTTCTAAAAGATTCTATCGAAAATAGAATCTTTTTTTATGCACTTCTATACAATAAATGTTATTCATCATTCTTAATTTCCACAATAGTAACTTGAAAATACATCCAATTCCTATACAAATAGAGCATTTACTCTACATAAAATCATAAGAAAAATTATATTTTGAGTGGATATGTTTATAAAAAGTATCAATTGTGAATAAAAGTATCATACTATTGTTGCTATATAAGGATTCTATAAATAAATCTACTAAAATTCATCAAGTTTTATGTGATTAAATATGAATAACTGAATTAAGTGGATTAAATAATGATCAATGTGTATAGATTGTGTACAGCTGACTACAAATTGGGGATAAATATCGAGAATATCTTCTTATTTATAAATGAATAAATATACTTATTTCTGAATTATTTTTCTTCATTTTTTATGTAGGAATGGTAGTATTATTTTATGATTTTATGTAGAAAGGATAGTACAACAAAGTCTATTTTTACACTCCCATTACATACCATTTATGATTTTTTACAGTAGGGAATGTTAAAAACATTGTCATAGCAAGCTTTATTCTATATTTTATGAACCTATATAAGTTTTATCTTTATATTTTTAATATATATAAGATATATATTTATATAAGATTTTAAGATACGGAGAAATATTTCAGATAGGATGGGGACAACAAATATATTTTTAAATAAAAAAATTATTTGTATTATATATACTATTATTTTAAAAATTTATTAATAAAAAGTTTTAACTACTATACACATTGAATAATAATAGATAAATTACATATAAGTGTTAGATATCTTCTTTAGTAGCGTTACCACAACAAAGAGATTTACGTACTATAACAACTTAATATCCCTTTACAATGAGATGAATTGCTGTTGCCTTAGGGATTTAATAGTTATAAACTTATAGGCAAAGTCGAGATCATAGCTATAAGTTTGTAAAAATAGATTATATATTTATTATACTTTATTTAATTTTTTATACATGAATAGGAGTGATACTTATGCAATTAAAAAATGTAACACCTATGGGATTAAATGATGAGGTGTTCAAAACAATTATTAATAAAACTGAAAATACATTTTCAACATTTTTCTTTATTAACCCATCAGGTAGTGTTGTTATACCAAAATATTTGAACAAGGATATATGTATGTATGCGGTTTTTGGTGAAACAATGGTTATAATTGATAATGAAATCGAGATATTAAGACATCAACAAATATTGTATTTTAATGCTGAGGTATACATTGAATTGAGAAATAATACAACTGAGAATGTAATTGTATATATTGATTGTGTAAATAAGTAATTATTGATTAGAATTATTATAAATATTTGTGAAATACTTCACAAAAAATACACAAAAAAAATTAGTCATTTCATGTATAGTAGGAGTAGTTGAAAATTTCACATTATTATTTGTGAAACACTTCACATGATTTGAGCTTTTACTTAATATGCAAGACAATAACAATAAGTTCCAACATTTTAAATCTATTTTTATAGTGATCTGGAGGCTTTAATATGACAAACAAGACAGATGAAAAAGAAGTACAAGCAATGGTCAACGTAGGAATTAAAGATGAAAAAGAAGTACAAGAAGTTGTTAATACTTTAGTTGAAAATGGAAAAGAAGCACTAAAAGCGCTAGAATCTTATACGCAAGAGCAAGTAGATCATATTGTTCATGAAATGGCACTATCTGGATTAGATCAACATATGCCATTAGCAAAAATGGCGGTTGAGGAAACTGGTCGAGGTGTGTATGAGGATAAATGTACAAAAAATATATTTGCGACTGAATATATTTGGCATAGCATAAAAAAAGATAAGACTGTAGGAATTATCCATGAAGATCCACATGAAGAAGTTATTGAAATTGCCGAACCCGTGGGTGTAGTTGCTGGTGTGACACCAGTAACGAATCCTACTTCAACTACTATGTTTAAAGCAATTATTGCAATGAAAACAAGAAACCCAATTATATTTGCTTTTCATCCATCTGCTCAGAAATGCTCTGTTGCAGCGGCTAAAATTTTAAGAGATGCTGCAATTAAGGCAGGGGCACCGGAGAATTGCATTCAATGGATCGAAAAACCTTCTGTTGAGGCAACAAAAAGATTAATGAACCATGAGGGGGTTGCACTTGTTCTTGCAACAGGAGGTGCTGGTATGGTGAAATCAGCATATTCTACAGGGAAACCGGCCTTAGGAGTAGGACCTGGGAATGTACCTTGTTATTTAGAGAAGTCAGCACATGTAAAACGAGCTGTAAATGATTTAATTTTATCAAAAACATTTGATAATGGTATGATTTGTGCTTCTGAGCAAGCAATCATTGTAGATAAAGAAATCTATAATGGTGTAAAAAAAGAAATGCAAGACAACAATTGTTATTTTGTTACAGAAGAAGAGAGAATAAAATTAGAGAAGCTTGTTATTAATGAAAATACATGTGCGGTAAATAGTGATATCGTTGGGAAATCAGCACACTATATTGCATCATTAGTAGGGATTAAGGTACCAGAGGATACAAAAATACTTGTAGCTGAAATTAAGGGAGTGGGTGCAGAATATCCACTATCACGTGAAAAATTGAGTCCAGTATTAGCTTGTATTAAAGCAAGTTCACGTGAGGAAGGATTTAAATACTGTGAGGAAATGTTAAATCTGGGTGGTTTAGGGCATTCAGCGGTTATCCATTCCACAAATAAAGAAGTACAAAAACAATTTGGATTAAGAATGAAAGCTTGTCGTCTTATTGTAAACTCACCGTCATCTCAAGGTGGAATTGGTGATATTTATAACGCATTTATTCCATCTTTAACATTAGGGTGTGGATCATACGGTAAGAATTCTGTTTCTCAAAACGTAACAGCTACACATTTAATAAATATAAAGCGTTTGGCAAGTAGAAAAAATAACATGCAATGGTTCAAATTACCGCCTAAGGTTTTTTTTGAAAAACATGCGACACAGTATTTAGCTAAGATGCCAAACATTTCACGAGCATTCATTGTAACGGATCCAGGAATGGTAGAACTAGGATATGTGGATACAGTTACACATTACTTACAACAACATTTAAATGATGTAAAAGTAGGTGTTTTCTCAGAGGTAGAACCAGATCCATCAGATGAAACAGTTTTCAAGGGTGCTGAGATGATGAGAAGTTTCAAACCTGATGTAATTATTGCATTGGGCGGAGGTTCAGCAATGGATGCAGCAAAAGGAATGTGGCTATTTTATGAATACCCAGAAACAAAATTCTTTGGAATCAAACAAAAGTTTTTAGATATTAGAAAACGTACATGTAAATTTCCAACACTAGGGCAAAAAGCACAATTTGTTGCGATTCCAACAACATCAGGAACGGGGTCAGAAGTGACACCATTCGCGGTTATTACAGATAAAAAAAATAATATAAAATATCCACTTGCTGATTATGAATTAACACCAGATGTAGCGATTATTGATCCACAGTTTGTAATGACAGTGCCACCTCATGTAACAGCAGACACTGGAATGGATGTGTTAACACATGCGGTTGAAGCATACGTGTCTATTATGGCAAATGACTATACAGATGGATTGGCCTTAAAAGCTATTGATCTAGTATTTAAATATTTACCGAGAGCATATAAAAATGGAAATGATGAAGAAGCACGTGAGAAAATGCATAATGCTTCTGCAATTGCAGGTATGGCTTTTGCAAATGCATTTCTTGGTATTAATCATAGTTTGGCGCATAAGCTTGGACCAGAATTTCACATTCCACATGGACGCGCTAACGCAATCTTAATGCCGCATGTAATTCGATATAATGCTATTAAGCCGAGAAAACATGCATTGTTCCCAAAATATGAGCATTTTGTGGCAGATGAACGTTATGCACATATTGCAAGAACATTGGGGCTGCCAGCAAGTACTGTAGAAGAAGGTGTGGAATCTCTTGTACAAGCAATTATCAGCCTTGGAAAAGAATTGAATATTAATATGAGCATTGCAGGACAAGGGGTAAAACAAGAAGCATTTGAAAATGTTGTGGATGTCTTATCGGAAAGAGCATTTGAAGATCAATGTACACCAGCAAATCCGAAACTCCCATTAATTTCAGAATTAAAAGAAGTATATAAACAAGCATATAAAGGTGTGTAATAAGTTAAGTAGATATAACTTTTTTAGTTCATAGATTTTGTATTTGATATTTGTAAATTTATTGTATATGGGTGTTAAGGGGAAATAAATCTTATAAACAGCTGTGTTCTAAATAGAACATCTAACAAAAATGCTGCCTAGATGACCTGTATGTAGGTAAGAAGGGAGTGTACAAAAACTATGTCTAATTGTAAGAAGTTAGATCAAGTAATTGAAAAAAAAGGTGAATTAATATCGCTTGTTAAGCAGTATGGATCCACCCATGAAAAGGTGCTTTGTTATAGTAGAGAATTAGATTTATTACTATATGATTTGATGAAATCTAATAGAAATAATAAATAAATAAAATTTATATAAAAAAGAAATTAAATAAAATTATTTTAGATATATTTTAAATAAAAAAGCGCTCTCCTATTTATAGGGGAGCGCTTTTTTATCTCAATTTCATCTATTTTGGTGAGGGATTTTTTATTTTCAAGCACCTTATGCGTGATAAATCTCACAACATAAATGCTCATATAATTTTACACTATAGTATGTAAGTTGATGGGAGGTTTTCTTTTTGAAAAATCATGATTATAATAAAAACCCATTTATTGTAATATGGGAGTTAACAAGAGCATGTGAATTAAAATGTCTTCATTGTCGTGCTGAAGCTCAGCATTATCGTGACCCTTTTGAGTTAACATTAGAAGAAGGAAAAAAACTAATTGATGATATATATGAAATGAATAATCCAATGCTGGTTTTTACTGGTGGGGATCCATTAATGCGTTCAGATATATATGATATTGCGGAATACGCGGTGAAGAAAGGTATTCGGGTATCTATGACGCCCAGTGCCACTCCCAAGGTTACTAAAGAAGCGATTAAAAAAGCAAAAGAGGTTGGGGTTGCTAGATGGGCATTTAGTATAGATGGACCAACAGCTGAAGTACACGATCATTTTAGAGGAGGAGAAGGGTCATTTAAATTAACAATGGATGCGATTCATTATTTAAACGAATTAAAACTCCCTATTCAAATTAATACAGTTGTTTCAAATTATAATTTGAGTGTACTTAAAGATATGGCAATTTTAGTAGAAGAATTAGGTTGTGTGTTGTGGAGTGTATTTTTCTTAGTTCCAACAGGACGTGGTAAGGAGAAAGATATGATTTCACCAATTCAACATGAAAGAGTGTTCCGCTGGCTATATCAGCTGAGCAGAACAGTTTCTTTTGATATTAAAACCACAGCTGCTCAGCACTATAGACGCGTTGTTCTTCAACAAAAAATGAAGGGAATTAAAAAAATAGATCAAATTATTCAATATAGGGATGTACTGATGAAAGGGATGACGGGCGGAATTAATGGATTTGGACGCGCCCCAAAAGGAGTGAATGATGGAAATGGAGTTGTATTTATTTCTCATATTGGAGATGTATATCCAAGCGGGCTATTGCCGATTAAAACCGGGAATATTAGATCAACACCGATAGCTGAAATTTATCGAAACTCCCCTGTTTTTCAAAACCTTCGTAATCCGGACAAGTATAAAGGAAAGTGCGGTGTTTGTGAGTTTCGATATGTTTGTGGGGGATCCCGTTCTAGGGCATTTGCGATGACGGGGGATTACATGGAAAGCGAACCTTTTTGTGTATATGTTCCAAAAGCATTGCAAAAAAAGTGTAAGAATTGAGCATGAACACTTTTTTTATACCCTGTTCGTATGAAATTTTTTTATTGCATATATTAATAAAAAATGAGCAGAAAGTATCTGCTCATAAATATTTGATTAGTGATGACTAACAATCGAAAAAGAGTAAGAAATTTATATTTAATTAAAGCTATATTGTAATTATCTTAGTCGTATAATACGTTGATTTGAACTTCCACGAAAAGGAAGTGTCAAATCTCTTTTTTTGATTTCAAATCTTCCATCAACTAAAACATCTCCATAATGTAACAACTCAATCATATCATTGTTTTGTGAATTTTGTATCTCTTCTAGTGTATAACCAGTGTAAATCCAGAGATTTTTGTTTAAACTTTTCACAGCTTTTGCAACTTCTTTGACCTCGATGGCTTGAAAAAATGGATCACCACCTGAAAATGTTACATCAGTTAGAGGATTTTTGGAAATTTCTTTTATAATTTCTTTCACACTCATCTCGGTACCATTATAAAGATTCCATGATTTGGGGTTATGGCAACCTAAACAATGATGCGGGCAACCGGCAAAAAACACAACTGTCCGTAGCCCTTCACCATCTACTACACTATCATGAATAATATTCATTACCCTCATTTATGTTTCACACGATCTGCTTCTTCACTACGCTTTGCATTGTTCCATTTTGACATGTCCCCCACAAGATATCCAGTAATACGACGAATTCTTTCAATATGATGATCTTCTATATTTCCACAGCTAGGGCACTCATTTTCAATAACCCCATTATAGTTACAACATTTACAACGATCCACCGGATGATTAATTGAACCATATCCTACTTCATACTTTGCCATTGCTTGAACAATTTGTTTTAAAGCCATTTGATTATGTGCTGCCGCCCCATCTAGTTCAATATACGTAATATGACCGCCGTTGCAAAGAGCATGAAATGGTCCCTCTAAGCGGATTTTATTAATTGCTTGAATAGGATAATAAACTGGAATATGAAATGAATTTGTATAGTAATCATGATCGGTTACACCTGTAATAGTTCCAAATTCAGCGCGATCTTTTTTGATAAACTTCCCTGATAGCCCTTCAGCGGGAGTTGCAATTAAGGTGAAATTCAAGCGATGCTCTTCTGTTGCTTGATCCATCTTTTTTCTCATAAATGTAACAATTTCTTTTCCAAGTCGCCATGAATCTTTATCTCCCCCATGGTGTTTTCCTGTTAAGGCAACCAAGCATTCCGCAAGTCCAATAAAACCAAGGCTCAATGTTCCTTGCTTTAAAATCTCAGTAACTGAATCTTCTGGTTGTAGTTTTTCACCATTGCGCCAAATCCCTTGTGAATATAGGAATTGAAAATCTCTGGCTTTTTTTGTACATTGATACGAATATCTGTCTAGCAATTGACGAATGCCAAGGTTGATATAATGGTTTAATGAATTAAAAAATTCCTCTTTTGAATTATTTATTAAAGCTAATTTTACTAAATTAATAGATGTAAATGATAAATTTCCTCTTCCAATTGCTGTTTCATCACCATGAATATTAGACATCACACGGGTACGACATCCCATATAACATACTTCACTTTCAGGGTTCCCATTATAATACGCTGCGTTAAATGGCGCATCTAAAAATGAAAAGTTAGGAAACAATCGTTTTGCTGTTGTTTCTAACGCAAGTTCAAATAAATCATAATTTGGATCTTTTTCTTCAAAATTCACGCCTTTTTTTAACTTAAAGATTTGAATAGGGAAAATAGGCGTTTCGCTTTTTCCTAATCCCGCTTGTGTCGCCCGTAGTAATTGCTTAATTAATAGCCTTCCTTCTTTTGATGTGTCCGTACCGTAGTTAATTGAAATAAATGGAACTTGCCCACCACCACGGCTATGCATGCTATTGGAATTATGAATAAATGCTTCACATGCTTGATATGTATCGTTTTCTGTTTCTTTCCATGCAAACACCTCGATTTGTTCCTTTGTTAACGGGTAGTCACTTAGCTTTTTCTTATTCTTTTCAAATGTTTTCCTCACATAGGGGGCTAAATCTATATCAAACATGGCAAGAGATTGCCCTCCATGCTGCATATTTTGATTGGCTTGAAGAATAATAGACGAGAGTGCTAATGCACTTTTAATATCTTGTGGTTGTCTCATATGACCATGCCCAGTGTGGAAACCATTTTTAAGCAATTGTGCTAAAGGGATTTGTGAACACGTGGTCGTTCCTGTTGCATAAAAATCTAAATCATGTGGATATAAAATGTTTTGATCAATTGCTTCTTTTACTTGTTTAGAAAGCAAATGTTCCCTTACATAAAGTTTTGCGCTCTCTGATGCAAATGTTCCCATCATTCCCATTGGGGATCGACCATCAACATTTGCGTTTTCTTGCATTAAATCTTGATCATTACTCTGTACAATTCTATGAAAAGTTGTCCATAAGGTATTTTTTTGTTTTTTTACTTTGTTTGAGGGGTTCATTAAACTCACTCCAATTCCACATATAGTGTTTATCATTGATAAATAATACTACATATAGTTTTGTTGTGCAATGCTACTAATATAAGATGTATATAATCCTTTCTTTTTAAAAGAGACTGAATCTATACATTTTTCGTGGTAGCTTGCCTATTAAAAAATGTATAGATATAGATTTTCTTATTTTAGGCTACAAATAGTAGGGGTACTAATAGATATAAAAAAACGCACTGAAGAAAGTTTCAATTTATAAAATAAAAGGTATAAAAATAGAATGCAGTGATTTCACTCACAGTAATTTTTTAAAACATAGATTATCTTATAAGAGAAGAGTGAGTATGAGAAATTCATTTTATTTTACTATTCGGGACGGGTATGCCCTGGATTGGTGGAGTATGATTACCAGTGGGGGATTCTCTCACTGGTAAAGGTATTTATCTATAAATGTAATGCTATATATGCTACTGATTATCATTCTTAAGTAAAATTTTGATAAAAAATTAAATATGAGGTGTGGAAGAATGAAGTTAATTATTCCAAGGCAGCATGGGGCCTGGGCTATGCTGCCCATTCCATTTTTTTTAGGCATTTTAACTGGTAAATGGACTTGGTATCATATACCTCTTTTTTTAGCGTGGTTTTTTGTGTATTTAGCTACGTACCCCTTATTAATGTATGTAAAACAGCCGCGAAAGAAATATTATTTATATTATTTTCTTCTTTATTTTGGCGAGGCTTGTATATGTACGGCTATTGCTCTTAGTTATGAATGGCGTATAGTGTACTTTTCTATTATTATGCTCCCGGTTTTTTGTATAAACATTTATTTTTCTAGCAAAAAAAATGAACGAGCTTTATTAAATGATGTATGTGCAATTATTTTGTTTTGTATAGGGGGAATTATTAGTTATTACTTTACAATGAAAACAGTCGATAAAAATATATTGATAATAGCGACTATATCATTTTTATATTTTATAGGGAGTACGTTTTATGTAAAAACAATGATTCGTGAAAAAAAGAATCCAACGTATCGCATTGTGTCATGGTGGTACCATTTATTACTTGTGATTGTTACGTTTATTTTATCACCATCGATTACCATTATTTTTATCCCAAGTTTGCTACGGTCTATAGTACTTTATGGAAGAAATATTTCAATTTTAAAAGTTGGGATTTTAGAGAGTATAAATGCTATTTACGTTTTTATTACAACAATAATAGTATTTAAATATTTTATCTCGTAAAGGCTAATAAAGTAGCATATTGTTTCTGGTATAGAAATATATTGATATATTTAGAATTAATTCAAATAAATTATTACATTAATATTTGCCCCAATACTGAATGTAGAAAGGATTGTATAGATAATGACTTTTTACGAAAAATTAATGCCGTATTATGATGAAATATTTCCGGAAAATGAAAAACAATTGAATTTTATTGCTTCTTATTTACAAGAGGGAGACTCCGTAATTGATGTAGGTGCGGCAACAGGGAATGTGGCTAATGCATTAGTTGAAAAAGGAATGATTGTCACTGCAATGGAGCCAGAGAAGAAAATGGCTGATAAAATTTCTGAGAAAGCTATACCACATAAGGGGAAGCTGTATGTAAATACACTTAGAATGCAGCAAATAGACGAGGTATCTGGGATATTTGATGGTATTTATTGTATTGGAAATACGTTGGTTCATTTAGACAACGTACAGGAAATTATTGATTTTATTCAAAGTTCTTTTAAAAAACTTAAGAAAAATGGAAAGTTAATAATTCAAATTGTAAACTATGAAAAAGTATTAAATCAAAAACAGTTCATATTTCCAGTAATTAAGAAAAAACATTTCTCATTCAAACGAGATTATGCAATAGAGAGAAAAAAAGTGCTATTTACTGTAACATTAAATACAGGTGGTGAAGAATTCTCAAATAGTATAGAGTTATATCCAATTACAAAAAAACAATTACTTCCGATATTAATAGATTGTGGTTTCGATTCAGTAGAAACTTACGCTAATTTTGATAAAAAAATATATTCACTTGATGGTCCGGCTCTAGTAATTGTAGCAACAAAATAAATTTAAAAAACACCTGAGTAGAACGCTGTTACTCAGGTGTTTTTTTATTAATTTTTTTAAAATGTGATTCTAGTCCTCTTTTAATTATAAAAAGGTTTATATAATTCAGTTGTAAATCAGATCTGATTGAGGAGGAATCGAGTTATATGAGCAAAGAAATTAAGTTAACTAAAGATATATATTGGATAGGGAAAGTTGATAATAGAGAAGTTCCATTCCATCGTTTGATCTTAGCAAAAGGAACAACTTATAACGCGTATTTGCTAAAAACAGAAAAGCCAACAGTGATTGATACAGTTGATATAGAGTTTGGAAGAGAATTTGTAGAATCTTTAAGTAAACTAATTGATCCACAAGAAATTCAGTATATCGTAGTGAATCATACAGAACCCGACCATTCAGGGGGATTGGCAGCATTAGCATCAAGAGCTACTAATGCAACGATTGTATGTACAGAAATTGCAGTACCAGAAATACAAGAGATGTATAAGCTGCATAATCGAAAGTTTTTAATAGTAAAAGACGGTGATACATTAGATATTGGTGGAAAAACATTGAAATTTAAAGAAACGCCATATCTTCATACGGAAGAAACAATGATTACCTACTGTGTAGAGGATAAAATTTTATTTCCTTGTGATATTTTTAGTACTCATATAGCAAATGACGAGATTTTCAGTGATAAAGCGAATGTAGATATTACAGAAGACTTTATTGGCTATTATAATGCCATTATCCATCCACATAGAAGATATGTAAGAACATTAATAGAAGCTCTAAAAGATTTAGATATACAAATGATTGCACCATCTCATGGCTACATTTTACGTCAAGATATACAGAAGTATATTAATTTATATGCAAATATGAGTAGGGATACAAATCAAGATAAGAAAGTAACAATTGTGTATACAACAATTAAAAATAATACAAAAAAAGTAGCAAATATTATTAAAGAAACTTTAGAAGCAGATAATATTCATGTAACAGTATTTAACGCTGATAAATCAAAAAAATTAGAAGTTTTAAAGAGTATTCAAGAAGCAGATGCAGTCTTCATAGGATCTTCAACTAGATATGCAGATATGATTGGTAATTTAGAAGAAATTTTAAAAGAAATGACAGAAATGAACTTAGAAGGGAAAATTGCAGCTTCATTCGGTTCATATGGTTGGAGTGGAGAGGCAATTGAGGTGATACAAGATTACCTCAATGAAACAAACATGAATGTACAAAGCACATCAAAAGTTATCAAATCTACAGGTATGACTCATGTTGAATTTCCTATTCGGATTAGATTCTCTCCAAAAGATGAGGGAAAAGTAAAGAAAATCCAACATGCAACAACATTTGTTACAGATTTATTATTGAGTTCTATTTAATAGAGAAATGGAGGTGAAAACATGGAAAAGAATTTTATTATTATTGGGAGTGGTGTAGCCGCTGTAAATGCTGCTAAAACTATAAGAGAGTATGATAAAGAGTCAAATATATTCATTTTTGGTGAAGAGCCATCACTACCTTACAGAAGAATTAAATTATCAAAGGATTTGTATTCAGATTTACACAGTGAAAAAGTGTTAATTAAAAAGCAAAAGTGGTATCAAGATAATCACATATCAGTTTTTACAAATACAAAGGTGGTAAAAATTGATACCAATGAGCAATTTATTATTACATTAAATAAAGAAGAATTTTCTTATCATAAACTATTAATTTGTACAGGAGCAAATAATAGAAGATTAAAGATAAATGGAACTAATAAAAAAAATATTTTTACTATTAGGGACATGCAAGAGGCAGATAAGCTTAAAGAATATTTAGAAGACAAAGAGAGTATTGTGACCATTGGTGGTGGTGTACAAGGGATAGAAACAGCTTGGTCTATTCTGAAAGCTGGTAAAAAGGTATCCATTGTAGAAGTGGCTCCTTTATTAATGAGAAGACAATTAGACACAAAATCTTCGCTTCTCTTAAAACAAAAAATTGAAAGTGAAGGAGTGAAGGTGTATTTAAATGCTTCTATTGATTCTATTCTCGGGGAAGAAACAGTAACTGGCATAAAGATGAACGGAAATAATCAAATCAATTGTGATAGCATTGTCTACTCAATAGGCATTACTCCTAACACCAAACTTGTACATGATACTGCTATTAAATTAAATAGAGGTATTGTTGTGGATGAGAAGATGAGAACAAATATAGAATCCGTATATGCTGCGGGAGATGTTGCAGAAGTGAATGATGAGATTGAAGGTTTATGGGGGACTGCCTTGGAACAAGGAAGAGTAGCTGGTAGTAACATGGTATCCAAAACTGCTATTTATAAAAAAGAAATTCCAACTACTATTTTTAACGCATTCAATGTATCTTTATTTTCAATTGGATTTGTTAATGAGGAGCAGTGTGATGCAACAATTGTTGAAGAAGACGATAAGGAGAAGTATACAAGGTTATTTATTAAGGATAATAAAATAGTGGGTGTAATTTCATTAGAAGGAGTTACTGCATCTATTCCTTACAAAACTGCGATTGAAAAGCAAGTATCATTAGAAGGAATAGATTTATTAAATACAAATATAAGTGAAATAATGAGCAAGTTAAAGGAGAAAATATAATGCTGTATAAAAAGGAGAGGACATCATGAAAAAATACATTTGTGTACCATGTGGATATATTTATAACCCGGAGGTAGGAGATCCAGATGAGGATATAGAACCAGGAACAAGTTTCGAGGATTTACCAGAGGATTGGGTTTGTCCTGTTTGCGGAGAAGATAAAAATCATTTTGCACCAATAGATGAATAATAAAAAAAAACAATGAGAATACTGCGCAGTATTCTCATTGTTTTTTTTTTATTATTGAATGTGATTCTGGTCACAGAGATATTCTTAAAAAAATCTATAATAATTGTGTAACATATAGTTATACCGATTCAGCCATTCTCGGTACCCTCGATAGGGCCCTGACGCCACCCTTTCTCCTCAGGGCCCTATTTTCTATGACATATTCAAAATATATTTATATAGATATTGTATTACTATTTTTTTAAAAATATAGTTGTGATTTGGGTCACTGATATATTTAATAAAAAGGTCTATAATAACCATACGTACCAGTATATTTTTTATTCTATATTTAAAGTTAGGTGAGAAAATATGACCGATCATTATAATCATAAAAAATCAAAGGAGCTTTGCCCAAGAAAAGTACTAATTTTCAAGACACTTTCCGAAGAGGAAATTAGTAATATAGCTTCAATGACAAAACATAGGAAGTTTAAGAAAGGCCAGCCATTAATTCTTGAGGGAGATAAATCAGATACATTATTTATTATTAATAGTGGACAGGTAAAGTTATCTACATTAACTCTTCAAGGGAAAGAGCAAATATTGCATATTTTAACAAGTGGTGAATCCTTTTGTGAATTAAATATATTTAATTATGATGAAAAGAGTAATTTTAGTGCATATGCTATAGAAGATACTCATATCTGTATGCTAAAAAAAGAAAATATGGATTATATAATGGAACGGAATCCAAGTATTGCATTGAAGTTATTAAAAATTGTAACAAAACGTCTGGCTAAGATAGAGAATTTAGTGCAAAATTTAGCAACAAACAATCCTGAAGTTAGAATTGCTCATATACTATTGGAGTTTTGTGATAAATATGGTAGGAGTACTGAGGATGGAATACTTATTAACTTGCCATTGACACGAGAAGAATTGGCAAATTATGCAGGGGTAACAAGAGAGACTATTAGTCGTAAATTGAATAAATTTGAAAGCTTAGGACTTGTGGCTTCCGTTGGAAATAAGAAAATTATAATAAAAAATCAGTTAGCTATTAGAAAACTTATCAGTCTCTGACAGAAATCTCTTCCTCAGTGTAAAAAGAAGCGTAAGATGGCCGTTCTG
>NZ_JAXHPX010000007.1:0-50000 GCF_042466195.1 Bacillus sp. R86525
ACTTCGTCGCTCAGAAGCGACTTTATTAATATAACATTTCGTTATATTTTCGTCAACAACTTTTTTCAATAAGTTGTTTTTCGTTTGTTTCTTTTGTTACCTCTCGTGGCAACGAATATAAATATACCAGTTTGATTATTAAAATGCAATAGTTTTTCTAATAAAATTTTTAACCTAGTAAAAAAGTATAAAAATAGCATGTTTCTTCTATATAAATATAATTTCTAGACGCATTCTCTACCCTATCAAGATCCACTCCCTTCATGTCACTCATAGTAAAATAAAAAAAGCTTTGGAGAAATCTCCAAAGCTTAGTCTTGTTTATGACGCATAGCAGGGAATAATAGTACATCGCGAATAGATGGTGCATTTGTTAACAACATAACTAAACGATCAATACCGATTCCTAATCCGCCCGTAGGAGGCATGCCGTACTCAAGTGCTTCGATATAATCATCATCCATCATGTGAGCTTCGTCATTACCTTGCTCGCGCTCTTTTAATTGAGCTTCAAAACGTTCTTTTTGATCGATTGGATCATTTAACTCAGTGAATGCATTTGCATGTTCACGTGCAACGATAAATAACTCGAAACGATCTGTGAATCGTGGATCTTCGTCATTCTTTTTCGCAAGTGGCGAAATTTCTACCGGATGACCGTAAATAAATGTTGGTTGAATTAATTTATCTTCTACTTTTTGTTCGAAGAACTCATTAATAATATGACCAACTTCCATTGTGTCTTTAATTTCTACATTATGTTCTTTTGCAAGTTCACGCGCTTCTTCTACACTCATTGGATTCCAGAAATCTGCTCCAGAGTGTTGCTTAATTGCATCTACCATATGAAGACGTGTCCATTCTGGCTCTAGATTAATTTCATAATCACCATATTGGATTGTTGTTGTACCCAATACTTTTTTCGCGATATGAGCAACCATATTTTCTGTTAGTTTCATAATATCATTATAATCAGCATACGCTTCATATAATTCAATCATCGTAAACTCAGGGTTATGACGAGTTGATACACCCTCATTACGGAATACACGGCCGATCTCATAAACCTTTTCTAATCCACCCACAATAAGACGTTTTAAATGAAGTTCAATTGCGATACGCATATATAATTCCATATCTAACGCATTATGGTGTGTAGTGAAAGGACGAGCAGACGCTCCACCTGCAATCGCGTGCATCATAGGCGTTTCTACTTCAAGATAACCGTTGTCATCTAAATATCTTCTCATTTCACGAATGATTTTACTACGGGTAACGAACGTTTCACGGCTTTCCATACTTGTAATTAAGTCCAAGTAACGTTGACGATAGCGTTGTTCAACATCTTTTAACCCATGGTATTTATCCGGTAATGGACGAAGAGATTTCGTTAAAAGTGTAAATCCTATTGCTTTTACTGAAAGTTCTCCAACGTTTGTTTTGAACACTTTACCTTCAATACCTACTAAGTCACCTAAATCTGCTGTCGTAAATAACTCGTACTCTTCATCTCCAACAGTATCTTTACGAACATAAATTTGAACTTGCCCCTGTAAATCTTGAATATGTGCAAATCCCGCTTTTCCTTTACCGCGTTTTGTCATAATACGACCAGCGATAGAAACAGTGATTTCTTTCTCTTCTAATTCTTCTTTAGAGAATTCTCCATATAGACTTACTAAGTCAGTTGTTGAATTTGTGCGTTCAAATCGTTTACCGAACGGATCGATTCCTTGCTCACGTAAATTATGTAGCTTTTCACGACGAACAAGCAATTGGTCGTTTAATTCTTCGTGGTTCATGTTATCCATGATATTAATATCACTCCAGCTCTATTAATTTTTACAATATATACAGTATAGCATTTTCTAATCAACTAGAAAAACTGCCAGCAACTAACTGGCAGTTCTTCTTTCTTTCACGTAATTATAGGAAGTGTATAGAAGAATGTCAATCTTCTATGCCCCCTTATTAACCAACATAAATTGTTTGTTGTTTCGCTTCTACTTCTTCTACAAATGCACCTAATACATTCGCAAGGTCTTCACGTGTGTCGCAAGTATTGATACCATTACGCACACTCGCATTACCACGAACACCTTTTAAATACCAAGCTGCATGCTTTCTCATCTCTCTTACGGCAACATTTTCGTTCTTTAAATCGATAAGACGATCTAGATGCAACATACATACATCAATTTTCTCACGCACTGTTGGTTCCGGCATTAACTCACCTGTCTCTAAATACTTTACCGTACGATAAATCATCCACGGATCTCCAAGAGCAGCGCGACCAATCATAACACCATCTACACCAATTTCATCAAGCATACGCTTTGCATCTTGTGGTGTTTCGACATCACCATTTCCGATAACCGGAATATTTACAGCCTGCTTTACTTGTTTAATAATATTCCAATCCGCTTTACCTTCATACATTTGCACTCGTGTACGCCCATGAACCGCTACCGCTTGTCCACCAGCACGCTCAACAGCTCTAGCATTTTCTATTGCGAAAATATGATCTTCATCCCAACCAATACGCATTTTAACTGTAACTGGCTTTTCAACAGCATCTACAACCGCTGCTACCATCTCATATATTTTATTTGGGTCTAAAAGCCACTTTGCTCCTGCATCACACTTAGTGATTTTCGGTACTGGGCACCCCATATTAATATCAATAATGTCCGCTGTCGTATATTTATCTACGTATTTCGCAGCATCCACAAGAGTCTCTTTCTCTCCACCAAAAATTTGTAAACTTAATGGCTTTTCTCTCTCATCGATATATAGCATATCTAATGTTCTTTTGTTATTAAGTAATATTGCCTTATCACTTACCATCTCGGCACAAACTAAACCTGCACCAAATTCTTTTACTGTCAAACGGAATGCAGAGTTACACACTCCCGCCATCGGTGCTAATACAACCGGATTTTTCATCTCAATATTTGCAATCTTTAACACTCGATTTACTCCTTCCTTCATAGTCACTTCGGCATTAGTTCATCTATCGAGACCTTTAATGCTTTAGCAACTTCTACTACAAAATCTTGGGAAGGCGATCGATTCCCTCTCTCAACTTCACCTAAAACAGATACAGATACCCCTAATTCTTTAGCAAAACCTTCTTGTGTATAGCCTTTTAGCTTTCGAAAAGCACGAATGCGTCTTCCCCATTTTTCTGCTTCCATACCGTTACTCCCTCTCGCCTTTTCATTTCTTCTACTTGCGAACGTGAAATGTCTTGTTTTATATCTTGATTGATTTCTAACAACGGAACGATAACAAAAGCTCTTTCGAACATCCGCGGATGCGGAACAATAAGATTCTCTGCTTCAATATTTTCTTGATTATATAGCAAAATGTCAAGGTCGATGGTCCTCGGCCCCATCTAATTTCCCTTTTTCTTCCTAAACCATTCTCTACCTTTTGCGTTACTTTCAATAATTCTTGCGGTGATAAATTGGTAGAAATTTTTATAACTAAATTTAAAAAACAACTTTGGTCAGTATAGCCAACTGGTTCCGTTTCATATACAGACGAAACATCATCAACATGGATATAAGGGTTTTTATTTAAAAACTTAATCGCTTCAGTTAAATACGTATAACGCTCTCCAATATTTGAACCTAATGCAATGTACGCTATATTATTCATGGACGCTCTCTCATAATTTCCACAGCTACAGCACGATAATGTCCTGGTATCGGCGGATCCGGTTTAATTACCTTAATTGTACACCGTGAAATACTCTCATATTGTTTCAATATATCTGTAGCGATATTTTCAGCGATACTCTCTACAAGCTTATACGTCTTATCTTCAACAACTTTTCTACATAGTTCGAAAAGCTCGCCGTAATTGACAGAATGCTCCAAGTCGTCACTTTCTCCTGCGCGTTTTAAATCTAACTCCACCGTTAAATCCACTTTAAATCTCTGACCTAATTTATTCTCTTCTGGGAATACACCATGATAACCGTAAAACTCCATATCATGGATATAAATTTTATCCAATTATTTTGCCCCCTTACCAATCATCGCGTCCATCATCTTAGCCATACGCGCCATTTCTTTCACATCATGAACACGGATAAACTCACAGCCCTTTTCAATACCAAGGCACACGGTAGCGCCCGTTCCTTCAAGACGTTCCTCCACTGGCAAATCTAATACATGACCAATAAAGGATTTTCTTGAAGTACCTAAGAGGACTGGATAACCCAGTACATTTAACTGTTCTAAATTACGCATCGCTTCTAAATTTTGTTCAGGCGTTTTCGCAAAACCGATACCTGGGTCTAAAATAATATTCTCATCTCGCACACCAGCATCTTTAGCAATTTTAATACTTTCATACAAATCAGCAATCATATCAGCCATTAAGTTGCGGTAGTTCATATTATCTCGGTTATGCATTAAGATAATAGGCACATCATAATAGGCTGCAACTTCAGCAATCTTCGGTTCCGCCTTCGCTCCCCAAATATCATTAATGATATGAGCGCCAGCTTCAATCGCTTGTTTTGCAACTTCAGCTTTATACGTATCAATAGAAATAGGTAATTTCGCTTCTTTCGAAACCGCCTGAATCATCGGAACGACTCGCTTTATTTCTTCTTCTACCGAAACTTTAGCGAAACCCGGGCGGGTAGACTCGCCACCGATATCAATAATATGTGCACCCTCATTTTTCATTTCTTTCGCGTGACGCACCGCAGCATCTACCTCGTTGTAACTCCCACCATCAGAAAACGAATCTGGTGTTACATTTAAAATCCCCATAATTAATGTCTTTTCATTTAAGTTCAATGTATATTCGCCGCAGCGTAAATCATAATCCCACTTCAAATTACACATCTCCTCTTCGCAATTCATTTCTGCTCCACAATTTCTCTCTCTGCACTTCATAAAGATCCATAAATCTTTTTGTAACTATTCCCACTTTGCCCGGGAAATCTTCTCCCTCTATAAGATAAAGAGGAACAATTTCTTGAATAGAGTTCGTTACGAACACTTCATCCGCTGAAAGCAATTCATCTTTCGTAAAGAAACCTTCCTTTACTTCTATACCCTGCTCTTCAGCAACCTTTATAATAAATGCACGAGTGATACCATTTAAAATCCCTGTTTCTAATGAAGGAGTATACAGAGTACCTCCTTTAACAAAAAAGAGATTCGAAACGATCCCCTCTGCAACATAACCTGTTTCAGTAAGGAAAATCCCTTCCTTATTCACACCATTTCCAATTTCGCGTTTCCCTAAAATATTATTTAAATAATGATGGGACTTCAAGCGAAACGCACCCTCTGGTGTATTTCGTACTTGTTTTAAAATAACCCCTTCTTTCTCCACTACATCTCCTGGAATTGCCAAAGGTTTTATAAAAACAATAACAGATGGTTCTTCATACACATTCGTTTGCAATCCTATTTCATCTATACCCGCCGATACATTAAAGCGTACATACGCATGCTTCAATCCATTCTTAACGAGTAGATTCTCCAAAATACGTATTACGTCATCTTTCGTCATTGTCCATTTGATTTGCAATGTATCCAGCGCATCCATTAAACGTTCATAATGATCATCCAACAAGAAAGGATGACCATTATAAATACGAAACGTCTCAAAAACTCCAAGCCCATATAAATAACCATGATCATAAGGAGAAATTTTCGCTTCACTCGCTTCTACATACGCGCCATTTACGTAAATTAACATAATGTCACACTTGGACTATATTTGTGAATAAAATTATGCAACAACTCTTTCCCATGAGAAGTCATAATAGATTCTGGATGGAATTGTACACCTTCAATCGGCAACGTTTTATGACGAAGCGCCATAATCTCTCCCTCTTCCGTCCAAGATGTGATCTCTAAACATTCTGGTAACGTCTCTTTCTTTACAATAAGTGAATGATAACGCGTTGCAGTAAACGGATTAGGAATATCCGAGAAAATCGTCTTTCCGTCATGATGCATAGGCGACGTTTTCCCATGCATTAATCGTTCTGCACGAACAACCTCTCCACCAAACACTTGCGCAATTGATTGATGCCCAAGACAAACTCCAAAAATCGGAATCTTTCCAGCGAAGTATTGAATAACCTCCATACTAATACCCGCTTCATTAGGACTACATGGACCTGGCGAAATCATTAAAAAGTCTGGCTTCATATTCTCAATATCCGAAATAGTCACCTCATCATTACGCTTAACAATAAGCTCTTGTCCAAGTTCTCCAAGAAACTGCACTAAATTAAATGTAAAAGAATCATAATTATCAATCATCAATATCATTTCTCTCACCTAACCGTTTCTTCGCTACTTTCTTTCGCACGCCATAAAGCGATTGCCTTTTTTAACGACTCTTTATATTCATTTTTTGGATTCGAATCAATTACAATTCCCGCTCCAGCTTGTACATGTGCTTGCCCATCTTTAGCAAGCAGCGTTCTAATTACAATATTCAATTCCGTATCTCCGGAATAACCAATCCAACCAATTGAACCTGTATAAATCCCTCGGCGAACAGGCTCTAATTCTTCAATAATCTCCATCGTACGTATTTTCGGGGCACCAGTAATTGTCCCGCCAGGAAATACGGCCTTTACTAAATCGAACGCATCCTTATCTTCTTCCACTTCACCGCGCACATTAGAAACAATATGCATAACGTGTGAGTACTTTTCAATTACCATAAATTCATCTACTTCAACCGTTCCATATTTACAAATACGGCCTAAATCGTTTCGTTCTAAATCCACAAGCATTACGTGCTCTGCTCTTTCCTTTTCGTTCTCAATTAATTCCCTCGCTAATTCTTTATCCTCTTGTTCATTCGCACCACGGGATCTTGTACCAGCAATTGGTCTTGTACTTACTTCTGGCCCTTGTTTTTTAATTAGCAATTCAGGCGAAGCACTAACAATTTGAAAATCCCCAAGCTCCAAGTAGCCCATATATGGAGATGGATTAATTTCACGAAGACTTGTATAAATTTCTAGCGGATGTGTTTGTAAAGTTCTTTCTTGCCTTGTCGACAAGTTTACTTGAAACACATCACCCGCTCCAATATATTCTTGAATACGTTCAACAGCCTTTATAAAGCCCTCTTCCGTAAAAGCAACTGCTTCATTTTTCTTTTCAGGACATTCAAACGGCATAGTCAATTTAGGTGCTTCTTTCACCCAAAGATCCTTCCATGCATTTAATCGTTCTTCTGCCTTTTCATGTTCATCTACATAATGCGTAATAATCCATAACACTTGTTCTTTTTGATCGTACACAAACACGTCATCAAATAATAAAAAGAATATATCAGGTATATTCAGATCATCCTCTGCAAGAGAAGGAAGTTTTTCGATATAACGGATACAATCATAACTAAAGTAACCAATTGCACCACCTTGAAAAGGCGGGTACTCCGGATTATAGTCAGTTTTCCATTTCTCCATATATTCTTGCATTAAATCTAATGGATTCCCTCGCTTTATTGTTTCCTTACCACTTTCCCTTATATGTAACGTCTCATTCTTCCCTTGAATTACCGCTACTGGGTCCAGCCCCACAATGTTATAACGACCACCACGTCCACTTTCTAACAAAATATGTTGTGGCTTATTTTTGGAAAGAAATTTATATTGCTTAAAAAAATCTAACTGATATGGAATAGAAAGCGCTAAAGATTTTCTTCGTTGCATATCAACACCCCGTCTTCTTTTATCCCACCCTCTAAGACTAACCAGCTCCAACTACATAAGTTATGTATATAGAGAATGATTATACTCAAGGGCTAGTGAAAATAAATTAATTATACTACCTCTTATTTTACATGAAGTTTTCTAGTCATTCACTCTTTTCCTTTTTCCAATCCAAAAAGAAAAAGCATCCTCTTTCAAGGATGCTTTTTCAATCACATTCAATTATGATTCAAATTGATAAAGCGGTGTACTTAAATAACGTTCACCGTTACTCGGAATAATAACAAGTACCTTTTTCCCTTTACCTAATTTCTTCGCAACTTCTGTCGCTGCATAAACGACTGCTCCCGAAGAGATACCAACTAAAATACCTTCTTCTCTAGCTACTCTTCTCGCATATTCGAACGCTTGCTCCGTTTTCACTTGAATAATTTCATCATATACCTCTACATCCAATGTCTCCGGAACAAACCCCGCTCCAATTCCTTGGATTTTATGTGGCCCCGGTTTCCCACCAGATAATACTGGCGAATCCGCAGGTTCTACCGCATAAATTTTAATATCTTTATACGCTTCCTTCAGCACTTCACCAGCGCCTGTAATTGTTCCACCTGTACCAATACCCGCGATAAACGCATCTAATTGATCACCCATCTGTTCAACAATTTCTGGACCTGTTGTTATACGATGGATTTCTGGATTCGCTTGATTTTGGAACTGTTGTGGTATAAAGTACCCATGTTCTTTTGCTAATTCAGTTGCCTTACGAATTGCTCCACC
This sequence comes from Bacillus sp. R86525, assembly GCF_042466195.1. NCBI lineage: Bacteria > Bacillati > Bacillota > Bacilli > Caryophanales > Bacillaceae > Bacillus > Bacillus sp. R86525. The sequence goes on from NZ_JAXHPX010000007.1 coordinate 8,495, forward strand.
CATTCCTTCAGGTCCTGGAGTCAATACTAATTCAGCACCGTAAGCGCGTAATAAATTACGACGCTCAATACTCATTGTTTCTGGCATTACTAAAATTGCCTTATATCCTTTAGCAGCCGCTACCATCGCTAAGCCAATACCTGTGTTACCACTTGTCGGCTCAATGATTGTATCGCCCTCTTTTAATAATCCTTTATTTTCAGCATCTTCAATCATAGCTAACGCGATACGATCTTTAACACTGCTCCCCGGATTCATAAATTCTAATTTTAAGTATACATCTGCGCTGTCTGATTCTACGATGCGGTTCAACTTAACGATCGGCGTTTTCCCGATTAATTCTGAAACTGATTGTGCCACTCGCATTCCTGTCACTCCTAACACCGAGTATTTTTATTGGTTTTATCTATATTTAGATTTTGTCAGAAAATTCCCTGTTTGTCAATCTATTTGGGCAGCTGATTCTCCGCCTAAACTTCTTTATTACAGACTCTCAATCAGGCCTGTAATATCTTCTTTAGCGAATTTATATCGTTCATTACAGAAGTGACAGTGAACTTCCGTCTCTTCTTCTTCTTCACGAATTTGCTCTAACTCTGTTTTACCTAAACTAATTAACACACTCTCAATACGTTCGCGTGAACACGTGCAATTAAATTGAACATCCATAGTTTCTAATACTTTTACTTTATCTTCTCCAAGGACTGCATATAGTAGCTCTTCTGGAGAAAGACCTTGTTCGATCAATGTTGATACAGGAGGGGTTTTTTGTAAACGATCTTCAATGAATGAGATTGTTTCTTCCTGTGCGCCCGGCATAATTTGAAGGATAAATCCACCCGCTGCCAATACGCTGTCATCTCCATTTACAAGAACACCGACACCAACGGAAGAAGGCGTCTGCTCAGAAACTGCGAAATAATATGTGAAGTCTTCCCCTAGTTCTCCTGAAACGATGGGAGATTGACCGATAAACGGCTCACGCATACCAATATCTTTAATTACCGTTACAAATCCTTCTGTACCTACCGCTTGATATACACGTAATTTACCTTGTTCTGTCCCTTCAAAATCAACATGTGGATTCGTTACATAACCACGTACATCTCCATTTGCATGGGCATCTACTAAGATAGGACCAATCGGACCGTTACCCTCTACTTTAATCGTTAGCTTCTGCTCGCCTTTTAGCATAGCACCCATCATTGTACCCGCAGTTAAAGAACGACCAAGTGCCGCTGAAGCTGTTCTCCATGTATCGTGACGTTTTTGCGCCTCACTTACTGTGTTTGTCGTACGTACACTATACGCACGCACTTCTCCATCAAACGCTAACGCTTTTACTAAATAATCTTTCATACTTATTTATTCACCTTTCTCATATTGTAAATTTGCATTACGCTCATATAACATATACAAACCTTTTAACGTTAAAAATGGATCTACAATATCAATTACATTTGATTCCTCTGAAATTAATTTTGCTAATCCACCCGTTGCAATAACTTTCGGTTCTTGTTTAGCTTCTTCTTTCATACGCTTAACAATACCTTCCACTTGTCCAACGTATCCATAAAGAATACCTGATTGCATCGCACTTACTGTATTCTTCCCGATAACACTACTCGGTTTTGTAATTTCAATACGAGGAAGCTTTGCTGCTCTACTATATAACGCCTCTGCCGAAATCATAATTCCCGGCGTAATAACGCCTCCCATATAATGCTTCTCTTCGTTAATATAACAATATGTAGTAGCCGTACCAAAATCAACAATAATAAGCGGACTTCCATATAAGTGGATTCCTGCTACTGCATTTACAATTCGGTCCGCGCCTACTTCACGTGGATTTTCATATTTAATGTTCAAGCCAGTTTTTATCCCAGGCCCTACTACAAGCGGTTTAATTTTAAAATACTTTTCACACATACGCTCTAAAGCGAACATAATTGGCGGTACGACTGAAGACACAATAATACCTTTCACATCTTCAAAAGAAAGACCCTCATGCTCAAGTAACTGCTTTACAAGCATCCCATACTCATCTTCTGTTTTATGACGATCTGTTTCCATGCGCCAATGCTGACAAAGTTTCCCCTCTTCAAACACACCTAGTACCGCATTTGTGTTCCCTACATCCAATACAAAAATCATATTCTCACCACTTATCTTATTTAATCTATATTTGTGCAGTATGTATAAAACTTATAAAAACATCATATCACACATACTTATATAATCAGTTTTTCTATACTCATCATTGTACAAAAAGATTACTCTCTATTTCAATTTTTAATAATAGTTTTATTTAAATTCTTTTGCCACTTACATTCATTCCACAAATAAAAAAGGAGTGACTATTGTCACTCCTTCATCTCTTACTTATCTTCTACGTCTTCATCATCTTTCTTCATGTTGATGTTTATTTTCACATCATCTGAAGATGTTGGACGCTCTGGTAATCTGCCATAATCATATAAATGATTAATTTGCTCTGCATCTAATGTTTCTACTTCAAGTAACGTTTTCGCAATAATATCTAGCTTATCACGTTTTTCAGTAAGAATTTGTTTCGCACGAGCGTAACAGTCTTTCATAATAGTTTGCATTTCCACATCGATTTCATGTGCAATTGCATCACTGTAGTTTTGCTCTGAGTGGAAGTCTCTTCCTAAGAATACCTGACCACCTTGTGAGCTACCGAATTGCATCGGGCCAAGCTTATCACTCATACCGAATTCCGTAACCATACGTCTTGCAATACCAGTCGCACGTTGGAAGTCGTTGTGAGCACCTGTACTTACTTCACCAAATACAATCTCCTCAGCTACTCGACCACCAAGTAAACCAGTGATTTTATCAAGTAACTCTGGTTTTGTCATGAAGTAACGATCTTCTTTCGGAAGCATTACTGCATATCCACCAGCTTGACCACGAGGGACAATTGTTACTTTATGAACGATATCCGCTTCATCAAGGACAACACCAATTACAGTATGGCCAGCTTCATGGAATGCAACGATATTACGTTCTTTTTCAGAGATAACACGACTTTTCTTAGCAGGACCTGCAATAACACGATCCGTCGCTTCATCGATGTCGCTCATATCAATTTTCTTCTTATCTTGACGGGCAGCTACTAGAGCAGCTTCGTTTAATAAGTTTTCAAGATCAGCACCAGAAAATCCTGGTGTACGAGTTGCAATTGCTCTTAAGTTGACATTCTCATCAAGCGGTTTATTACGAGCATGTACTTTAAGTACAGCCTCACGACCATTTACATCTGGGCGATCTACTGTAATTTGACGGTCAAAACGACCTGGACGTAATAACGCTGGATCAAGAATATCAGGACGGTTTGTCGCAGCGATGATAATAATACCTTCGTTTGCACCGAATCCATCCATTTCAACAAGCAATTGGTTCAACGTTTGTTCACGCTCATCATGACCACCGCCAAGACCCGCGCCACGTTGACGTCCTACTGCATCAATTTCATCAATGAAAATGATACAAGGAGCATTTTTCTTTGCATTTTCAAATAAATCACGTACACGGGATGCACCGACACCGACGAACATCTCTACGAAGTCAGAACCACTAATAGAGAAGAACGGAACGCCTGCTTCACCTGCAACAGCACGTGCTAGTAAAGTTTTACCTGTACCTGGAGGGCCCACTAATAGAACACCCTTCGGAATACGGGCACCAACTTCAGCGAACTTACGAGGGTCTTTCAAGAATTCAACTACCTCAACAAGTTCTTGTTTCTCTTCATCCGCTCCAGCAACATCTCTGAAACGAATTTTTTTCTTTTCATCATTGTATAGCTTCGCCTTACTTTTCCCGAAGTTCATAACACGGCTACCGCCGCCCTGAGCTTGATTTAATAAGAAGAAGAATAAAATGAAGATAATGACAAACGGAATGATAGAAGTAAAGAATGTTACCCAAGCACTTGTTTCTTCTGCTGGTTGATACTTAACCTCGGCCCCTTGCGCTTTATCATTAATTTTCTTTTGTAATTCCTCAGTATTTGGTGCATAAGTAACAAATTGTTCTCCTTGGTTAGAAGTATTGAATTGTCCTTTTACTTCAAATACACCATTTTTCGGTTGAAGCTGCACATTGCGCACTTCACCTTTTTCAAGTTTAGTAATGAATTTGTCGTAGCTAACTGATGTCGTTTTTTGCGTCGAACCATTAAAATAGCTTACGATCCCAATTACTACTAAGAATATCAGTAAATAAAAGATGGTATTACGGAAGATACGATTCATTCCTAACCTCCTCTCACGGCATAAACACTATAGTAAATCGTAACATAGAAAAACTTTCCTATACAATTGTAACGCCTGTATTTAATTAATTTGAGTAAACACTTGGTTTTAATACTCCCACATACGGAAGATTACGGTATTGTTCTTTATAATCTAATCCATACCCTACAACGAATTCATGAGGGACAGTAAATCCAACATAATCCGCTTTCAGATCAACCTTACGACCTGTTGGTTTATCTAATAATGTAACAATTTTTACAGATTTCGCTTTACGATATTTAAACAGGTCTACTAAATAGCTTAGTGTAAGACCGCTATCAATAATATCTTCAACGATTAAAATATCGCGACCTTCTACAGAAGTATCAAGATCTTTTAAGATTTTTACTTCGCCTGTTGAAACAGTAGAGTGACCGTAGCTAGATACAGCCATAAAATCCATTTCAAGATATGTATCTGTTCTCTTTAATAAATCTGCCATAAATGGCATTGCACCCTTTAGTACACCAATTGCAAGCGGTACTGTATTTTTGTAATCCTCTGCAATAACTGCACCTAATTCGAGCACCTTTTCCTGTATTTGTTCTTCAGAAATTAATACTTTTTCGATATCTTGATTCATCATTTCATTATCCTCCCGGAAGACTCCTTGCTTTTGTAGTGAATAATAATATATTTATCCTTCTTTGCTACCTCTTTCGAAATAGCAAATGCAGATCGTTTCAACAAGGGTACCCAAATAATATTTTCACTTGCGTCACAAACGATCGGCCATTCTTCTCTTTTTTCTTTCGGTACTTTTGATTCGATAAAAATAGCTTTTATCTTTTTTGTACCATCCATACCTTGTATTGACATGCGATCTCCATTTTCCCTAGAACGAATACGAAGTGGATACGATATATCATTATACTTAGCAACAAACACTGTTTCATTCATGTTACTTGGTATATCCTCGCTCACCTCTGTTACAAATTTATCTCCGTTCGGTAATGTAATTGTCCCGGGTACTGATAAATCTTGCAAAAAAGGAGAAACAATTTCTTGTTTAAATCCAAAGCTACATTCTTCGTATGTACGAATAATTTTCAAGCCACCTGGAAAATCCAATGAACCTGAAGGTTGTATCCGCTTAAAAAATTCAATCACCTTGTCAATATGTATAGAAGAAAGCGAAGATGGAATCTTATATTCATAAAGATAGTTTAATATTAGTTGAATCCCTCTCCTTTGTAAAGGCATAGACATGGATTCAAAGGCAGGAATTGATAAGCTAATTTGTTTATCGCTTTTTTTTGTAATTACTTTATTCATTTTCTCAAAAGCTAATTCCTGCAAATAAGCCTCATCCTCTTGCATTTGCACGCTAAATTTTTGGAATTTCTCATGCATTTGTGGATTTTCCTCTTTCAAATAAGGAAGGACATATTTACGTAATCGATTCCTTGTATATACTTCCTTTTTATTACTCGGATCTATACGTGGAATAACTTTTAACTTATTACAGTAATCAACAATCTCTTCCTTAGTTACTCCAAGTAACGGCCTAATTAAATATCCATTATGAAAAGGACGCTTCACTGCAATTCCTGCGTATCCTTTCGGAGTACTCCCTCGTACAAGGCGCATTAAAATTGTCTCTACTTGATCATCCCCATGGTGACCAAGAGCTACATATCTCGCATCATATTTCTTCATTATTGTTTCCAAAAATGCATATCTGCATTCTCTAGCAGCAACTTGTGCATTCATTCCATATTGCTGTTGATATTGCGACACATTAATCCTTATCGTCTCACAAATAACTCCCAGCTCTTTGCAAAGATCCTGTACAAACTGTAGGTCCTCATGAGATTCATTACCTCTAAACATATGATCCACATGTGCTACTACAATTTCGAGTTGCTTTTCTGCCCTTTTTTCTAACAAATAATATAGAAGAGCTAAAGAGTCAGGACCGCCAGAAACCCCTACAACAATTGTTGAATGTTTCTTTAATACATCATGCTGCTTTACAAAGTCATCTACTTTTCCAACAAATGCATCTTTCAACTTCGCAATCACCTTTCATTAAACAAGAACAGCAACATTAGTTACCCTGTATATAATGGTACAACTTTTACAAACATTGTGCAAAAAAAAGATGTGCAAAACTCACATTTTTATCTTACATTCCTCCTGTAGATTCAACAAAGTAATTACATTACCTTTTTAATCAAAAAAACCTAGGTAAATACCTAGGTTTTTTGATTATTTTATTGCGCCTGCATTCCCACTATCGGAATCGTAGCCCACTTCGGCATATTTTTCTTTACTTTCGCCACAACAATAGTCATATCATCATTTATATAGCCATCACCAGACCTAATTACTTCTTCCATAATAATATCAGCTATTTCTTGTGGGTCCTCTGTTTGTAGTTCTTTAATTTTACGTTTTATCCATAACTCGTGATTCTCCACATGTTGCGCTCCCTCAAAAATGCCATCACTCATCATAATAAGAATATCACCCGTTTTTAATTGCTCACCAACCACATCAACTTCAACATCTTCAATAATTCCTATCGGTAAATTACTTGCCTCAATTTTCAAAATATTATTGCCGCGTTTAACAAAACTCGGCGTCGATCCAACCTTTAAGAACTTCGCACTTGCATCCCGTAAATCTACCATAGCCAAGTCAAGCGTGGTATACATCTCCTCTGTCGTTCTTAAAGAAAGAATTGAATTGATGGACTTAATCGCTATTTCCTCATCAATACCTGACTGAAGTATCTTTTGTAATAATTTTACCGTTTCCCTACTCTCCATATGAGCCCTTTGCCCATTTCCCATACCATCACTAATCGCAAGTGCATATTTTCCAACACTTAAATCCATCATCGCGTAGGAATCGCCTGAAACAAACCCACCACCTTTTGCAGCCGTAGCCAATCCTGTATCAAGAGAATAGGTTTTCGCTGAACCAAATGATATTAAACTGTGACCATTTGGATAAGAGGATTTCTCTTCATGCTTAACAACGATATTTTCTTTTAAAATATCCGAGAGCATCGGCGCAACCAACTTCTCACATTCTCCATGCTCATTAGATGCAACTGGAATCAACATTTCAATATCAATACTTCCTCTGTCTAAACAATAAATATCAACATGCTCCACTTCGACACCAAAATCACGAAATGCTTGTAAAATCTGCTCCTCCTGCGCTTGATGGTTCTCTCTTTCTCGTTGTATCTCCTTAGCGAAGTCTTCCATTACTTTTGATACACCTAGTAACTGCTCGGCTACAATTCTACGATTTTCCTTCATTTGTTTTCTTAATTTCTGTCCCTCATAGAAGTGATCTAATTCACCTGCCACTAAATCCGTTACTTTCTTTCCTCTCACACAATGCTTGTCCCATTCACGAACTAACTTCCGATTATGCTGCAACGTTCCTTCTTCTGTCTCATTCATTATTTGTTTCATATAATCGTACGTTTTATCAAAATTAACTACCCAACATTGATCCTTCTTAAAGCACGTTTGACATGTTTTTGCAGTAATTGTACTTAAAAATAAATCCGCTTCTGTTTCTTTATCTTCCTCTTCCACGTACCCATATACAGAAAAACTATTAGACAAAGCAGCAAATACATTAGCAAATTGATTGATTTTGTTCGCTGTAACATCTCGCATTCTTCGTAAATATTGTTGTTGATCTTGTGAGTGTTCTTGTGTACCTGGCATAAATTTAGCAATACGATCCATAACAAGTTTCGGTGTTAATAAAAAGAAAACAATTGCCACACCAGATTCAATTAAGGTTGTTACAATACTTGTTTGCTTGTCTACATATAACGTAATTAAACTTGTACCAATTAATAATCCTAAACTAACTCCTATACGCTTTCCTTCTTTCAACAATCCCCCAAGCAATCCTGAAAAGGCAAGGAGGCTAAGTTGAGACAAACTAGACACATTCGCTAAACTTAATATCAATCCGGTGACAACTCCCACCGTGGACCCTGTAGCCGCACCAGCAATAAATGCAAATACTAATACTAAGTATCTAGTGAAAATATGTTGAATAGAAGCATCAAAAACGAACCAGTCTGTTGTACCCGTTAAAACAGATGCTAGTAATATAATTAAACACACAATTTCTTCTGTTTCTAACGTTTGTTGTTTCCCTTTCCTTTCCACCAAGAGTGGAACACTTTGCAGAAATATCATCGTTAATACGAAACTAAGCCCTGCTTCGATCGTACTAACGAGCAAGTCATACATGGTGATGGTTTGTTGTGCAAAATATACAACAACTAAATGTGCGGTTAATGCGGAGATAAATACTTGGAATGGTACAAGTCCAACAGTTTTACGTGTAAATCGACTAAAGAAGATATTATAAATGAAGAAAGTAAAAATAGATGCAAAAGTAAAAAATAAATTATCTATCGAAACTGAAAGTGCTCCTCCCATCAGAGCTAAAAATGCGAGCGGCATTTTATCTCGCTTCATAACATAAACAGCAGCAAAAAACGGCAATGCAAAAGGTAAGATGTTCGTTAATATATATGCTCGTCCCAAAAGAAAACCAATAACAACAATTATGAATCCCCATCTAAAGAAAACTTGTTCAAATTTCATTCGCAACTTACTTGTCCACTTCATTGTTCCAAGCTGACTTTCATTCATCGCCAATGTACTTGTATTCATAGTATTCCTTCCTGCTTTAGGCATATTTTTAACACCACCTGCATAGTTTAATTACTGTCATTATAAAAGATGATTATTGGGATTTTTGTCAAAACAACAGTTTTCACTTTTATAATCGTTCGACGTTTTATTCGAAATAAGTCTACATATATACACAGTATTTAATTTATCCATTTATAGTCGGTGGAATATTCAGAAAATATAGGGTGATTTTGTAGAAGTGTTGTATGTCTTAATTTACTTAACAAAAAAAAGATCATGCAATTTGCATGATCTTTTTAGATGACCCGTACGGGATTCGAACCCGTGTTACCGCCGTGAAAGGGCGGTGTCTTAACCACTTGACCAACGGGCCGTTAAATTAAATATAGCGGCGGAGGGGATCGAACCCCCGACCTCACGGGTATGAACCGTACGCTCTAGCCAGCTGAGCTACACCGCCATGTCGTCGTATTTAACGGACAATTAGTATCTTACATCAGATGTGTTTTAAAGTCAATACATCTCAAAAACTTTTTTAAAAATATATTCTCTCACATAAAAAAGTACCCGAGTAATTACTCTGGGTACCTCTCTATATGCTAAGAATTAAACGATCTTATTATCCGCGACGTGCGCCACGGCCACCACGTTTAGATTCTGTGTTACGCTTTAAAGAAGTTAAACGATCTTCACTATCTTTTAAAAAGCGTGCCATCTTTTGTTCAAATGTTTCTTTTGGAGCTCGGTCGTTACCGCCACCGCGGTTATCTCTGTTGAAAGAACGATTATTATTACGTTGTGGACGTCCAGAACGTTGTTGATCACCACCGCGTTGTTGGTATTCACCACGTGGACGATCTCCTTCTGTTTTTTCGCGTTCTTTCGCTTTTTTAATAGATAGACCAATCTTTCCATCTTTTTCAACATTAATAACTTTTACTTCTACTTGGTCGCCCACTTTTAAGTGATCGTTAATATCTTTCACATAATTATCAGCAACTTCACTAATATGAACAAGACCCGTTAAGCCTTCTGGCAGCTCCACAAAAGCGCCAAAATTTGTAATACCTGTTACTTTACCCTGTAACTTGCTGCCTACCTCGATTGACATAAAAAAAATGCTCCTCCTTAGTGGTTAAAAAGTCAAATTTTACTTTATTATATATAATCCTAAAATATAGTGTCAATAAGACATACTCTACTTAGAAACAGGAAAAATTATCTCCCCTTTTCCGGAGAAGAAATAATCCCTTCTAGCAATCTTTAAAACGTACTCTTCATCATTTAACTTTTGAACTTCGTCTTTTAGACTTTTTTCCTTTTTCGTTAATGAATCCAGTTCTTTTTTCATGTCCTTAACTTTTGCCTCTTTTGCTTTAATGGAACTGTTTTGTTGATAAAACGTTACACTAATACTCGCAATAATTGTAAAAGCAAAGACAAGAAAAACCGCTAAACGGCGATAAAGTCGCTTCCTGTTCTCATCCGTTTGTATTATATGTTCTTTAACAGGATTTGGACTCTGTTTTTCGATTGTTCTTTGTCTCAGTTCCCTCATTTCCGAGGTCCCCCTAACTTCTTTTTTATACGCTCCCATAATTGGAAGGTATGTCCCTTCAACTTTGCTATATATTGCAGGAACCCTACATGCTTCGTTATAAAAAGTTTAACACGATTAGGGAGAAGTTTCCATATGAGTGAAGCAATAAATCGAACAGGCCAGAAAAAAACTTTCCACATGAAAAGTAATATCCAAATCGCCATTTTCCATAACACACGTCCAATTGAAAGCAGTACACGAAATAAGAATAATATAAATGCAATAAATAGCTGCGCTATAATAATAACAGGTTTTATCATGAGTAGCTGTATAATTCGAACAAAAAATTGTATTGTTTGCACAAAAATATGGATGAGAAAATTTAACATCTTCATGTATAATGCTTTCAATAAACTTTGATATGCCGCAAAACCGCATAATAATGCCAAAAATACATATATACGTAATTCAGCTTCATTCACGAGCAGTAATACATAAAAAACGAATAAGGCTTGGACAATCCAGAATAGTATATCATGTATAAATACAAGCCAACGTTTACGCTCTTGGCGTTTTAAGAATCGTTGATACGTATCTAAAGATGCACCAATCCAAGCACCCATTCCAATCATTGAAAGCATTGTATACAACTGAATTGTTAGGCTCATTTAAACAACTTACTAAAGAAACCTTTAGTTTTTTCCCCTTGGTTCTCATCAATATACAGCATCTCATGAATTTTCCCTTTAATCGATACAACACCCTTTTCTACATCTAAATTCTTCATCTGTAAATTTTGACCACGAATTGTTAAAAAGCCCATTACAGTCTCCAGTAAAAACTCTTCGCTATCAAAACTCTCCACTTGCTTTACACCGGTAATATCGATTACACGCCTGCCACGCATGATAATATCATGCTCTACAGAAACATTTTGTTGATTAGAAGACATAGGTGAGTAACCATTATTCACGAAAATCCCCCCATAGCTTTATACTAGCTAATAGTAATGTATGAAGGGGTGACCCATTTTAGAACAAGCCTTCTTCCGCTTTTACTTTTTCTTCGCGAACTATACTATACATGTTTGCTGCATCTTCTTTTTTAGTCGTCTCTTTCAATTCATTTACTTTCACAGTTACTATTTTTTGACCAAAACGAATTGTTAATTCATCATCTACCTTTACATCTGAACTCGCTTTTGCCACTTGACCATTAATGGATATTCTTCCTTGATCAGATACTTCTTTTGCTAATGTTCTTCTTTTAATTAAACGTGACACTTTCAAAAACTTATCTAAACGCATATCAAGTCCCCCTATTAACGCTCTGTTTGTTTGGCCTCTTCCCATAAAACATCTAACTGTTCTAATGATAAATCTTGCATTTCTTTATTCATTTCTGCTACTTTTGCTTCCATGTATAAAAAACGACCGGTAAATTTCTCATTAGTTGAATGCAACGCTTCTTCTGGATCTATTTTATAATGACGAGCTATATTAACAAATGCAAATAGTAAATCACCAAATTCACCTAGCATCTTTTCCTCATCCATGTTTACAACTTCTTGCTGGAATTCTTGCCATTCTTCTAAGGCTTTCTCTATCATCGGCTGCACATCAACCCAATCAAATCCAACCTTTCCAGCTTTCTTCTGAATTTCATAAGCACGCATTAGCTGCGGTAAGCTTTTTGGAATACCCGTTAAAACAGATTCTTTCACGAATCCCTTTTCTTGTTTTTTAATCTCTTCCCAATTCGCAATTACTTCATCAGCATTATTTACATCCGTATTCCCAAACACATGCGGGTGACGACGAACCATTTTCTCAGATAAAGTTCGAATAATATCATCTATAGAGAACCAACCTTCATCCTCTCCAATTTGAGCATGAAGCATAACTTGTAATAATATATCACCCAGTTCTTCTACTAAATGATCATCATCCTCTTCATCAATGGCTTCTATCACTTCATATGCTTCTTCAATTAAGTATTTCTTTAAAGATTGATGAGTTTGCTTTTTATCCCACGGGCAACCATTTGGTCCACGAAGATCAGCAATAATTGCTCTAAGCACATCAAACTGCTGATACAACGATGCACGCTCCTTAACTGGCGGTACATATACACTCGTTAAATTATTTAATTCCGTTTCATGATCTAACATGTATAATGGCACTTTTTTTACTTGCTCAAATGAAGTTCCTGCAGCTGTTACGATATACACTTCGTAATCATCTGGCAACATCTCCATTAACGGCAGTTTCACATCTGAAGCAACAAACGCATCATACACTTGGCAAAAGATTAAATGTTGACGTAATTCTAATTGCCCTCTTTCAAATGATGTAGCATCAATTAATTGAAATCCTTCAATCGGATCAATTTTTAGACTCGCAAACATCGGATCAAGGAAACTTTGTCCACCTTCAAGTCGCACTTCAATATTTGCTACCTCTCCTTTTTCCAAAAGTAGCTGAACTGTTCTTTCTGCTACAAGCGGATGACCAGGAACGGCATAAATAATTTCTGTACCTTTAGCTTGTTCTAACAACGTATTCGCGATTGTTTCATATACAATTTCAAATGTATCATGCGCTTCGTATACATCGTCAAAAGCTGTATATTTTATGCCTTCTTTCTCCAATTCTTCTATAACTGGGTGTTCCTTCGTTCTAACAAACATATGGTCCGCTTCTTTTATCTTTCGATATACACCCATCGTTAACTGATCTAACTCACCAGCACCTAATCCTAAAATCGTAATAATCCCACTCACAACCAGTCACCTCTATCCACTCTTCTTCAATGAACCTTCTTTTTTCTCTTGTTTCATAACGGTTCCTAATTCTTCTTTTGTAAATACACGTAATTTTAAAATTAAAAACATATATGCTAATCCGCCGATAGCTACACCTAACAGCGCTTCAAGCGTCGCAATTCCTCTATGTCCTGTATCAATTACTAATCCAGACATTCGCAACACACGCATAAAGATTATTAATACAAATCCCATACCAATACCACTAATAACTACACCTAACATATTCCGCTTATCAATAAGCGGCTCTGATACAGCTCGCATAAGTAGCACACTATTTAGCAAGGCAATTACAATAAGCGCAACTAAAGTTGCAATTGCAGCTCCCTTTACACCAAAATAAGGCATTAATATATAGTTTAAAGCTAGCTTCAAACAACCTCCAAATACAACGAATATTGCTGGTTTTAATGTTTGTCCCAACCCTTGCAAAATAGAAGCAGTTGTAATTGACAATGAGCTAAATAAAATAGATAAAGATAAAATCGATAACACATCTGATCCATCACTATTTTCAAACAACATAATATTTGTAGGTTGAATAATACAAGTTAATCCAATAGCAGCTGCAAATCCAATAACGAATGTTATTTTCATTGCTAACTTTACCTTTTCTTGAATAAAGGAAAGATCTCCTCTTTCTTTCGCCGCTGTAATAATAGGAATAAGTGACAATGAGAAAGAAGTTGTCACAACAGTACCCAATTGCATAAGCGGGATACTTCTATCATAAACACCTTTTAGTACCTTTGCATTTTCAACTTGCTCTCCCGCGCGAATAAGCAAGGTATAAAAAGAAATAGAATCCGCCATTTGTATAAAAATAAGGACTAAATTACTAACACAAATCGCTAATCCCTGCCAAAAAAGGATTCTAATAATCCTTTGTTTATCTCCAACTCTCTTCCAACTTTTAAAGAAAATAGACCGGAAATCATGACGCATATAAAGTAAAAGTACGATAATCCCAATAAGCCCGCCTGCAATTGAACCTAGCATAGCACCCGCACCAACTGTATATAAATCAAATCCATGAGCAATAAGGAATAGTGATAAAAATACAATAATAGAAACACGAATCGTTTGTTCAATTACTTGCGAAACAGCCGTCGGCATCATATTATTGAATCCTTGAAAATATCCTCTCGCTACAGATAAAAATGGCATTAGTAGGAATGAAAACGAAATAACACGTAATAATTTATCTAAATGTATATCGCCCATAGCCGATGCTATTGTTTCGGCACCGAAGAACAATGTGAAAAACCCCACAAATCCAATTCCTAATAAAAACCAAAAAGATACACAAATAATTTCTTCCGCTTCTTTTTGTTTTCCTTGTTCTAATCTTTCTGCGACCATTTTTGAAATAATAATGGGAAACCCATAAGTAGCTAAAATTAAACAAAATCCATAAAACGGATAAATTTGTTGGTAAATATAAAAACCAACATCACCCGCTATATTTTGATATGGAATACGGTAAAAAGCGCTTAATACCTTCGTAACAAAACTTGCGATTGTTAATATAATAGCCCCACGCCAAAAGGCTTGGTACTTCTTCGCTTCCATACAAGAAAACTCCTTTTTCTATTCTCACCCCTCGTATTATATCACAAAGAAAAACTGTCTCTTCTTCATATTCCTTACATTCACTGACTTCTTTCAACAGCAAAAATATTCAATGAAAAAAGGTAGCAAAGAGCTACCTTCGTTCAATATACTTATATCTCCAAATAGTTAATTTCTCAAATAGAAATATCATAATTAGGAAAGATTGCTACTTATAGAAATTACACTTCACTACTGCTCCATTTGTTTCGCTAAAAAGCTTGCAGCTGTATTTACTGACTTATGCTCTACTTCACTTATAATAGCCTCTTTAGAGAAGATAACAACAGCTCCAATTGGATCCCCATTCGCAACAATTGGGCCAATTGTATAAGAATTAACTTTTTCTGTTACTCCATCAATAATTGAAATTTCGCTTTCATCTGTCATAATTACAGACTTACGCTCTTCCATTGTCTTCTCAATTAAATCGCCAACACTTTTATTTAAGTATTCTTTTTTAGATATGCCTGCTACTGCGATAATAGAATCACGATCACATACAAGCACATTATGTCCTAAGCTATCGTATAAAGCTTCCGTATATTCTTTTGCAAAATTACCTAGTTCACTAATTGGAGAATATTTTTTTAAAATAACTTCTCCATCGCGATCAACAAATATTTCTAGTGGGTCTCCTTCTCGAATACGTAAAGTTCTACGAATTTCCTTCGGGATTACTACCCTGCCTAAGTCATCAATTCGACGTACGATTCCAGTTGCTTTCATTCTAATGCTGCCTCACTTTCTACTGATGATCAAAAGTGGTGAATTTACCTGTTCATGTAAAAATCACCAACTGTTAAACATAGTATTTTACACATTAGTTCTTCTATGCACGTCGAATTGTATTTTTTATCTTAAATTAGGCATTTATTACTTCTTTTTTTACATCTGGTAAGCCTTTTAATAAATTTTCAGCAATTGTTAACCATTTCGATGTCTCTAATCCATTCGTTTTCATCACAATTTTCAATTGTGATCCTTCCATACCAAGACCAATCATACGACCAAAACTATTCCCTAGCATAAATAATTTCCCACCATCAATATTTTGGCTTGCTTGTTCAGAAAACAGGAACGTTACTTCAAATTTATTTTGCTTAATTAACTCAATTTGTTCTTTCATTGCTAACACTTTAATATTTGCGATTTGTAATAAATAACCAACTTCTTGTGGGTAATCACCAAATCTATCTATCATCTCTTCCTGCAGCTCTTCAATATCCTCAATTGCAGAAACACCTCTAAATTGTTTATACATCATAATTTTTTGTTTACTATCTGAAATATAAGCATCTGGTAAATATGCATCTACTTCTAAATCAATTTCAACATTAACTGTATTTTCAACTCCGTCTGTTCCCCTGCGCTGTTCAATTGCATCTTTTAGCATTTGAGAATATAGATCAAATCCGACAGAATCAATAAATCCATGTTGTTCTGCTCCTAACAAGTTACCTGCACCACGAATTGATAAGTCTCTCATCGCAATTTTGAAACCAGATCCAAGCTCTGTAAACTCTTTAATTGCCTGCAGACGCCTCTCTGCAACTTCAGATAACACTTTATCGCGTTTGTATGCAAAGTATGCATACGCGACGCGATTAGAACGTCCAACACGACCACGAAGCTGATACAACTGTGATAATCCCATACGATCTGCATCAAATACAATTAATGTATTTACATTCGGAATATCTACACCCGTCTCAATAATTGTTGTACTTACAAGAACATCATGCTGCCCCTCTAAAAACGATAGCATAACAGACTCTAATTCACCTTCATTCATTTTCCCGTGTGCGTATGTTACACGAGCGTCTGGAACTAACATTGAAATTTCCTCTGCTTTTCTTTCAATATCCTCCACACGGTTATATAAGAAGTAAATTTGACCTCCCCTTGCAAGCTCTCGCTCTATCGCTTCTCGCATTAATGCTGGGTTATACTCCACTACATATGTTTGTACTGGGAACCTATTCTCTGGCGGTGTCTCAATTACAGATAAATCACGCACACCAAGCATAGACATATGAAGTGTACGTGGAATCGGAGTTGCTGTTAACGTTAAAACGTCAACATTTGCTTTCAATTGTTTAATTTTTTCTTTATGCGTAACACCAAATCTTTGTTCTTCATCAATAATAAGAAGTCCTAAATCTTTATAAGTAACATCTTTAGATAAAATACGATGTGTTCCGATTACAATATCTACCGTTCCATCTTTTAAACCCTTAATCGTTTCATTTTGTTGTTTCCGCGTACGGAATCTACTTAGTAACCCTATATTAATCGGGTAATCTTGAAAACGCTCTCGAATTGTTTCATAGTGTTGTTGTGCAAGAATGGTTGTCGGTACTAAAATCGCAACTTGTTTTTCATCCATAATTGCTTTAAATGCCGCACGAATGGCTACTTCAGTCTTTCCATACCCTACGTCACCACAAAGAAGCCTATCCATCGGACGTCCACGTTCCATATCTTTCTTAATTTCGTCAATAGAACGTAATTGATCCTCTGTCTCTTGATATGGGAAAGAAGATTCAAATTCTTGTTGTTCTGCCGTATCTGGTGTATATGCATAACCTTTTGAAGCTTCGCGCTCGGCATACAATTTAATTAGGTCATCTGCAATGTCTTGTACAGATTTTTCAACTTTCGTTTTAACTTTCTTCCAATCATTCCCACCTAGTTTATAAACTTTCGGATCTTTACCTTCAGATCCTACATATTTTTGCACTTGATCAATTTGTTCAATCGGAACATATAACTTATCATTACCTTGATATTTAATATTTAAATAATCTTTATGAACACCATTAATCTCTAATGTCTCAATACCTAAAAATTTACCTATACCATGATTTACATGAACTACATAGTCTCCAACTTTTAATTCCGAATAACTTTTAATACGTTCAGCGTTAGATAACTTTTGCTTACGTTGTGATTTTTTAACCTTCTTATGAAAAAGCTCCTTTTCAGTAATAACAACGAGCTTTTGCATCGGCATTTCAAACCCTGCATGTAAATCACCCACAGCAATTTGTAACCTTCCAGGCAATAAAATATCTGTCGCCTCTACAATGTCTGCATCAATATCATAATCACTTAAAATATGTTGTAGTTTTTTTACACGTTCATCATCTGTTCCGAGCACAACCGTCGTAAAATGCCCTTCATTCCATCTATCAATTTCAGTTTTTAACAACTGCATCTGTCCGTGGAAATCTTGCATTGTTTTACATGTCACATTCACAATATTTTGTGGATGTGTATGTGCTATATGGCGCAAGAATAACGTTAAATATACAAAACTTCTTTTTTTATGATGAAGAAACTCCTCAAATGAGTGGGAGAAAGATAAGTCCTGAATAATTGTTCCTTCACCAAGAAGTGATATATACCATTCCGCTTCTTCTGTTTCGAGATGTGATGCCGTTTCTTGAATACGGGAAATTTCATCTAAAATCACAACACCATCTTCTGGTAAATAATCTATCAGACTAGCAGGTTCTTTATAGAAAATAGATAAATATTTAAACATTTGTTCTATACTTTGCCCGTTTTTCAACATCTCAATTTCATGACTTACCGTCTCAAGTACTGTAGTCTTTAATTTATCATCGGAAAGCTTTTGCATCGTCTTAGTCAAACCTTCTTCAAGATGCTTAATTCCCGATTTCAATTCTTCCTGTGAAAATAAAAACTCTGTTGCTGGACCGAACTTAACACTTTCCTTTTTATCTTGAGAGCGCTGTTCATCCACATCAAACAATCGAATAGAATCGACTTCTGTATCGAAGAATTCAATACGAAATGGTAATTCTTCCGTTAATGGGTAAATATCTAATATTCCCCCGCGTAAACTGAACTCTCCTGGAGCTTCTACCATTGACTTACGCTCGTAGCCAATATGATGTAATGTATGCAAAAGTGCATCTAAATCAATCTCTTGCCCTAGATTGATTTCAATTTGCCTTTGCTTCCATAATTCTTTTATTGGTAAAAATCTACGTAGTCCTGCAACTGGCGCTACAATAATCCCATTCTCTCCCGCCGCTAAGCGATTTAACACTTCAATACGCTGCGCCTTCAATTCTGGACTTGCAACACCAATTTCCGATGCTATCAATTCATTTACGGGATATAACCACACATCTTTTTCACCAAGTAAAGCCACTAAATCTTCATGTACTTTTTGTGCTTGGTATAAATTGTGCGTCACAATTAGTTGCGATTTTTTTGTTTTTTTATATAAAGCTGCCATTAATAATGAACGAGAAGATGTTGCCATACCCGATATAAGTTGCTCTTTCAACCCATCTTCTAGCCCATTAATAACCGATTGTATCTCTTCATTCTTATAAAACTGCTCTAATAAACCTATCATTATCAAAACTCCTCTCAACATAAAGAGCAAGTTACTATATTTTATGCAAATATTTTGGAAAAAGAAAACAGAAAAATGCTTTGGACATGCCAAAGCGACAACATTTTATTGCAGAAATTTTTCATATTCATAATACTCAGGATAAGATGCGAGCGTTTCTTGACACGATTCACAAATCGTTTTTATATATATATTTCCATTCTCATGAAAATGAATCATATCCACTACTTCTTGCTCTGTTAGTTGAAGCAAAACGTCGCTATATACTTTTTCTACGGTAACGGAGCCTACATTACTCTCACAATGTCTGCAGTAATAATACCCTTCCATACTAGCCTCCTAAATATCCAATTACTACTAGTATGGGTTAAAGCAAAATAAAATATTCCAGATTATACGCTTAACTATTAAAAGTATTCATAATTTGGAGAAATGGTTTATTTAACCACTCTTCACATGCATCTGCTGTCTTTTCAATGGATTGATTGACACCAGGAAGTTCTTCAGACGTAAAACGCCCTAATACATAATCCACTACTTTCATCCCATTTTTCGGGCGATCGATTCCCATGCGGATACGTTGAAATTCTTGTGTTCCTAAATGTGAAATTGTTGATTTCACACCATTATGTCCACCTGCACTTCCTTTCATGCGAAGGCGTAATTTACCTACAGGAATATCTAAATCATCGTACATGACGATGAAGTCCTCGACATCAATTTTATAATAATCCATGAGTGGACGGATACTTTCCCCAGATAAATTCATATATGTAAGTGGCTTTAATAAGATTACCTTTTCCCCATTAACAAAGCCTGCACCAAATAGCCCTTTGAATTTTTGTTCATTCAAAGAAATATTCCAACGCTTGGCAAGTTCATCAATCGCCATAAACCCAATATTATGCCTTGTTAATTCATATTCTCTACCTGGGTTCCCAAGTCCTACTATTAATTTCATTCTTTGTACCACTACTTTCTTTTTTCGATACGAAAAGACGTAACCAATCTTGGTTACGTCTCATTCTATCCAATTAATTGAATAATACACTTACTGATTCTTCTTCGTATACACGAATGATTGCTTCTCCGATTAATGGAGCAACTGAAAGTTCATGTACTTTATCAATTTTCTTTTCTTCTGGTAATACGATAGAGTTCGTTACAACTAACTCTTTAATATTCGAATTTTGAATACGCTCAATTGCTGGGCCAGATAATACTGGGTGTGTACAGCAAGCATATACTTCAGAAGCACCGTTCTCAACAAGAGCGTTTGCCGCTAATGTAATTGTACCAGCTGTATCAATGATGTCATCAATTAAAATTGCTGTTTTGCCTTCGATATTACCAATAATGTTCATTACTTCCGATACATTCGGACGAGGACGACGCTTATCAATAATAGCGATTGGCGCTTTTAGGCGGTCTGCCATTTTTCTAGCACGAGTTACACCACCGTGATCAGGAGATACGATTACGATATCTTTAAGACCTTTTGTTTCAAAGTAATCTGAAAGAATCGGTACACCCATTAAGTGGTCGATTGGGATATCAAAGAATCCTTGAATTTGTGGAGCATGTAAATCTAGAGTGATTACACGAGTTGCACCTGCTGTTTCAAGCAAGTTTGCTACAAGTTTCGATGTAATTGGTTCACGAGAACGCGCTTTACGGTCTTGACGCGCATAACCATAGTAAGGAATAACAATATTAATTGTTTTTGCAGATGCACGTTTTAATGCATCAATCATAATAAGTAATTCCATGATATGTTCGTTTACTGGGAAGCTTGTAGATTGAATAATGAATACATCGCAACCACGGATACTTTCTTCAATGTTAATTTGAACTTCTCCATCACTAAAACGATCAACAGAACATTTTCCTAGTCCTACTCCAATATGCTTTGCGATTTGCTCAGCAAGTTCCTTATTAGAGTTTAAAGAGAATACTTTCAAATTAGAATTTAGATATTGAGTCGACATCTAGATTAACCCTCCACATTATGATTTTTTCTTATTCAGCAATTGATCAACATAGTCTTCTTTGTTAACTTGACGTGCACGTGCTACTGATAATGCTTTTGATGGAACATTCTCTGTAATTGTAGAGCCTGCTGCCACATAAGCACCATCTTCAACTGTTACAGGAGCAACAAGATTTGAATTACATCCAATAAATACCCCGTTACCAATCACAGTTTTAAATTTATTCTTTCCGTCGTAGTTCACCGTAATTGAACCACAACCAAGATTCACGTCTTCTCCAACTTGTGCATCCCCGATATAACTTAAGTGTGAAGCTTTACTTCTATTACCAAAAACAGTTTTTTTGATTTCTACGAAGTTTCCAACGCGCACTTCATCTCCAATAACTGAATCTGGGCGAATATGTGCAAATGGACCAACTGATACTTCTGTACCAAGTTTGCTGTCATGTACAGTAGATTGACGAATTACCGTACGCTCTCCAATTTCACTGTCGCGAATTACTGTATGTGGTCCAATTTCACAATCAGAACCAATTACAGTGTTACCCTCAATAATTGTTCCTGGGTGAAGAACTGTATCACTGCCAATAATTGCATCAGCAGAAATGTATGTGTTACTTGGATCAATAATTGTAACACCATTTACCATGTTTTTTCGGTTAATACGGTTTTTCATAATAATTTCCGCTTGCGATAGAGCGACTCTGTCGTTAACACCTAACGTTTCATCGAAGTGCTCTGTTTGATAAGCTGATACAATATGACCTTCATTTTTTAAAATTTCAATAACGTCCGGAAGGTAATATTCACCCTGTACATTATCATTTGAAACTTTAGAAAGTGAAGCAAATAGAGCTTTATTATCAAAACAATACGTACCTGTATTGATTTCTTTAATAGCTAATTCTTTTTCATTTGCATCCTTATGCTCAACAATCTTTTCAACATGACCATTCTCATTACGAACGATACGGCCATATCCAGCAGGCTCTTCTATGTACGCTGTTAGTACCGTTGCCATTGCTCCCGCTTCTTCGTGTTGCTGAAGCAATGCTTCCATCGTTTCAGCAGTTATTAGAGGTGTATCACCACAAATAACTAAAGTTGTTCCTTCTTCATTTGCAAGTACATTTGCAGCTTGATCGACAGCATGTGCTGTACCAAGTTGTTCTGCTTGTAATGCAAACTCACTTACGTTTCCTAGCTGTTCTTGTACCATTTCAGCACCATGTCCAACGACTGTTACAAGTTTCTGCATCCCTAATTGAGATACTTGATCGACTACATGTTGTACCATTGGTTTTCCACATACAGGATGTAGCACTTTGTATAGCTTGGACTTCATACGTGTGCCTTTACCTGCAGCTAGAATCACTGCAAATCTGTTTGACATATAGACCCTCCATCGCAACCTATTTATCCATTAACGATATTATCCTAAATCATCATATATTTCAAGAAACACATTATAACTATTAAATTTTACCATAATTCTTATACGATGTTTTACTCTTTAGTATCTTTTTTAAGAAATAAGCTATACTATTTTAAATGATTTTGAAAAAATTAGAAGTTTTTCACCCTTATTTTTCTAAATATGAATTTTTATAATTAGAAACAGATATTATTCCAAAAAAAAACAAACTCCTGTAAATGCTTACAGGAGTTTGCTACAAAATTATAAGACTTTCTTTCAAAAGCCCTTTTCATTCGAATTTTACGAAGCGCCTGCTTCTTCAAACTCAACCTCTTCTAACTCGCCTAAACGATGATACTCTGTTAAAACCGCATCTTGAATTTTAGAGCGTGTATTAGAATTAATTGGATGTGCAATGTCACGGAATTCTCCATCTGGAGTACGTTTACTTGGCATTGCTACAAATAATCCATTATTACCATCAATTACACGAATATCATGAACAACAAATTCATGGTCTAGAGTAATAGAGGCAATTGCTCTCATGCGGCCTTCTGTGTTTACGCGGCGTAATCTTACGTCAGTCACTTCCATCTTGTGTTCACCACCCTTTTCTAAATAAGCGATATATTTGTATAAATTCCACAAATTTTCTATTTTCCCTTTAATTTTTTAAAAATTTTTAAGATAAAAATTTTTATTGTAGTTGAATATAGAGATTAGTAGAGGTTATCGCTTACAAAGAGCTACTTAACTAGGGCGATTACTTCGATTTCAACAGAAACATCTTTCGGTAATTTTGCTACTTGTACACAAGAACGCGCTGGTTTATGAGTAGAGAAATAAGAACCGTATACTTCATTAACCGCGTTAAAATCATCCATATCCTTTAAGAATATTGTTGTTTTTACCACTGTATCAAATGAAGCACCAGCTTCTGCTAATACTGCTTGTAAATTTTCAAATACTTGCTCTGTTTGTATTGTTACATCCCCCGTTACAAGTTCTCCACTTGCCGTTAACGGGATTTGTCCCGAACTATAGAACATATTATTTACAATAATCCCTTGTGAATATGGTCCGATTGCTTGTGGTGCTTTGCTTGTTTGAACAACTTTCATACTTTTCACCCTTTTATTATTTATTTTTACTCTTTAAAAATAGTGCACGAAAAGCAGTTTGTCCACCTATTTTATAATTTATAAATAGAATAAAAAAAGATAAAGCTATCTGCTTTACCCTTTTTACTCAGCCTCTACAATTCCTTCATTAAACGGCGCAAGCGAATAATTCCCCTTCTCCACTTGAATCGCTTTTTCTTTCACATCAACTTCTGACAGACGAATTAATGATACAAAGTTATTAATAAGTCTTTCTTCGATATCCGTAGATTCTACTAATACACCAATTCCAACAACGTTAGCTTTAAACTCTTCTAGCATGCTCATCATACCTTGAATGGTTCCGCCAGCTTTCATAAAATCATCAATAATTAAAACATTAGATCCTTCTGGAAGGCTGCGCTTTGCTAAAGTCATCGTTTGGATTCGCTTAGAGGAACCTGATACATAGTTAATACTAACAGTGGGTCCTTCTGTTACCTTATTATCTTTTCTCGCAATTACCACCGGTACATCTAAGTAATTCGCCACTGCATAAGCAAGTGGAATTCCTTTTGTCGCTACGGTCATAACCGCATCAATTGGTTGTCTAGCAAAAACGGAAGCAAATAAACGACCCGCACCATTAATCTGGCGAGGATTACTTAAAAGATCCGTCATATATAAGTAACCGCCAGGCAAAATACGATCTGGATTTTCAAATAAGCTACAAAGCTCTTTAATAATCAGATTTGCCTCTTCTTCACTTATATAGGGAATATATTTCACTCCTCCTGCTGCTCCTGGTATCGTTTGCAATGTGCCGACCCCTTGTTGTTCAAACGTTTGCTTAATAATAACTAAATCTTCACTAATGGATGATTTAGCCGATTGATACCTCTCAGCAAAAAAAGTGAGAGAAACTAGCTGACGAGGATTTTGTAGCAAGTAATAAGTCATATCGACCAATCTTGTACTTCGTCTAATTTTCATACTCTCACCTCAAATCACGAATATTCTAAACAAATCATAACGTATTATACGTCTTTATTCAAGCGTTTCTCGCTCTCCTAATAAACGTACTGCATATACTTGTTCGCAAAATCCTTTTAATCCGTTATATATACGATGCATTCGCGAATCATGGTGTACAAGACCAAATACAGTTGGACCACTTCCACTCATTAATACGGCATCCGCACCGAATCGTTTCATCTGCGCCTTAATACGCGCAACTTCAGGATGCATCGCAAATGTCACATCTTCTAAAACGTTACCAACAGTATCACAAATCCCTTTATAGTCCCCGCCATTAATGACTTCAACCATTTTATCTACATTTGGATGTGTAACACAATTCAATTTTAAATTTCCATATACGTCAGCAGTCGATACACCAATGTGTGGCTTTGCTAAAATAACCCAACAAGAAGGTGGAGTCTTTATGTGTTCAATTTTTTCTCCTCTTCCAGTGGCGATCGCAGTTCCGCCGTATACACAAAACGAAACATCTGACCCAATTTCTGCGCCAAGCTTTGCTAACTCATCGATTGTAATTCCTAAATTCCATAACTTATTAAGGCCACGTAATGTCGCTGCTGCATCACTACTTCCACCTGCTAATCCAGCGGCTACTGGAATCGTTTTTTCAATAGTAATAGATACACCTTTTTTTACATTAAACTTCTCTTTTAATAATTTCGCTGCTTGATAAGCTAAGTTGCGTTGGTCGTCTGGGACATACCGATTATGGGACAAAATTTCAATACGGTCTTCTGCTAATTCTGTTAGCTCTAAACGATCTGCTAAATCAATTGTTGTCATAATCATTTTCACTTCATGATATCCGTCTTGTCTTTTTCCCAGTACATCTAACGACAGATTAATCTTTGCTGGCGCTTTCACTAGTAGCTTCAATCTATTCACCCACTCTATGTACTCAATCTTTTATCGTTTATTTTACCATAAATTTATAGTAAGACGATGACACTTCCCTAATTATAACGAAAAGCATTCAGAATGAAACTACTTATATCAAATGATGGCACCTTTTAGCGTGCAAAAAGCCGAGGAATCTCTCCTCGGCTACCGTAGCATAGAAAGTATCTTACAACTACTGGTTTCGTTTCATTAATTGCTGTTCCGCAATTTCTATAGCACGTTTCACCATATTACCAGCATCTTTCGCACGAATTCCGCCCCATCCTTCTTTCTGAACAACATCATAAAAGCCAAGCTCTTTTGCCAGCTCTTCTTTAAATTGATTTGACATGACTCCTCTTCGTCTACTCAATGCAGAGTCCCTCCTTATTTTGCTACGGTATAATTAGTATGCAAAATAATATAGATTTTCATTTGTGGGAATATATGTAACAACTAACATGTTAATTATAAAATGCTTCATTATGAGGTTCATCGTAAAATGTTAACTCTACTGTCTCTGTTAAAACATCTGCATAACTATAAGATACACGTTGCAATGCATCTTCTTGTTGGTCTAACTGTACAACAAACACAGAACGATATGTTTCTGCAAGCACACCCGATTGCTCCACTGTTTTTCTTCTTCCACTATTCGCCTTTAGCATCAGTCGCTGTCCAAGATGGTGATCTAATTCGTTTTTAATATCATCTAAACGTTTTGACATATCCCTTGCTACACCTCGCTGTAATTTAGATTGAACACTTAAAACACGATATATCTATCCCAATTATTAACCGCAATTTACAGACAATATCATTATAAAAGCATTATGCGTTCGAATAGATGGAAGAAATACTATATTGTAAAAGTATCATTGTATAGTCTGCACGTTCTTGCAGTTTTTTATCCAAGTTCATTCAAATCATTCCAGCATAAAAAAGCAAGATACATATGTACCTTGCTCATTCTTCATAATGTTGAAAGGGTAATCCTGTTCGTAAAATCCCTCTCGTTTCAATTCCGCCTAGTCCTTTTTCACCAGTAATTGTATTACGCACAACGTCCCATACATTTACTCTTTCCATAAATGAAGTAAAGCTAATTTTACCAACTACATATACAGGATCTAGAGCATGAATATTAATTCTAGACGGTGAACTAGCAAAATTAGCACCTGCTCGAATCAGCGCCTCAAAATGTGATTGACAAGCTCCAGCAAAAATAACGAGTTGATCTAATGAAGGATATTTTTTTCTCACCTCTCGAACAGCCTGTACAAAATGTCTAGAATGTCTATATGCTGCTAAATCTCCCATGACTCCTTTTGACTTTGTATATGCATCATGTCCTGTAATAACTAAAATGTCTGGACGAAAATGATCGATTAAGTCTACTACCTTCTCATGCATCTCCGTTTCCTTACAATGAATACCTTGTACAGGAACGCCTATTTTATTATATAAATCTAAGCACTTGCGCAAATATAAAGGATCTCCATCTATATGCAATACACGTCCTGGCATTTGAAAATAATTCACTTCACTTGTATATCCACCAGTTGAATTATGTTCATGTCTTTGTTTCATCAACACGTAATCTTGCTGAAACAACCGGTAAGTACGCTCCATCGTTTCTTTTTCACGCTTCACTCTTTTTTTATGCTCTCGTTGATCTATACTAATTAAATCTTCAAGCGGTGCATCCGCAACAAGTCTAATTTCTTCCCCAAACAATATCGCGATCTCACCTTTTATTTCTATAATACGAAAAAGAATATCCCTATTATGAGAATATCGTTCCACTAATTCTCCAACATGTAAAGCCATTCTCCTACCTCCAAACTCGTTAGGCCATCTTACCTGCTTTTAAAGTATGAATTTAGGAAAGGAAAGGTGACAAAAGGGACAGCTCAAGTTGAACTGTCCCTTTCATATTCTTATGACAATTTATGAAGAACTAATGCATTACTTAATGTTGCAAACTCTTCGATAGATAGCGTTTCGCCTCTTCGCTTCGGATCAATTCCTACTTCTGTTAAAATTCGGTCTAACAACTCTTTATCTTTCGGGAAACCATTTAAATTATTTGATAAATTATTCATTAACGTTTTACGACGCTGTGCGAAACTCGCTCGTACTACTTCAAAGAAGAAAGTTTCATCTGTCACTTCTACAACTGGTTTAGGACGCTTTAGAAGACGGATAATCGCAGAATCAACATTTGGTTGTGGTACAAACACTGTACGCGGTACAGTCATAACTGTTTCTACCTCTGTATAATACTGAATGGCAATTGATAAAGAACCATACTCTTTCGTTCCAGGTTTAGCAGCTAAACGATCTCCAACTTCTTTTTGCATCATAACAACAAATCCACGAACCGGTAATTTTTCTTCAAGCAATTTAAATAAAATTGGTGTTGTAATATAGTATGGTAAGTTAGCTACTACCATTACATCTTGTCCTTCTTCGAATTGCTCACTAAACACTTCATGTACATCTGCCTTTAGTACATCTTTATTTATAACTGTAACGTTGCTATATGGAGCTAACGTCTCGTCTAAAATTGGTAATAATCTCTGATCAATTTCAAAAGCCACTACTTTTTTAGCACGTTTTGCCAATTGCTCTGTTAATGCACCGATACCTGGTCCAATTTCAATTGCACCACTTTCTGAACCGATTTCTGCGTGATCAACGATACGATTTAATACATTTGTATCAATTAAAAAATTTTGCCCTAAACTTTTTTTGAATGAAAATCCATACTTTTCAACAATGTCTTTCGTACGATTTGGCGTTGCGATATCCTTCATTTTCTTTCCTCCTGTATGACTTGCTTATAAGCTTCTGCAAATGCTTCTTTTGAAACTTGAAACATTTGTAAACGTTTATGTAACTGTTTTGCGTTTGTATAACCAATCTTTAATAGCTTACCCATTCTTTCTCTGCGACTCTTTGCCATTTCTCCGCCCACTAAGCCTGCATCGACTAGATCGCTCCAACTAATTTCACTTGTGTAAGCTTCCATTTCTTCATGTATATTCTCTAAAGCACGGCGAATCGACTCAGTAGAAGCATGTTCGATACCAACACCTTTTTTCCTTTTAGCAAGTGCTTCTTCCTTCGATAAAAAAGCATGCTTACATCCAGGAACCTTGTCAGAAATAATTTTTCGAATACGCTCTCCAGGATAATCCGGATCTGTGAAAATAATAACGCCTCGTTTTTGCTGCGCTAATTTAACTTGCTCAATAACATGATCACCGATTGCTGAACCGTTCGTTTCGATTGTATCCGCATCAACAGCACGTTTAATCGCAACTGTATCATCTTTACCTTCTACAACGATAATCTCTTTAATTTTCATGCTTGCCTCCACACTCGTTTCGTCTCTACTTAGTAAAACAAAAAAATGACGACTTTTCCATTATTATTTTCCCAATCGTACATTTTAAAAAGTAGAAGAGAAAAATCTTTGTTCACTATTCTTATTGTAACACTTCTATCTCCATCCTAATTTATCCGCAATATTTCTACACCTATGTTAGGAGTAAATAATGGGCTCTTAGCATTTCTACTGTCTCTCTTCTAAAAAATAAAAAAAGAATGGGACTCCCCCACTCTTTTTTATTCGACACCAAATAAAGCTTTTGCATTCTTTGTTGTTATTTGTGCTACCTCGTCATAAGAAATCCCTTTTAAATTCGCAATTTCTTCTGCTACTAGTTTTACATAACTAGGTTCATTTCGTTTCCCTCGAAATGGATGTGGTGTTAAATATGGACAATCTGTCTCTATCAATAATTTTTCTAATGGAATCTCCATAGCAACTTCTTTCGGTTTCTTCGCATTTTTAAATGTAACAGGCCCACCTAATGAAATTAAAAAGTTCATATCGACACATCGCTGTGCTACCTCTACACTACCGCTAAAGCAATGCATAATGCCTCCCACTTCAGCTGCATTCTCTTCCTCTAGGATATCAACAATATCTTGAGTTGCATCGCGGTTATGTATAATAATCGGTAATTTTACCTTTTTAGCTAATGTAATTTGTTTACGGAATACTTCCTTCTGTATTTCTTTTGGAGACTTATCCCAGTGATAATCTAGTCCCATTTCTCCAAGAGCAACTACTTTAGGGTGGGCAGCTAATTCTTCTAACCAAACTAAATGTTCTTCTGTCATGTCGATAGCATCAACGGGATGCCATCCAACTGCAGCGTAAATAAAATCATAGGCTTCAGCTAATTCAATCGCTTTTTTTATTGTTACTTCATCGAATCCAACAACAACTGTATATGTAACTCCCGCTTCTTTCATCCTTGCAATAACTTCTTGTAAATCTTCTTCAAACTGCTCTGCATTTAAATGTGAATGTGTATCAAACAACATAATAAATAACTCCTTTTATATTGAAATCAATTCTATCCCAGAAAAAAATTAAGCCTTTTCTAACTTAACGATAACAATACTACAATTTTAATGCAAAAAAAGGGAATTTAAAAAGAAAAAAGATGCTTCACACATGTTACACGTGAAACATCTCTTTTCTTGTCTCAATTACTTGATTTTTGTACCATTCGGTAAACTTTGGTCGATTGTTGCTAATGACAATACGCCATTTTCTTCACCTGCTAAAATCATGCCTTGTGATAATTCACCACGTAATTTTACAGGTTTTAAGTTTGTTACACAAATTACCTTTTTACCTTTTAAATCTTCTGGTGAGTAGAATTTTGCAATTCCCGAAACAACTTGACGCTTTTCTGTGCCTAAATCAAGCTGAATTTTTAACAACTTATCTGCTTTTTTCACAGGTTCAGCCGATATTACTTCAGCTACTCGTAATTCTACTTTAAAGAAATCATCAATTGTAATTTCTTCTGCCTTCGGTTCTTCTTCTTTTTTCTCTTCTACTTTAGGAGCAGAGGCTTGCATTTTTTCTTTAATATACTCTACCTCTACTTCCATTTCCAAACGAGGGAAAATTGGGTTTCCTTTTTCTACTTTTGTTCCAGCTGGAATACATCCAATCGTAGATAGGCTTTCCCAAGATTTATGTGCCTCTTCAGTAAGTCCAAGTTGAGCAAACATCTTGCTTGGTGCTACTGTTAGGAATGGCATAAGCATAATGCCTGTTTGACGAAGTACTTCTGCTAAATGAGCCATTACAGAAGCTAACTTTTCACGATCATTCTCATCTTTCGCTAATACCCACGGCTGTGTTTCATCAATATATTTATTCGTACGGCTAACTAACTGCCAAATAGAACTTAGTGCTACAGAGAACTCCATATTCTCCATTGCCTCTTCTACTTTTTTCAATGTATCCTTCGCAAATGTAACTAGCGTTTCATCGAACTCAGTTACATTCGCTTTAAATGCAGGGATTTCCCCGTTAAAGTATTTATCAATCATAGCTACTGTACGATTTAATAAGTTTCCTAAGTCATTCGCTAAATCAAAGTTAATTCGTTCAACAAATCCCTCTGGTGTGAATACGCCATCGGATCCAAATGGAACTTCGCGAAGTAGGTAGTAACGTAATGCATCTAATCCGTAACGATCAATTAGTGTAACTGGATCTACTACGTTTCCTTTTGACTTACTCATTTTTCCATCCTTCATTAAAATCCAGCCATGAGCAAAGACTTTCTTCGGAAGTGGTAAATCTAACGCCATTAAAATAATTGGCCAATAAATTGTATGGAAACGAACAATTTCTTTTCCAACTAAATGAACATCTGCTGGCCAGAATTTTTTATATTTCTCTTCATTTTCTGTTCCATATCCTAATGCAGTAATGTAATTAGACAAAGCATCTACCCATACATAAATAACGTGTTTTGGGTTCCCTGGAACACGAACTCCCCAGTCAAATGAAGTACGAGAAACAGCTAAATCTTCTAATCCTGGCTTAATAAAATTATTAATCATTTCATTTTTACGAGACTCTGGTTGAATGAAATGAGGGTTCTCTTCATAGAACTTTAATAGTCGGTCTACATATTTACCCATTCTAAAGAAATAAGACTCTTCGCGAACAAGCTCTACATCATGACCACTATCTGGGCTTTTTCCACCAACTACTTTGTCGCCTTCCATAATTGGATCTACTAATTGATGTGCTGTATAGAATGTTTCATCTTGTACAGAATACCAACCTTCATATTCATCAAGATAAATATCACCTTGATCTACTAGCTGCTTGAAGATTTTCTCAACGACATCTTTATGACGATCTTCAGTTGTACGAATAAAATCGTCATAAGAGATATCCATCTTCTCCCAAAGTTCTTTAATCCCTGATACAATGTTGTCCACATATGCTTGTGGTGTAACATTTAGTTCTTCTGCTTTCTTTTGGATCTTCTGTCCATGCTCATCAGTTCCTGTTAAATAATGAACATTGTATCCTTGCATACGCTTATATCGTGCCATCGCATCTCCTGCTACTGTCGTATAAGCATGTCCAATGTGTAACTTTCCACTTGGATAATAAATTGGGGTAGTAATATAAAAGGACTTATTTTCCTCTGTCATTGTTTTGGACCTCCCGGATGACCTCATATGTATTTATAAACAGTATATCAAAAACTCACATATAAAAACGAGTTAATGCTCGATATCTTTATCATCTATTACTCATATTTTTAAAAATTATACAACCCTTCTCTGAAATATATATTTTTTTCAGAAAATAAAACGAAATAATTATAGTAATTACCCACATTCTATTATATATAAGAAGTAAGAAATCTATAAATCTTTTTAAAAAATATAGAATTTAAGAATTGACGGAAATGTAAATGATTGGTATCATATGTCCATAGGGTATTTTGTCGAAAAATGACGAATCAAAAAATAGACTCGTAACTTATAAACTATTTATTTAGGAGGAAAAGAATTATGAAATCTACTGGTATCGTTCGTAAAGTTGATGAATTAGGTCGTGTGGTAATTCCAATCGAATTACGCCGTACTTTAGGTATTGCAGAAAAGGATGCTCTTGAAATCTACGTTGATGACGAGAAAATCATCTTAAAAAAATATAAACCAAACATGACTTGCCAAGTAACTGGTGAAGTATCTGATGGTAACCTATCTTTAGCTGAAGGTAAAATTATCTTAAGCAAAGAAGGCGCTGAGCAAGTCTTAAACGAACTTCAAGATTATATCGAAACAGCAAAATAAGCTTCTCAATTATGAGAAGCTTATTTTTTATCGACATGATAGATTTGATATACATCCCTTTTCGACAAATCTCGATCTTTAGCGACTGTTTTAATCGCTTCTTTTGAATTCATGCCTTTTTCATTTATATAATGTTCAATATGATCATATACTGAAACAGCTTCCCACCATTGTTTTTCTGGGGCAGGTTCTTCCGTTGAACCAGCTACTAAAATACAAAACTCACCACGGACTTCATTTTGCTTCGTCCACTCAATCGTTTCTTCAATTGTTCCACGAATAAATTCTTCAAATTTTTTTGTTAGCTCGCGACATAATACGATTTCCCTATTTCCTAAAACTTCTTGCATTGAGATTAAAGTATCATCTAGACGATGAGGTGCTTCATAAAACATCATTGTAGTTTGTACGTAACGAAGCTTCTCTAATTCCATTCTTCTTTCCTTTTTATTTCTTTGCAAAAATCCATAGAAATAAAACTGCTTTGTTTCAAGTCCTGATGCAATTAATGCTGTAAGAGCCGCATTCGCTCCAGGAAGCGGGATAACATGATATTGTTCAGCTACAGCTTCTACAACAATATCGTAACCAGGGTCAGAAATACACGGCATACCGGCATCGCTCACAATGGCTACCGTCTTACCATCTTCTAACTTATCTAAAATTTTTCGTCCACTTACTTCTTTGTTATGCTCGTGATAGCTCATAACTGGTGTTTCAATTTCAAAATAATTACAAAGCTTCTTCGTTTGTCTTGTATCTTCAGCAGCAATAATATCTGCCTCTTTTAAAATTCGGATTGCACGAAATGTCATATCCTCTAAATTTCCGATTGGAGTTGGTACTAAATATAAAACTCCCTTTTCATTTTGCTGAAAGCTTTTTTGCTGCCACATAGCGTTCTCCTTTTTGCATATATTCTTCTTTTTGTTTCCTCGTTAACTGCTTAAAATGATATTCAGCTTGCATAGCCGTTCGTTTATCCTCATGATCCTCTACATATTTTAAAACAACCGGAAGTCTAGCACGTGTATATCTAGCACCTTTTCCATTATTATGAGTCTGAATTCGCTTTTCTATATGATTTGTATATCCAGCATAATAACTTCCATCAGAACACTCCACCACATAAAAACAATGCTTATTCGTCTCCATATAAAATTGAACGAATCTCCTCTGTATATTCGTTATTCTCTTCATATACAAAAAGAGGTGGCAAGATTTTTAAATCTGCATTTCCATCCTTAATTCCTTCAATTAACAATGTATTTGCTTCTTTACCAGCCTTAGGATAAACAAATCGCACACGTTTCGGTTCAATTTTGTATTTACGCATCAATGTAACGATATCGAGAAAACGACCGGGACGATGTACAAATGCAACTTTCCCACCCTGTTTTACCAATTGGCTACTTGCATATACAACATCTTCTAATGTACACATAATTTCGTGACGAGCTATCGCTAAATGTTCATTCATGTTTTTCTCAGAAGTTTGCGGTGTTTGAAAATAAGGAGGATTACACGTTACAACATCATATTGATGGCGTCCAAGTTTCTCCGGCATATCTTTCAAATCTCCATGGATTAAATGAATTCTTTCTTCTAAATTATTGTATTGAACGCTTCTTATTCCCATATCATATAAGCGCTCTTGAATCTCTACACCTGTAATTGTCCCTTTTGTCCTTGTACTTAATAAAAGAGGCACAACCGCATTCCCCGTACACAAATCAAGTAAATTACCTTTTTGAATTGGTACCCAAGCAAAATCTGCAAGTAATACAGCATCTAAAGAGAAATTAAATACTGATGGACTTTGTATAATCTTCATATCTTGTGCTAATAAGTAATCTAAACGCTCATCTTCATATAAATTCATATATTGCTCCCTTTCTTACACTTAACCTACCCTATTTCATCCTCTATTAATGTAAAAATAAATTTCATTCTACTCTCATGTATAAAAAATTACCTTTCCAATTATATTGGAAAGGTAATCTCACTTTTTATTTAAAAATGACAGACAGAATAAACAATCTCCCTCTTTACGTACACTTCCATAATGTAGATTGCAAATATGAAAACCTTCCTGATACAGTCTCGCTAAGTTATCGTAGCCCTCACCGATATCTGTTTTTGGCTTCATTTCTTTGCGTTTTTGCGTTTTTTGTTTTTCCTTATTCTGCACTTCTTCAAAACGATGTCGCAAATTTTCATTTTCCATTTTTATATGTTGGTTTTCTTCCAATAATTCTGCAAGATGTTGTTTTAATTCTCCCAACTGTTTGTATAAATGTCCAATTTGCTCTTCCATACTAGAAACCGATGCAAAAATATCCTTTTTCTCCACAAGCACCCACCTCATTAATCTGTGGTTTGACTCGAAACGACCCCTTTATTAATTAATTCATCTAACGTATATTCTACTATCCGTTCCTTGTCTACTAGTTCCACTTGAATTAATCTTTCTAAAATATTTAATCCGATAACACGGCCAGTACCATGCGGGGTTTGTATACGTTGATCTAAATCAGGAAGTTGTTCCTTTGCTGCCTCATATTCATCATTCTCATATTTTAAGCAACACATTAAGCGACCACATAAACCAGAGATTTTTGCAGGATTTAATGATAAATTTTGATCCTTTGCCATTTTAATGGATACAGGTTCAAAATCTCCTAAAAAAGTAGAACAACAAAGCATACGACCACATGGACCAATACCACCAAGCATTTTTGCTTCGTCACGAACGCCGATCTGTCTCAGCTCAATTCTTGTCCTAAAAATTGCCGCTAAGTCTTTCACTAGTTCCCGGAAATCAATCCGACCATCCGCAGTAAAGTAAAAAATAATCTTATTACGATCGAACGTATACTCTACATCTACAAGCTTCATATCAAGATTATGTTCTCCTACCTTTTGTTGACAAACTTGATATGCCTCTTTCGCAGCATGCCTATTCTCTTCAACAATGGTACGATCATTTTCATTTGCAATACGAATAACCTTTTTAAGCGGTAATACAACGTCGTTTTCATCAACTTGCTTTTTGGTAATAACTACTTTTCCGTATTCAATACCCCTTACCGTTTCTACAATTACGAACTCATTTTCTGAGATATCGAACTGATTTGGATCAAAGTAATATACCTTCCCGGCCTTCTTAAAGCGAACACCTACTACATCATACAAAACGGTCATCCCTCCTGCAACCGCAACACTAACTGTTCGAACACAAGCTGCGCATTTACATTAGCGTTGATTCTATTTTTTGCCTCTAATATATGAAAGAGAGCTGATACAATGCGCTTCTGAGCATAAGAAAAGGATTCAAACATCTCTTTCTGCTCATGAAAAACAAGACGATCTTCTTCTCCAAGTTGAACATATAATAAATCCTTATAAATAAGGAGTAACATATCTAAGCCTTGCTGTAATTGTTCTTTCTCTCCAAAGTGCTTCCCCCATTTTTCTTGTACAAAAAAAATAGAGGCCTTATCTTTTTCGAGCGCTTCACATAATTTTATCACTAAAGCTCTCGCTTGTGCAAACCATTCATCATTACACATTAATAAAGCTTCTTCAAAACTATTCGTAAGCTGTGCAGCCAGTGTAGATAAAGAAACTGTAATACCTTCTTCCTCTAATCTCTTAATTAAGGATTCTGTAGGTAACGGCCTAAATGTAACAACTTGACAACGAGATAAGATTGTATTTAAAATCTGATGACTTTGTTCAGTAAGTAAAATGGCTGTTGTATCACTACTTGGTTCTTCTAAAAACTTTAAGAGTGTATTCGCTGCATTTGCTGTCATACGATCTGCATGCTCAATAATATATACTTTTTTATTTGCTTCTAATCCTGTTTTTGAAAACTCTTCTTGTAAATCTTGGATTTGCTGTTTTTTAATAGATAATCCATCGGGTTTTACAATATGTAAGTTTGGGTGGTTACCTGAATCAATTCGGCGACAATTCGTACATACATGACAAGGCTCTACACCGTTTCTTTGTAAGCAGAGAAAACTTTTTGCCATTTGAATTGCTGTTGCGAACTTCCCAGTCCCTTTCCCCCCCTCTAACAAGTAAGCGTGGGATATACGCTCTTTTGCAATGCTATTCATCAACATTTTGACACCGATGGGCTGTATAGCAGAAAGCTGCTCCCACGTCTTTATCATAATGCATACCTCACTTATTTCATTCTTTCCTTCTATTATAACAATTTATCTTCTACAATCTGAATAACTTCTTCTATAAGTTTTTCCATTGGTTGATCAGCATCTACTACTACAATACGATCAGAGAAGCGCTCTACAACTTGTAAATACCCTTCACGCACGCGTTTATGGAAAGCGATGTCTTCCATATCTAGTCGATTTACTTCGCGTCCTGCATCCTTTTCAATTCGTGCTAACCCAACCTCTGGCTCAATGTCTAAATAAATTGTTAAACTAGGCATACAATCTTCCGTTGCAAAACGATTAATTTCAAATACTTTATCCATACCTAAGCCTCTTGCATATCCTTGATACGCTAAAGAGCTATCTATAAAACGATCACATAGTACAAGATAGTTTTCCTCAAGCGCT
Source organism: Bacillus sp. R86525 (assembly GCF_042466195.1). Classification (NCBI taxonomy): domain Bacteria; kingdom Bacillati; phylum Bacillota; class Bacilli; order Caryophanales; family Bacillaceae; genus Bacillus; species Bacillus sp. R86525. Next base: position 46,062 of record NZ_JAXHPX010000007.1, read on the forward strand.
GGCATAACTTTTTCCACTAAATGTTGTCTACGTGCAGCAGCATACAGAAGCGCCTCTGTACGTGCTTCCATCATCGTATATTCTTGTTTATGTAAAATTGTTCTAATATCTTCAGAAATTGCAATACCACCCGGTTCCCTGGTCGCCATTACCTTTTGTTCCTTTTGCTCAAAATATGGTAATAAACTTTTAATTAATGTCGTTTTACCCGAACCTTCTGGCCCTTCAATTGTTACAAATAATCCCTTCATCCTAAAACCTACTTTCTATATCATACACGTTCATATATTTCGTACTACCTTGAAAACGAGCCCCTGTTTTCTCTAAATGAGTAATTTGCTTTGTATGTTCTTGAGTAATTCTCTCTCCATACATGATCAATGGAATTCCAGGTGGATACGGAATCACCATTTCTGCAGCTATCATACCAACGGCTTCTTCTATAGATACTAACTTCGTTTCGTATCTCTCTAATTGTTTATACGTATACGGTAAAGGGGAAATCTCCCCTTTATAAGTATAACGAATTGATGCTGTCTTGTCTTTTACCTTATATTGCTGCAAAGCTACTCGAATTATCTCTATAGCTTTCATATACCCCTCATTTACTTGTAACGGTAATATAAATAGGACGTTATATGGATCTGCCATTTCCGTATATATACCGACCTTTTCAAATACAGACTGTAATTCATACCCCGATAACTGACAGCGAGTTTGCACCGTAACCTTTAATTCATCTTGCAACGGATATTGTAAAATAACTATTTGCGGGATTGATCGCAATTCTTCTTTAAATCGGCGTAAAAACTCAACAATATCATCATGACCTTTTTCCTTTATAACCGCTATTGCGAAACGGGCTATATCAAGGGATGCCATAATTGGATAAGATGGGCTACTAGATTGTAGCATACTTAAATAGGAGGACACTTTTTCTTTACTCACCAAACGACTATTTATATGTAAATAAGATCCCATCGTCATTGCAGGTAATGTTTTATGTGCGGAATGAACCACAATATCCGCACCATAAGCTACTGCTGACTTTGGGAATGGATCCCCTATACAAAAATGTGCCCCATGTGCTTCATCTACTAGAACAGGAATTTTATGTTCATGTGCGTAAGCGATACTTGCCTCTAAATCAATCCCCATGCCATAGTAATTAGGATGTGTTAAAATAAGTGCTTTAGCATTCGGATACTTTGTAATTGCCTCCTTTATAGCTTCATCATGAACACCTACTGGTACGTTATGTACTTCATCAATCCATGGATTTAAAAAGACCGGATTAGCCCCTGCTAATTTCAAAGCATTAATAATTGATTTATGACAATTTCTTTGCACGAGGACAATATCATGTTCGCCGCAGCAAGACAAAATCATCGCTAAATTTCCAACTGTTGAACCATTAATTAAAAAATAACTCTTTTGCACACCATATACTTCAGCTAATAATCGCTGTGCTTCATCTATACATTCAAATGGACTATGTAAATCATCTAATCCTGTTAGCTCTGTTACATCTATCGATAATATGTCCTTAAACCCTCCTGTAGCTTCCTGAGGGAAGTTTAAACCATTCTTATGACCTGGAACATGAAAAGATAGTGGTCGTCTTTCTTTAAATTCCATTAACGCCTCATATAAAGGCATACGATTTTGATTCATCTATATCTCTTCCTTATTATTCATTCTTTCTCTATTATACAGAACAAAAAAAATAATAGGCATATGCCTATTTAAAAATATGATACTTCTAATTTTCGAAGTTGTTTTAAATAATATATATACTTCGGATCATTTGTCTCCGTATTCACCATATCTTTTTCACATTCATAACAAATCAAATTATTATAAACATATATACCTTCTTTTCTTTCTGTCTCACAAACAATGCAAACTTCGCTTTGTGATTTCATAACCTTCCCTCCCTATTTAAATGGACATATTTTATACTTCTATTCCTTAACAATTTACAGAAAAATATACATCAATTTCTTATATAATATGATTAACTCTTGGGCAACGTGTTTGTATTATCATTACTTCTTTTACGTACCATTTAACAATACAAAAAAAACACGAATCAAATGATTCGTGTTTTAGGTTGCTTGGCGACGTCCTACTCTCACAGGGACAAGGTCCCAACTACCATCGGCGCTAGAGAGCTTAACTTCCGTGTTCGGTATGGGAACGGGTGTGACCTCTCTGCCATCATCACCAAACTATGAAGGCATATTCCTTCAAAACTAGATAACATTGCTACATATTATATGGTTAAGTCCTCGATCTATTAGTATTCGTCAGCTCCACATGTCACCATGCTTCCACCTCGAACCTATCAACCTGATCATCTTTCAGGGATCTTACTAGCTTACGCTATGGGAAATCTCATCTTGAGGGGGGCTTCATGCTTAGATGCTTTCAGCACTTATCCCTTCCGCACATAGCTACCCAGCTATGCCCTTGGCAGAACAACTGGTACACCAGCGGTGCGTCCATCCCGGTCCTCTCGTACTAAGGACAGCTCCTCTCAAATTTCCTACGCCCACGACGGATAGGGACCGAACTGTCTCACGACGTTCTGAACCCAGCTCGCGTACCGCTTTAATGGGCGAACAGCCCAACCCTTGGGACCGACTACAGCCCCAGGATGCGATGAGCCGACATCGAGGTGCCAAACCTCCCCGTCGATGTGGACTCTTGGGGGAGATAAGCCTGTTATCCCCGGGGTAGCTTTTATCCGTTGAGCGATGGCCCTTCCATGCGGAACCACCGGATCACTAAGCCCGACTTTCGTCCCTGCTCGACTTGTAGGTCTCGCAGTCAAGCTCCCTTATGCCTTTGCACTCTACGAATGATTTCCAACCATTCTGAGGGAACCTTTGGGCGCCTCCGTTACACTTTAGGAGGCGACCGCCCCAGTCAAACTGCCCACCTGACACTGTCTCCCGGGTCGATAAGACCCGTAGGTTAGAATTTCAATACAGTCAGGGCGGTATCCCACCAGCGCCTCCACCGAAGCTAGCGCTCCGGTTTCAATGGCTCCCGCCTATCCTGTACAAACTGTACCAAAATTCAATATCAGGCTACAGTAAAGCTCCACGGGGTCTTTCCGTCCTGTCGCGGGTAACCTGCATCTTCACAGGTACTATAATTTCACCGAGTCTCTGGTTGAGACAGTGCCCAAATCGTTACACCTTTCGTGCGGGTCGGAACTTACCCGACAAGGAATTTCGCTACCTTAGGACCGTTATAGTTACGGCCGCCGTTTACTGGGGCTTCAGTTCAGAGCTTCGCTTACGCTAACCCCTCTCCTTAACCTTCCAGCACCGGGCAGGTGTCAGCCCCTATACTTCGCCTTACGGCTTCGCAGAGACCTGTGTTTTTGCTAAACAGTCGCTTGGGCCTATTCACTGCGGCTTTCCGTTAAGAAAGCACCCCTTCTCCCGAAGTTACGGGGTCATTTTGCCGAGTTCCTTAACCAGAGTTCTCTCGCACACCTTAGGATTCTCTCCTCGCCTACCTGTGTCGGTTTGCGGTACAGGCACCTTTTATCTCGCTAGAAGCTTTTCTTGGCAGCGGGGAATCAAAGACTTCGCTCCATAAGGAGCTTCCCCATCACAGCTCAGCCTTCACGATAAGCGGATTTGCCTACTTATCAGCCTAACTGCTTGGACGTGCACAACCAATCGCACGCTTCTTCTATCCTTCTGCGTCCCTCCATTGCTCAAACGATAAAGAGGTGGTACAGGAATATCAACCTGTTGTCCATCGCCTACGCCTGTCGGCCTCGGCTTAGGTCCTGACTAACCCTGAGCGGACGAGCCTTCCTCAGGAAACCTTAGGCATTCGGTGGACGGGATTCTCACCCGTCTTTCGCTACTCATACCGGCATTCTCACTTCTAAGCGCTCCACCAGTCCTTCCGGTC
>NZ_JAXHPX010000007.1:4880000-5095000 GCF_042466195.1 Bacillus sp. R86525
TCAGTCCCAGTGTGGCCGATCACCCTCTCAGGTCGGCTACGCATCGTTGCCTTGGTGAGCCGTTACCTCACCAACTAGCTAATGCGACGCGGGTCCATCCATAAGTGACAGCCGAAGCCGCCTTTCAATTTCGAACCATGCAGTTCAAAATATTATCCGGTATTAGCCCCGGTTTCCCGGAGTTATCCCAGTCTTATGGGCAGGTTACCCACGTGTTACTCACCCGTCCGCCGCTAACTTCTTGAGAGCAAGCTCTCAATCCATTCGCTCGACTTGCATGTATTAGGCACGCCGCCAGCGTTCATCCTGAGCCAGGATCAAACTCTCCAATAAAGTTAGTTTGTCTAGCATCTAAAAATAAAAATTGACGTTCACGTTGTTTGTTTCGTTCAGTTTTCAAAGAACTACTCGGTCGCTCATTTGCGACTTCCTTATGTTAACATCTTCGTTTTTCGATGTCAACTAAGTTTTTCAATTTCTTTTTTGTCGTTTGCTGCGTTTCCGCATCAGCGACGTTTATTAATATATCATGCAGTATATACAGGGTCAATACTTTTTCAAAAAAAATTTCACATCCCGTTAAAAACTTTAAAAACACTTGAACAATAGCATTCTATCTCCTCATGTATTCTTTTTTACACGGCTATACGCCTTCCTATTTTACACCTTATCATTTCACTAGGTTTATACGAGAATGAAAATTCTGATTTTTGTGTTATATTATTATTATAGGAGTGTGGTGGGAATGGGCATTAAATATTCGAACAAAATCAATAAAATTCGGACCTTTGCATTAAGCCTAGTATTTATCGGTCTCTTCATTGCATACTTAGGAGTTTTTTTCCGTGACAACATTATTATTATGACAACATTTATGATGGTTGGCTTTTTAGCTGTTATCGCTAGTACTGTCGTTTACTTTTGGATTGGTATGTTATCCACTAAAACTGTACAAATTATTTGTCCAAGCTGCGATAAGCCAACAAAAATGCTCGGTCGTGTCGACGCATGTATGCATTGCAACCAGCCTTTAACACTCGATCCGGGTTTAGAAGGAAAAGAATTTGATGAGAAGTACAACAAAAAAAGCTATAAAGGGTAACACGTGTTTTTACTTTGATCAGTATTTTTTCATCTCCATATAATAAAGAAAGAGGGTGACGATTACGTCACCCTCTTTCTTTATTATATATTACGCCTTATGACACTCTGGACAAACGCCATAAATTTCTAAGCGATGACTATTAATAACGAAGCCTGTCGTTTTCGCAGCTTCCTCTTCAAGCTGTTCCAAACCTCCATAAGGAAAATCAACAATCTTACCACATTTTTCGCAAATCACATGATAATGTTGACTTGTAACATAATCAAATCTACTTGAAGCGTCTCCATAAGTTAATTCCTTTACAAGTCCAACCTCTTTAAATACACGTAAGTTATTATAAACAGTTGCAACACTCATATTTGGAAACTTACCTTCTAATGCTTTATAAATGTCATCCGCTGTTGGGTGCGTCATAGATTCCACAAGGTACTCTAAAATAGCATGACGCTGTGGAGTAATGCGTACACCCGTATTTTTCAGCATTTCTAGCGCTTCTTTTAATTCTTCTTTGACCACCGTCATGCACCCCGATTCTATACGGATTATTATTTTATAATTCTTATAAAGAGTGTACTCCTTTTCTTATAAATCGTCAATATTTCTACTATAAGTATGTGGTTTATTTTTGTATATAGCCTTATTCTTATATACCTTTCCCCATTTTCTATACATTTACATAGAAAAAAGTGCGACATAATCGCACTTGGAATACTATCATCTGAGGAGGTATGCCCTACACTTCACTTTATGTAAGACGATAAAATATGTATAGACACTCGCCTTACTTCTATATATTTTATCTCCACAGTAAATTTACTTTATATAAGAAAGAACATCCTCAATATGTCCTTTCACTTTCACTTTACGCCATTCTTTTACAAGCTCACCATCTTTATTAATAAGGAATGTAGAACGTTCGATTCCCATGTACTCTTTCCCAAAGTTCTTTTTCAACTTCCAAACATTGTACAATTCTGCTACTTTATGATCTTCATCTACTAAAAGTGCAAATGGGAGCTCATGTTTTTCAATAAATTTCATATGCCTATTCACCGAATCAGGGCTTACACCAAGGATGACCGTATCCTTCTCTTGGAATAATCCATATGCATCACGAAAATCACACGCTTCAGTTGTACACCCTGGAGTCATATCTTTCGGATAAAAATATAAAACTACATTTTCACCTCGGAAATCAGCTAAACGAACTTGTTCTCCGTTACTTCCCTCTAATGTGAATTCCGGTGCCATTTCTCCTACTGTGATCATTGTTATCACTCCTTCTCTTTTCTATTACTATAACAAATGCTACCTTATTTTTCATTGTCCATTACAGTCCTTACCACAAAGGCAAACGGTAATGTATATCCAATTAGTGCCTCCCCAATTGCAATCCATCTTCCGACTCCAATCGGAGCTATATCCCCATATCCAACGGACAATAAAGTAACTGCACTAAAATATAAACATATTTCAACAAGTTGAAAGGAATGAGCACTTAGCCTATCCCCATCTTCTTTCAAAACTGCAAAACCCATTTCCTCTAATACAACATAACTTAATCCAAACGCAATCAGTACCGTTGTATAAATCAAAAACAACGTGGCTAAATTATACAGCGAAAAGAAACGCTTGGAATCTGAATATGAACTCCATAATAATTGGACACTTCTCAAAATAGCGATTGCTACAATTAATAGAATAAATCCCCATAACATGTCCTCCACCTCATTTTATATGTATGAGGACTATAGCTGATTTATCCCTTAGAAACGAACAAGCTTCTATAATTAATTTCCTGCACCGCGATATCGTTTGACCCCTTGATTCCAAAGGGTAATTGCAATAGTAAAACAGATAATACCAACAAATGGTGTCGCAAAAGCATAGCTATTCCACTCTGTTTTTCTTAAAAAGTATGCTGCTGGATATACCCCCACAAATGCAAACGGTAAAACAAACGTTAAAATAAAGCGAATAACACGATTATAAATATCAACAGGATAGCGCCCATAATTCCCTATGTTATACATAAGCGGCATAATCGAACTTTTCGCATCCGACCAAAACCCAAGGCTTGCAAGCGTAACAAATATCCCGCCATACACAAGCGCCCCTCCCCCTACCATTAGTAGGAATAAGAAGAAATCATACCAGTAAAAAGATAACTGTAATTCTACTGCTGCATATCCCATTACAATAATTCCTGTAATCGCTCCAATTAAAGATTCGAGTTCCATTCTTTCTAATATAATTTGAAACAAACTATGGATTGGTCTCGTTAATATACGGTCCATTTCTCCTTTAATAATGTAACGATCATTAAAGTCCCATATATTAAAGAAAGCTGAAAAAATGGCAAACGGTACTAAAAAGAAACCGTAAATAAAGATTACTTCTTCTCGGCTCCACCCTTTTAGTGCTTGGGTATGTCCGAACACAACAAGAATGAAGATTAAATTAACAGCTTGTAGTGATAAATCTGAAAGTAATCCGACGATAAAATCGCCACGATACTCCAATTTTGTTTTTATATATTGACTTGCATATTGCAAAAATAATTTTATATACATCATCTCATCATCCCCCTTGTACGATTAGACGTTTTCTCGCCGTTTTCCACATCAGTACAATTGGAATAATAAGTATAATTGCCCAAATCATTTGAAATAATAAAGCTTCATATAACTTACTCCCTTGTATACCTTCAGAGAAAATCATACTCGGAATATAACTAATTGCTTGAAACGGTAAAAACACCATTGCTTTTTGGGCCCATAACGGATAGAAACTAATCGGTAATAATAGACCAGAAAATAAATCGATAACAACACGTTTCGCATACATAATTCCACTATTATTAAATAAGAAGAATGTAAGCATTCCTGTCATTAAATTTATTTGTGTATTAATGATAAAACTAAATATTAAAGATAAGAAGAAATATAACCACGTTTGAAAATTCGTTGTAATTTGTAATGAAAATAATAACGTAACCATAACCATACCTGGAATTGAAAAGAAAGCAAAACGAAATATCCCTTCTCCAAGCCCTTGCATAACTTTCATACCTAAATAGTTGTACGGACGAATTAGCTCTACCGCCACACGCCCTTCTTGAATTTCCATCGCAATTTCTCTATCTATATTATTGAAATAAAAAGCACGTGCCATCCATGCGATCGCAATATACGTAGTCATTTGTGAAATAGATAAACTTTCAATATTCTCTTTCCCGCTATAAATTGCTTGCCATAAAAAATAATACGCACCAATGTTAATCGTATAAATTAAAATCCCGCTGTAATAATTTGTACGATAAGCAAGCATCATTAAAAAGCGAATTCGAATCATTTCAATATACTTACCCATGCATAATACCTTCTTCATAAATGTTACGAATAATTTCCTCTGTAGACACTTCGTTAATTTTCAAATCTTTAATTTGAAAGGCCTGTACTACTTTAGAAATCAACATAGAAATGATAACTTCTTCATTCGGTATTTTTGCCACCCAAGCGTTTTCTTCTTTCGCCTTTGACCAAGCAACATGACTATCTGGCATAACCATTGATAACTCCTGGTATGAAACTGGGGCAACAAACTGAAAATGTATTTCCTTCTCTACTCCCCACTGCGTACGAAGATTATCTAAAGATCCGTCATACATAATATTTCCTTCATCAAGCATGATGACGCGTTCACATAAAGCTTCAATATCAGTAATATCATGCGTCGTTAATAAAATTGTTGTTTTATAACGTTCATTCATCTCTTTTAAAAATTCTCGTATTTTCAATTTCACAAGAACATCAAGTCCAATTGTTGGCTCATCTAAAAATAATAATGGCGGATTATGAATTAACGCCGCTGCTAGTTCACAACGCATTCTTTGACCAAGAGATAATTTTCGTACCGGTTTATCTAATAAAGGACCGATATCTAACGTTTCAATAACATGTTCCATATGTTCCTTATACTGAGCGTCTGATACACCGTACACTTTCTTCAATAAACGAAATGATTCTTGTACAGCAATATCCCACCAAAGCTGTGAACGCTGACCAAACACAACACCAATTGTTCTTACAAATTCTTCTCTCTGTTTGTGCGGATTCATTCCATTCACTGTAATTTGTCCTGATGTCGGAGTCAAAATCCCTGTAAGCATTTTAATCGTCGTTGATTTACCAGCACCATTCTCACCAATATAACCGACCATTTCACCTTGCTTCACAGTAAAAGAAACATCATTTACTGCTGGTACTATTTTATAATTACGATTTAATAAATCGCGAAATGCACCCTTTAATCCCGGACGACTTGAATAGGCTGTAAACTCTTTACGTAACCCTTGTACCTCAATTACCGATTTCATAATCGGACCCCCTTCCTAAATGTCACAACGAATAGTTTACCCAACTGCTCCTTCTATCACAAACAATACGTCTTTTCAAAAAACATGTTAGAATAATACATAGATTTTTGTAAGGAGATGAATTGAAGTGAATTTCACAAAATCAGAAGCGTTACATAAGGAAGCTTTAGAACATATCGTTGGTGGTGTTAACAGTCCTTCCCGTTCTTTCAAAGCAGTTGGAGGCGGTTCTCCGATTGCAATGGAACGTGGAAAAGGTGCTTATTTCTGGGATGTAGATGGAAATAAATATATCGATTATTTAGCAGCATACGGCCCTATTATTACTGGACATGCTCACCCGCATATAACAAAAGCAATTACAACAGCTGCTGAAAATGGTGTACTATATGGAACGCCAACAGCGCTAGAAGTAAAATTTGCAAAAATGTTAAAAGAAGCAATGCCCGCATTAGATAAAGTCCGCTTCGTAAACTCTGGTACAGAATCCGTTATGACAACCATTCGTGTTGCCCGCGCTTACACTGGTCGCACAAAAATTATGAAATTCGCTGGTTGTTACCACGGTCATTCCGATTTAGTACTTGTAGCAGCTGGCTCTGGTCCTTCTACTCTTGGAACTCCTGATTCAGCTGGTGTGCCACAAAGTATTGCACAAGAAGTTATTACTGTTCCCTTTAATAATGTAGAAACTTTAAAAGAAGCGTTAGATAAATGGGGACATGAAGTAGCAGCTATCCTTGTAGAACCAATCGTTGGAAACTTCGGTATCGTAGAGCCTAAACCTGGATTCCTTGAGAAAGTAAATGAGCTTGTCCATGAAGCTGGTGCATTAGTAATTTATGATGAAGTTATTACTGCTTTCCGCTTTATGTATGGCGGCGCTCAAGACTTACTTGGTGTAACACCAGATTTAACAGCACTTGGTAAAGTTATCGGCGGCGGCCTTCCAATTGGCGCTTACGGTGGTAAGAAAGAAATTATGGAACAAGTTGCTCCGCTCGGCCCTGCATACCAAGCTGGTACAATGGCCGGGAACCCTGCTTCTATGGCATCAGGTATTGCATGCCTTGAAGTACTTCAACAAGAAGGCGTATACGAGAAATTAGATGAACTTGGCGCAATACTTGAAAAAGGAATTTTAGAGCAAGCTACAAAACATAACATCGATATTACAGTAAACCGCCTAAAGGGTGCATTAACTGTATACTTCACGACAAATACAATTGAAGATTATGATGCAGCCAAAAATACAGATGGGGAAATGTTCGGTAGATTCTTCAAGCTAATGCTTCAAGAAGGTATTAATTTAGCACCTTCTAAGTATGAAGCATGGTTCTTAACGACAGAACATACAAAAGAAGATATTGAATATACAATTGAAGCTGTCGGCAGAGCATTTGCTGCTTTAGCAGACAATAAATAACCCCTGTAATTAAAAGGAAAAAAGAAAGCAACCTTTCTTTTTTCCTTTTTTCTATTTCATAAATCCCTCATCAATAGTATAATTATTCATAATTATCTGTTTTATATTCTTTTATATCCTTACTATCCCTGTATACAAGGCTAGTTACACCTTAAATAGTAAGATTATTCAAAATTTATTTTCTAGAGGGGGGATTGACGGATGCTCAATAAAAAAAATAAATGGACACCGTCTTTATTTCGGAATTATAAAAATGCAGAACATGATGCGTGTGGAATCGTTTCCGTTATGGAAAAACGAAGAATTCCTACCAAAGAAAACATCGACCTTTGTATACAATCACTCGTCAAAATGAATCATAGAGCTGGTTTCATTAATGGCGAAGGAGATGGTATCGGAATTCATATCGACATGCCAAAAGCACTTTGGAATGAAAAACTGAAAAGTAGCGGATATAATCCAACGATTGTGGATCATCCCCACTTTATCGTTGGACATTTTTTTCTAAACAAAAAAGAAAACATTGCTGAGTTAAAAGATTACATTCGTACGCAACTAAACAATGATAATTTTACAATTGTTCTCGAAAATGATGATGTAATAAACTCAGATGCACTCGGTCCTCTTGGTAAACAAGAAGAACCTTTATTTTGGCAAATTGCCCTTATCGCCGAAAGTAAAGTTAAAAATATTGAACAAACATTATTTTCTATAACAATAAAAATCGAAGAAAATGAAGCAATTCATGTTGCCTCATTAAGTCATGAACATGTTGTATATAAAGTTCTCGGTGCTGGCGATACACTCGTTGCTTATTACAATGATTTACAACACCCACTTATCGCTTCAACTATGACACTGGGGCATAATCGCTATTCTACTAATACGTTATCTAATTTTTTTCGTGTACAACCATTTAGCATTCTCGGACATAATGGCGAAATTAACACGATTGCAAAATTACGCGATCAAGCTGAAATGATTCATGTACCACTTACTGCCGGGGGTAGTGATTCCCAAGATTTAAACCGCACCTTAGAAACCCTTCTCATTCAGTATAACTACAGCTTATTTGAAGCAATGGATATATTATTTCCACCAATTATTAATGAAATAAAACTTTACGAAACAAACTTACAAAACTTATACACTTATATACGTGAGGCTTGGGGGCATTTCGCCCAAGGTCCAGCTGGCATCATTTCACGTTATAAAGATGAAGCTGTTTTCAGTGTCGATTCTCTTGGATTGCGCCCAGTTTGGAAAGTAGAGACAGAGAGCTCCTATATTTTCTCTTCTGAACCTGGAGTTGTATCACCAACTGAGTATGTAGCAGAGCCGAAACCACTCGCTCCTGGAGAAAAAGTTGGACTAAAATGGAATGAACAAGATGAGCTTATTCTCTATGAATACGACAATTATCAAATTGAAGTATATAACCGTTTTAAGAAACGAATCGATATTACCAACTATCATGTAAACTTATCTATCCCTGAAACGACAGAAATCCAGGGGTTATGTGATTCTGTTCAAGTTGAAACGAAGCAATACGTTGCTTTCGGCTGGGATCGAGAACATATTCAGCTCCTTGAACAGATGGCAACAAAAGGTGTCGAACCAATTCGTTCACTTGGGCATGACTCACCACTTGCCGCACTTGATACAGATAGACGAAATATTGCCGATTTCATTAAGGAAAGTGTAGCCGTTGTGACAAATCCAGCAATCGATCGTGATCGAGAAGTCGAACACTTCTCCACACGTACTGTACTCGGAGAACGTCCAAGTTTATTAAATAACTCTAAACAACCATTTGTGATCGAGCTGCTTTCACCAATTATTTTAGAAGGAAGTTTAGCTCGGCCTATCGCGGCAGACTTACAGACGATTACGTACGAACAACTTATACAGCTATTCACCACTCATAGCTCTGTTTCTACAATTTCTGTTACATTTAGTCCATCAGAAACTTTACAAAGCGCGTTAAATCGAATTAGTTCCGAAGCGATAGCAGCCGTTAAAAATGGGGATTCCCTACTATTATTAGATGACGCTAACTCTCATCAAAATGAACTATTATGGATTGATCCACATTTAGTTATCGCTAAAGTACATCAAGCATTAACTGAAAATAACTTACGCCGGAAATGCTCTCTCGTTATACGTTCCGGTGCCCTTCGCTCCTTACACGATATCGTCACGCTATACGGATTAGGGGCAGACGGTATTAATCCATATTTATTATTCGCAACTGTAAATGATGGAACAAAAGCACCAATTACTAATTTGTATACCGCACTTAATAAAGGACTAGAGAAAGTAATTTCAACGATTGGAATCCATGAATTACGCGGTTACGGTCGCCTCTTTTCCTCTATTGGATTACATGAGGAAATCGCAAATACATTACAAATTACAAATTTCTTCGGTTCAAATGATTTAGCTTTTTCACTTGAATCACTTGCTGAAGATGCAAAAATTCGTGCGATTGATTATAACAATCCACAAGTTAGAATGAGAAAATCATTTCATATATTCCCGCGGATTTGGAAAGCAATTGGTGATGTTGCCAAAGGAAACTCTTATGATGATTACCGCGACAAGTTAAGTGAATTAGAAGAAAATAACTCTATCGCAATCAGGCACCTTATTCAAACAAAACAAACAAAACATGTAATTCCGACTGAAGAAGTGTCCATCGGCATTCACAATCATGATTTACCATTTATTATTAGTTCCATGTCATTCGGTTCTCAAAATGAAATAGCCTTCCGTGCATATGCAGAAGCTGCCGATCAGCTAAATATGATTAGTTTGAACGGTGAAGGCGGCGAAATTAAAGATATGATTGGCAAATACCCAAATACACGCGGACAACAAGTTGCATCTGGTCGATTTGGAGTAAACGCTGAACTACTAAATTCATCAAATTTAATTGAAATAAAAATTGGTCAAGGAGCAAAGCCTGGTGAAGGTGGACATTTACCTGGTTCAAAAGTAACTGCCAAAATTGCTGAAGCACGTAATGCTACAATTGGTTCGGATTTAATTTCACCTTCTAACAACCATGATATTTATTCAATTGAAGACTTAGCCCAAATGATTACAGAAATTAAAACGGCTAATCACCTTGCAAAAGTAGCTGTAAAAGTCCCTGTCGTTCCTAATATTGGAACAATTGCTGTCGGTATTGCAAAAGCCGGGGCTGATTTTATTAACATTAGCGGGTTTGATGGCGGAACAGGTGCTGCACGTATTCATGCACTGCAACATGTAGGTCTTCCTGTAGAAATCGGTGTTAAAGCTGCACATAACGCTCTATTAGAAGCACATATGAGACATAAAGTAGAGATTTGGGCAGACGGTGGTATCCGAAGCGTAAATGATGCCTTAAAAATCATGCTCCTTGGAGCAAACCGGATTGGATTTGGTACATTATCAATGATTGCCATTGGCTGTACAACTTGCCGTGGTTGTCATCTCGATACGTGCCACGTCGGAATTGCAACACAAATTGAATCTGAAGCTCAAGCAAAAGAACATGGACTGCGCCGTTTCGTTCCACGTGAATTAGAAAGCGCAGTTGCCGGGCTATTAAACCTATTCACTACTTTCGGTACAGAACTAAAACGTTTAACAGGGCAGCTTGGTTACACAAGCTTACAAGATATTGTCGGGCGATCAGATTTATTAGAACAAACTCGAGGCCAGAACTTATTAGACTTACGAAACTTAATACAAACGATAGAAGATTCATCCGTGAAAATAACAGAATCTGTACAAGAAAAACAATTTGAATCAACTAATTCTCTCCAGTCAAAAGAATTAGTAAGCGTCGGCGTAGAGCAACGTGTAATGGGCGGTCTAGAATCCTGTTATCGTGTTCGTAGTAAATTATATGAAAACACTCAGCTTGAACCACTTACATTAAAGTATACAAACGGTTCTGTTCCTGGAAACGGATTAGGCGCGTACAATAGTGAGAACTTATTTATACACGTAAATGGCGGTGCGCAAGACGGCATTGGGAAAACTTCATTTGGTGGTGGCATTTATATAACGAAAGCAAAAGGAAAAGATGGAACATATTATAACGGTTCTGTCGGAAAAGGATTTGGATACGGCGCTCAAAAAGGTGCATTATACGTGCAAGGTAACGCTGATGCTCGTGCTGGCATTCGCCTTTCTGGGGCAGACATGATAATTGGAGGTAGAATTACAAAACCACTCCGTGAAAAAGAACAAGGGAATATAGGCGCCTATTCCAATATAAAAGGGTTTGCTTTTGAATATATGACAAATGGTCGTGCTCTTGTTTTAGGAGATCCTGGTCCATGGATTTGTGCCGGCATGACTGGTGGTGTTGTTTATTTACGTCATGAGCCAAACTTAGGTTTAACAGAGCAAGCCTTAAAACAAAGAATCGCTAAAGGTGCAAATGTAACATTGCAGCCAATTAGTAAAAATGGTTTGCAAGATGTAAATGAATTATTATTAGACTACATTCGTGTATTAAATGAGCATGAACAATATGAAGAAGTCGCTTTGTTAACACCATTGTTAGATAATATCCAGCTTCACTTCTATGAAATTATCCCGAAAAAAGAACAGGCGGACCCGTCTATCTCAACTGAATGATAAAGTGAAACTTTAATCAGTGGGGGTTTTGTCCATCCCCCACTGATTATTAGCCTTCACCAATCGGGCGTTAATGCGGGATATGTACAATATTTATTTTCATAAAAAAAATTGACGAAGCAAGCATCACATAGTAATCTATAATAACAATTTGAAACCTGCTGAATTTCAGCAGGTTTTTTTATTAAAGAATAGATGTTTAAAGAGAATTTGGAGAAATTATAAATTGATTGTAATTTATTTATTAAACTTTTTAACGTCACTAAAATATCACTTGCTAACATATTGTAATGAATGTATAGTATCATGTTGTACATTCATTATGACAAGAGAAAGGATATCAATAAGGGTATGAAACTTGGTGCTCGCATTTTAAAAACGGGTATTGCCATTACATTAGCTTTATTTGCTTGTATTTTACTTCAATTACCGAGTCCAGTATTTGCGGGAATCTCAGCTATCTTTGCTGTTCAACCGTCTGTATACCGCTCGTATTTAACAGCTCTTGAGCAAATTCAAGCAAACGTAATTGGTGCGGTATTCGCTATCGTATTTGCTACTGCTTTTGGACATAATCCTTTTATTATTGGATTAACGTGTATATTAGTAATTGCTCTTACTTTACAATTACGCTTAGAAAACACAATATCAATCGCTTTAGTAACAGTTATCGCCATTATGGAGTATCAAGGCGAAGATTTCTTTAATTTTGCCTTACTTCGATTCGCGACGATTATGATTGGAATTATTGCGGCTTCGCTTGTAAATTTAGTATTTATGCCGCCAAAATATGAAACAAAACTTTACCATCGCATCGTTGATAATACAGAGGAAATTGTTAAATGGATTCGTATGAACAGTAGGCAAGCTTCTGATTTTACAACGCTAAAAACCGATATTGATCGCATGAAAGAAAAAATGATTAAACTAAATCATTACTATTTGCTGTATAAAGAAGAAAGAAGTTACACGAAGAAAATACAATTCGCAAAAATTCGTAAGCTCGTTTTATTCAGACAAATGTTAGCGACAACAAGCCGCGCTTTAAGCACGTTAAAGTCATTACATCGCACTGAAAATGAACTGCGCTATATGCCAGAAGAGTTTCAGGAATCTATTCAAAACGAACTTGATTCATTAACGCATTATCACGAACAAGTGCTATTAAAATTTATTGGTAAAGCAAAGAAACAACAATCCGTTGAGATGCTTGATGAAGTTGAAACAGGTAAACAAGAATTGATTGATATCTTTATGGATTATCAAAATAAGGACGATGAGGAAGCATATAAAATATGGTTACACCTCTTCCCTCTTATTTCTTCAATTATTAACTACAGTGAGGAAGTAGAGCATTTAGATTTACTTGTGGATAGCTTCTACACATACCATAAACCAGAGAGTGAACTCCAAATCGAAGATAAAAAAGAAGACGAATAAAAAACAGCTCCTTTTATGCTAAAGGAGCTGTTTCTGTTATATGCTGAAGTTGATATAGATTGTAATAAAATCCCCTTTTTTTCATTAACTCTTCATGAGAACCCGTTTCTTTTATTTCACCATCTTCAACATAAATAATTGTATCGACATGCGTGATCGTCGCTAATCGGTGTGCAATGATAATTGTTGTCCGATCTGCCGCTAACGTTTGCAGTGCCTCTTGAATATATCGTTCATTTTCTAAATCTAAAGCGGAAGTTGCTTCGTCTAATATAAGTAAAGACGGATTCTTTAGAAACACTCGTGCAATCGCAACACGTTGTCTTTGCCCGCCCGATAATTTCACACCACGTTCCCCCACGACAGTATCATAGCCGTCTGGCAATTCTGTAATAAAATTATGAATTTGCGCAGCTTTGGCAGCTGAAATCACTTCCGCCTCTGTAGCTTTCGGATTACCATATAAAATATTAGCCCCGATTGTATCACTAAATAATAGATTATCTTGTAGCACAATTCCAATATGACTACGCAAATTTCTCATATTGTACTTTCTTACATCTATCCCGTCTATATAAACTGCTCCTTCAGAAACATCATAAAAACGCGGAATTAAACTGGCGAGAGATGACTTTCCTCCACCACTTGCCCCTACAAGCGCAACTTTCTCTCCTGGGTGCATAGTTAATGACAGATTATGCAATATTTCTTTTTCATCCGCATTATAACGAAAAGAAACATTATCAAATATAACTTCTCCATCTAACCTTTTTGTTTGCACCGCATTTGGCACATTAACAATATCGTATTTTTCATCCAGCAATTCAAACACTCGATCCATCGAGGCGAAAGACTGTGTTAATGTTGTAGATGAATTAACGAGTCGACGAAGCGGACTATATAAACTATCCATATATCCAACAAAAGCAACCATAGTACCCAGTGTTAATGATCCTTGAATTACTTCATACGCCGCAAAACCAATAACAAGTAATGGCCCTAAATCCGTTAACGTATTCACTGCCGAAAACGTTCTCGCCGTCCAGCTCGTATGAGTTAGTGCTTTCGTTAAAAATTCATTATTCCTCTTTTCAAACTGTCCTCGTTCATACTCTTCTAATGCAAAACTACGTGTCACTTGCATCCCTTGAATACGTTCATGTAAATACCCTTGCATAGTTGCTAACGCTTGTGAGCGCTCTTTCGTCAGTTTTCGAAGGCGCCCGAAAAAATATTTCACTGCAACTACATAAATAGGTAAGATTAATAAAGCAACAAAGGTTAATTTTATATTCATAGAAAACATAACGATAATAGCAATAGCAATTGTTGCAGTATCTAACCAGACATTCATAAGACCGGTAATTACAAAGTCCTTCGTTTGTTCTACATCATGGATTACACGTGAAATAAGCTCCCCTGTTTTTGTGTTCGAATAATAACGTAAACTCAATTTTTGCAAGTGCCCAAAAATATATTTTCGTAAATCGTATAGTATTGTATTGGCAATGCGCTGCGCAAAATATTGACGATAATATTCTATCGGTGGTCTTAATATCGCAAAGATAAAAAAAGCAATCCCAATTGCGGTTATTAATTGCGACGTTTTTTCTTGAAGTGAGCCTGTGCCTTGAATAACATCATCAATAATATACTTTAATAACCATGGCATAATAAGCGGGATACCAAACTTCACAAGACCAATAATAATTGTAATAGCAATGAGCCATCGATATGGTTTAACAAATTGTAAATATCTTTTTATACCTTGCACATAATCCCCCCTCTAATAGGACAAACCTGCCGGGAAATTCCCTGCAGGTTTGTTTTAATTTCTGTACATTAAATATCTTTCGTACCACATATCTACGAAATCCGGTGCAAATGGACCTTTTCTTTGATGAATCCACTGTGTTAAATGTGCTACATTTCGTTTTAAAATTGTATCAATAACAGGTGGATACTGCATGATTTGACTATGCTTTTCATACTCATCTTCATCTAAAAGTGTATATGTCATATCTGGATACACTTTAATGTCTAAGTCGTAATCAATATACTTTAATGCTTCAGAGTCATATGCAAAAGGAGAACTTAAATTACAATAATAATATACCCCTTCTTCTCTCAGCATTCCAATCACATTAAACCAATAATTAGCATGGAAGTAACAAATCGCAGGTTCGCGAGTAATCCATGTTCGACCATCTGATTCCGTAACTACTGTACGATCATTTGCTCCGATCACAAGGCTCTGCGTCCCTTTTAAAATTGTTGTCTCTTCCCACATTCTATGAATGGAGCCATTATGTTTATAACTATGTATTTGTACCTTTTCTCCTTCTTTGGGAAATCCCATATATGCTCCCTTCTTTCAACCGCAAATGCTTTTCTTAAGTTGTCTTAACTACCCCTTGAACTGCATTCACTTTTTTTCTATTATAACTTTTTTGTCAAAATTTTAAAACTAAAGCGATAGGACACTTGTTTTCATGAGGAATATAATGAAGTTTGTATGATTGAATACCACATCACTAACCCTTTTAACTAAGGAACATTTCCTATGAATTAGCAATACGTATTTTAGAAGATTAAACGAAGATATAACAAAAAGAAAAGCCCCCTCACCTCTGTTCAAGAAAGGACTTTTCACATAAAATCAACAACATATCTCACCCTTAATTTGAAATTATTTTTTCGGTTTCAAAAGATTGAATCACATTATTCGTTTGCTGTTCAAATTTTTCATGTAAAAGTTTTAATGCTATTTCTGTTCTATATATTTCTTGACGGATAAAATGCAATTCTTTTTTATCGCACGTATCCCTTTCACTCATTTCAATTTGCTGATACTTCTCTAAATGCGATTGTAACTTTAAAAGCTCATCCATCGTTTCCAACTGCTCTCCTACCAACTTATCAAAATCGTTCATCACTTACCCCCTTTTAAATTCATTCGCCAGTTATAATTCCTATTACATATTTCTAATCGCGCACTTCTTTCTCCTTTGACTACATTTGTTGACTTATTAGAAGTTATGTCGTTCCCTTTATTTTCATTACAATGACTCCTGCACACATAGAAAACACTTCTCTCGAACGGAGAAGTGTTTTTCCATCATTACTGATTTGAGCTAGAAGATTGTGATTGTTTTGCAGCTGATTGTGCATTTTGTTTTTTCACTGCATGCACATCTGTTTCAGTTGCAAACTCTGTACCATAACTAGCATTTGCACTTTGAGCAGCAGAAGCTTGTGCTTTCTGTGCCTCTGATTGTGCGTTTGCTTGTTTTACTGCTTGTACATTCGTTTCAGTTGCAAACTCTGTACCATAGCTAGCATTTGTACTTTGAATGCTAGCACCAGAAGTTGCCTTATTATAACCTTGTTGTTTTTTACTCATCTTTCTCACCTCCACAACCAATAATGTAACCAATTCCCTTCGAAGTTATCCTTAATTTTCTTTTTAAAAATTTACGAATATATCTCTTATCACTCATTCAAACTACATATGATGGAGGTGGGAATATGTATACTGGACGTGATATGACTGAGCTGACGATGATTTCCAAAAATGAATGGAACAAGGATGAATTAGCTCATTTTCATCATTCATTTCAACAAATTATGCCTTATCTAAATGTAGAGGGACAAACAATTTATAAAGAAATTGTGAAAGAAATCGAGTCACGTGGCGGATTATAAACGCGTGGATTTCTAACCTCAAAATACAAATTTATTTTCAATATAAAAAACGTGTTCCAAATTTCTGGAACACGTTTTTATTATTTATCCCGCATTAACGGGCAGTAAGACCCCACCTCAAAATGCAGCGAAAGCACAGAAGTTAGGTGGGGATCAACTGCTCATAAAAGCCCGATTGGTTCAACTAATAATCAGGGGGGGATGAAGAAAACCCCCACTGATTAAAGTTTCACTTTATTGCATTGTAATTTTCTCAACACACTTTTCGTAAATTGTACGATGTGATTTCGAGAAAGGTAACTGCTCAAACGCTTCTTTCGACACAAACTTTAGTGTATCCGTTTCGACAATATTACCTGTTACTTTTCCGTAAAATATAAATATATCCCAAGTACGATGTGTAAAAGTATGTTGTACATTCATCGCATATTTATCAATTGAAACAGAAAGATCAAAGCTCTCCTTCATATAATCCGTAAGCTGTTGTTTCTGATTACGAATACCTTCAACTAGTTCAATATTCGGGAACTCCCACATGTTAGCCAGTAATCCGGTACTTGGACGTTTATTAATGACGTAACGACCATCTTCCGTTTGAAGCACCCCTGCAACAATCGGTACCATCGTAGGAGCCTTCGCTTTACTTTTTACTGGTAACTCCTTTTGAACGCCTTCAGCATACCCTCGGCAATGTTCACGTACAGGGCAAAGTAAACACGATGGATTTTTCGGTATACAAATTAATGCTCCTAATTCCATCAAGCCTTGATTAAAATAAGATGGATTTTTAGCCGAAATAATTTCACGCACAATCTCTTCAAACACTTTTCTCGTCTTCGGTTTTGCAATATCATCCCACACTGATAAAATACGAGATAATACGCGCATAACGTTTCCATCAACCGCTGGCTCTGGTATGCCATATGCAATACTTAAAATGGCACCTTTTGTATATGGTCCCACTCCTTTTAATTTTTCAATTTTCTTTACATCGCTCGGTACTGTCCCACCGTATACTTCTTTTACTTCTTTTACTGCTGCATGTAAATTTCGTGCTCTAGAATAATAACCTAAGCCTTCCCATGCTTTTAATACCTCTTCATCATCGGCATCTGCTAACGCTTCAAGCGTAGGAAACTTCCCCATAAAATTTGCGTAATATGGTTTTACAGCTTCCACCCTTGTTTGCTGTAACATAATTTCCGAAACCCAAACACGGTATGGATCTTTATTTTTTCGCCACGGTAAGTCGCGTTTCTCTTTTTCAAACCAACCAATTAAATCAATTTGAAACTGCTCTATGTTAAAATTATTTAATATTTCAAGTGTCAAACTTGATCCCCCTCATTTTTTTGCATATAAGTACTATTATAAAGATTTTAGGAAAAAATTTAAGTAAGATGACATAGGAAATAGAAGACAAAGGACTTGAGGTATCGAATAAAAAGAGTTACATTAATAAAAAACGGAGGTGGATTTCTATGGACACAGCCACTCACCTTGTTATGGGCGTTACTCTAGGCAGTTTGGCAACGTTAGATCCAGCCATAGCACAAAGTGATATTGGACCACAAGCAGTTATGCTTGCTACAATTGCCGGTTCCAATATTCCTGACATCGATACAGTTTTAAAATTGCGTAATAACGCTAAATATATAAGAAATCATCGCGGGATTACTCATTCCATTCCTGCAGTAATTCTTTGGTCATTCCTTATAAGTGGCATCTCGTTCGCCTTCTTTTCAGACGCTCCATATTTGCATCTACTACTTTGGTCATTTATTGCCGTCTTTCTTCATGTCTTTGTGGATATTTTCAATGCCTATGGTACACAGGCATTAAGGCCCTTCACCAAAAAATGGGTAGCACTTGGCATAATTAATACGTTCGATACTGTCATTTTCTTTATCCATATACTTGCAATTGCTTGTATGCTTGTCGGATCACATAAAGGATATACTGCTTTAGCGGCGTATATCTTAATGTTTGTTTACTACATCGGCCGCGTTATGATGCATCGAAATATTAAAAGTGTAGTATACAAACGTTTCAAAAATGTAGAGAAAGTAATTATTTCTCCTTCTTACAAATTTTATCATTATCATTTAGCCGTCGTAACAACGGAACATTACTACGTCGCAAGATGGCACCGCGGTAACATTCTTGTATACGATAAATTTGATCGCTTACCGTTCCCGAATACTGCCATTATGAAGGCTGCTGTGCGAGATGAAAATATATCTGCTTTCTTATCTTTTTCACCTGTATATCGCTGGGATATTTTCGATTATGATAACTATTATGAAGTTCGGTTCATTGATTTGCGGTATCGAAGCAAAGATTATTATCCATTCGTCGCAATCGTTCAACTCGATCAAAATTTAAATATTATTAGTTCATATACGGGATGGATTTTCAGCGAAGAAAAACTTCGAAAAAAACTGGAATTACTTCCACATTAAAAAAAGCGACTTAAGTCGCTTTTTTTAATGTTTCAAATGATCTTCTTGATTGATTAAATGGCTATATTTCGGATTATTGGTACGCATTTCATGAAGGCGACCTCCATGATTATTAATCCATGTTCGTACCACTTGTTCAGTCATTTCATCACCTTGATAACGACCTGATTTAGCATAAGTTGTTTGAAAGTCTTCCCACAATAATTCAACCCACGCACGAGCTTGTGCGTAAGAAAGTTTGTCATTTTTGTCTAATAATTCTTTTGTTAATGCTTCGTGAATATCATTCATGTTCTATTCTCCTTTTACCTATTTATTCCCTTAATTTCTAAAGGATAGTTTCTTTTATTTTGCACATTCTATAAGTGATACTTCTTAAAGAGGTATCAACTGATGATGAGGAGGGCGTTCGCAATGGGTAAACAAGCCGAATTTTGGTCTGAGTCAAAAAACAACAGCAAAATCGATGGTCAGCCGAAAGCGAAATCACGCTTCGCTTCGAAACGACCTAACGGCACAATTAACACGCACCCACAAGAACGTATGCGTGCTGCAAATCAGCAGGAAGAATAGTACAGGTACAACCTAAAAAATTAACTTCCTACACGAGGTGATAAAGATGAGCTACCGTGATCGTTTAGATAGTCGTTCTGAATTATTTAACCATACGTGGACTCGTCCGAAACATGCGAAAGCGCAAGTTAACGGACAGACGCAGCAAACCCAGTCTCTCATTATATTGGCCAATGAATGTAAAAAACGCCAATTTTAGAATCTCCTATCTCCTTTAACGCCTACCAAAGATGAAAACCAGAGAGATATTCGCTCTCTGGTTTTTATTTTTCTTGCAACAAGGAAATTGGTATCCCAATCTCTTCATTATCATTTTGCTTATAACCCCAAGCAAATACCCCATTGAAGTACGTGATTTTAAATAATACACCAGGTTCTTCTACTAATTCATATGTCTCATCAATATGGAATTTGTTTATATCAGTCATGTAAGCACGGGCCATGGCCATTTTTCTCATTAACACATCGAATTCATTTACAATTCCAAGTTGCTCAGCCTTTACTGCTTGCTCCTTCAAAGCCCCAATTTCTTCTCTAAGCTCATGCGTTGTCATTTCACTGTAGCGTTTTGGCATATTCATCTTATTATTCCCCTCATCCCTCTTCACGTTTCATTTGTAAAAATATCTCTATCTCATCAATAGAGAATCCTTTTCGATATAACGCTTGTTTCATCTTATTTTCGAATGTCCATCCATCATACTTCTTATATTTCTCATAATATTTATTCCCATGATAGTGTAACGCTTCTTGTTGCTGTTCGTCATCTTTTTCGTCTTTCAATTCTTCTAAACAAATTTGAATTACATCTCTAGAATACCCTTTACGAATAAGCATTTCGTCTAACTTTAGCTTCATTTGTAAAAATGAATGCTTTTGATAAGATCTTTTCTTCTTTTCTATAAGAACCAAAGCATTTTCAATTTGCTTCTCCTTTGGATACTCTTGTAAACTATGTGTAATGATTAGATCCTGAACACCTTTATTTAATAACTCTCTTTTTATAACAGTTGGACCCTTTCGATTCACATTACTTTGCGTTCGCGTATATAAAATGGCGTACTCTTTATCATTAATATATCGATCGTGTAATAATTTCGAAACGACTTCAGAGATGACGGCCTGTCCCACTTCTTTTTTTCGTAAATAGTCTTCTACTTCTTTTTTTGTTCTCATTTGATAGGATAGATAGGAAATTGCTTGTAAATATGCTTTTTGTACCTCTTCATTGTACAAAATATTCCCTAACGCTATTTCATCAATTTCGAACCCTTTTTGTAATCCATGTTTCATTAAGATTACTTGATCCACACTAAATCCGTATTCTTCACCTTGACCTTTATCAATATAAATATTAAATCGTTCTTTCGATCGTTTTTGTACTTCTATTTTTGTAATGACAGCCATACTCTCACCTCTCTATTATTTTAACATAGTCGAGGAACATTTTTATTTTTCAAGAATATATATAATGAGGAGGAAATGATTGTGAAAATCGCAATTTCTGGTGGCACCGGTTTTATCGGTAAATACCTTTCTACTTTTTTTATTCAAAAAGGATATACTGTTTACATTCTGACTCGAAAAAAAACTGCTGAAACTTCACACACTAACCTTCAATACGTACAATGGACACCGGATTTACAGACCTTCCCCCTCTCTTCTATCGATGTAGTTATTAATCTAGCTGGAGAGTCTATTAATAGTAGATGGACAAAGAAACAAAAAGCAGCAATTTTAAACAGTAGAATTCAAACAACAAAAGGACTCATTAAACAATTGCAAGCACTTGATACAAAACCACACACACTTATTAACGCAAGCGCTATTGGATACTATGGAACATCTGAAACAGAGTCTTTTACCGAACAGCAAGAAATTCCTGGAAATGACTTTTTAGCAGAAACAGTATTTTTATGGGAGCAAGAAGCATCTAAAGCACGTTCTCTTGGAATAAGAACAATCTACTCAAGATTCGGAGTCGTATTAGGTGCAGACGGAGGAGCTCTTCCAAAAATGCTACTTCCCTATCGATTCTATATCGGAGGTACAATTGGATCTGGAAACCAATGGTTATCATGGATTCATATAGACGATGTGGTTCGCATGATGGATTTCATCATACACAAAGAAGAAATTGATGGTCCTCTTAATATTACAGCCCCCCTCCCTATAAAAATGAAAGAATTTGGAGAAGCCATTGCAACTATAATGAGAAAGCCTCATTGGTTACCTGTCCCTTCATTTATGCTTCACGCTTTATTGGGTGAGATGAGTATACTTGTACTAGAAGGGCAACATGTATTACCTATTAAAGCAATTGAACATGGATACCAATACACATTTCCGACAGTAAACCATGCATTACAAAATATACTTTCGCATACAATGTAGTACTTCTAAAACACAATTTTACAAGGGGGTCTAGGATCCAGAGCATTACTACACAAATAACCTTTCAGTTACTTTTTCTTAAATTCCATTAACATTGTAAAGTAACAGAAATGAGGTACCTATGAAAATATTGCTCAAACAAGCCATTGTGTACCCTATTACATCCCCAAAGTTCCAAGGTGATGTACTCGTTATAGGCGAACGAATTGCTGAGGTCAAATCTTCTATTCAGCCTACTCAAGATATGACCGTTATAGATGCGCGGGCCCTTCATCTCTTACCTGGATTTATTGATGTCCATACTCACCTTGGTCTCTATGATGAAGGTACTGGTTGGGCTGGAAATGATGCAAATGAAACCTCTGAAGTTTCAACACCACATATCCGTTCTTTAGACGGAATCCACCCTTTTGATATTGCATTTCAAGATGCTGTACAAAATGGAATTACAACTGTTCATGTTATGCCTGGGAGTCAAAATATTATCGGGGGTACTACTTGTGTAATAAAAACTGCTGGAACTTGTATTGATCATATGATTATTCAAGAACCTGCTGGTTTAAAAATTGCCTTTGGAGAAAACCCTAAAAAAGTTCATAGTAACGGAACAAAAGAATCAATAACACGTATGGGTATTATGGGTTTACTTCGAGAATCATTCTACGAAGCACAACACTATGGACATGAAGCTGATTTTCGAATGCTTCCTATTTTAAAAGCACTTCGCAGGGAAATACCAGTACGTATCCACGCTCATCGCGCAGATGATATTACTTCTGCTCTACGCTTTGCAACAGAATTCAATCTTGATTTACGTATTGAACATTGTACAGAAGGACACTTTATTGTTGAAGAGCTTTCGAAACACAATTTGAAGGTTTCAGTTGGCCCCACTCTTACACGCCGTTCGAAAATCGAACTAAAAAACAAAACATGGGATACTTACCATATATTATCAAAAAATGGAGTGGAAGTTTCTATAACAACAGATCATCCCTATACACCCATTCAATATTTAAATGTTTGTGCTGCTGTCGCAGTAAGGGAAGGATTAGACGAGAAAACTGCATTGGAAGGAATCACTATATTCCCAGCGCGAAATTTACGTTTAGAGGATAGAATTGGAAGCATTGAGGTTGGAAAAGACGCTGATCTCGTGCTATGGACACATCATCCTTTCCATTATTTAGCTAAGCCTGTACTAACTATGATTGATGGGAAAATAATTTACAAAAAAAATAAAAAAAACTAGTTTATTTTTTTGACTAGATAAAGTATTATACGATTATAAACTGAATGAAACCATAATCAATTTGTGTCGTGATTATCATTTTCAAATTGATGAATGGGGAAGGCAAATGGTGCGCCACCAGCGTTATAAACTGGTTCTAGTGGGTTCGATTCCCACCCCGAAATTTTTTAAAGATTGATATAAAAATTTCGAGGGTGGGGTGCTTTTTCGTCATGCTACCCTCGTGTGAGGAGGAGTTAGTGTGTTGAAAAAACGCGACTTACACGACAGCCACGTTCTATACGAATTAATGGTGGATCCAGCTGTCTTCCCTTTTGTGCGTCAAAAGGCTTATTCTTATGAGGAATATTTATTTTTAACAAAACAAACGATTGAAGCTGAAGAGCGTGGGGAATTAATTTCACGTACAATTTTAGATGAATGGGGTAACCCTATCGGAACAATTACTTTATTTGATGTGCAAGAAAAAGCCGGATTCCTTGGAACATGGCTTGGAAAACCGTACCATGGCAAAGGCTATAATAAATTGGCGAAAGATTCATTTTTTAGCGAACTCTTCTATGAATTAGATATTGAAACAATTTTTATGCGTATTCGCAAAATAAATATTCGTTCTATTAAGGCTGCCGAAAAACTACAATATGTAAATCTAGCAAATGAAACAAGAAAAGCCGTTTATGATGAAATTAACGCAAATGAAGAAGTATATAACCTATATGAAATTCCAAAAGATCAATATACACTTGCTACAATGCGAGATACAACATTCCAAGATGCTCATCAATTAAAAGAAGCATAGTCTAAATTTTTTGAAATAATAATTATTCAATACTAGTTTGCATATATGTATATCACCCCATGTCTTTGGAAACGATAGATAGTGACTTTAAGACACGAGGTGATTTGTAATGGATAAAAAGAAACGTGACAAAGCGAAAAACACATTATCTAGTACACAAGAAGTTCTTTATCAACGAGAATTTCGAAAAGCAGATCGTGCAGCGGGATATCGCTCAAAAAGTATTTAAAGTGAAACTGAATAATTAGAAGGTTTTCCCCCCTAATTATTCAGTTTCATTACATAAGACTTTCCAATGGATTGGCAAAAAAGGTTCCTTATAAATAAGGAACCTTTTTTGTGGACAACTTTATCCACAAAGACCATATAATTGTGCATAAATTCAAAAAACCTTTTACGAATTCATTTATTTAAATGAACACCAAACGCGCGAATTGTGGATAATTTTCTAAAAATTGTGGACTATGTGGATATAGTTGTTAATATTCCGATTTTATTGTCTAATGAAAGCGCGATCATTTGTGGATAAGTTTATAATTCACGCTTACTTTTGTTACAATAATAAAAAAACCCTCTTTAAAAGTTTAAAAGAGGGTTTCATATTAAGTAAAAGATTCGGCAAGAGCTGGTGATTTAATAGGTATACAACTCGGCTCTGCATGATTTTCTGCCAAAATTGCATCCACAATATGACCAGCTGGTTCCGGACGATAAATACTTTTCATCGCTTCTTTCATTTGAAGAAGCTTCATATCATCTTGCAATAACGCTTCTGTTTTTGCAAAAACTTCACTATCATCACGGATTACAACTGCAGCCCCTTTTCTTTCAAAATACAACGCATTTTCATTTTCTTGTCCTGGGACAGGCTTATATAAAATGACAGGTACTTGTAACGCTGCTGCTTCGCTTAATGTAATACCACCGGGCTTCGTAATCATACAAGAAGTAACACGGAATAACTCATCAATGTTTTCAACATAACCAAATACTTTTAAAGTATCCGAACTTTGCTCCTGCAGCCCCAATAAATCCTGCTTTAAAGCTTCGTTTTTCCCACAAACGACAACTACTTGTAAGTTTGGTACTGACATAAATGACTGGCATAGCTCTTTTACACTTCCTAGCACACCATGAGCACCTGCTACAATTAGTAACATCTTTTTATCCTTACATAACTGATATTTATTATATATAATTTCTGGATTTATCTTTAGCTCAAAACTACTACGAATCGGAATCCCTGTTTCAACAATTTGCTCTGCAGGCACACCAATATCAACCATCACTTTTTTCACATGATCTGTTGCTACAAAATAACGATCTACTTCTCGGTGGATCCATATTTTATGAACGCAAAAATCCGTTAATACGTTATAAACAGGAATAGAAATACCTATTTGCTTTTTCAATTCTGGTACAGCGATGATTGGAAAGGTATTAATAACAATATCCGGTTTCTCTACCTGTAATAGCGATTTCAAACGCTTTCTCCCAAAATTCGCATACCAAGATGCTATTTTTTTATCATAAATTTTCTCTACACCATAATAAAACAAACGATATAATTCTTTTCCTATCGTATAACTTTTTAAATATAAATATTTTGTAATATCGGTTATAACTGGATGTGATTCTCCAAATAAGTCGCATACAATTACATCTTTGATTCCTTTTTGGCGAAAGGTTTGTTCTAATGTTTTCGCTACTTGCACATGACCGTTACCGTAATGTGCAGTTAATATTAAAACCTTGGGGTTTTTTATCAAACAAATCCACTCCTAGCTTTTTGTTTCTCCATATTGCATATACGACAATAGGAAAAACATTTTCCTTAAACATTACATACTCGGATTCCAATATTCCCCTGTTAGCTATGTACCTGTCGTGGATATGCAAAGCATATAAGATTGACCCCTTAATCCTATCTGTGCTCATATCTTTACATTATACTTTCCTATAAGAGCTTTCGCAATAACTTACAAATGTTCTATATTTCATGATACTCACTCTTTTACTTCTTAATTCTTTTTACTATTTTGATTTCCCTTTACAATTATGTAAATTTCTCCGCTTATTCTTTACAAAAATATGGATATTCTCTCTTCAGTATACTCGGTTCCGAATATATACTCTAGATTTTATTATAAAGTGAAGGCTAATAATCAGTGGACGTTTACTTTCCACAAATAGAGGGATAAAGAAACAAAAAGTCTAATCCAATATTTGGATTAGACTGCTTTTAAAATATGTTTCGCATGCTCAACATTTTCTTCTGTCGGTGGATTCACATCCGCAAGTGGATACTTATGTCCAAGTGCCTCCCATTTATAAACACCGAGTTTATGGTATGGTAACACTTCCACTTTCTTAACATTCGATAGACTTTGAATAAAGCTTGATAATTTTTGCAGATCCTCTTCACCATCGGTAACACCAGGAACCAATACATGTCTTACCCAAATTGGTTTCTTTTTATCCGATAAATAACGAGCAAATTGTAAAATGTGTTCATTTGGTTTCCCTGTTAATTTACGATGTTTCTTTGAATCAATATGCTTCAAATCCAATAAAACTAAATCTGTATAATCCATTAAAATATCTAGCTTATTTTGGAATTCTGGCTCTTCAGAATAACAACCGCCAGAAGAATCGATCGTTGTATGGATACCAGCTTCTTTACACTTTTTAAACAACTCAATTAAGAAGTCTAGCTGTAATAGTGGCTCTCCACCGCTAACTGTTATACCGCCTCCAGAAGCTTCAATAAATGGAAGGTAACATGTCACATCCTGCATCACTTCTTCAACTGTTATTTCTTTACCTTTACCGATTTCCCACGTATCAGCATTATGACAATATTGACAGCGTAATAAACACCCTTGTGTAAATATGACATAACGAATCCCTGGGCCATCAACAGTACCACAAGACTCTACAGAATGTATTCTTCCTTTTACCATGTTACTTCCTCCTTTATTGAAACAGCCTCCCTCCGCTATATATTAAAAGCGGAGGGACACTTTTTTTCACTTACATGCTTTCATGCATTGTACGGTTAATTACATCAATTTGTTGTTCACGAGTTAATTTAATAAAGTTAACAGCGTAGCCAGATACACGAATTGTTAATTGTGGATATTTTTCAGGGTGCTCCATTGCATCCATTAATGTTTCACGATTAAATACGTTAATATTTAAGTGATGTCCTTCTTTTATTGCATATCCATCAAGCATAGATACTAAGTTGCGTACTTGTACATCATCTTCTTTACCAAGTGCTTTTGGAATGATAGAGAATGTATTAGAAATACCATCTTGTGCATCTTCATATGGTAATTTAGCTACAGATAATAGTGACGCTAATGCACCTTTTGTATCACGGCCATGCATTGGGTTTGCACCCGGTGCAAATGGTTCTCCAGTACGACGGCCATCTGGAGTGTTACCAGTTTTCTTACCATATACAACGTTAGATGTGATTGTTAAGATTGACATTGTATGAACAGAATTTCTGTATGTTTTATGTTTGCGAATCTTGTTCATAAATGTTTTCACAAGATTTACTGCGATTTCATCTACACGGTCATCATTGTTACCGTATTTAGGGAAATCTCCGTCAATTTCGAAATCAACTGCAATACCATTTTCATCACGAATTGGTTTTACTTTTGCGTATTTAATTGCACTTAAAGAGTCTGCTACTACAGATAATCCAGCGATACCTGTTGCCATTGTACGAAGAACATTTGTATCATGAAGTGCCATTTCAATACGTTCATAGCTATATTTATCGTGCATATAGTGAATTACGTTTAATGTATTTAAGTATAGACCAGCTAACCATTCCATTGTCATATCGAATTTACGCATAACTTCTTCATAATCTAATACTTCAGAAGTAATTGGTGCGTATTCAGGACCAACTTGCGCTTTTGACTTTTCATCTTTACCGCCGTTAACCGCATATAGTAATGCTTTTGCTAAGTTTGCACGCGCTCCGAAGAACTGCATTTGTTTACCAATTCTCATTGCGGATACGCAACAGGCAATACCGTAGTCATCGCCGTAATCAGGACGCATAATGTCATCATTTTCATATTGAATTGCTGATGTTTTAATAGACATTTTCGCACAGTAGTTTTTAAAGTTCTCTGGTAATTGTTTAGACCAAAGAACTGTTAAGTTTGGTTCTGGAGCTGGTCCTAAATTATCTAATGTATGCAAGAAACGGAATGAGTTTTTTGTTACTAACGGACGACCGTCTAAAGCCATACCACCGATAGATTCAGTTACCCAAGTTGGATCTCCAGAGAATAGTTCATTGTAATCAGGTGTTCTTGCGAATTTCACAAGACGTAATTTCATAATGAAGTGATCCACAATTTCTTGTGCTGCTTCTTCTGTTAAAGTACCATTTGCTAAATCTCTTTCAATGTAAACATCTAGGAATGTAGATGTACGTCCAAGACTCATTGCTGCCCCGTTTTGCTCTTTAATTGCTGCAAGATAAGCAAAGTATAACCATTGGAAAGCCTCTTGTGCATTTGTAGCTGGCTTAGAAATATCGAATCCATGAGAAGCAGCCATCTGTTTTAATTCTTGAAGTGCACGCATTTGCTCAGATAATTCTTCGCGTAAACGCATTGTATCTTCGCTCATTACACCACCAGTTAAATTAAAATCAGCTTTTTTCGCTTCAATTAAACGATCTATACCGTACAATGCTACGCGGCGATAGTCACCGATAATACGTCCACGTCCATATGCATCTGGAAGACCAGTAATAACACCTGACTTACGAGCCGCTTTCATTTCTGGTGTGTATGCATCAAATACACCTTGATTATGAGTTTTACGCCAGTCTCTGAAAATACTGCTAAGTTCTTTATCCATTTCATATCCATACGCTTCACAAGCTTGTTCCGCCATACGAATACCACCATATGGTTGTAAAGAACGTTTAAATGGTTTATCAGTTTGGAAACCGACCACTTTTTCAATATCTTTATTTAAATATCCTGGGTCATGTGATGTAATAGAAGAAACAATTTTTGTATCCATATCAAGAACGCCACCGTTTTCACGTTCCTTTGTTGTTAAATCCATTACTTGATCCCAAAGTTTTTTCGTTTCTTCAGTTGCTTCCGCTAAGAAAGAGTCTTCTCCCTCGTAAACGTTTACATTATTTAAAATGAAATCGCGAACATCAATCTCTGCTTTCCATTTTTCACCTTTAAAGTTTTCCCACGCGTTTTTTACATTTTCTAATACTTGAGTCATCCTAATCTCCTCCATTTTTGATTAGTACAGGACTACGTTTTTTTATATAACAGCTTACACACTTAGAATACTACTTTTTTTCGGAAGTGGACGAAATAGTTGTGACATGTTTGTGAAATGTTGAACAAACTACTATATTCGTAGTGTTAACTTCGTTTAAAAGTCTTTATAATTAACCCTTTCTTTAATTGTATTTTTTTGGTATTCTTATATATGAGTCCTATTTTGTAATATAAGAACGATACCCATTGTAGAGCTGTAATACTCTTATCTCCTAATCTGTTATAGTTTTTATAACAGAGCAAAAAAGTGTACATACGTTGTACACTTTTTTTGTTACTACTCTAAAACATCTCTTTTTCTATTCCCATCATAGAATCCACCACGACTACCCTTTAATCCAATTAATTGCTCTAACCCTTCTATATGATCACCTATAATTCGAAGGACAGCTGGAGGATGACCTATTTTTGCAAAATGTTCACTGGGACGAATACGGTTCATCTTATCGACCTCAACACGACTTACACATGCGATTTCGAATCCTGAAAGAATAGCTTTCACTTGCGCTACGCAAGGTGACAGTAACGATCTATACCCAATTGATTTCAAACACGTCCGGCTAAACGCATTAGGTACAGCAATAAGAGAGCCTACTCCTAAATCTTTTCGATCACAAGCTAAATTTAATGCATATTTAAATGCAGTTACAAGATGCAGTGGTACTCTCAAATCTAAATAATGGTTTAAATCATTTAATGCGACATCTGTTCCATCTGCAATTGCTTTTGCAAAGAGATATAGCTCACTAGCTGGAATAACAAAATCGCCGTCTATAAATAACACAATTTCTCCTTTTGCAAAATAAGTTCCAAGCGAACGCCCCACATCGTTTCCAAGTGCTTCTTTATATACAATTGTTGTTGCTCCCTTGTCTTTTGCAATTGTTGCCGTTTTATCGGACGAACCATTTACAACAACGATGATTTCAAAAGGTTCAATTTTACGAAGCTCTTCTATAACGTTCCCAATTGTTTTCTCTTCATCTTGTACAGGAATAATTACCGATAATTGCTCTCCTTTATACAAATTAGATGTAACTCCCCATCCTTGATAAAATTCTTCAAAATTTAAAGTATGATAGACACTCTCTCTTTTCCTATTTCCATCATAATATCCTCCGCGCTCATCGCTGCCTACTATCCGCTCTGCTACAGCTTCTATATGATCACCTATCATTCGTTTTTCAGATTGAGAAAGATCCGTGCCATATGCAGCATGCTCGAGTGGACGAAATTTATTCGGCGTAATAACGTCAATTGCACAATGACGACTAATTTTCCATTTACTTTGTGCTAAGCGTAAATGAGCCACAATAGGATTAACAAAACATTCATATCCAATACTTTGGACGACTTCTTTCGTCAACGCATGGGGTACAGATAATAAAGAATCAATTTTTAATTCTTCGCGCTCTAACATTGCATTTAATATTTGGCGCCATACTGTAATAGAATGTGGTTTTTGATTCTTTAAAAATAATGCGTCCAAATTATTTAAAGCGATATCCGCCTGATCATGCAAAATCGGATTAAGGAATAATTGTAATTTTGAAGTTTGAATAGCAAAATCACCATCTACAAACAGTAATACATCACCTATCGCATGTTTCGCACCAACTGCACGTCCAACGTCGTTACCAAGTGACTCTTTATACTGGATTACAGTACATCCTAAACTCTCAGCAATCGCTTCTGTGCCATCATTACAACCATTTGCTACTACAATAATCTCTACTGGATTCAATGGTTTTATCGATTGAACCACATCTGAAATCGTATCCACTTCATTACATACCGGAATAATAACTGATAACGACTTAGCCATTGTTTTCTTCACGAAACCATTTAATAGTTTCTTTCAATCCTTGTTCCCACGTTACTGTCGCTTGAAATTGAGCAAGTTCTCTTAATTTTGTTACGTCTGGTCTTCTATTTGGAATTTCCTCAAAACCATGTGGGTATACTTCTTCAAAAGGAACCTGTACAATTTTCGAAGAAGTATTCGTTAGTTTTTTGATTACTTCTGCTACTTCTTTAATATTTTTTTCATTCTCAGAACCTATATTAATAATCTCACCATCTATCTTCTCATCCATTGCCCGAATCGTTGCCTCGACCGCATCACTTACATACGTAAAGCAACGTGTCTGCTTTCCATCTCCATACACGAGAATATCATCACCTTGCAAAGCCGCACGAATAAATCGTGGTATTACTCCTGCATACGGACCATCTTTCGCTCTTGGACCATAAATATTAAAATAACGAACAATCGTTACAGGTAAACCTTCTAATGCGTATCCTAAACATAATGTCTCTTCTAACGTTTTACAAACTGCATAACTCCAGCGTATTTTAGAAGTTGCACCGTATAAACGATCTCCTTCTTCAGAGAATGGCGGCTCTCCCTTTCCATATACTTCAGAAGTAGATGCAAATACTACTTTCTTCTTCCCTTTTAACGCTGCTTGCAAAATGTTTCTTGTCCCATCAAAATTTGTTTCAATAAGCTCTATACTTTTTTCCATTGTCGTTTTAACACCTAATATTGCCGCTAAATGGAATACTACATCATGTTGATTTACTAATTCATCGATTGCCTTTTTATCTAAAACACTGATTGAAATAACTGGAATCTCTTTCATTAACTCATCATGATATTTATTTTTCCCTTTATAGAAGTTATCCACAATCGTGACT
The DNA here is from genome assembly GCF_042466195.1 of Bacillus sp. R86525. Classification (NCBI taxonomy): domain Bacteria; kingdom Bacillati; phylum Bacillota; class Bacilli; order Caryophanales; family Bacillaceae; genus Bacillus; species Bacillus sp. R86525. Next base: position 4,912,218 of record NZ_JAXHPX010000007.1, read on the forward strand.
CCATAACCTCTTTTCACCAATTCTTCAGCCAAATGCGATCCAATAAATCCTGCGCCACCTGTAATTAAACATTTTTTACTCATACACTCACCTTCTTTATAATTCCACGTGTATCTATTAATCGCTCAATTCCTTTAAATAGATTCCAATCGATATTAGAGTGATCCGTTACAATTAAAATACAATCCGCTTGTTTAATTCTTTGTTCATCTAATGGAACGGATTGATATAGTGTATCTCCAATTTTCGCTTTAGAAATATACGGATCATGATATTCTATCTTGTATCCTTCTTTTATTAATAATTGAATAATTGGCAACGCTGGTGATTCTCTCAAATCATTTACATCTTTCTTATATGCAATCCCTACAATTAAAACCGTTGCTGGTGATTGCACCCTACCTTTTACTTTTTTAACTATTTTCTCTGGCATTTCTTCATTAATTACATGCGCTGCCTCAATTAATTGACTAATTGCTCCAGCCTTTCTTATTCTCCATTGAAAATACAAAGGATCTACCGGGATACAATGTCCCCCTATTCCTGGTCCTGGCCAATACGGAGTAAATCCAAACGGTTTTGTAGATGCAGCTTCAAGCGCCTCATAAAAATTAATATTCAAACTTTCACAAAGTATATTTAACTCATTTACTAATGAAATATTAACTAAGCGCTGAATATTTTCAAATAACTTACACATCTCGGCTACTTTCGGAGAGCTAACTGGAACGACTACATCAAATATAGTGCTATACAAATCCTGTACTTTTTGTTTACACTGCTCGGTTTGTCCACTAATAACTTTTGGAATTGTTTCGACTGAATACTGGCTATTCGCTGGATCAATTCGCTCTGGAGAATACCCAATATAATAATCTTCTCCTACCTTTTTACCTGTTTGAGAAATAATAGGAATGATAACTTCCTCCAGTGTACCTGGATATGTGGAGCTTTCAAAAATGAAGGTTTGTCCTTTTTGAAGGTGTTGTTGTATATAATAAGAGGCTGAAACGAGGGCACTTAAATCGGGTTCTTTATTCTCATTAATTGGTGTTGGCACAGTCACAATAACATACTCACTATTTTGGAACTCCGTAACACCTTTATCTGGTGTATTTACTATTAATTTTCTCTCGTTTAATAAATTTTGTAATACGTTAGAAGAAACATCAGGAATATAACTTTCTCCTTTGATTATTAATTCTATCTTCCTAGTATCTTTATCTAATCCAAGTACAGCATGTCCCCTTTCTGCAAAAAGGACAGCCAAAGGAAGGCCAACATATCCTAATCCAATAATAGTTACTTTACTACTAGCATCCATCTATATTTTCTTCTTCCTTTCTCAATTGTTGAATTATATCTCTATCCCGCTCTCCATCTGTAAAACCTCCGCGTTCGTCCGTATATTGTAATAAATAAGCAATCGCCTCAAGCTGATCTCCGAAAATACGATCGAATGCAGGAATTCGTCCGTTTACAAAACCGTGTTGCTCTGGACGTACCCGATTTGTTTTTATAACATCTACAAATTCCACTGCTGTAATAGAGCATTCTTCTAAAATAGCTTTCATTTGAGCTAATGGTGGAATGATAAGAGAATCATACCCAATTTTCTCTATTACCTTTTTACGCATAGCATGTGGTACTGCCGTTAACGAGTTGCTCCATAAATCTGGTCGTTTTGCTACCAAATTCACGAAATATTTCCCCATACTAATTGGATCTGCCGGGTGAAACATATCTAACAAACATTGCAAATCATTTAACGCCATATCATTCCCGTCTTCAATAGCATGCAAAAATGGAATTAGTTTTTTTGCCGGAATAGCAAAATCCCCATCAACAAATAAACAAATATCAGCTGTAGCATGCATAGCCCCTATCGCTCGCGCTACATTATGTCCAAGCGCCTTCCCAAATTCAACAACAATGACATTCTCTAGCTTTGCTTGTTTAATCGTCTCACCATCTGCTCCATTCGCAACAACTATAATTTCATCTACACCCGCTTTTTTCACTTCTTGTATAACGGATTTTATAGTCATTTTTTCTTCTGACACTGGTATAATCGCACTATATTTCGCTTTTTCCTTTTGTAATAAAATTGGTTTATACTTCCCTATAAACTCTCTATCCCTGTTTCCCTCCGAAAAACCGCCACGTTTACCATATGTTTCGATTACATATTGCAAAGCACGTAAATGATCACCCATAATACGACTAGTCGCTTTCGGATAAGGAGAACCAGGTGATGTACCAGTATGCACAGGACGAACCTTATTTGTGTGAATTACATCGACCGAAGCCATATCAACAATATCTACTCCTCTAGACATCGCCATCGCTTGAAATAATGCTGGATCTGCTAAATTCCACCATCCAAGCCTCTCGATAACTTCTCTACTCATCGCATGTGGAATTGCGATTAAAGATCCGACAACAAGCTCTTTTTTATTCAAATAACGATTCAACATGAATTTTCCAACTGTCGTATAATGTGGTCTCATCTTTAAATAAACCGACCATGTTAAATTATTCACAACAATTTGATGCCCCTGCCGAATTCCTTTCACGAAACGTTGTAACTCTTTACTCTCAATAACGATGTCACCATCTAAAAACAAAACAATTTCACCTTTTGCTTCTCTTGCTCCAATTGCCCGTCCCACATCATTGCCAAGAGAATGTTTATAATAAATCACATGGCAATGATGTTGTATTGCTATTTCTTTCGTCCCATCTGTCGATCCATTATCTACTACGATAATTTCATATGGTTCGAGCTTCTCCACTTCTACTAAAACTTGAGATAAAGTACTTGCTTCATTATGCGCCGGAATAACAACTGATACTCTCATACTTATATCACGCTTACCCTTCCAAACGAACATAAGCAATAATAGGAGTACGCACAATTACGTCTTCCGGTGGTCCATAAGAAGGAGAAGTACGAACACTTACCGCCCCGTCTGTCACAGATAAAAGAATGCCTGCAACAATTTCTACAGCTGTCACAACTTGCACTAACTCACCAACATGGTTACGCAGTTCATCAGTAAATAACATATATAAGTCTCCTTTCTTACACTTCTTTAATTGATATAATACTTGTAAATGGTAATAAAACTTCAGTTCCTATCCCCTCTTGCAGTGTTAAGAAATCGTCGCCAACTGCTACAATAACACCTGTTAACTGCCCAACCGTCACAGTAATTTCGACGTTTTTACCCAAATATTGCTTTGCAATCTCTTTAAAAGGTGATGTATTACATTCTTTTAAAATGTTACAAATAATCGATTGAAATTGACTTGATTCAATAAACTCTTCCGTAGCTTTCTTAGAATTTCTTTGAATAAATTTCGCAAAGTTTTGTGAAAATAAAAGCCGTTCCACAGCAGGCAGTAGTTTGTTATCTAAAAAATAATCTAATTGCCTATTAAACAATCGGGATAATTTATGCCAATATTTTCTGAATAGACACATACACTTCTCCTCCTATTATTTTTAAAATATAAAAAATACATCCATACATCTTAATGTATACAAAGCGGCTTTTTTTGTGATAGGTAAGACATACATTTTCTAGAACATATTCATTATTTTTGTATTACATTAATTAATAATCGGGGATATATTTTCTCAATACAAAAAAGACTATCCAAAAGGGATAGTCTTTTACACTTCAATATTTCGCAACATCGTATAAATATCGTTATTTACTTTACCAAACGATTTAATGTTATTTTGAATATTAGATAATAAAACAACATATACACTGCCATTTTTACTAAATCCATTTAAGCAATTCCAACCTGGCATTACACCATGATTTGAATAACTGCCTGGGTCTACATACCAGCCAAATCCGTAATCTTTTTTGACGGCAGTAAACATTTGATTATAACTCTCTTTTGAAATTAATTTTCCAGAGAATAGCGCTTCATTAAATAAATATAAATCATGCGCGCTCGTATATATATCACCACAACCATATAGTTGTGACATGCTCGGAATGTTAGGTGTTGTCATATTATTATTTACTATTTTATAACCCGTTGATGGGAATCTTGTTTGTTCTAACGCTGTACCAAAACCAGAATGTTTCATACCAGCAGTCGCAAAAATATGTTGTTTAATATATTCTTCTAATGGTTGTCCACTCACCTTCTCAGCAATGTAAGCAAGTATAGAGTAGTTCGAATCGGAATACTTCCATTTCTCTCCTGGACCCCCGATACGCTTTTGATTTCCTATCCGCTTTATCAGTTCTTCATGAGAAATATCCTCTTTTCCCTGCTCATATTCCGGAATGCCTGATGTATGTGTTAATAGATGTTTTAACTGAATGCTATTACCTTGAGGAAAGTCTGGAATATACTTTGCAACTGTATCCTCTACTTGTAATTTATTTTGATCTTTGAGTTGCATAATAGCAGTCGCTACAAATGCTTTTGAAATAGAGCCAATATAAAAGGTCGTTTCTGAATTATTCGGTACTTGCTTCTCTTTGTTCGCCATACCGTATCCTTTATTCAAAAGAACTTTTCCGTTCTTCACAATAACAGCTGTTCCACTAAATCCTGCGTTTTGTAAATATTGATCCAATTGAGCGTTTTCATTAATTTCTCGAGGCGGTCCTTCAGCAGGTTTCTCTATAACTTGCGCCTGCTTTATCTGTTCTTCCTGTTCTTTTTGTTTTCTTTGTTTTTCAGCTTCTTGTCTTTTCATTTCTTCTTGCTTTTTTATCTCTTCTTGCTTCTTCATTTCTGCTGCTGCTTTTAAAGTTTCCTCTTTTTTATTATGCGCAACAATTTTTGTATACATGAAATATACAAGTGAAAATAGTAGGACGAGAATGATTGTTCTTTTTATGTATACAATCGGACGACGCGCTTTCCCATTAACAGTATTTCTTTCCTGATCCATGATTACCTTTTTCCCCTTATTTACCGATAATTTAATTCATCTACACAAGACTTTCTCCAAACTATTTCAGTAGATTATAGACACTCCATTCTATGTCATCCCTACTTTATCACGCGCTGAACATATTACCAACCTATATGTATAAAAAAGAAAAAGAAAATTTACAAAAGTAAGATTCCCTTTGAAATTTCAACATAATAAAAGAGGATATCCTGTAAAAGATTGTTGTTATCAATCTTTTTGGATATCCTCTTATCTAACTATTTATACGTGTTTTTTCATATCATCGGCAACAGATTCAACATTTGTACCTACGATAACTTGTACACTTGTGTCACTTAATTTCATAACACCTTTTGCACCCGCACGTTTTAATGCTGGTTCATTTACTAAACCTGCATCTTTCACTTGTAAGCGTAAACGCGTTGCACAGTTATCAATAACTGTTAAGTTGTCTTTTCCGCCTAAAGCTGCTACGTAAGTTTCACCAATTGAACCTGCAACTGGTGCCTCACCATCTTCAACTAACTCATCGTCATCTTCACGACCTGGAGTTTTCAAGTTGAACTTCTTAATTAAGAAGTAGAATACTGCAAAGTAAATTGCTGCATAAATTAAACCGATACCTGCTAATAATACAGGTTTTGTTGCAATACCAAAGTTGATAACATAATCAATAGCACCAGCACTAAATGTGAAACCATCATGAATGCCAAGTGATGTTGTTATGAATAAAGAAAGACCTGTTAATACTGCATGCACACCATATAATACTGGTGATAAGAACATGAATGAGAATTCAATTGGCTCTGTAATACCAGTTAAGAATGAAGTTAATGCTAGACCACCTAACATACCTGTAACCATTTTACGCTTCTCTGGTTTAGCAGCCGCAATCATTGCGAAACACGCTGCTGGTAAACCGAACATCATAACTGGGAAGAAACCAGTCATAAACATACCTGCTGATGGGTCTTTTGCAAAGAAGCGTGCAATATCACCATGAACGATATCACCAGCTGCGTTTGTAAAGTCACCAAGTACGAACCAGAAGTATGTGTTCATTACGTGGTGTAAACCGATTGGAATTAATAAACGGTTTAATAATCCGAATAACCCTGCACCGATTGAACCTAAGTTTACGATACCGTGTGATACTGCATCAATACCAGTTTGGATTGTTGGCCAAATTTGACCGAATACTAATCCTAACAGAAGCATTACAATAGAAGTAATGATTGGTACGAAACGTTTTCCAGCAAAGAATCCTAACCATTCTGGTAGTTTAATCTTATGGAATTTATTGTATAGTAATCCAGCGATAACCCCAGCAATAATACCACCGAGTATGGCCATATTTATTTTTGGCGTTAACGCCGCTGCTTTTGAAATTTTATTCATTGTATCCGCTAATTTAGTTGGATCTACTGAACCGACTAAATCTTGAACACTTTTTAATTTATCGTTTAGTTCTGCTGTTGAGTAAGTAACACTTAAAGCATTAGTTGTATTCTTCATAACTAAATAACCAATTGCACCTGCAAGACCAGCTGCACCACTACCGTCAACAGATAAACCGATTGCAACACCGATTGCAAAAATAAGTGCTAAATTATCAAAAATTGCTGCACCGGCCTGTGCCATAACAGGAATGTTTAATACGTCTTCTTGTCCTAGACGAAGCAATAATCCTGCTGCTGGTAGTACTGCGATTGGAAGCATTAATGCTTTACCAATACGTTGTAAAAACTGCAACATTTTAATTCCCCCTAATTCAATTTATGAAATCGTTATCATTATAAGTACGCTTTAGAAAACGCTTTCTATTACATAATCATAATAACATATAGTTGTATAGATGTGTAGTTTTTATTTTTGAATTTTTTATGGATAAATCTCCTATTTCCAAACTGTTATATAAAAGGAAAATTCTCCTTTTTTAATACAGAATACTTAAAACGAAAGACCCACGATATAACATGTAACTTTCGTTTTATCATTCCACTTTTTCATGTTATTATTTATTTCCGAGCATATCGGGAAAAGTAAACTTAGTTAATTCGAAATAGGAGCGTTGGTACTATGCAGTGCATTGAAACAAACAACTTACAACAGTTGTTAGAACAAGTAAGACCATATACGAAAAAAGGAAAACTTGCTACTTATATCCCCGAACTAGGAAATGCAAATCCAGATGATTTAGGGATTGCCATTTTCCATAAAGATACAGAATATATCCATGCTGGCAACTCACAAACACTATTTACTCTTCAAAGTATTTCCAAAGTAATTACACTTGCACTTGCCCTTTTAGATCGTGGTGAAGAGTATGTATTTTCTAAAGTTGGAATGGAGCCAACTGGTGACCCTTTTAATTCTATTATTAAGTTAGAAACGACAAGTTCTTCCAAACCTCTTAATCCAATGATTAATGCAGGTGCACTAGCTATTACAAGCATGTTAGCAGGAAAAAATAACGAAGAAAAAATGGAGCGTATTCTTCATTTTGTACGTGAAATAACAGATAATCCTACAATTAACTATTCTTCTAAAGTTGCCAATTCAGAATTAGAGACTGCTTACTTAAACCGTTCACTTTGTTACTATATGAAACAAAACGGCATTATCGATTGTGACATTGAAGAACTTATGGATTTATACACTCGTCAATGTGCAGTTGAAGTAAACTGTATCGATTTAGCACGTATTGGTTTAATTTTTGCAATGGATGGCTACGATCCATACAAGAAAAAACAAATTATCCCTAAACATATTACAAAAATTTGTAAAACATTTATGGTTACTTGCGGGATGTATAATGAATCTGGTGAATTTGCAATTCGCGTTGGAATCCCTGCAAAAAGTGGTGTAGCGGGCGGTATTTTCGGCTGCGTAAAAGGCGAAATGGGAATCGGCATTTTCGGACCCGCTTTAGATGCAAACGGAAATAGTATCGCTGGTTTTAAAATTCTTGAATTACTTTCTGCCCAAGAAGGCTGGAGTATATTTTAATTTCGGAAGTTATCCTGCTATACTAGCAGGATTTTTTATTTCATGAAAAATTTAGTTTCACCAATCATTAATAACAAAACAAAAACAATAATGAAAGTTTCGCTTTATTATGCATATTTGCTCCCCCCTCCTGAATAATATAGTACAACCTAACGCTATATGTGGAGGTGTAAAAGATGAAACTGATATTTCAAATGGAAAAACAACCTGTTCTTGAAAAAACAATTCTTCTTTTTATATTGAGTATTGTAGAAAGCTTGAAGTTAAAAGTGGTTTCACTCGATGAAGCTCACCGATACATATTCAATTTAGAAGTGCTTGAATTATTAATGGATCGGAACATCGATGATCAAGTACTAGAGCTTATTCATTTCGGAATGGGACTTGAAGACATTCATCATGTGCTTCCTGAAGAACTTGAGCATACTATCGAAGAATTAAAGTGGCTTTGTATCCAAGTATTAAGTGAGTACAGTATGCATGAAGAATCGGAACAATTAATTGAAGATATACGTTAAAAAAGCACCTATGTAGGTGCTTTTAATGTTTATTAACAAATATTCATACATAATGTACTTTTATACGATATCTACTTTATATTTAAAGAAGAAAATATCCGATGTCGATATATGTAATTCATTCGAGTATTTCCGAGGAAATGCTCGAACATTGTATGTTACAATAACTGATCTATCCCAATAAGAATTAATAGTACGCCCGCAATAACAGTAGCCCATTTCCCTAAGTGTTCAGCTAAAAATCGTTTTCCTACATACGCAAAACCACTAATGCAAATAAAACTAAACACCCCAGAAATGCATGCCGTAAGCCATAGGTTTAAATTTGTTACTCCAGCATCAAAGCCACCTGCAATATTATTAATAGATAATGCCACCCCTAAAATGATAGCTTCAGAAAAACTAATTGTTTTAGATCCATCAAAATCTGCTTTTTCTGGATCACGTAAAATCCCCATAAGTACACTACCATCTTTAGATTCTATAGTTTCTTTTTTACTCAAGAAAGGCTGACATAAAATAAACACTCCGATTATCCCTAAAACAATTGCCCCAATAAGGTTTGCTGTAAACTCCGAAATAAATAGTGCGATCCAATTCCCAAAAAATCCAGCTAATAAAGTAAATAAAAATCCAAAGAATGCAATGATAAAATTGTTAAACCATGAAATTCGAATTTTACGAATGCCATATGCAATCCCAACACCTGCATTATCTAAATTAGAAGCAATCCCGATTAAAAAAATTGAAAATAAACCTGCTGTACTCATCAACATTCACCCCTTTTTCTCACTTTTCAATGCATATTATGAAAATGTTGAGCAACTGTGCCTGTCTGTTTCATATACTTGTAATAAATGCTCAATATTTTTTCAACAATAAAAAGGAGTGCCTTCACTATGCCTAAAGAAAACCCAAATGATCGGCTCGGTATATTAATAAAAAAACTTTTAAAAGAACGTGCCTTATCCATGCGCCAACTAGGAATGCTTACAAATATTGATCCCGCAACAATCTCAAGAATTATGAATGGCAAACAACCGCCAAAACAAAAACATCTACAAAAATTTGCAGAATGCCTTCAAGTTCCACCTCAATTGTTATTTGATGAAATGTATCCTAATTCTCCGCACATAAATAAAGAAAAGACGGATATGTACACATCTCTTGATACAATTCAGCAAACGCTGCAATCCTCAAACTTATTCGATTTCGATTACACAACAACTCGCGTAAAACAAGAACTTGAAAATTATGAACGCTATGCTCAAACAACAGAAGGGGAAAAACGTATTCATGAAAGTTTCTCAAGCAAGTTAGAGCAAATTGATAGTGCTGGTCCTTTCATTGAGCAATTAACAGATATGTATCAACAATTTTGCAATGAAACCATTTCAAAAGAAGAACGTGCAGTTCTGGGAGGCGCATTACTTTATTTCATTTTATCGACAGATATTATCCCTGATTACCTCTTTCCAATTGGCTATTTAGATGATGCAATTGCCGTTGAATTAGCGAAAGAGAAATTGATTGAAATAAGACGCAAAACATAGAAAAGTAAAAAACTATTTCAGTTGTTGTTTATGTTCAACTCTGAAGTAGTGCACTAAAAAATCGTACAAGTATACATACCCGTACGATTCCAATATACCAATCTATTTTTTCCTATGACACCATTCATATATGAACGCCGTTATCACTTTTGTAAATTCAATTAACTGTTCAACTTCAACTTTCTCATTTACAGAATGCGCTTCTTCTAGTGTACCTGGTCCATAAATAATCGCTGGAATGTGAAACTCACTAAACCAACCACCATCAGTTACCGTTGCAGACATATCTAAAATTGCATTTTTAGATAGAATAGATTCATGTACTGAACTAAGAGTTTTTACAGCAACGTGTTCGCTATCTACTTCTAAAGAAGGAAAAATTTCGCCACGATCCACAATCATTGATTCTCCGCCCCACTTAAATTGTGGTGGATTTTCACTTAACCACGGATCGGCCGCTGCCACTTTTCTTATATACGCTTCTATTTCTTCTATTACTTGTTCATGCGTTTCGTTTGGATAAAAGTGTACTGTTATCCACAATCGGCACTCATCCGCAATAAACGCTGCATGCCGGCCGCCTTCAATAACAGCTGGATTAATTGTTGTTGTTCCAGATGGATAGCCTTCATATGTTTTCATGACTGCCCAGTGCCGCTCTAGTTCTTGTAAGCTTTGCACAATTTTCATCATTTTTTCAATTGCACTCGCTCCAAATAGACGTCCTCCAGCATGGATCATTTGTCTACGTGTTGCATCATGAAACGTTTGCGGGCTTTTCACAGTAATCCATCCAGTAATTACGCCCCCCTGTCCTTGCATATGTAAATTGCTCGTATCCACTACGACTGCAAAATCAGCATCATAACCACGTTTACAACATTGAAGTGTTCCTGCTTCTCCTACTTCTTCTCCAATTACCGATTGAAACATTAAATCACCCGGCAATTCAATTCCCGCTTCTTCTAAAAGCTGAATTGCAAATAAGGCTCCAGCTAGTCCTCCTTTCATATCTGCCGCGCCTCTCCCAACTAACCAACCATCTTTTATAAACGGCTCAAACGGATTTGTTTCCCACGCCTCATCTACCGACACTTCAGCTACATCCATATGGCCATTAATAATAAGACTTTTATATAACTCACTTTCCGTCCCTTTTTTTATCCCAACAACATTCGGATCATTTGGATATACATCCCATTTATCAATACTAAAACTTCGTTCTTTTAGAAACTCTGCAACAAATTCTTGCGCCTCATTTGTATTTCTCGCCGGCGGTGCTGGTGTTTCAAAACGAATTAAAGTTTTTGTAAGTTCTAGTAGCTCCTCTTTTCGTAAATCAATCTGTTCTAATAGCTGTGAAACTTCTTGATTCATTGCTAATTCCCCTTTGCATACGTAGTATGTTTCCAGCTTTATTTTCACAAAAAAAGAGACTGTTTACAATCTTACAGTCTCCAAATTAATCAATATTATAAAGTGAAACTATAATTAGTGGAGGTGTTCATCCCCACTAATTATCAGTCATGACCAATTGGGTGTTTACGGGCAGCCCGACTCCCACCTAACTTCTTTGCTCCAGCCGAATTTTGAGGTGGGAGTTTTACTGCCCGTTAATTCGAGATAAACTTTCTAATTCGGTTGTATTTGTCTTTTCAATAAGTTCTACTTTACTTCTTTTATTTTTGGTAACACGATAAAACAGTAAACAAACTATCATAAATGGAATACCACAATACAATGCCATTCTTTGTTCTGGAATAAAAGCCATAGCTACAATTACTGTTAAATTTAATACTAAAGCAAGCAGTGGTACGAATGGATACAATGGCGTTTTAAATTTCAAGTCTTTAATATCCCCACCTTGCTTCACGTATGTCCTTCTAGCTAATAGATTAGATAGAGCGATCGATGCCCAAACTAATATCGCTCCAAACCCTGCAATTGAAAGAAGCCATAAATAAACTGTATCTTCCGCATAAATACCTGATAATAATGAGAGACAACCTACAATTGTACTTACAATCAATGCATAAATAGGAACACCGTTTTTAGATAACTTACTAAAAATCGGGCTAATCATTCCTTGATTAGACATCGACCATAGCATACGGGAAGTTGCATATAATCCTGAATTCGCAACTGATAGTACCGCTGTAATAATAACAAAATTTATAATATCAGCCGCATAAGGAATACCAATTTTATCAAATACAACTACGAATGGACTTTCTATTACGCCTGCTTGCTGCCAAGGAAATAGTCCCGCAAGAATAAAAATAGATAGTACAAAGAAAACAAGTATGCGCCAAACTGTATTATTAATTGCCTTCGGGATCGTTTTCTCTGGATTTTCACTCTCACCAGCTGCAATACCAACTAGTTCTGTTCCTTGGAAGGAAAAATTAACTGCAATCATCGTAATTAAAATTGCTGATAATCCATTTGGAAACAATCCACCATAATCAGTAAAGCTAGAAAACATCGGTGCTGGTTCATTTCCTTTCATATCTAGAAAACCAAACATTGCTGCCCCGCCTAAAATGATAAATGCAATAATTGTAATTACTTTAATACTTGCAAACCAGAATTCAACCTCCGCAAAACTTCTTGAAGATAACGCATTAATAACAAAGAGCAATACGGCAAACACTACACACCAAATCCATGATGATACATCTGGAAACCAACGTTTCATTAATATACTAACTGCAATTAATTCAATGCCTATCGTAGCCGTCCAGTTTAGCCACGACATCCATCCCACTACATAACCCGCTGCAGGTGAAATATGTTTTGTAGCATATGTTTGATACGATCCTGCATCAGGCATCGCAACCGCTAACTCTCCAAGACAGAGCATCGTTAAATACATAACAAATCCACCGACAAGATACGCTGCAATCGCTCCTCCAGGTCCAGCTTCATGAATTGTATAACTGGATCCTAAAAAAAGCCCAGTACCAATAACCCCTCCGAGTGCAATCATAAATATGTGCCGACTTTTCAATTCTCTTTTTAATCCTTGGTTTTGATCCATCATATAACTCCCCCCTTTTCACTTTGCAAACCCATTTAATGTAAGCGTTTTTAAAATTATTCATAGTAAAAATAATTATTAAAAAGTGCAAAATACATATTACTTCTATTAATCACTTCCTGTTATTAAAAGATCATCCCTCACCGTTATTAATAGTTTTTGATCAGCGATAGCTTGTCCTTCTACTACTTCTAATGATTCAATATAACCACTGATTCCTACCTTAATTTCTACTTTCTGCTTATCTATCGTTTCAATTAACGCTAATTTCTCCCACTCATATACGTAAGAACTTTCAGTAACAAATAATTTCTCTACTTTTCCGTAACAAGGACTATACACGCCTTCTATAACCGTCTTCACTTAATAAATTCCTCCTCTTAATTAATTTGCACTGAAATGTCGCATACCCTATGAAAAGTTCTAATTCACCCACTCCTTCAATTTAAAGATTTCAATTATTATTTATGCAAGATACGTACCAACCTCAATATCTATATCAAAATTAAGATTTCGCACAAAAAAATCTACATAACCGCAAAATTTTTCTATCGTTTGAAAAGTTTTAAAAGAAAATAGCAAAAAAATTTTGCGATTTTATGAGAATTTTAATAAAATTATAAAAAGTCAGTCTTCATAGGGTAAAACGAGGAGAAGATGAATACATGCATACAGAAGAAATTAATTTTAAACAAATTACTGAAATGAATGCGCTATATGAAGCTTTACTCAATGAACTCGATATCGGGATTCATATTATTAATGAGGAAAGTAAAACGATTATCTATAACCGCAAAATGATGGAAATTGAATCAACGGACCGCTTAGATGTGCTATATAAAAGTCCTTTAGAGGTATTTGCATTTGAAGAAAATAAAAATAGTACTCTTATAGAGGCATTAAAATTTGGAAAAACCAAAAAAAATATAAAACAAACGTATTTTAACAATAAAGGGCAAGAAATTACGACGATTAACGATACTTTCCCTATAATAGAAAATGGAAAAATTAAAGGCGCTATTGAAATTTCAAAAGAGATTAGTCACTTAAAACAACCAATAAGAATGAGTCCTTCTCGAAAACAAAATACTAAATTCACCTTTGACCACATAATTGGTGATTCTGGAGCCATTCAATCAATTATTGCAGAAGGAAAGAGGGTAATTCGTACATCCTCATCTATACTTCTTGTAGGAGAAACAGGGACTGGCAAAGAGTTATTTGCACAAAGTATCCATAATGAAAGTCAGCGTTCAACAAAACCATTTATTTCACAAAACTGTGCTGCTATACCTGATACCCTAATGGAAAGCTTATTATTTGGTACGAATCGGGGTGCCTTTACAGGAGCAATAGATAAATCTGGTTTATTTGAAGAAGCAAATGGCGGGACATTGTTGTTAGATGAAATCAACTCATTAAGCCCAGCGCTTCAAGCTAAGTTACTACGGGCTATACAAGAAAAAACAATACGAAGAATCGGGGGCGCACAAGAAAAAGAAATTGATGTTCGTATTATAGCAACTATTAATGAAGACCCTCTTGAAGCTATTGCACACAATCGGTTAAGAGAGGATTTATATTACCGATTAAGCGTCGTTACTTTATGTCTTCCACCTTTACGGGAACGAAAAGAAGATATTCCAGCTCTTGTTCAGCACTTTATCGAAAAGTACAATATTCAATTCGGGCTCGGCGTAACCGATGTAGATGTTAATGTAAGAGAATTCTTTTATGCACACGATTGGCCCGGAAATGTACGAGAATTGGAACATATAATAGAAGGTTCAATGAACTTAATAGAAGATGAAAATATCATTACAGCGTTTCATCTTCCCACTCGCTTTCGTGAACAAATAAAAAAAGAATTCAATATGCAACCTTCCCTAACTAATAACGATGCTGATGCACCTAAAACGTTAAAGCACACAATAGAGACAATGGAGAAGAACTACATCAATCAAATTCTAAAAGAATATCACGGTAATATCTCACAAGCTGCAAAGTTTTTAGGATTAAGTAGACAAAACTTACAATATCGAATTAAAAAACTGCATTTACACATATAAAATGAAAACACTACTAAGTGTAAATAAATGGAAAACTTTGTTATAATAAACATATAACATGCTAGAAAGGGGCGATATATATATGAGTAATGATAAAAAATTAAAGTTATTACAATACTTATACCTTCTTCCTGCCGTTCTATGTATGATGTTATTCATTAATGCTGATATGAGCAGCTCTCCTTATGCAAAGCTCTTAGGAACAATTAGCGGCTCCTTTGCGGCTATTATGCTTGCTGCTTTTTGGAGTTTGAAGCTACGTATAAAGAAAGAGAAATCTTCTTAATTTCAGAGTGTAAAAAAATCGAGCCTTATCAGCTCGATTTTTTTACTTATTATTAAAACTCAACATTCTCCAAATACAAACCACTCGCCTCAGCAAGGCAATTAATTTGATTGCGCTGTTTTTCCTCTAAAATGTTTGGAATTGCTTCAGCATCTAATTGTCCTAATCCAACTTCAATTAATGCCCCAACAATTTTTCGCACCATGTTATGAAGGAATCCATTACCACTTACTCTAATTTGTACAAATCCTGCCTCTTCCATCACATCAAGTGTATACACTTCACGAACCATAGACTTTTTCTTAGATTTTGCATTCGAAAAAGCAGTAAAGTCATGTGAACCAACTAAATGTTTCGCAGCTTCTTTCATACTTTCCACATTTAATTGTTTATTCACGTGCATGCTGTGTTTACGCATAAATGGGTTCGTATGCTCTTCATTCCAAATTTTATAAAGATATGTTTTTGCTTTAGAATTGTAACGAGCATGGAAACGATCTGGTACTTCTTCTACACTAGTAATACTAATATCATTTGGTAAATATTGATTTAAATACTTTTTCACTTTATGTTCTACTAACTTCTCATCACTTTGAAAGTTAGCTACTTGATTCAAAGCGTGTACACCAGCATCCGTTCTACTACAGCCAATAATTTCAGTTTCTTTTCCGACCATTTCAGATATTACACTTTCGATTTTTCCTTGAATCGTATTATCATTATTACCAAGACGTTGCCACCCTTTATAACGCGCGCCGTCATACTGAATCGTTAATTTATAATTGTGCATAGTATTCTCCTTCATAGAAAATATTCCCTCATACTATGAGGGAATATTAATAAACTTTACTTTCTAACAAGCTTCACTACATTTTCTACATGAGCTGTATGTGGGAACATATCAACTGGTTGTACATATTCCACTTCATAACTCTTCATTAATGCTTGTACATCACGTGCTAATGAGGAAGGATTACAAGATACGTAAACAACTTGTTTTGGTTTCACTTTTAAAATTGTTTCCAGTAATTTATCATCGCAACCTGTACGAGGTGGATCGACAACAATTACATCTGGACGCCATCCTTCTTTTACCCATTTCGGTAACCATTGTTCAGCTTTACCTGCTTCATATTTCGTATTTGTAAATCCGTGACGCTTCGCATTTTTTCTTGCATCTTCAATCGCTTCTGGAATTACATCCATACCACGTACTTCCGCTGCATCATTTGCAAGCCAAAGACCGATTGTACCAACACCACAATACGCATCTACAATTTTCTCATCGCCTGTTAAAGCAGCTGCTTTTTTCGCTTCATCATATAAAACAACCGTTTGCTCTGGATTCAATTGGAAGAATGCACGTGCTGATAATTCAAATGATAAATCACCAAGTGTTTCTTGAATTACTTCTTTTCCAGCTAATTTAAATGTTTTGTCGCCAAAAATAACAGATGTTTTACGCCAGTTTACATTTTGCATAATTGATTTAACCGCTGGCATCTGTTTTTGTACTTCTGCAATAAATTGTTCTTTATTTGGCAATTCTTCTTTTGTTGTAATAAGTGTGACTTGTACTTCCCCTGTTTGAACTGCAGTACGTGTCACAATTGTACGTACTAAACCTTTTTGTTTTTTCTCATTGTAAATAGAAACATTTAATTTTTCTAATATACGTCTTACAACTTTTGTCGCTTCATTCGTTGCCTTATGTTGAATCATACAATGAGAAATATCAATTAACTGATGTGAGTTTTGTTTATATAGCCCTGTAATAACCTTTTCATCTTTACGTCCCACTTGTAATTGACTTTTATTACGATAATGCCATGGGTTTTCCATACCAAGCGTTGGACGAATTTTCTCTTCTAGACTGTTATTCATATACTTCTCAAATGCTTGTACAACGATATCACGCTTTTGATTTAATTGTTCTTTATAATCTAAATGCTGCAATTGACAGCCACCACATTCCTCATATACTGAGCACGGTGCTTTCACACGATGTGGTGATGATTTACGAACTTTTTTCACTTTTGCTTCAGCGAAGCCACGCTGAATTTTCGTTGCTTCAGCAACAACTTCTTCTCCTGGTAATGCCCCTGGAATGAATACAACTTGTCTCTTAAAATAACCAACGCCTTCTCCGTTAATCCCAAGACGTTTAATTGTCACAGGAAACGTTTGACCAACTTCCAACTTACTCTCTTGTTGTTTTTGTATCATTATTACACCTCTACTCTATACTTTTCCATAAATATAACGCTGCATAACTGCAATATGGTTCACACTCTTGTTTCACTTTTTCTAAAAATGCATCATCAGGCTTATCATCTAATTGAAATACACCTTGCACTGCGCGCTGAATTCCAATGTCTGCTTTTGGAAACATATTTTTCCGACCAAGCCCAAACATTAAAAAGTTTTGCACCGTCCATGCCCCAATACCCCTTATTGGTAACAATTGTGCCGATACTTCTTCTTCTGTTTCGTTTTCTATCCTTGCTAAATCTAATTTACCGCCTACAATATGTTTTGCTAATCCTACCATATATTCAGCTTTTCGCTGACTAAACTTCTGCTCTCTCAATTCTTCTATTGAAATGTTCGCTACTCTTTCTGGTGTTGGGAAAAAGAAAACGCCGTTCTTCTCTGTCCCATATCGCTTTACAAATTGATCTGTTAGCACAGTAGCAAATTTCAAATTTATTTGTTGATGAATAATACAGCGAAGAAGACAAGCGAAATAATCGAATTCTAAAATAATTGGAGTATAAGCATATGTTTCAAATAGTGGACGTAATGATGTGTTTAAAAAATGATTTTGTATATTTTGAAACGGTTCATTCCAGTGAAAAATGGATCTCATTCGTTTCATTACTTTCTCTTGATCCCCTGCCTGACTAGAGATCCAAAACTGTGGATTTTGAACAGTACCAATCCCTTGCAAACGAACAACAATCTGTTCTTCGTCTATAAAAAGCGGGATATAAATTACTTTCTCGTCTAATTGAATGACGTTTAACGGGTCGAAAGATAAACGCTTTAGCACTTCCTCAAAATGGTACGGATATTCTAACGTAACATGTTCGCTCCACATACGTTTCCCCATCCTTTTTACACATCATTATAGCATGAGAAAACCGCAAGCATACATGCTTACGGTTGATTGCTGTTTACTAAATCATCTAGGCTTTTAAAATGATACCCTTTATCGCGCAAATCATCAATGATTTTCGCAAGTGCTTCCGCATTATCTTTTGATATCGCATGAAGTAACAAAACAGATCCTGGATGAATCATAGTCATTACATTATTATGAGCGTATTGCCAACCTCTTTGCTGATCTACTTTCCAATCAAGAAATGCAAGCGACCAAAACACATTATAGTATCCCATTTCTTTCGTAAGAGCTAGCGTTCGTTCACTAAACACGCCTCGCGGAGGACGTACATATTTCACTTCTTTTTGTCCTGTCACTTTTTTAATTTCTTCCGTTACACTTGTTAATTCTTCACGAAGCTTTGCATCGTTTACTGCTGTAAAATCAGGGTGACTCCAAGAATGATTACCAATAATATGTCCTTCATTTTTCATTCTTAATAATAAATCTTTTTGTGTTTTTATATAGTGCCCCGTCACAAAGAAAGTTGCAGGTACTTTTTTCTCCTTCAGTACATCTAAAATTTTTCCTGTATATCCATTTTCGTATCCATTATCGAATGTTAAATAAATGTCTTTTTTCTTCGTATCACCTAAGTAAAATCCACCATTTTTTTGTAGTAATTCTGTATATAACTTCCCTGCATCTGGCACCGTTTCATTTTTAGGGCGTGGGATCCCCCAGCTATGTGGTGTATTCGTATAAGCAAATGTTGAAACTGGAACAAGTGCCATCATAATTGAAAAAATGAGACCTATATATAACCATTTATATTTCATAAATAGTCTCCTTTCCATATATAATCGTACCTGTAGTTTCTGTTTTCACTCTTTCTTTCATGCTGAACATGTTTTTCTATATATACCAAAAAAATACACCTCGAATGATTCGAGGTGTATTTCTCTTTACTTAAATACAGGTTCTTTAAAGCTCGCCAATTTTTCAAGTGATGTTTTATCAACATCAGCATGTAGGCTTTTTCCATGAGAATCCATCGTTACAACTGCTTTAAAACCATCGATACGTAAATGCCACATTGCTTCCGGGATACCGAATTGTAAGAAATCAACATCTTTCACTTCTTTAATACATTCAGCATAATATTGTGCTGCACCACCAATTGCATTTAAGTACACACCACCGTGTTCTTCTAAAGCAGCTAATGTTTTAGCACCCATACCACCCTTACCAATTACAGCACGAATACCGAACTTTTTCATAATATCGCCTTGATATGGCTCTTCACGGATACTTGTCGTTGGACCTGCCGCCTTAATTTGCCAATTATCATTTTCATCTTTCACTACAACTGGACCACAGTGATAAATAATTTGTCCATTTAAATCTACTGGACAATCGTTATCCATTAAATGTTTATGAATCGCATCACGTCCGGTATACATCATGCCGTTAATTGTAACAACATCCCCAACACGAAGTTCACGAATTTGCTCTTCTGTAATTGGAGCTTGTAATACGATTTCACGCTGCTCTGATTGTTCTTGTGCAGCTTCTTGCTGAAGTGTGTCTTCACCTTCTTGGTATAACCAATCCATAATTTCTCCTGTTTCAGGATGGATTTTTACACCAAGGCGGCGATATGCCCAGCAATTATACGCAACAGATACATAGAAGCTAGCTGGCAGGCGATTATATACGCCAATTTTACAACCAAGTAAAGTTGTTTCTCCGCCGAATCCCATCGTACCAATGCCAAGTTTATTCGCATTTTCTAATACGTACTCTTCAAGTTTTTGTAACTCTGGTACTGGATTGACATCATCTAATGTACGGAATAATTGATTTTTTGCTAATTCGTAACCTGATGTTCGGTCTCCCCCGATACCAACACCAATTACACCTGCACTACATCCTTGGCCTTGCGCTTGATATACTGCATGAAGAAGGCATTTTCGAATTCCTTCTAAATCACGCCCAGCTCGTCCAAGTCCTTCTATTTCACAAGGCAAGCTATATTGAATATTTTTATTCTCACAACCGCCGCCCTTTAAAATTAAACGTGCATCAATGTAATCTTTTTCCCATTGTTCAAACTTAATAACAGGTGTACCTGGTCCTAAATTATTTCCGCTATTGTCTCCAAAAAGAGAATCAACAGAGTTTGGACGAAGTTTACCATCTTTTGTCGCCCGCTCAAGCGCACTATAGATAGCTTCCTTCAGTTTTAATTGATTCACACCAACTGGTGTATAAATTTTAAACGTTGGCATCCCTGTATCTTGGCAAATCGGCGAGATATTATCATCTGCCATTTTAATGTTATTCGTAATTGTGCCAAGTGCCATCGCTGAACGAGTCCCTGCGTTTTCTCGCTCTTTCGCTTGTTGAATCGCACGACGAACATCTTTCGGTAAGTTCGTTGACGTTTCAACAACTAGTTGATACATGCTTTCTTGAAGCTTTTCCATTGTTACTTCCCCCTCAATTGTGAACGCTACCAAACGTTATGAGATGAAAATTCCATTGTTATGCTCTTCAGCTTTTTATTTATCACGCTATTAAAGTATAAATGAAATTTTTCACAACTTGATTATACCTTTTTTTCTATATTCCTTCTATTATCCGTACAGAAAAAGGCTACCAATTTTGTATTGGCAGCCTTTTTAATATATTATTCGTCTTTTTTAAATTGCTCACATTTTAATTCTAATTCATCTAACATCGCAAGAAGACGATCTACATCTTCTAACTCTACTTCTTCAGGTTCAATTGTATCAATTACTTCAATGAACATATTTAAACGCTCTTTTAAATATACTAATTGTGTATCTTTATCTTGAATTGCTTTTCCCATGAAGGCACTCTCCTTTTAATTCGAGTTGCTTTTATTATACCGCAAAAATGATTGCTATGGGCATGTAATTTCATCGATTTTGTAACAGTAATTCATTCTAATGTAAGCCCTCTCTCTTTTTTTACAAAAAAGTTTCACTTTATAAAAAGCACATATTCTTCTATTATAGAGAATGGACAAATTGTTATTTCAATAGTCAAAGGAGTATTTCATATGACGATATCACAAATAATGAAGCCGATTACTCCTTCTTACGATCCATGGGAAGCGTATATGGACCTTGAAGAGTACGGCAAACTACTATTAACAAACGTTGAGTTTACAACAACGACGTTATGCAATATGCGTTGCGAGCATTGCGCTGTTGGTTACACATTACAGCCGAAAGATCCAAATCCGCTTCCGATGGAGCTTTTATTAAAACGATTAGATGAGATTCCTCATTTACGTTCTTTAAGTATTACAGGCGGAGAACCTATGCTTTCAAAAAAATCCGTCGACAATTATGTAACACCACTCTTAAAATATGCCCATGAACGAGGCGTTCGCACTCAAATCAACTCAAACTTAACTATAGATTTAGCACGTTACGAACAAATTATTCCCTACTTAGATGTATTGCACATTTCACATAACTGGGGAACAATTGATGACTTCGTTGAAGGCGGATTTGCAATGATGGAGCGTAAACCTACTTATGAACAACGCGCAAAATTATTCGAAAGAATGATTACAAATAGTAAAGCTCTATCAAATGCAGGTGTACTCGTATCAGCAGAAACAATGTTAAACAAAAGAACTCTACCACATATGGAACATATTCATCGTCAAATTGTCGAAGAAATGGGATGTAAGCGTCATGAGGTTCATCCGATGTATCCGAGTGACTTCGCGAGCAATTTAGAAATTTTAACGAAAGCTGAAATTCGTGATGCAATTGAGCATTTACTAGAAATTCGCGATGAAAATGTATGGATGTTATTCGGAACATTACCTTTCTATGCTTGCAGTGATGATGAGCGAGACATCGCTACATTTAAAAAATTACAAGAAAGCAAAAATGTAACTGTCCGTAATGACCCAGATGGCCGTTCTCGTTTAAACGTAAATATTTTCGATGGAAATATTATTGTGACGGACTTTGGTGATGTTCCACTTCTAGGAAACATACAAACAAACACATTACAAGAAGCATATGAAAAATGGAGCGCTTCAAAAACAGCAAAATCATTAAGCTGTCACTGCCCTGCAGTAAAATGTCTTGGACCAAATGTTCTTGTAAAAAACAGCTACTATCCGACAGAAGATTTCTTATCAAAAACAGCAAATATTACATTATAAATAGAAACGTCAGCTTATAAGCTGACGTTTTTCATGTTATTGCGAATGCGATGAAGAAATAAATTTAAAAAACAAATGATCGTGAATTGGAATAGCTGCCCCAATTCCTTGAGATGTAATATTTTTCACGACAAGCCTTTTTTGATTCCCTTTTAACACAAGGTAGACTTCGCCAAATGTTACTTTTCCTTTTTCATTTACTGCTGGTGTATAAGCGTATAAATATCCAAGTTGACTCGGACTAATATTATATACACGCTCATGTCCTGTGCCATAACCAATGGTCGTTTTAAATGAAAGTGGCAATTGTACTTTTTCAAGCGCTTTTAAAAGCATCATTTTTTTCACATCAGCAGCATCTTTCATATCTGCTGTTAAATCACCTTCGATTGTCTTTTGGGTTTCTTGTTTATAGCGAAGTGGGTATAAGCGATCCCCCCCGCGATTGTCATATACATTTCGATTCACTTGCTTATATTCCCAGTTAATCGATGTATCTATTGATTCATAATTTAATGCCCATTGACCTAAATAAATTTTTGCTCGGTATCCTACTGCAAGTGGTGCATTCGAAATTGTTGTTTCATTAAACATTCGAATTAAATCAGGATTTTCAATTTTGATATTTGCTGTTTTCAATAGTTCTTGCGCAAACTTACTTGGCTGTAAACGCGGCAGATCTTGTGCGTCATTTGGAAATGTATTATCTTTTGAAATATTTAAAACAGATGAAGGCATTTTTACTTCTACCGTTGTCTTTGCAAAACTACTGTTAGGAAATAATAAAATAAACGAGACCATGGTTGAAAGGCATATGCTGTATACTCGTTTCACCTGTCTGGCTCCTTCCTACATAAAGGTATATATACTACTTTGTTTATTGTTTTCTCCGGGCACAATTGTTATGCCTATTTTTCATAATAAATAAAAACCAATTCCCATAATGACATACGCCGCTAATAAAGTGCCTCCTTCAAACCAGTTTGTATCCCCATCATTTGAAATCGCAATCGTTAAGAAAACGGCTGTAATCATGGACACAAGCTCTGGTATTGTAAATACTAAAGGCATCTTTTGTACAAAAAACATCGAAAGAAGTACTAATACAGGAGCAACAAACATGGCGATTTGTAATGTAGAACCTACTGCAATTTCAACTGCGATATTCACTTTATTTTTATACGCCATAATAATTGCAGATGCATGTTCTGCTGCATTACCAACAATCGCAACGATGATAACCCCTATAAATAACTCTGACCAGCCAAATGACTTTGCAACCGTTTCAAAAGTATGTACGAGTGCCTCTGAAACATAGGCTACCGCGATTGTTGCTATCGCTAAAACGAGTAGCGCTTTACCTTTCGACCACTCAGGCTCCTCCTCATGTACTTCTTCATCGCTCTTATGTTGATATACACCACGGTGCGTAACTAACTTAAATAGCAATGCAGCAAGGTACATAATGATCATGATAATAGAAACGCCAATACTTAATTGATACGTCTTTCCAGCATCCATCTTCATTGAAAAAATCTCTGGAATAACAAAGGCTACGACAACAGCAAATATTAATAAAGCTGAATTATGCCTCGCATCATACACATTAAAACTTTGTCTTTTATATTTAAGGCCACCTATAAAAAAGGAGAGTCCTCCTACTAATAATAAATTCCCAAGTACAGAACCCGTTAATGAAGCTAACACAACTTCAATTAACCCTGCTTGAAGCGCGAAAATTGAAATGATAAGTTCAACCGCATTACCAAAAGTAGCATTTAATAATCCACCTATCCGAGGTCCAGAAACAATTGCTAAACTTTCTGTTGCTCTCCCCATAAACCCCGCTAATGCGATGATCGTAATGCAATATACAGCAAACATAATTGTTTGAGGCCAATGCATTGTTTTTCCGAGTACAGAAAGTGGTACACCTATAAGCGCTACTATAAGAAATATTTTATTAAACATGCTTTCCATCCTTCCATCTTATGTATTTCTCCTCATCATTAATATTATTCTTCTCCTAACTTGTCCGATTTCATCACAATTGTGTTTAAAAAATCAGATTGAAGAAAACAGTATGAAAGATATTTAAATTATCTTGTTTAAATGGAGAAAATTATAAATTATGAAAAGAGGTTAAAAGTATGCACTTAAAAGAAAAAATTGCAACGATTATTCAAGGACAAAGAACAGGTGTGTTATCTACTGTACGTAATGAGAAGCCGCATAGCGCTTTTATGATGTTTTTCCATGAAGATTTTGTACTATACGTTGCAACAGATCGAAAATCAAAAAAGATAACAGATATCGAAAACAATCCAAATGTACATGTACTACTCGGACGAGAAGGAAAAAAATTAGATGAAGATTATATAGAAGTTGAAGGCTTAGCTTCAATCGAGGAAGACTCAACATTAAAAAACAAGTTTTGGAATAATAGCTTAAAACGCTGGTTACTTGGTCCTGAAGACCCTAATTACGTATTGATAAAAATCAATCCTGACACAATTTATTACATCGATGGTGCAGGTACGACGGAGCCCGAGTTTTTACGACTATAAAATAAAACAAGCCCCCCTTAGGTGGGCTTGTTTTGTCGAAAAGTTCTTCTAAAAAAACAATAAAATAGGTGGAACTTTCTAAAGATTCTGTTATATAATAGCATTAACTTAAATAAACTGTATTAAAACAGATTGAGAGGAGAAATAAAATTGATGAAAAGAGAAGAACGCAAAAACATGATTGAATTTATTGAAAAGAAAAAAGGAATTGAGCGTGACGAATTATTGTTTATGACAGACGATGAAGTAGAACATATTTATAATGTAACGTACTTTTTATATGAGGAAATTGCAGAGTAGTATAATAATCCCCACCTTATTAAAAATATAAGGTGGGGATTATTTCGTTATTAATACATGAGAATGATTTTCATGTATAATAATGTAAGATTGGAGGAATTTTACTATGAGCTCATGGCTATTATTCGCACTATTATCAGCAATTGCTGCTGCCCTAGTATCTATTTTTGGAAAAATCGGCTTAGATGGAATCGATGCTAACGTTGCAACGACGATTCGTTCTATTATTATGGCATTATTTATGGTAGGGGTTATTATTATACAAGGTAAATTTCAAAATATCGGTGATGTCCTCCTAAATAAAAAAGCACTGCTATTTATCACATTAAGTGGAATAGCTGGTGCTTCGTCATGGCTATTTTATTTTCTTGCATTAAAAACAGGAAAAGTCTCACAAGTAGCACCTATCGATAAATTAAGTGTAGTATTTTCCATTATTCTCGCGATGATTATATTAGGTGAAAAGTTAAACTTTATGACTGGTATTGGTGTAGTCTTTATTACAGCTGGTGTATTATTTATTGCTTTCAGCTAAAAAAACCGCTATTATTAGCGGTTTTTTCTTTTCCTTATATAAATCCACACAATCAATGCTACAATTGCCGAAACTAATAAAATCCATATTCCATAATGATGTAAACTATATTCAACAAAGCGCCACTTCTCTCCCAGTTTCCAACCTAGACCAATAAAAATACTTATCCAAATGAGCGCACCGCCGTAAGCGTACAAACAAAATCGCCACAATGTTAAATTCGACACCCCAGCAAAATATGCTGTTAAATGACGTACTCCTGGTATAAAGTATCCAATCATTAAAAGAAATGGACCGTATTTTTCAAATAAAATATGTGTTTTTTCAATATGATGTTCCTTAATTCTAATTTTCGGTCCATATTTTTTTAAAACAGGGAGCCCAAGTTTTAACCCTAATATGTAACTTAATGTAATACCAAGCATTGCACCTGCCATTCCACTTAAAAAAGCAGCTGTTCCTGACATAACTCCTTTTGAAATGTTATAGCCTATAAAAGTCAATAAAAACTCATCCGGTATAGGTAATCCAACAATCCCGCCAGCTAAAGCTATAATAATTCCAAAATACCCATAATGTGCGATTAATTCGCCAATATGTTGCTCCATTCGGAAGACACATCCTATGCACGATCGTTATTCCATATTGTGCCCGTTCTATCTTCAAGCCAAACATGGTATACATATTCACTATACATTGTTTTTATAATGAACTCTACTTCTATTCCGTTCCTTTAACAGAGATTGAATCCGTGTTTTTTTGTCCCTCCCCACCGATTATTAGCCTGCACCAATCGGGATTTTACGGGCTGCGGGGTTTCCACTTAACTTCCTTGCATTCGCTAATTTTTGGAGTAGGAGTCTTACCGCCTATAAATAGCCAGATTAAAAAATAAAAATTCATAGGCTTATTTTTTTGTTACAATAAAGGAAAGTTACTTTTTGCAACGGTTTAACTCTCAGGAAAAATGATATATCTAGCAAAAACATAGTCTGGTCTATATAATGCAACTTCTACCTATTAGAGTAACATGCACCCTTTTACATACAACATCATTTTTCTAAATTATACAGGGGGAACGAACATGACCATTGAAAAACAATTTATCCAAAAGATTTACTATAAAACATTTTTAACAGAAGACTCTTCCATTCCGGTAACGGAAGTACTCGGTGAAGCATATATAAATGAATCAAAAAATGAATTCTCCAATATATCTAATATTCGCTTCGCACAAGGTGAAGTTTATTTTCAAACTAAAGACTTTGAAGCCGCTATATTCAAATGGGAGAAAGTAAATAATGAACTTGCTCTCTGGGCCATGAAGAATATTGCAGATGCCTATTTCGAATTAGATTTCTTACCAAAAGCAGAAGAAATTTATAAATCTATCCAAACAGAAGATACAACTCTTACGATGGAAGTTTCCCTACAACTTCTTTCTCTTTATATCGAGCAAAATCGTTTAGGTCTAGCATTTAAGACGATTAGTGAAGCTGTCGCGTTTCAACCGGACTATCCAAATATTACTGCAATCGCTCGATCGTTCTATGAAAAACAAGAAGATTGGAATAATGCTATTGAACTAGCGGTTCAAGAAGGAATTCGAACAAAATCATTACACTGGTTTGATACTTTAATCAATTATGTAAACAGAGGCTTTACTAACAAGATAAAACCCGAGTATTTCTATGAATCTTTAAAAGCCTTATATGCTATTGATCAAGTTCAGTTTAAAGAACTTGTTATTTCACTTTGGAACAGCTATGAAAATGAATCATTCCATCTACCTTGGATTCAAACAATAAATCACTTATTCTTACATATTGAAGTAGATGCTAATGACAATTGGAATGAAATTTCTACTCGCTATCAAGAGACTTACTTCGAATTGATTACTGGACAACATTTCATGCACGAATTACAAGAACTTGTACCAGATTTATTAACAAATTGGTTTAGTTTAACGAAAGCGGAAGATTCTTTACTTGTCTCCGCAGCAGTATTAGCATGGAATGAAGTTTCACCAACAACTCTAGAATCATTACTTGTAAAAAGCGCAGGTGCCTTACTTTCAAATGCATCAGCTCATTCAAATGTTGATATGGCAGACGTATCAGCATTATTTGAAACGATTGCTGTATGGGCTGAGAAGAATGATGTAGATTTAGGTCATCAATTCACACTACTTGTTCGTGAGTTATACGATTTAACTGTTACACAACTTCTAGTAGCAGGAGCTAGCGATTATGATAAATCAGCCTTTATTAACTCTATACTAGGAGAAAATATATTAAATGAGGCTATAACAACTTCAATTACATTTAAAGATGATAGTCAAACTGAAATAACTGAGCTTACAGAACTAGATATACGAAATATACCAAACTTTGACGAACTTCATAACATACTAGCGGTACCTTCTCAGTCAGAACTAGAAAGAAAATGTATTGAAGTTAAATTACCAAGTAGATTTTTACGAAAAAATAAGTTTTCATTCCTTGTTACACCTACTGTGCATGGACAACTTAACAAAAACAACTCTCACTTTGAATATTTACAGGCAGCAGATAGTCTCATCTATGTACTAAATTCAGCTTCACCATTACATGATGAAGAACTCGATACATTATTATATATTCGTGAGCAAGTACCAAATTTACAAATTCAATTCGTCTTACAAACAATTGATACGAATACTAGTGAAAATATCACGAACAACATTAAAAAGAAAATACTCGTACATTTCCCAGAAGCACAATTTTTCCCTTACTCTCCTTCCCAAGAGAGTAGTGAACAGCTAGGTAACGTAACAGACTCTATTCTTTCTAACCTTACTCAGCGTAATGTGGAAAAAGAACGCATTGAAAAATTATTATGGTTTATCCAAAAAACAATTGCATACCTTGTAAATGAACGTGTGGAATTAGAAAATACGTTAGTGAAATCCGTCCGCTGGAATAAGCATATTTTAGTAAAACTTGATGGCTTTATTAATAATCTTACTGCCATCCAAAAAGATAAAATTCGTTCTATTACAGAATCTTATCTTTTAACGAAAGAAGAGATTACGCAAGATATACATTCTCAAATCCCTGAATTGTTGCAGAGTTGCTCTGATCTCGTTCAAGAAGATAGTGATTTCAAATTAGTCCATGAAGAGCTAAATGTAGCAATGAATGAAAGAATTCAAAAGCATGTACAGCAAGTGCTTCTTCCTAAGTTTACTGGGTCTATTCAAGAATGGATTGAAACTGCTCATAATGAATTCATCCAAGCTCAGGCTTATTTAGATGAAATGGGCGATACCTTTAATAAACTCTATGAGGAAGAGCGTATTAAACTTCCTTGCGATTTCAAATTACTAGATGACTGGGATAGAGATGTTGCAAGAATGACGAACAGAATTACAGTGGCTGACATCAATATTTTATTACGCTTTACACCAACACAATTTTTCTTAAAAAGTGCAGGAAAATTATTCGGTAATATGCAAAAAAACCAGTCTATGCTATCAAATAAATATAAACAATATATTGAAACAGAAGATTATACAGAAGTTGCTCAGATGATTTCAAAACAATTCTTCCTTCAATTTGAAGTGTTTGAAGGTGCGCTAGAACGTGATATCATGATGTTCTTTAAAGACCCTCTTAGCATATTGAAACAAACTGTAGAAGCGGCCCAACTTGAAATACAAGAAGATGAGCAAACATTAACAAAGCTAAGAACCAACCCAGAAACTTATCATGATCCTTTAGCACTATTTAAATTGCAATTATTACAAAAAAAATTCATGTTAAATATTGAAACTATCGATTCACAAGAAACAATAAAGTGAAACTTTAATCAGTGGGGGGTTTTTGTTCATCCCCACTGATTATTAGTTGAACCAATCGGGCGTTTACGGGCAGTTGATCTCCCACCTAGCTTCTTTGCTCCACCTGAATTTTGAGGTGGGAGTTTTACTGCCCGTTAATGCGGGATAAATACAACACCAACTGTTTAAATAAGAAAAACCAAGCAACTAATTCGCTTGGTTTTTCTTATTTTTAATTTACAATTTTCACATGTTCAAATGGATAATATATCGCCATGAGCTTTCCTAATACTTCTGTTCTATCAATGAGCCCTAAGCCGTTCCTACTATCCCTACTAACTAAACGATTATCTCCCATCACAAAAATTTTATTTTTAGGAATTGTAATCGGTCCAAAGTCTTCAGTTAAATTGATAAGTAATTTTTCTGCCTGTTTTTTATTATTATTTAAATACTCTTCGTTTTTCACTTGATGATTAACATATAGTTGATCATTCTTCATCTCAATTACATCTCCTGGCAATCCAATAACTCTCTTCACGTAGAAATTATCTGTCTTCACGACAATAATATCCTCTCTCTCATAACTTTCAAATCTCTTGGCAAGTTTATTAATGATTACTTTATCTCCATCTTGTAACGTCGGCCTCATCGATGCTCCTTTTACAGTCGTAGGAAAAAACAAAAAGATTTTTGCCAAAAACACTAATAAACATGCTATTGCAATTATTTCAAAGAATTCACGCAAACGTTTTTTCTTTTGCATCATTCCACCATCTCATCATCTTTTTATTTTTATTATAAATACTCCGACTGATGAATTTCCACAAAATTCTGAATTATAACATTGGAATATTACAAATATAAAAATAACATTCCTCATAAATTTACTATTCTTATATATTACTAGATAGGTATTTTTCTATGGAATTCCTGATTAGTAAATATAATATACTGCATAAATTAAACAAACAAATATATTAGCATAGCGATAAAAAAAGATACTCTCAAAATAGCCTATCTACTATTTTTGAGAGTATCTTTTTATAATCCTACATATACAATACACATCTGCGCTGCGACATATGTAAACCAAATCCAAAGTGGTTCATACTTCAGTTTGCGCCCCCCGATATCTGTAACACCGATAATAAAATCAGAAATCACGAACAATAAACCACCAAGTGCTGGCACCCACCATATTCCTGTATTCTCGTAATATAAGGCGAATGCAAAACAAGCCATTCCTCCGACCCACAAACCGTAAATTAGAGCCCCTATCGTAAACAATTTATCCTGTTTTTCATTTCGGATAAAAAAGAACCATCCTATAATTAGAAAGAGTCCGTATACGAGTAAACCAATCCAAAAACCATTCCATGAAATACCTGTTTGTAAAAATGCTTTCACATAGAAACAATGTGCAAGAGCGAAAGTAACCATTCCTCCAATTAATCGATGACCAATTGGAATCAATCCTGCCATAAATAAATCTCCTATAGTTGATAAAGTCATACCAAGTGCAACCCATGTACTATATTCTACCGACGGATCTTGTAACCATATCCAAATTGCACTACCAGTTAAAGAAAAACTCAGAATAAGACGAACCGCTAACGGCAACGGCATATTATTTCTCGTTCTTTTCGTCTGTCCTATTGCATAAATTGCTCCCGTTAAAAAAAGAATAATTTGTCCGACTAACACAATGTAAAGTACATTCATAATATGTTCTCCTCAATAAATGCTTTTTCTATCTTTTTTTCGTTACATATGGCACGTTTTCCTTTTTCTATGTAAAAAAAGAAGAACATTACTGTTCTTCCATTTTAATCGTTTTTCTGTTCTCTATGCTACCTGTTTTTCTTGCTCAATTTTCTGTTTAGCCGGAGCACGATTTACTACAATAATTCCCGCTGCAACACATGCTAAACCAAATAGTACAAAGGAATGAATTGCTTCCCCTAAAATTAGACTGGATAGTAAAACACCAAACACTGGTATAAAGAACATATACATCGAAACTTTTCCTACTTTGTTATACTTCATAATTGTATTCCATATACAAAATCCCGCTGCCGATAAGAACGATAAATATATGAGCATAAGTATTGCATGTAGGTTAAATGTAAATGGTATTACTCCAACTTGAAATGCACCTATACATAGTAACCCAATTGATCCAAAAATCATTTGGTATGCTGTCATGTACCCAACATCTAATGTTTTACTTCCTTCTTTTGCTAGTATATTTCCATACGAATACATCATTGCTGCCCCAAGAAGTAATAAGCTACCTATTCCAAAGTGGAATGATAAGCTTCCATCACTCGGTACATTCACCAAAATCACACCACAAAAACCGATAGATACTCCAATTATTTTTCTCATATTGAGAGCATCATCTTTATATAAAAAGTGCGCGAGTAAAATTTGAAAGAATGATGATGTTCCTGAAATAATCGCTCCTTCAATTCCTGAACTGTAACTCATTCCAATATAAAAACATATATATTGAAGAAAAGTTTGGAACAAACCAATTTGAACTAACTGCTTCCCTGTTCCTTTTTTGAACTGCATATCTTTTCCTAACGCTTTAAAAAATAATAAGAGCATTGCACCAGATAAGAAAAAGCGATAACCCGCAAATAATATTTGTTCTCCGACTTCTTGTGGCTGAATTCCAAGTTCAACATAGCTTAATTTAATAAAGGGAAATGCGCTTCCCCATAAAAAGGTTGCTACTATTGCAGCAATAAACACGCCAATCGGATTGGTAAAAAATTTCTCTGTCTTCAACTTGATGTCTTCCTTTCCGATCTTTTTATGAACAATATTCATATATACCAAAGGAAATGCGAAAACACAAGTTTTCAGTTTATCCCGCTATTCGCCGGGCAGTAAAACTTCCACCTCCAAATTCGGCTGGGGCAAAGAAGTTAGGTGGGAGCCCTGCTGCCCGTAAAAGCCCGATTGGTAGGGGCTAATAATTAGTGGGGGATGAACAAAACCCCCACTAATTAAAGTTTTACTTTATACTAAAACAAAAACATATCATCTAAGAAAAACATATGCTATACTATAGAATAATTACAACATAATAACTATTAAAATCAGATTCAACAGAAATGCTGCTATCCATTATGGATGGCAGCTTTCGTCGTTTTATAGGGGTTTCGATTTTGATTCTTTTTCTCAATAAGAATTCGGAAGGAGCGAGTAGTAATGAACGCAGAAGTAAAAACATTACAAGCACAAAAAGATATTTCTCATCCCTCTTTATGGGATACATTAAAGAAACATTATGAACTTATATTTGCAATCGCATCTGGTATTTTCATTTTAGCTGGTTGGTTATTCACAAAGAACGAGGCAATAAACGCAGGTATTATTTTCTATATCCTTGCCTATGTAATTGGAGGATTTGCAAAAGCAAAAGAAGGTATTGAAGACACAATTGAAGAGAAAGAGCTAAATGTTGAAATGCTCATGATTTTTGCAGCTATCGGTGCCGCAGTTATCGGTTACTGGGCAGAAGGTGCTATTTTAATCTTCATCTTTGCATTAAGCGGCGCAATGGAATCTTATACATTAAGTAAAAGCCAAAAAGAAATTTCAGCGCTTCTTGATCTACAACCGGAAGAAGCATTACGTATTTCAAACGGAACTGAGGAACGTATTCCCGTTGGACAATTACAAATTAACGATATTATTTTAATTAAGCCAGGTGAGCGTGTTCCTGCTGATGGCACAATTCATAATGGTGAAACAAATATTGATGAAGCAGCTATTACAGGAGAACCTATTCCGAATGAGAAAAAATTCGGCGATGAAGTATTTGCCGGCACTGTAAATTTACGTGGTGCTATCGAAGTTAAAATTACGAAGCCGAGCGATCAAACATTATTCCAAAAGATTATTCGTCTCGTACAAAGTGCACAAAGTGAAAAATCGCCATCACAACTATTCATCGAAAAATTTGAAGGAACATACGTAAAAGGTGTACTACTCGTTGTTGCGCTTATGATGTTCGTTCCTCATTTCTTACTCGATTGGAGCTGGAATGAAACGTTTTATCGCGCTATGATCTTACTTGTAGTCGCTTCTCCTTGTGCGCTAGTTGCAGCCATTACACCAGCAACTTTATCAGCAATTTCAAACGGAGCGAGAAATGGTATTCTCTTTAAAGGTGGTATTCATTTAGAACGTCTAGCTTCAGTAAAGGCGATTGCCTTTGATAAAACAGGAACATTAACACAAGGAAAACCTACTGTAACAGATGTATATGTTCGAGATGGCATAGCAGAAAGTGAAGTACTTTCTATTACAGCAGCGATTGAAAGTCACTCTACACATCCTTTAGCAGAAGCGATTGTTAAATATGCAAAACATGCTTACGACATTACGATAAAAAAACCAGAAAACGTTGAAGATGTAACTGGTTTTGGATTAAAAGGAATATTAGAAAACAACGCTTATAAAATTGGTAAAGCTGATTTTATCGGAGAAGAAACAAAAACATTTCATAATGGCATTTCTGTCTCACTTGAAAAAGAGGGAAAAACTGTCGTTTATATAAGTGATGAGGATGGTATTCTTGGACTAATCGCTTTAAAAGATACCCTTCGTCAAGAAACAATAGCTGCTATTCGTGATTTGCAAAGCATTGGTGTAGAAGCAATCATGATTACTGGTGATAATGAAGAAACAGCAAAAGCAATTGCCAATGAAAGTAATATAAAAGAATATTACGCATCATGTTTACCAGAAACGAAAGTTGAAACGATAAAGCAGTTAAAAGAAAAGTACGGTACAGTAGCCATGGTCGGAGACGGCATAAATGATGCGCCTGCACTCGCTACTGCTAGTATTGGTGTGGCAATGGGTGAAGGAACAGATGTAGCATTAGAGACTGCAGACGTTGTTCTCATGAAGAACGAATTATCTCGTCTCTCTCAAGCAATCCGTTTATCAAAACGAATGAACCGTATTGTGAAGCAAAATGTAATCTTTTCGCTAGCTGTAATTGCAATGCTGATTTGTTCTAACTTCTTGCAATTTTTGGCTCTTCCATTCGGTGTTATTGGACATGAAGGAAGTACGATTCTTGTCATTTTAAATGGTTTGCGATTATTAAAAGGAAACAAATAAAACGGGTCCCTCATAAAGGACCCGTTTTTTTAATGGTAGCTATTGTGACCGTTCGCACTGCTGCTCGTTTTATGCTTTGGATGCGAACTGCTCTTTTGTTTATTGTTACTTTTATTATTGTGGTTCTTTTTATTATTACTCATGAAATATCCCCCCTGTTCCCTTTTATTATGGAACAAGAGCTCATTTTTCATTACGGGAATTATTGTCACCCGTTCTATAATGATGGAGTAAACCATTAATTTCACCGCCAAGCAAAATTACCCATCCAGTTAAGTAAAACCATAACATTAAAATAATGATACCACCGAGACCACCATATGTATTAGCGTAATTTGCAAATTTATCTACATAATAGGCAAATGAGTACGATACCACAATCCATCCTACAGTAGCAAATAAAGCCCCCGATATGACTTCTCTTCGCTTTAATTTCCGATCAGGCGCAAACGTATATAAAAAGCTAAATAAAGCGAACAAAACGAAGAAACTCGCTACTAAACGCGTAATACTCCAAACGTAAGAAAAACTATCCGATAAACCAATTGCTTTAAACACAGCTGCCCCAATCACTTGTCCAAATACCGGAACGATTAGTGCAAACACAATCATAAAAATTATTGCTAACGTAAACACGATAGATAAAGCTCTTGTTTTAATAAAGGAACGGGTTTCTGCTACATCATAAGCACGGTTAAAAGCGTTCATAACCGCATTCACCCCGTTTGAAGCAAACCATAGCATCGATAGTAAACCGAATGATAATAAACCACCATTTTGCTCGTTTACAACTTTATCTACGTTTACTTCAATTAAGTTCATCGCATCTTCTGGTACGTACGGTTCTAATAAATTGAGCACACTTTCTGTTTGAAGGTCAATAAAGCCAAGAAGCGTAATTAAGAAAACAAGCCCAGGAAAAATCGCAAGCAAGAAGAAATAAGCGAGCTGTGCTGCCAAGCCCGCTACATCATCGCGCATCGTCCGGTCATATAAATCTTTCCCAAACGAAAAAGTGCGATGTCTTCTTACTTTTTCTATAAATTTCTTCATATATTTTTAAACGCTTTTCTTCTCTTCTTTATTTTGCTTTAACTCAATGTACGCTTCAGTTTTTTTTTCCTCTGCATTTGAGTCTTTCATAAATAATTCACGCGCTTCTTTCATACCACCATCTTCAGCTACCACTGGCTCTTCTTCCGCTTTAAGCTCATCTACCTTTGGAGATACAGCTTGAATTTCAATCGTTTCTGGTTTTTCTACTGGCTCAACTTTTTTCTTACTAAAAATTTCTTTCGTTTCTTTTAACGTCTCTACAACAGACGGCGTTAATTTTTTAATTTCTGCTACTTTCGCTTTCACTACATTAAAATCAGCAAGTTCGCGTCCTTTATCTGTAACAGTTTGCACTTTTTCTTTTATCTTCGCATTTTCACCAATTTCAATCATCTTTGTTTTTGCTTTTTCTGCTGTATTTTTTACTTTTTCACGGTTTTCTTTCTTTAACATAGATACCGCTACACCTGCAGCTACACCAATCGCAATGTTTCGAGCAATATTATTTTTCTTTGCCATATTCCTTCACCCTTTCATTTCTTATGTTAGAAAGTATTACTTTCTAAGCTTCCTCATATTCCTTGTTCATTTCGAATGAAAGCTAATAGCTTTGCACACCCTTCTGTTACAAGGTCATACACTTCTTGGAAGTTCCCTGTAAAGTAAGGGTCAGGAACGTCTGTCCAGCCACCGTCTGGAACAAAATCGGACAGCATACCAATATAGCCTCCAGTTTTACCTAAACTTTTTAAATCTGCTATATTCTTGTTGTCCATGGCAATAATATAATCAAACTTTGTTAAGTCTTCTTTTTCTACTTTCCTTGCTTTAATTCCTTCAAAAGCGACTTCATTTTCTTTTAAAATTTTTTGTGTTCCTTTATGTGGTGGATGACCAATATGCCAATCTCCAGTTCCTGCAGAATCAATGACAATTTTCTCTTCGAGTCCCTCTTTTACGACAAGATCTCGAAAAATCGCTTCTGCCATTGGAGAACGGCAGATGTTCCCAAGACAAACAAACAATACTTGGACCATATTTTTGTTTCTTCCCTTCTTGGTGCATTTCTTGCTATATACTTATATAGTATAAACAACCAATTATTAATTATAAAGGAAATCCCTACTAATTTAATAGGATTGAAAAGTTTCATTAACGAAAATGATAAAAAATGTTAAGATAACCTTATGTTATTTTAAAGGGGGACACTTCGGTGGATTTATCCGTAAAATCAGAAGAAAACGTTGAATATATGGTAGAAGCTATTAAAGAAAAATTACGCATGGTTAATGCTGGAGCAATGAGAGCAGCTAGCTTTAACGAAGAAATGTACGAGGACTTACGTGACATTTATGAGCATGTTATGAAACGTGAAACATTTAGCATTAGTGAAATGCAAGCTATTACAGAAGAGTTAGGTACATTAATTAAAAAATAACAAAGAGCCTCATAAATAGAGGCTCTTTTTAATTTCAACAAATTCATGACAACTCTGCGCTTTTCCTCATCACATTCTAAAATACTGTACAATGAAAGTAGAACCTCATCTTAGATTTTTTCTCCATACATACTACTCTAAAAAAATTGCCACACTACCATTGCTAACTGTTTTTACTGGGGGTGCTTACTTATGAGCAATTGGTACAGTAAGACGAAAGATCAAACATTAATCGACCTAGAAACAAATGAACAACACGGTTTAACAGATGAAATCGTAAATGAACGTTTAAAGCAATATGGCCCTAATGAATTAATAACAAAACAAAAACGTACTTTATGGCAACGCATTTTCTCCCAAATTAACGACGTCCTCGTATACGTCCTTATTATTGCTGCCCTTATTTCCGCCTTTGTAGGTGAATGGGCCGATGCAAGTATTATCGCGCTCGTTGTTATTTTAAATGCAGTTATCGGTGTCATCCAAGAATCAAAGGCCGAGCAAGCTTTAGACGCACTAAAGAAAATGGCGACACCTAAAGCTATCGTAAAACGAGACAGCGAACTTAAAGAAATCCCATCTGAGCACGTCGTTCCAGGTGATATCGTTATGCTTGATGCCGGACGATATATACCATGTGATTTACGGCTTATCGAAACTGCTAATTTAAAGGTTGAAGAATCTGCCCTAACTGGTGAATCTGTCCCTGTCGATAAAGATGCAATCTACCACCCTTCCATGCAAAGTGATGAGCAAGTACCATTAGGCGATCAAAAAAACATGGCCTTTATGTCGACGCTAGTAACATACGGACGTGGCGTCGGCGTCGCTGTTGAAACTGGAATGAACTCACAGATTGGTAAAATCGCTACCCTTTTACATGAAGCAGACGATGATATGACACCACTTCAAAAAAGCTTAGCACAAGTAGGAAAATATTTAGGTTTTGTCGCTGTAGCTATTTGTGCTACTATGTTTCTCATCGGTTTTTTACAAGGACGAGATACGTTAGAAATGTTTATGACTGCAATTAGTTTAGCTGTTGCAGCCATTCCAGAAGGCTTACCAGCTATCGTTTCCATCGTTCTTGCAATTGGTGTTCAGCGTATGATTAAACAAAATGTTATTATTCGTAAACTACCAGCTGTTGAAGCCCTCGGTTCTGTCACAATTATTTGTTCAGATAAAACGGGTACGTTAACACAAAATAAAATGACTGTTACTCACTTTTATAGTGATAACACATACGATCACTTAGAAAATTTAAATGTAAATAATGATGCGCAACGTCTATTGTTAGAAAATATGGTGCTATGTAATGATGCGTCTTACAATAATGACTCACAAACCGGAGACCCTACTGAAATTGCGCTTCTCGTTGCTGGAAACACTTTTAACATGCAAAAGGATCATTTAGAAAAGATACATGAACGCGTTAACGAACTACCTTTCGATTCTGATCGTAAAATGATGTCAACTGTACACACGTACGATGAAAACTACTATAGTATGACGAAAGGTGCTATCGATAAACTTTTACCTCACTGCACCCATATCTTTATAAATAACAAAATCGAGGTCCTAACAGATTCTGATAAAAATCAAATATTAGACGCTGCCCAGTCAATGTCTCAAGAAGCTTTAAGAGTACTTTCATTCGCATTTAAACAATACAATTCAAGCGATGTGGATATAAATCATCTCGAAGAAAATCTCATCTTTATCGGTCTTGTCGGTATGATTGATCCACCACGTACAGAAGTAAAAGATTCCATTACTGAGTGTAAAAAAGCTGGTATTCGTACAGTTATGATTACTGGCGATCATAAGGATACCGCCTTTGCAATTGCCAAAGAACTTGGCATTGCTGAAGAAATATCTGAAATTATGATTGGAACTGAATTAGATAACATTCCAGATACAGAACTAGCAAGCAAAATTAATCACTTAAATGTATTCGCTAGAGTCTCTCCAGAACATAAAGTGAAGATCGTAAAAGCATTACGCGCTAAAGGAAATATTGTTTCCATGACTGGAGACGGTGTAAATGATGCTCCATCTTTAAAACAAGCAGATGTTGGAGTAGCAATGGGCATTACCGGAACAGATGTCGCAAAAGGCGCAGCGGATGTCGTTTTAACAGACGATAATTTCTCATCTATCGTTAAAGCCGTTGAAGAAGGTAGAAATATTTACCGTAACATAAAAAAATCGATTCTCTTCCTACTCTCTTGTAACTTCGGAGAAATTATCGCTTTATTTTTAGCTATTTTACTTGGCTGGGCGACACCTTTACGCCCAATCCACATTTTGTGGGTCAATTTAATTACCGACACACTTCCTGCACTGTCACTCGGTGTTGATCCTGAAGATCCAGATGTGATGAAGGAAAAACCACGACATGCGAAAGAAAGCTTATTTAGCGGTAGCGTTCCTTTTCTTATTTTCAATGGAGTTGTAATTGGACTTCTCACTTTAACAGCCTTTATCGTTGGGGCAAAGCTCTATACAGGAGATACAAATTTATTTCCTCTCTTCCCAAAGCAAATTGATGAAGACGCTCTATTACATGCTCAAACGATGGCATTTGTCGTTCTTAGTTTTTCGCAACTCGTTCATTCATTTAACTTACGTTCAAGAACGAAATCGATTTTTTCAATTGGGATATTTACAAATAAATATTTAGTCTTCTCCCTTCTTATCGGTGTTCTTATGCAAGTTTGTATTATCTCCATCCCTCCTCTTGCCAATATATTTGGTGTGCATGCATTAACATTACGCGATTGGGGATTTGTTCTCTTATTAAGTATCATTCCTCTTGTTGTGAATGAAATTATTAAATTAGTTAAGAGAAGCTAAAAGGCAATGAGGAATATTCCTCATTGCCTTTTCATTTACCCCGCTATTTGTCGTGCAGTAAAACTCCCATCTCAAAATTCGGCTGGAGCAAAGAAGTTAGGTGGGAGATCCACTGTCCGTAAACGCCCGATTGGTGAAGGCTAATAATCAGTGGGGATGAACAAAACCCCCACTGATTAAAGTTTCACTTTAGCCTTGTAATTCTTTTTTGATGTTCTCAGTTAATGCAGCCATACGCTTACGACTTTCTTCACGCTCACGTTTATTTTGTTCTTCAATTTGTTGTGTTTCTTGCATACCTCTTGAAATAATATTCCAAGTTTCCTCAAGTGTTTCCATCTTAATACTAGAAGAACCTGATAATCTCGCTACTTCCACACTTTGTGTTGCGATATTTTGTGCATTTTTCTTAAGTAATTCATTTGTACGGCGATCAAGTTCAGCCATAGAATCTGCAACAAGCTTTTGACGCTTCGCATTTACCGCTTGAATAATACCATTTTTAAAGATAGGAATCGTTGTAATAAATGCTGTATTGATTTTACCGATTAATTTGTTGTTACCACGTTGAACCATACGAATTTGTGGCGCTGTTAATAGAGCAACCATACGCGCTTTTTCTAAGTCATCAATACGTTGTTCTAAAATTTCAACAGAGTTTTTAAGCGATTCTAATTCAATACCTGCTAACTGATCATTATTACGTACGCGCTCTTCGTACATCGGAACTAACTCTGTATTTAAACGCTCTAATAACATTTCCCCTGCTACTACGTATTTTTCTAAATCTAAATAATACTTTAAGTTTTGCTCATACAGGCCATCTAATGTACCAATTGATTTTTTCATTTCATCTTGATACTTCGTAATTTCTACGTATACTTTATCCATTTCGCGACCCATTGTCTGATACTTACTAAAGATTTGTTCAATCATTTTATCTGCTTTTTTGAACATGCGTGAGAAGAAACCACTTTTCTCTTCCGCAAAGTCTTTACTATCAAATCTGTCCATAATTTTACCAAGCTGTTTTAATAATTCGCCAGAGTCTTCTATTTTTGATAAAGACATTGTATGTAAAATTTGATCAGCGAAACGTGAAATTTCCATAGATGGTTCTTTTCCAAGCTCGATTAATTCTAATTGATCTTTAATATCTACCGCATTATAAATACGTTGCACTTCCGCATCTTGTCTAAGTTGTAAACGAACATCTTGTGCAGTTTGCTCATTCAATTCTGTTTTCGAATCTAGTACGACTGGGTTATTCATATGGTATTCTCCCTTTCCTTATAAAAATGGACGAAATAGTCCTTTTATTGTTTGTGATAAATTTTTATAGGCTGATGAACCATGAAACTCAAGATCGAAATTAACTTCTTCAAGCCAATGTGAATCAAATGCTCCTACTTCAATATACGGTTCAATATCGTTTCTCCCAGTTGGATTGAAGTGGAATACATCTACTCCAATTTGATTTAAAAACAATAATAAAACAGCATCAGAACGGCTTAATTCTCCACTCTTCTCATTATTAAATATAACAATTTTCGGTACTTCTTGCGAATAATCAAATTTCTCAAGCTGCTCTAAAATGTTCGGCGGGATTTGAGAAAGCTGTGCGAAAACATACAGTGCTACATCTTGTTTCGTCTCTTTCGCAATTGGTTTACACATTTCACTTTCGCACGTATGAATGATTGCCTCTGCAATACCATGTTGTAAACCTTCTGGTAAACGTTTATGTGGCCACCAATGGCTATTCATAATTAAATCCGGATGTAACTTTCCTCCGCGGTCTAAAGCATCCCGGTAATGATATTGGAAATTCGCTTTTTGTTCTTTCGTAAATGGAAATGTATTAATTAATAAACTGTTATCAAATGATGTAACAGCCTTTAATCGTTGAAAATATTCTTTATCATTCTTTGACACACCTGATATTTTTGCAAATAAAGAAGGAATATAAATATGCTTATTTTCAACAAAGAAGGTTGGGCGTACAAATGCCTTTTCTTTCGTAATTAAAAAGAGTTCATCATATGTTGTTTTTAATGTACGTGCTACAGGTGTATATGAACGGAATTGCCATGGCTTGTACAGCAGTGAATTATCGTGGTGAAGTACTTGCTCGATTTCTTTTGAAGCTTGATAAGCTACTGTTGCGACGCGCTCACGACGCCGATTAGGAAATGGCTCCAATGAAATACGGCCCAAATGAGATACGACAAAAGTCCTTCCTTCCTCATCTACACTCTCAAACCCATCTTTTCCTTCAGGGTGATAATAAAGTACATCGCAGCCGAGCATAATAAGAAAGTATAAGAAATATATACGACTCTCCGTCGCATCACCGTACCAAACGATACGCGGCATTTGTTTCTTATAATTAATCGTAGAGAACCACTTCGCTACGTAATTTTCACTTAATTTAATCATATCGATTAAAAAACGACGGAACCCTTCTGTTTTTAAAGATTGATTATGTTGTTTTTCATACAATTTTAATACGGAAATAAACGTCGTATGTATATAATGCTGTAAATCAGGATTGTCTACTTGTGGTAATAGTTGTTTTCCAGACAAATGGGCTACAAGTCTATTTACTGTAAGTCCATTCGGTGCTTCTTGATGTAATGCAAAAACTTCTTGAATATGGCGCAGTTTTTCGGGATCAATCACCTTATTTAAATTTTGTTCATGCAAAACCTCAATCCCTTTTGCTTCACTATAATCAAATAACTCATTAAAATATTCATCTACATCATTGGGAACACCAAGAATACGAGTTGCTATATAACTAAATTTCATCTCATTCTCTGTCAGTTCATATTGTGGGCGTTTTTCTAAAAGCGCTTCAAATTGCTTTAAATCTGATTCTTCTTTTAATGCACATGGTTGAAGTGTAAAACGTGAGAACACAACAGTTCACCTCCAAAAACATTTACGTTTTTTATAAAGTCTCTCTTCTATTATAAACTATTTTTAGTTATAAAAAATGGGCGCTCGTATAACGAGCAAACCCATTTCAATTATTTATGTTCATTTTTAGTAGCTGCAACTTCTTCTTTAGCTTGTCCAGAATTCTTCATGTAGTGAAGTATAAATGTTGCTCCAAACGCTATTACTAAAATAATAAAGAACAGCATATGACTTATTTCAATATGAATGACAGACAGTAGCATTTTTGCTGCAATAATTAAAATTAAAATATATGCTGTCGTTTCCAATTCTGGAATACGCTCTAACAACTTTAAGAATACACCAGCAATACCACGCATCATTAAAATACCGAGCATTCCACCTAATAGTAAAATCCAAACTTCATTCGATACACCAAATGCAGCAAGAACACTATCTACAGAGAAAGCGATATCCATTAATTCAACCATCGCAACCGTTCCCCAGAAGACACCAAACATTCTGAAGAGAATACTATTTTGGTTCATACCATGAGCTTCCTCTTCTTCTGCATTACCTTTTCGTTTATCAATGAAGTATTTAATTGAAAGCCAAGCTAAGTAAAGTGCACCTAACACTTTTACCCATGCTAATTTAATTAAGAACATTCCGATTCCAATTGCAATAAAGCGGAATACATAAGCTCCAATAAGTCCATAGAATAATGCTTTTTTACGTTTCTCTTCCGGAAGGTGTTTTACCATTA
Organism: Bacillus sp. R86525; assembly: GCF_042466195.1. NCBI lineage: Bacteria > Bacillati > Bacillota > Bacilli > Caryophanales > Bacillaceae > Bacillus > Bacillus sp. R86525. The sequence goes on from NZ_JAXHPX010000007.1 coordinate 4,956,338, forward strand.
CTGCTAACACAAGTGCGTTATCAGCAGATAACAATCCTTCAAGCACAACAAGTGTACCAATTAATCCCCAAGATACTGGATCTTGCAACACTTTAATCCACATGTCCAAGTCGAAAAACTGAGCATACGTATCAAGGATTCCTTGCAAAATACTCATCTTACCTTTATCCCCTATTCTTTGCTAGATTTATAGAAAGGTCAAAAAAAGGAAACGAATGTCGTTTCCCCTCTTATGCATCCAAGCCATACGCTCTTACAAGCGCACCTAAGCCACCTTGGAAACCGCTTCCTACTGCATTAAACTTCCACTGTCCATTATGACGGTATAATTCACAAAAGACAACTGCTGTTTCAATAGAGAAATCTTCTCCTAAATCAAAACGAAGAACTTCTTCGTTTGTTTCTTCATTTGCTAAACGAACGAATGCATTTGCAACCTGCCCAAAGTTTTGATTACGGCCTTCTCCATCATAAATTGTAACTGTAATAGCAATTCTGTGCACATCTGCTGGAACTTTCTTCAAGTCCACAACAAGTTGCTCATCGTCGCCTTCACCTTCACCTGTACGGTTATCTCCTGTATGTAGAACAGATCCACAAGGAGACTGTAAATTATTATAGAAGATAAAATCAGTTTCCTTCGTACATTTTCCGTTCGCATCTAATAAAAAGGCAGATGCATCTAAATCGAAATCTGATCCACCGTCATAAGATTTGATATCCCATCCAAGACCAATTACTGCTTTTGTTAAACCAGGGCTTGTCTTACCTAAATCAATTTTCTGTCCTTTTTGCAATTGAATAACCATTTATATTCACCTCTATATTTTAATCTTAAAAAATATATCCATCAGTAAATATACATTTCACTGATGGATATATAAATCTATTACTCTACATCTAAACCAAAGTTATTACATAGAGAACCTAATCCACCTTGGAATCCACTTCCGATTGCATTGAACTTCCAGTCACCTGCATGACGGTATAATTCCCCTACTACAACAGCTGTTTCAATAGAGAAGTCTTCTCCTAAATCGTAACGAATTAACTCTGCATTCTTTTCTTCATCTAAAATACGTACGAAAGAGTTAGAAACTTGTCCGAAGTTTTGGCTACGGCCTTCTCCATCGTAAATTGTGATTGTGAAGCAAATCCGTTCAATATGTGATGGAACGTTTTTTAAATCTATTTTAATCGATTCGTCATCACCTTCACCTTCGCCAGTTCGGTTATCTCCTAAATGCTCTACAGCACCATTTGCACCTTTTGGGTTATTATAGAAGACGAAATCCTCTGCACCTGAAACTTTACCGTTAGCACCTACTAAGAAAATACTAACATCTAAATCGAAATCGTTTTGTCCGTCATAACGATTCGTATCCCAACCAAGTCCTACAAGAACTTTTGAAAGACCTGGATTTGTTTTTGTTAAGTCTACCTTTTGTCCTTTTTTCAATGAAATTGATGCCATATTCAATTCCTCCTTGGTTTATCTTATTGGTAACGTGATACAATCTCACTTAAGTTTTTATCTTGTGTTCCTTCTCCAACTGCTGAAAACTTCCATTCGTTTCCGTCTCGATACATTTCACCTGCAATTAGAGTCGTTTTGCCAGCATAATTATCCGATAAATTATAGCGTGCTAATTCTTCACCAGTTTGCGGGTTTTGAATACGAATATATGCATTACGAATCATCCCGAAATCTTGGCGGCGATTTACACAGTCATAAATATTTACAACGAATACTAAACGATTAATACGGCTCGGAACTTTATGTAATTCTACGAAAATTGTTTCGTCATCACCAGCGCCTTCACCTGTTAAATTATCTCCTGAATGAATAATACTACCACAAGTAGAAAGCTTGTTTCCGAAGTAAACTAAATCGTTTTTGTTTAAAAAATGATCCCCTTCTAACATAACAACAGATGCATCACAATCTACATTTGGTTTACTTCCAAATAATGAAGACAGAAACCCACCTGATTGCCCAATTGGATCCCAGCCCAAGCCAACCTGCAGTTTTGCTACTCTCGGTTGTCCTTTCGTTAAATCGATCTTTTGACCTTTTTCTAAAATAATAGGCATGAAGTTTCTTCCTTTCTACAAAGCATTTTCCAAGGCGGAAAATATTGTATTCTTCCCTTATATTGTAGCATTATTTATCTAGTGATAAAAAGGATAAATTCTCAGTTATATGAAAACATTCATATAATTTACTTATGATGATGTAAGAAGTGGTAAATAGCACCAATCATTCCTGCGCAATTACCGTTTTGTGCAAGTTCAATTTCACAATTACTATAAATCTCTTTGTTTAAATATTTTTCTACCTCTTCTTTTACTTCTTTTAAGAACTTATTTCCTCTATCAGTAATTCCTCCACCTATAACAATCATTTCTGGATTAAGAATATAAGCAAGGTTACTAATTCCAATCGCTAAATGTTTAAAGAAAACCTCAACTGCTTGCGTAACTTCCCTATCTCCTTTATCATACAATTCGAAAATTGTTTTTCCATTCCAATTACTTTCACCTTTATATTTTCGTACAAGACGAATTAACCCTGAAATTGACGCAACCTCTTCAAACGTCTTCCCTTCTATTAACATATTTCCCCACTCGCCAGCACTAAACGAATGCCCTCTGTATAACTCTCCATCTATAAAAATCGCTCCTCCAATACCAGTTCCAAGAGTAAGCATAATAAAATTTCTTTTTCCATTTCCAATACCTTTCCATGTCTCTCCCAAAACTGCACAATTCACATCATTTTCAACGGACACAGGAACTTGTAATACCTCTTGCAATCTAGCAATAATAGGAATGGTAGCGTAGTCCGGAATATGATCCACCCCTCCCGTTACAACCCCTTTATAAATATTAACAATTCCCGCTGTACTAATACCAATTCCTGAAATAGTATGTTCAGTCATTAATTTTTTTGATAAATATATAAGCTTTTGAATAATTTGTTCCCCGCCCAAGTGAATTTCTGTTGGGACCTTTTTATGCATTAGTACTGCCCCTATTTCTGAAACAATTCCATATTTAATTTGCGTACCACCAATATCAAATGCAATATATTCTTTCATCCGTTGCCACTTCCTCTACTGTTATGAGTGTAAATTCTCCATCGCTCTACTATTTGTAGGAAATTTACATTAACTCTTTTCTCCCTTTAGAAATACACCACCTTTTTCTATATATAGTTTTTTTTGCATAAAACCCTTTTTCCTATGAAATATTACAAAGGGATGTATTTTAGATGGAATATTAATTTCTTAGGAGGAAAACAATGACGAAAATCTTCATTTTAGCATCAACACTTTCTTTATCCTTTTTTAGCGGCTTAAATATTGGTAATGCCGCAACGGAAAACTTCCATCCAATAACAAACGCTATTGTACAAAATAACGATAATTTAGCAGAAGGTAATTCAAAAGATAATAATAAACCTCCAGGAAACAATGGTTCTCAGGACGATAGTGGTTCTGGTGGCAGTGGTTCTGGCGGTAACGGCTCTGGCGGCAGTGGTTCTGGTGGTGACGGTTCTGGTGGCAATGGTTCTGGTGGCAGCGGTTCTGGTGGCAACGGTTCTGACGGCAGCGGTTCTGGTGGCAACGGTTCTGGTGGCAACGGTTCTGGTGGCAATGGTTCTGGTGGCAACGGTTCTGGTGGCAATGGTTCTGGTGGCAGCGGTTCTGGTGGCAATGGTTCTGGTGGCAATGGTTCTGGTGGCAGCGGTTCTGGTGGCAATGGTTCTGGTGGCAATGGTTCTGGTGGCAATGGTTCTGGTGGCAATGGTTCTGACGGCAACGGTTCTGGTGGCAATGGTTCTGGTGGCAGTGGTTCTGGTGGCAACGGTTCTGGCGGCAATGGTTCTGGCGGCAATGGCTCTGGTGGCAGCGGTTCTGGTGGCGGCAGTTCTGACGGCAATGGCTCTGGTGGCAGCGGTTCTGGTGGTAATGGTTCTGGCGACAATGGCTCTGGTGACAGCGGTTCTGGCGGCAATGGTTCTGGTGGCAGCGGTTCTGGTGGCAATGGTTCTGGTGGCAACGGTTCTGGTGGCAACGGTTCTGGTGGCAGTGGTTCTGGTGGTAATGGTTCTGGCGGCAATGGCTCTGGTGGCAGCGGTTCTGGTGGCAACGGTTCTGGTGGCAGTGGTTCTCAGGGCGGTAACCGTGTTAAAGGCGATAGCAGTTCTCAGGGTGGAAACGGCTCTCAAGGCGGCAACCATATTAAAGGCGATAGCAGTTCTCAGGGTGGAAACGGTTCTCACGGTGGCAATGTAAAAGATAATGCGAAAAAACAAGGCGATAAGTTACCTAATACTGCAACACATTACCCTGCATCAATTTTAATGGGGATTTCGACATTCCTAATTGGTGTGTTACTATTTATTCGTCGTAAAAACGCAAAATAAAAACAACATCCTTCCATCTAAAAAATACATGAAACAAATTGTAAAACTAAAAAGGACTTTGGATTGCATTTTATTATGCACCCCAAAGTCCTTTTCATCATCTATCAAAAAGAGCATTAATACGCTTTTCCCCAATACACCATTTTCTTAGCTTCTTTACCACAACAAATACATTCGTCAGCTAAATGCTCTTGCTCAAAAGGCATACAGCGTGAAGATACACCAACTTCTTCTTTTAGCTTCTCTTCACAAGCTAATTCTCCGCACCACATTGCTTTAATAAACCCTTGCTTTTCATCTGCTACTTTTTTCATCTCTTCGAAATTCGTCGCACTATACGTATTCTCATCGCGAAATACTTTTGCTTTATTAAATAAATAATGATGAATCTCCTCAAGTAATGCTGGAATTCGTTCTTCTAATTGATCCATTGATATAAATTCTTTTTCCTTCGTATCTCTTCTTACAAGTACAACTTGATTCTTTTCAATATCCTTTGGACCAACTTCTAATCTAATTGGAACACCCTTCATTTCATACTCATTAAATTTCCAGCCAGGTGTTTTATTACTAGCATCTATTTTTACTCGCGCAACCTTTTGAATACGCCCTTGTAACTCTGTTGCTTTTTCTAAAACGCCTTCTTTATGCTGAGCAATAGGGACAATAACAACTTGCACTGGTGCAACTTTCGGCGGCATTACAAGTCCATTATTATCGCTATGAACCATAATAAGTCCACCTATCATTCTTGTTGATACACCCCAAGATGTTTGGTGTACATATTGCCATTTACCGTTACGATCTAAAAACTTAATATCAAATGCTTCTGAGAAGTTCGTTCCAAAGTTATGAGATGTTCCTGTTTGAAGCGCTTTTCCATCATGCATTAAACTTTCAATCGTATAAGTTGCCTTTGCTCCTGCAAACTTTTCTTTTTCTGTTTTTTGCCCTTTAATTACTGGTATTGCTAAGTAATCTTCACAAAAAGAAGCATATAGATTTAAAATATTTAATGTTTCAGCTTGTGATTCTTCTGCCGTTTCATGAATCGTATGACCTTCTTGCCATAAAAATTCAGTTGTACGAAGGAATGGTCTCGTCGTCTTCTCCCAACGAACTACTGAACACCACTGATTATATAGCTTTGGCAAATCATTATATGATTGCACAATCTTTGAAAAATGCTCACAGAATAAAGTTTCAGATGTAGGGCGTACACAAAGTCTTTCCGCTAATTTTTCATCCCCACCATGAGTAACCCATGCTACTTCAGGAGCAAACCCTTCCACATGATCCTTCTCTTTTTGCAATAAACTCTCCGGAATAAACATTGGCATATACACATTTTCATGACCAGATTCTTTTAACTTTTCATCCATCACTTTCTGCATATTTTCCCATAAGGCATAACCGTACGGACGTAGAATCATACATCCTTTTACACTTGAATAGTCCACGAGTTCAGCTTTTTTTACGATATCGGTATACCACTGCGCAAAGTCCTCTTCCATCTTCGTAATAGTTTGTACCTGTTCTTTTGCCATAGTCCTTCTTCCTCCTTTAGAAAATACAAAAAAGCCCGTGTCCCCAAATAGGGACCGAGCTTTGTCGGCGTTACCACCCTGATTCATACACAAAAAAATTGAGTATGCTCTCTTTTTGATAACGGGAATTTCCCGCTGCATATGCAGAACTCAAAGGCAGGTTCCATATTGCCTTTTTAAGAATCTTTCAGCCTGGCGGATTCTCTCTCTGCTAAAAAGGTTGAACATGTACTAGTCCTTTTTCATCGTTATAACGAAATAAATTTGTTGATTATCATAATACAAATTCTTTTTTTAAACAATAGCTAATTTTCTTATTATTATATATTCTTTTCATTTTTTGCAGTTTTATACGTAGCTTTTTCGAGAGATTTTTACAAGTTGATGTGCAATCATACCGATAAGTGTACCTAGTAGAACGAAGAAACCAATAAATCCATATCCCATTCCTTCCCATCCACCAATAACCATCATTGTAGCGGGAAAGGATGCTAAGCAAAGAAGTATTAAACTAAGTGCAAATATAATATCGAACTGTTTGTCTGGAAACCGTTTCTTTAGTAAATACGAAATAGCAAATACGAGGATAATCGTGATTCCGCCAATGATGTAAAAGATACCAAATCCATCTAGCCAATCCATAGTATTCCCTCCTTCCATTCATTCCCTTATACTTAATTATATGTTTAATTTTTCTGAAAATAAATAATGAATTTTTGTTCAAAAATATATTTTTATTACCAGGTATTAATAGTAATATATAAGAATAGGTTTTATATAATCAGGAGGGAAGCTTTATGGATAAAGCATTAACAAACCACGTCATTATTTTATCTTTCGATTGCTTATCAGCTTTAGATTTTCCTATATTACAAAAACTACCTAACTTCCAATGTTTAATAAAAAATGGCGCTGTTGTGGAAAAAGTGGAGCCAATTTATCCTTCTGTAACGTATCCAAGCCACTCAACAATCGTAACCGGTAATTATCCTAATAAGCATGGCGTTGTCAGCAATACATTACTTCAACCAGGACGTGAGTCACCAGATTGGCATTGGTATCGAAAGTCCATTAAAGGAACAACTTTATACGATGAAGCACGCAAAGCAAATTTAACGACAGCTGCCCTTCTATGGCCTGTTACTGGAAGAGCAAATATTGATTACAATTTACCTGAAATTTTTCCAAATAGACCGTGGCAAAATCAAATTTTAGTTTCATTATTTAGCGGTAGTCCGCTATATCAATTAGATTTAAATCGTCGTTTCGGCCATATACGAAATGGACTGTCACAGCCTGAACTTGATGATTTCGTCCTCGCTTCTACTGTACATACAATCCATACGAAAAAGCCAAATGTTATGTTCGTACATTTTACTGATTTAGACACTCAAAGACACTATCATGGCTTTGAGTCTAAAGAAACAATAGCTGCAATCCACAGACACGACGAACGCCTTGGAAAAATTATTCATGCATTAAAAGAAAGCGGGATATACGAAGAAAGTACAATTATTGCACTTGGCGATCATAGCGCCTTAAGTGAAAACAAAGCCGTTCAATTAAATGTACTATTTCATGAAAAAGGGCTTATATCTATAAATTCAAAAGGAAAATTAGTAGATTGGAAGGCCTATTGCCAAAGTTGCGACGGGTCTGCCTATGTATATGTGAGAGACAAAAACGATACGGATACAATTCGAGAAGTACAACTACTCCTTGAAGACCTGCTTCAAAATAAACAAAACGGAATTGAATTTATACTTCATGATGAAGATGCGAAGGAATGCGGTGCAGACGGTAATTGTTTATTTATGTTAGAAGCACAAGAAGGGTATTATTTCACTGAAAACTATACAGGAGATTTTATAAAAGAAATTACTGCAAAAGATGTTACGCCTAGTAAAAAATATACATTTGGAACTCATGGTTACTCGCCAATAAAACCTAACTATGAAACAATTTTTATGGCTGCTGGGAAAGGTATTCAAAGCGGCGTTACAATTCCGTATATGAGACTGATTGATGAAGGTCCGACTATCGCTAGGTTACTCGGTTTGCACTTAGGTGAAACAGACGGCGCAATTGTAGAGGATTTACTTCAATTGTAAAGAACTGTGTATATATGTAAAAGTTATGTAAAAATCATCACTGTTTCTCTTTTTATAATTTTTATTTTTGTACACTGTTAGTAGAACAAATTTAAGGGGGAACATTATATGAAAAAAATGTCCAGACCAGAAAAAAGCTGGATATTATACGATTGGGCGAACTCGGTATATTCGCTCGTCATTACAACTGCATTATTTCCAATTTACTTTAAAGCAGCTGCAAAAGAAGCTGGACTATCTGGTGCAACTTCAACAGCCTATTGGGGATATGCAAACTCGTTCGCTACACTTTTAATTTCTATACTTGCTCCTATTCTCGGCACAGTTGCTGATTATAAAGGGTTTAAAAAAAGATTTTTCACATTCTTCTTTGGACTTGGCATCGTATTTACAAGTATGCTAGCAGTTGTTCCAACATCTCAGTGGTACTTATTACTAGGGTGCTATATGCTTGCATTAGTTGGCTTTGCTGGAGCAAACATTTTTTATGATGCATTTTTAGTAGATGTTACCTCAAAAGATAGAATGGACCGAATTTCTACAAGAGGCTTTGCATTAGGTTATATCGGGAGCACAATTCCTTTTATCGGTTGTATCGCTCTTATTATTCTTGCTCAAAAAGGAACTATCCCTTTATCAGTCGGCATTGCTAGTCAAATTTCATTCGCAATAACAGCTCTTTGGTGGGGATTATTTACAATTCCAATGCTAAAAAATGTAGAGCAAACACATTATATTGAACGTCACCCAAGACCAATTGCAATGAGCTTCAAACGCCTTGCTGATACTTTTAAAAATATTAAAGAATATAAAACTGTATTTATGTTCCTAATCGCTTACTTTTTCTACATTGACGGGGTCGATACAATTATTACTATGTCTACCGCTTATGGAACAGATCTCGGTATTAGTGCAACGAATCTATTAATCATCTTATTTGTCACACAAATTGTAGCTTGTCCATTCGCTTTATTATACGGAAAATTATCAGAAACATTTACAGGTAAAAAAATGCTATATGTCGGTATCATTATTTATATCATTATCTGCACATATGCTTATTTCTTAAAAACGACACTCGATTTCTGGATTTTAGCAATGTTAGTTGCAACTTCTCAAGGTGGTATTCAAGCACTTAGTCGGTCCTATTTTGCAAAACTAGTACCTAAAGAATCTGCAAATGAATTCTTCGGATTTTATAATATATTTGGCAAGTTTGCCGCGATTATGGGTCCAGTATTAGTCGGTGTTACAACGCAATTAACCGGAAAAACAAACGCTGGTGTACTTAGTATTATTGTTCTGTTTATTATCGGTGGATTCCTATTAACTAGAGTTCCTGAAAATGATACATCTATTACACCACCTACCCCTAAAACTAAAACGATATAAGAAAAAGATCCTCTTTACACAAGAAGAGGATCTTTTTCTTATATTTTTAACGATAACGCCTTACAATTAAAAACTCTACAGCTGGCTTTACAACTATAGCGGCACATAGTGCAAATAAAAGCGGTATATCATGAAAATCTATCCATTTATTAAAGCCTACCGATGCGAAAAACAAACCAAAAATTAATACAATGAGCACATAATATGTAACATTTGCACTTGTTTTTAATACATGTTTTTCTAAATCTTCTTTTTCCTCATTTACACCTTCAACATTATGTGCTGCCAAAGTTTTAAACATATAATGTAATGCGATGCTACAAATAAATAGTGCATACCAGTTTACTTGAAGTTCAGTTAACCAATAATAAAGTCCAAACAATAGCGTACTTATAGCTACTAATGTCGTAACTAAAAAGTTTATTTTCTCTCTCCCCAACAACTACTCCCCCTAAAGCTTGTACAAAAATAATTTATCAACAGTTGTTCCTAACACTTCAGCTAAACGGAATGCTAGCGCTAAACTTGGATCATATTTATTATTCTCAATTGCATTTATCGTCTGTCTTGATACGTTACACTTATCCGCTAATGCACCTTGTGAAATATTATTTTCAGTGCGTAATTCATAGATTTGATTTTTCACACCATTTCTCCTAACCTGTAAAATTATTTTTACAACATCAGTATATAGTCGGTACATTTCATTGTCAAAAGATTGCCATGAAAAAAGGGGGCAGTTCTGCCCCCTTACAATAGCTATTTCGAAACCAATGAATTCGTCGTTTCCTCTCGATTAACAACATCTTCTTTGTTTATTTGCATACGTAAAGCCGGACCTATCGCTAGTAAAATAAGTGACATTGCTATACAAAACACAGTAACTAATGAGGTCATCTCCTTTAATCCTCCAGCTAGTGAAGTTCCAATTAGCATAGCGCCCATAAACAGTGGTAAAATTGTTCCATTTACTCTTCCAACCATATTTTCCGGTACAAGTTGAATCATAAGCGTACCGACAACGATATTAACACAAGCTAAACAAATACCTGTTCCAAACCTCATGAAACTAGTAATCCAAAATGATGTAGATAGCCCTTCTACTAAAAATGACATCGCTAATATGCTCATACCGAATACAAACATCTTTTTCGGATTCACTTTTGAAGCGAAAACTGCAGCAACAATACCACCGATTAACATACCTATTCCATCAGCTGCGGCTAAATATTGAACTGCTTCTTTTTCCATTCCAAGCCGTTCTATTACAAGAAACACCTCTAATGGATTCGTTAGTCCAACAGCTAAGCCCATAATGGTGAAAGTAATCGTAATCATACGTAAATTTTTCGTATGAAGAACGTATTTCCAACCCTCTTTTATATCATTTTTTAATGAATCTCTCGCCACTTGCTCTTGTTCAACCCATTTTGGTAAAAATGAAAGAGCGATAGCAGATAACAAAAATAAGATGATTAAGCTATATAGTGATGTAAATAAACCAAGTTGTGTATACACAAGCGATCCTACCACTGGTCCAAAAATCATAAATAATGACTGTAATGTTTGGTTAAATGCAATCGCATTTGCTACCTGTTCTTCCTTTACATAGCGCTTAAATATACGCGAAGATGATGGCTGAGAAAACTGACCTACAATCGCGGAAATGAGTGTTGCAAAAAATATAGCCTGCCAATAATCCAGCTTTAACAACAAGACAATTCCTATAATAGACAGTACACTTAACACATCCCCAGCAACCATTGTTCTTTTCGGATTCCAGCGATCAGCTAGCGCACCACCGATAAACGAGAAAATAAAGATAGGTGCATATTCCATAACCGATAACAACGAAACTGAAACTGGATCATTATTTGTTCGCTCCATTATGAAATATAAAAGAGCCATATTTCTGATCCAAATTGCAAATTGTTGTAAAATATCAGATGCCATAACGAGCATAAATGCTCGGTTTTTAAATAAAGCGTTCATTTTCATTCCCCCTTTATAAACCGACCGTTCGGTCTAATTTATTTTGTAAGAAAAGCAACTGACCTATTATTCAGCTGCCATTCCTTTTAACAATACATCTATTGCCTTTTTATAAATACGTTTCAGCTCTTTATAATCTAACTCGTAGTAAAGTACTCCCAGCCCCGATAATAATCCATTCACAATATACATAAGATCGCGCGTATTATCTTCACGAAACTCTCCAGACTGTATGCCTGCTTCAATTAGTTTCTCAACCATAACATATGATTCTCTAGTTAAAGCTAACAGTTCATCCAGAATCTCTTTACTTACAACTTGGCTCATAGAGAATTCCTCTATTGCATTTGAAATTGGTTGCTGTATGTCCTCTACATAATATTCCGCGAGACCATATAGTTTTTCAGTACTAGTGCTATACAACTTCTCTTTTTCATTCCATTTTTCAAGCCAATCATACGTATGCTGTTTCACTACAAATAAAAATAATTCTTCTTTACTTTTAAAGTGATAATAAATGCTTCCTTTACTTCTCTCTGTAATTTCACAAATCTCTTCCATAGATGTAGCTGCATAGCCCTTCTGTGAAAACAGACTTTCTGCTTTATATGCAATTTCTTTCTTTATCTCTTCTGCGCTTCTTCTCATATTCACACCTCTTTAAACCGACCGTTCAGTCTAATAATAACAAATAAAAAACCTCTATCGCAAGAGGCTATATTCCTTATTTAGAAAACGTACTTTCAAACCACATTCGAATCATATGTATTATTCCAAATTCAAATCCTAATTTAACAAGAAATACGGTTCCCTTTTCATTTCCCTTAGTATGTTAAAAATATTTAATCAAACGTTTGTTTAACTGTTTTTATGCGTATGTAAGCCAACTAATCAAACGTTTGTTTAAAAAGAAATACGCCCCCTATAGGGCGTATTCTCATCAATCACCTCCGCCACCATCACAGCTGCCTCCGCTATCTCCGCCAAAAGATCCTCCGCAATCATGTGAACCTCCATGCGAGCTATCATTATCAGATCCAGCAAAGAAAAATAATGGTGATGAGTTGTTAGATGAATTATGAATGTTATTTTGTTTCGTAAGATTTACCTTCTTTTTGTTTGATCGAACTGCTGTTACGATCGTTCCAACTACAACAAATAATAGTATGACAATAATAAATTCCATATAAAAGCCTCCCTTAATCTTCGAATAATTGAATGGTTCTCTCTAAATTTTCAAGTGAAATGAAGCGTGATTCACGAATGATCTCTTTTCCATTATAAAATAATAAAACTGTTGGCCCTGTAAATACTGCATATCGCCCCGCGATCTCTTGCATGTCTTGTAGTAATATTTCTACTTTCTCTACGTAATCATAATTCTCTAATACGCAATTTACTTTTCTTAACATAACATCACAAACACCACAATTTTCCGTTTTAATAAATAGAAGTACCAATTGTTGTTTTTCAATATATATTGCTAATTCTTCTATCGTTTCAAATGTATTCATCTTATCCCTCTTAGCGTAATTTACGAAATACTTTATCCTGATACATACGAAAAGCTGAACTATCTTTAATCTTTCTCTTTTCCATTACCTGCTGAAAACGCAGCGTTTTTGCTGTTAACTCTTCTTGTAATTCTTTTCTCTCTACTTCATCATAACAACAAGCGATTAAATCCTCTATTTTCAATATATCTTTTTGCAATTCCATTTCTGGTGGAATCATGCCTGCATTTTTCAAGATTTTATAACTCATTCTTAATTCTGGAGGTACCATTGAAAGATCTTCTAATTGTAGTGGTTTTCCTTGTCCCGGAATATGATCAAGATCACCATTCCGTATCGCTTGACGAATTTTTTCCTCAGCAATGTTCAAAAACACATCCACACTATCCCCTCCTTTACATATTTTTACTATTATTTTACATGAAATTTCATCATCCTGCTACGTCATTCAAAATTGATTCCGTGAATTTACCGGAAATTCTTTTAAACGATACATAAAATTAATAATGCATAAAAAACGGTAATATTCCTTCTCATAAATGAATGACAACAGCACAGAAACCCGAGCCAAACTTTTAATTTTGCCAAAAATCAAAAGCTTTAATTATAATAACCTATTATAATTATATTCAGTTTATAATATGAAGTTCGTGTGAAGTTCATCTGAATTTTACATGAATTCCCTTTAAATTCTATTGTCTTCCCATACTAATCACATTATCCTTTACATATAGGAATTATTTTCATTCCTTTTCAAACTATCTATATATATAAAGAAAGATAGTAGCCTATTAGGGAAAGGCATCTAGTATTATTATAAATATAAACATAATCGCAGAAAAAGCACGCTTATAAGCGCACCATAAGAGTGCTTCTTCATACAATTCTCATGTAAGAGTTCTCGAAAATCATGTTAATCACAAAGAAAAGGCCTTAGCTTGTATAAGCTAAGGCCTTTTCTTTATTCATATTGTTCAGCGTTCCATTCTTCTATATTCCATACTTTTGTAATCCACGCTTCATAGAAAGAAGGCTCATGTGAGACAAGTAAAACTGTTCCTGTATATTGTTGTAACGCTTCCTGCAAAGACTTCTTTGTTTCTATATCCAAATGATTAGTCGGTTCATCTAAAATTAAAACATTGCTTTTCGTTACGATAAGTTCACATAAACGCACTTTCGTTTGTTCTCCGCCGCTTAATAAACGAATAGGTTTTAATACGTGCTCTTCTTTCAAGCCACACTTTGCTAATGCTTGGCGTACTTCTTTCCTTGTCATATCTGGTCTTTCTGCCCAAACTTTCTCTAATGGTGTTGTTTCTGAAGCAAACTCTTCCTGTGCAAAATAAGCTGGATTTACTCGCTCGCCAACAGAAATTGAACCACTTAGCGGCTTTATTTGGCCTAATAACGTTTTTAACATCGTCGTTTTTCCGATTCCATTATGACCAACAATCGCTATCTTTTCTCCCTTTTTCACTTGTAAATTCAGCTCTGGACATAACGGATCACTATAACCTATCCTTAGTTTCTCAGCTTGCAATATACGACTTACTGGCTCCTCATAAACAGTAAAATCAAAACGGGATCGAGTTACATGATTGACCTTTTCAATCCTTTGCATTTTCTCTAATACTTTCTCTCGACTCTTAGCCTGTTTCGCTTTTCGAATTTTATTTTTTTGAATAAATGTTTCTAACTGAGCAATTTCTTTTTGTTGTTTCACATGCGCCGATTGTAATTGTTTCCTTTGCAATTGATAACTTTGCACAAATTTTTCATAATTTCCTACGTACCGCTTCACTTTCCGTTCTTCTAGATGATAAATAACATTCGTAATACTGTTCAAAAATACTTCGTCATGTGAAATGATCACATAAGCTTTTTCATACAGTCTCAAATACGATTGCAACCATTCTATATGAGCTGTATCTAAATAGTTTGTTGGCTCATCCAGCAATAAAACATCAGCTTTTTCTAAAAGGAGCTTCCCAAGTAATAACTTCGTTCGCTGTCCTCCACTTAACTGTGAAACATCCTTTTTCAAACCTATTTCAAGTAAGCCTAAGCCGATTGCTACTTCTTCAATTTCTGTATGAATTTGATAGAAATTAGAACTTTCCAATATAGTTTGTAATTCTCCATACCTTACTAACAGTTTTTCTATTTCTCCTGCTCCATTCATTTCTTCAGCAATTTTTAACATTTCACACTCAATCGCATACAGATTAGAAAATGCACTTTGTAAGTATCCCTCAATTGTTATTCCTTCTTGTAAATCCATATGCTGCTGTAAAAAACCTATCTTCACATGTGGAAACCATTCAATGTTTCCGTCATCATGTATAAGTTCTCCTGTTAAAATCCTTAACAATGTTGATTTTCCAATTCCATTTTTCCCAACTAATCCAACATGCTCGCCCTTTAATAGTCGAAAACACGCATTATATAAAATGGTTTTCTCACCATACGAATGACTTAAATTTTCTACTGTTAATATACTCATTTTTTTCTCTCCTCTACTTATAGTTCATAAGCTAAATAGAGAGAACAACAGTATAAAGCCTTATTTAATTGTATATATATAAAATGGGTAAGGTGAATACACCTTACCCATTACATATTATCGTAAAAAAGGATTAAGGTTCTTTACCTGCTGTCTTCAATTTAGCTTAATTGTTAAAAATGGGCAGACTTCTCCCGTATCAAGCTAAAACCATTTGAAGAACAGTTGATAAAGTCATTTTATCCTTTCACTCCTTTAACATTTGTTATATTAAGAGTATAAACTACTCTGTTATATTCTATTCTCTATTTTTTCTTTTGTTCCTTCTCCGTTTTTTCATTTTCTGCGTAAATTTCTTTATACAACTTTTCTAATGCATATGGACTTGTAAAGATGAGCGTTAACGATTTCCACATATAAATTCTTCTTTGTAGTTCTATCCCATACTCTTTACTAACCATATTTTTCACTTCTGGAATATGTTCTTCGTTTTGAAATTGTTGTACAGATTTCAATTCCTTCGTCTTAAAATCCGTTAAAAGGCCTATTACAGTTCGTCCATGTTCCTGCGACCTTTCTTCTAAATCAAACTGAAGGGAATGAACAAAACCTAAAACGTGAAAGATTTGAGCATGCAACCCGACAGCAGCGCGCTGTTCCATTAAGTTGTAGCACTCTCGTTTTAACTCTTCTACCATTTCTAAAGAATTTCTATTAACTTTTCTTTTGCCAACAAACATAATTTTTACAATATGAGCGACTGCTCCCATACTTTTTAATACACTCTCTAGAATTTCTACCGCATCTTCCACATAACCATTTGAAATTATAGAATGAATAAATTCATCTAATAACACTTGAAACTTTTTAACTAAATGTAAATCACGTAATTCTGGAACAGCTTTTCTCAATTGATCCCGCCTTGAACCCACTTTAAAACTTCTGTCATTTCTTCTTCTCTTAATTCATGATGTTCCATACCATACTTCATTAATAAGATATGATTTTTTAATAAGGACTTTCCTTCTTCAAGATTATCAGCTGTTAACGAATCAACTATTTGCTCTATAGATTTCATCTTTCTCCCCCTATATAAAAAAGCCTCTTAACAGTAATTATACCAAAAACTGTTAAAAGGCTTTTTCTATTTTTTCATATACGGAGCTAATACTCTCAGAATTTCTTCCTTATCCTTCTTTAACTCAAATGATGTTAACATATCCATCGTTCTCGGCCTAGGTAATTTCACTTGTACCTCACCAACTATTGATGCTGGTCTTTGAGATAATATAAATATGCGGTCCGAAAGCAAGATTGCCTCATCTAAGTCATGTGTGACCATAACGATTGTTTGCTTCTCTTGGTGCCAAGAGTTTAAAAGCCAGCTATGTACTTCCATTTTTGTAAAGGCATCTAATTTTCCAAAAGGCTCATCAAGTAGCATAATTGGCTTTTCACATAAATATGTGCGCAGAAAACTAATTCTTTGACGCATACCACCAGACAATTCATCTGGATAATGGTCTGCATATTCATCTAGTTCAAACTGCTTTAATGCTTCCATTCCCTCTGTCAGCCTTTGTTTTTTAGGTTTCCCTTCGATTTCCAATGGAAGAACTATATTTTGCAAAGCTGATCGCCACGGCAGTAATAAATCCTGTTGCGGCATATAACTTACAACATCTTGCTCTTGCATTTGCTTATCGTTATACGTTACATTCCCATTTGTTGGATTTTCAACATTTGCAATCATATTTAATAATGTACTTTTTCCGCAACCACTTGGGCCTACAAAAGAAACGAACTCTCCCTCTCGTATAGAAGCACTAATATTTGCTAATACATTCTTTCCATCGAAAGATTTCACAATATTTTCTATTTGTAATCCGCTCATTTTTCGCTTGGAAGGAACTCATTTGTAAAGGCATCTTTTACATCAATTTTCTTCTTAATTACTTTGTTATCATATAAGAAATTCATGTAATTCGTCCAAACATCTTCCTTCTGTACTCCCCATGCTTTTGCATCATCTTGATACTTCGTGCTTAACCACTTTTGACTTTCTTGTACTAAGTCTTTATTTACATCTGGAACAGCTTTAATTAAAATATCAGCAGCTTCTTTCGGCTCTTTAATTGCAAAATTATACCCTTCTGTCGTTGCACTCATAAACTTTTTCACAAAGTCTTTATCTTGCTTCGTATGTTTTTCACTCGTAATAATAACAGGACTATAGAAATCAAGCGCTGGGTCTAAGTCTTTCACCATAATCGTATTTAACTCTTTTCCTTGGCGCTTCGCTTCAATTCCATCCCATCCGTAATAAATCCATTCAAAGTCTGCATCACGGCCGATTGATTTAAAGAAATCGGTTTGTCCTAAGATGATTTTTTCAACTTTATTAAAATCAGCTTGATGTTTCTCCATAATTGTCTTCAACGTTGCTTCTTCTGCTGGTCCTCCCCAGCCTCCGTAACGTTTACCTTCAAA
Organism: Bacillus sp. R86525; assembly: GCF_042466195.1. Taxonomy (NCBI): domain Bacteria; kingdom Bacillati; phylum Bacillota; class Bacilli; order Caryophanales; family Bacillaceae; genus Bacillus; species Bacillus sp. R86525. Next base: position 4,974,322 of record NZ_JAXHPX010000007.1, read on the forward strand.
ATCTTTCGGTGAAGTCATGTTATCTTTCTTAAGCGATGCAAATGCTGAAGTGTTATGCTGAATAATCGCTCCGACAGATACAACAGGAATACCTTCTACACGAGCCAATGTTACATTTTCTTGTGCGCTTATTGCGAAGTCAGCTTTTCCTGAAGCTATCATTTGCTCCGCTGTCACATTATCACCAGGCTGAATAATCTCTACATCTAAGCCTTGCTTTTTATAATAATCTTTCGCTTGCGCTACATATAAGCCAGTATGATTCGTATTTGGAAACCAATCTAATACTACTTTTACTTTTTGATTTTTACTTGCACTATCTTCTTTCTTCGCCGGATTACATCCAGCCACACCTACTGCTAATAAGGCAGCCAACATAACTTTTAAACCTTTTTTCATTTTCTGCCGTCCTTTCTATATATCCATGGTGCTGTTATTCTTGCCATAAACTCCACGATAAAATACAGGCATAATGTCACCATAACAATAATTGCTGCCACACCAAATACTCGGGCTGTTAAAAAGGATTTTGTAGCTCTCGTAAGCATAACTCCTAATCCTTCACTGGCACCGAGCCATTCCCCAATAATCGCTCCCATTACGCTATATGTAACTGCAATTTTTAACCCTGAGAAAAAGTATGGAAGCACTGCTGGAAACTTTACTTTCTGGTAAACTTGCCATTTCGTTGCCTTCATCGTTTGCAACAACTTCAACATATTTTTATCTACCGTTTGAAAACCTTCTAAAATGCTAAGCGCAATCGGGAAGAAACAAACGAGTATGACTACCATTACTTTCGGTAGCATTCCATATCCAAACCAAATAATAAATAACGGTGCAAGTACAACGATTGGAATCGTTTGCGAAATAACAAGCAACGGATTTATTAAAATACGAAATAAAGGGATAACATCCATAATAATTGCAATACTTGTCCCAATTAAAATCGCAAAAAACAATCCGATTAGAACCTCTTGTAACGTTTGCATCGTATTCGGTAATAGTAAATCTTTCATTCCAATTAATTCTTGAACAATGGCAGAAGGCTTCGGTAAAATCCACGGTTCAATTTTAAATAATGAAACAGATCCTTCCCATATCGCAATGAGAAGGATAAGCCAAATAGTTGTAATTATTTTAGATTGCTTCTGGTTTTGCATATTCATCACGGTACTTCCAAACCTTTTCATCTATCGTTACACCAGTGCTTGGACGATAATGGATTTTAATAGAAGTAATCACTTCCTCTGCTCCAGCATCCACACAAGCTTGTTGCGCACGTTTAATGACATCAAGAAGTACATCTAATTCTCCTTCCAGCGTTGTTTCCATTGCCCCTACTTCATAACGAACTCCCGATTGTTGTACAACCTCAATTGCTTTATCAACAACAGAATACACATCTTTGTTCTTCGCTTGTGGTACTACTGAAAATGAAATTGTAACTTGTTGTGACATAGTAAAATCCCCCTTATGAAATTAAATTTAAAAACAAGAAAAGGCTTTCCTACTACGTAGGAAAGCCTTGTATGCAAGTTATTATAGAATAACATATGCTACATCACTTTAAGTAACTCCCTACGCTGGCATTATCCAGATCAGGTTGAGGGTCGATGTTTGGTTACATCCTCTCAGCCAATTGGCTCCCCGGTCCTTAATTCGTTTTCATTGTAGCATGATTTATTTTATTGAACAAACAAAAGCGCGTATAATCATTTCATTTAACTTTTGAATTCTCCTATTAACTCTTGTAACTCCTGCGAAAGCCAGCTTAAAGAACTAGCTAATTCCGCAATATCTTGTACAGACATTTCCTGCTCTTTCATACTTTCTTCAACATTACTACTACTATTCGCATACGTATTTGCAATAAATGATAGTTCATCTACAATCCGCACAATATTTTGGCTATTTTGCAATATATCACTTGAATTGTCAGAAACAACTCTAACCTGATTTGTAACAGATTGTGCTGATTTTGAAATTCCACCAATGAAAGCACCACTACTTTCAACAAGTTTCATACCCGATTCTACTTCTTTTAAAGCATTTTTCATTGAAACAACAGCTTCTTCCGTACCAGCTCGCGTTTCCCCTATTAATTTTGCTATATCTTTTGCTGATGCTTCCGTCTGCTCTGCTAATTTACGCACTTCATCAGCAACAACAGCAAATCCCCGTCCTGTTTCCTCAGCACGTGAAGCTTCAATAGAAGAATTTAAAACTAGCGAATTCGTTTGATTTGAAATACCGGTAATTACTGTTACAATATCACTAATTTCATTTGATCTTGTTTCCAAAGAATAAATAATAGAAGATAAATCTTGTACTGCATTTTGTATTATGTTCATTTGATTAATCGTCTGTTCAATAATACCATTTCCTTTTACTGAATGATGCTTTGTACCTTCAGACTCTTTCGCCATTTGTTTTGCAGCATTCGTTATCTCTTCCATCCTATCTTCCATTTCATATATAATATCTAAATACTTTGGTACTGCAGTTTCTTGTAATTGAACGCCAGCCCTTAACTCCACTATAGAACTTACGATTCCTTGGACTGCCATGCTATTCTCTTTCGTACTCACTGACAATTCTTGTGAAGATGAGGAAACCTGTTCGGCTGTCTGCTTCACTTTATCTATAATTCCTTTAAACTTCTCGATGGTATTATTAAAATACGCATTAATAATACCAATATCATCTGGTCTTTCCTCTAATTTAATACTTAAGTCACCTTCACCGACTTTGCGCAATCCTTCACGTAAATCCCGCAATGGAGCAAGTGCGTTACGTACGATTAGGAATTGAATAACCGTTGCAATTAAAACAGAAATACAAATAAACATTAAACCTTGTATAATGAACTTTTCTTTTGTCATAGGAACAATAGAGGCATCTACATCGGCTGCAACAATTGCCACAATATTATCTTCTCCATCTTTAATTGGCTCTAATATCGTTACCCATGATCCTAATGCGTCTTCATATACTTCTGTCATGTTTGCTTTTTTCGTGCTCATTACCTTATCATATGCTTTCATCCAAAGATCTGGTTGTTTATAATAGTCTCCCGGTTCTACTTCAACAACATTTGCTAACCCTGTAGCCAAAGCGACAACTTGTAACTCACCTTTTTCATTTTCTTTTGCTCCAACAATGTACGTTTGTCCAACACTGTTCAATTCTTCCGTTGATTCATCTAACTTCTCTATTAGCTTCTCTCTCTTTTCTCTTTCTGTCGTTGGGTCTTTTGCAACATCTCTCAATATTTCTGCGTCTAATTTATGTAATACCGTATCTCCTGTTTCAAAAGAATGCCTTTCAAATATAGACATCATACTATTTTGAAACATGTTAAAACTTAACGCTCCCATAGTACCAACAAGCGTCAAAATAACTAATACAGTTAACAATACATTCTTTTGAAGAAACGATAACTTATGCCAATATTTTTTCATTAACTTCACCTTCCCTAATATCCCCAGCAAAAAAAAACAAAATATAAGAATATTTTGTTTGAAAATGGTTCTCAATATGAATAAATATAAAAAAAGACCAATGTAATAAGCATTGGCCAAGACCAACCCTATCCGTCCGGTAACTGGCTAGCTTAGCCCTTCGACCTTAGCCCCTGTAGTTTTGCGTCCTCATGTTTCCATAAGTTTGCCTTTCTCGCTGAACGAGTTGAACGATATGGGAGTTCTATGAGAATTTAAATATTCTCTTCCAAATATTACAACATAAAAATTAAAATGTCCACCCATTTAAAGATGTAAATATAAAGTTTTAATGTATTATTTTTTCGAAATAATTTAACAAAGTTCGTGAATGTTACATTTCTTGTGTTATATAATAAAAAACGTATACAACACAAGAATTATTCCGGATATTCATTTAATTTTCATTCAAATTAAACTATTCGAATATATCTTAACTTACGAATTTCGGAGGTAGTTTATCATGTTTTGGCTACAATTTCTTACGTTACTACTCTGCATTTTTATTGGCGCACGCTTAGGCGGAGTTGGTCTAGGAGTAATGGGTGGCGTTGGTATGGCAATACTTGTTTTCGTCTTCCACTTACAACCTACAGCTCCTCCTATTGATGTAATGCTTATGATTTTAGCAGTAATTACAGCTGCCGGTGCTTTGCAAGCTGCTGGAGGAATGGATTATCTTGTCCATCTCGCTGAGAAGGCATTACGAAAAAACCCAAAGCGCATTACATTCTTTGCTCCTATTGTTACTTATTTATTCACACTATGCGCCGGAACAGGTCATGTCGCTTATTCTGTACTTCCTGTTATCGCCGAAGTATCTCGTGAATCAGGAATTAGACCTGAACGACCTATGTCAATTGCCGTTATCGCTTCACAGCAAGCAATTACAGCTAGTCCAATATCGGCTGCAACAGTTGCACTTTTAGCAATGTTAGCCGACTATAAAATCACCTTGTTAGACATTTTAAAAGTCAGTATTCCTTCTACTTTCATCGCTTGTATGGTAGCTGCATTCGTTGCTAGTAAAATGGGAAAAGAATTAAATGAAGATCCTGAATACTTGAAGCGATTAAAAGAGGGAATGATCCCTAAACTTGAAGAGAAAAAAGAATTTGTGGGTGCAAAAGGCGCTAAATTATCAGTTATCCTTTTCCTAGTTGGAACTTTCCTTGTCGTACTTCTTGGTTCATTTGAAGCTCTTCGTCCGGGATGGATGGTTGACGGGAAGTTAGCTCGTCTTTCCATGCCAAACACAATTGAAATGGTTATGTTAACTATTGCAGCTCTTATTATTATTTTCTGTAAACCAAATGTAGAAAGCATTGTGTCCGGTAACGTCTTTAAAGCAGGGGCAACGGCAGTTGTTGCTATTTTCGGTATCGCTTGGATGGGAGATACTTTCTTTAACGGAAACTTAAATATGATTCAAGGATCAATTCAGCACTTGGTGACTAGTGCACCATGGCTATTTGCTATCGCATTATTCATTCTATCTATTTTACTATACAGCCAAGCAGCAACTGTACGTGCTTTAATGCCTCTTGGATTATCACTCGGTATTCCACCAGCACTACTGATTGCGATGTTCCCTGCAGTAAATGGATATTTCTTCATTCCAAACTATGGAACAATCGTTGCTGCAATTAACTTTGACCGTACTGGTACAACAGGAATTGGTAAGTATGTTTTAAATCATAGCTTTATGATTCCTGGCCTAATCGCAACCTTTACTTCTATCGGAATTGGAATGCTCTTAATTTCGATTATGTTTTAAAGAAAAAGCACAAACCTTTATTTAAAAAGGTTTGTGCTTTTTTAATCAAACGTTTGTTTAAATACTTTTAACCGCCCATTCTTCCATTATGTTCTTTAATATTTGTGTAAAGTCCTCTGGGAAAAGATGACCTAATCCTTCTCTCACAATTAATTTACAGTTCACATTATATTTCTCGAACATAGACATTACTTGAAGTGTGTTTTCATAAAATTGATCTTTATCTCCCGTGACAATATATCCTTTCACATTCGTTATGTCATTCGATATAACGATACTTTCAATTGCCTCTACATCTCGAATAGCAGGTATAACCGCAATAAACTTTTGAGTCGCTAACATATTCTTTAACGCTAACTCTATTGCTATATTTCCCCCTTGAGAAGCTCCCGCGATGATGATATCTTCCAAGTTATATTTATTTGTAAAATCATTAAAACTTTTCATAACATCTTTTATAGCTATCTCATGATTATCCCAGCTGTAAGAATTCATTCCATATATTTGTGAGGATTGAGAAAAACCTAACATATACTCACGTAGTATTTCTTCTTCACACCAATATGGTGCAAAATCATTTACGTTTGATCCTCTCCAATGTAAAGAAAATATACCTGCCTGCGCTTTTTCATTTCCATAAGTAAATAATTTTGACTGACTCATCATCTGATGCTCCTTCAAAATCTCTTCGCACTTTTTGACTATCGGCTTAAAATCTATTTTATCCTGTAATCCTTTTAAATCTTCATCATGCATGAGTGTATATGGGTTCCACCAAATTCCCCTTTGTATGGCTTCATTAAGTATAGCAATTGCCTCTTTATGCTTACCTTCCACTGAATATGCACAAGCTTGCCAAAAACTCGTTTTATCCATTCTTTCAGGAAACTCCCTTTTCGTTTCATCTATGCATCTATAAATGGCATCAAATTCCCCTTTTTCAAATAAACGAAACAACTCATTTTGCAACTCTACAAATCTATTCCGTTTCAAACAATTTCCTCCCTATTTCTAATTTTCAATACCAAAAACAAACAAAAAGCTATGTAGCGTTTTAATACTACATAGCTTTTTTCTACAAACTCTTACTTACTTCCTCTACTAGCTTCTTCGTACTCTCATACGCAGATTCCGCTAAACTAATCGCAGAAATAACAGAGACACCATCCGCACCTGCTTCTATAACGGAAGAAGTATTTTCAATCGTAATCCCACCGATACCAACAATCGGTGTCATAATTCCTTGTTCTCTAAAGTGGGCTAAACCTTTCGTTCCTTGCACTGCTTTCGTATCTTTTTTCGTACTCGTTGGGAAAATAGGGCCAACACCTAAATAATCAGCTCCGTTTTCAATTGCCCAGCGTGCTTCTTCAATTGTATGGGTAGATACACCAACAATTTTATCTCCCATTTTTTCACGAACAGAAGTAATTCCTTCATCATCTTGTCCAACATGAACACCATCTGCATCTAACTCGAGGGCTAGTTCTACATCATCATTTACGATGAATGATACACCGTACTCCTTGCAAAGTGCTTGTATTTCTTTCGCGAAACAAATACGTTTCTCTCCGGTTAAAGCCCCTTCTCCCTTTTCACGAAATTGAAAAATTGTTATACCACCTTCTAGCGCATCTCTCAATACTTGTAATGGTTCCTTCGTACAATTGTTACTTCCCATAATAAAATATACTGGTAATAACCTAGACATTTCATCCATTGTAATACGCGGCATCTAGTTCCCCTCCTTACTATATAAGCTCAATCTTCCCATACTTCTTAATATCATCTGAAGTTGTATTCGCTAACTGATTTAAAAATTCAATTTGGAAACTTCCTGGTCCATTCTTTACTGTTTTCGAAGCCGCTATTTCTGCTGCTACTCCATAGAATATTAATGCAGCCACTGCTGCCTTTACATAATCCTTTTCTACCGCTACAAATGCTCCTATTACAGAAGTTAGTAAACAGCCTGTTCCAGTCACTTTCGTTAAAATAGGATGGCCATTTCGAATAAGAATAGTTCGCTCTCCGTCTGTAACAACGTCTTCTTCTCCAGTAATTACCGCAACTGTATTTAATTCATCCGCTGCCTGTTTTGCAATATTTACAACATTACCATTTCCAGTACCAGCGTCTACACCTTTAATTTCCCATTTTTCATTAATAACATTAGCAATTTCAGCTGCATTTCCGCGGATAACTGCTAAATCGATTTCAGCTGGAATATGTCTCGCAACTTCTGTTCGATACGATGTTGCTCCTGCACCAACTGGATCAAACAATACTGGTACATTATTCACATTTGCTGATTTACCCGCAAGTAACATCGCTTCTACTTCTTCAGGACGAAGTGTCCCCATATTTAATACTAACGCTCCAGCAATGCTAGCCATTTCTGCTACTTCTTCTTTTGCATACGCCATTACAGGCGATGCCCCTAATGCTAATAAACCGTTTGCTGTAAAATTTGTTACAACAACATTTGTAATATTATGAACGAGCGGATTAGACTCTCTTACCAAATCCACTACTTTACTAATTTCTTTCATATTCATCCTTTTCATCTCCTAACTATAGTGATGGGAGATACACAAAAAGGCACTTTGCGCGTACGCAAAGTGCCTGAACATGTGCTTTTACACTCTCCCTACGCTGGCATTATCCAACAGGTTCAAATGGTCAATGACGGTCTAGTAGTCATACTCTCAGTTTGCATCCACAAACTCCCATGTGTTTATTATTCATCTACTTCAAAGTCTACTCTTATTCTAGTAAAATAACAAGTTCTTTCCTTTTATAGAATGATAGAGATCATAACTCTCCTGGTTCAACCATTCTTCGCCTTTATATAAGTAAAACTCTCACACATATATTTCATCACAAATAACTCAAACCGCCAGCAAGACTGAATAGAACAAAGATGTATGCTATATTTAACGTATGGAAATTTGAAAGGATGTTTTTAAATATGGCAAAAAGTATTGTAATTGCTGAAAAACCTTCTGTTGCACGTGATATCGCACGTGTACTGAAATGTGATAAAAAAGGGAACGGCTATCTTGAAGGTAGTAAATATATTGTTACTTGGGCTTTAGGTCATCTCGTTACATTAGCTGATCCAGAAAGCTATGATGTGAAATATAAACAGTGGAATTTAGAAGATTTACCAATGCTACCGGAGCGTTTAAAACTAACCGTTATTAAACAAACAGGGAAACAGTTTAACGCTGTAAAAAGTCAGCTTCTTAGAAAAGATGTAAATGAAATCATTATAGCTACTGACGCCGGTCGTGAGGGAGAATTGGTCGCACGCTGGATTATCGATAAAGTTAAAATGCAGAAACCGATTAAACGTCTATGGATTTCATCTGTTACCGATAAAGCAATTAAAGATGGCTTCGCAAATTTAAAACCAGGAAAAGCATATGACAATCTATACGCTTCAGCTGTCGCACGTTCAGAGGCTGACTGGTATATCGGACTTAATGCGACTCGAGCATTAACTACTCGCTTTAATGCCCAACTAAATTGTGGTCGTGTTCAAACACCTACTGTAGCCATGATTGCAAGCCGTGAAGATGAAATTAAACATTTCAAAGCTCAAACTTACTATGGTATCGAAGCTCAAACAGCTGAGAGATTAAAACTAACTTGGCAAAATACAAAAGGAAATAGTCGCAGCTTCAATAAAGAAAAACTCGATGCACTTGTGAACAAAATCAGTAAGCAAAATGCTACTGTTGTAGACATTGATAAAAAGCAAAAGAAATCGTTCGCTCCTGGTCTTTACGATTTAACTGAGCTACAACGTGATGCGAATAAAATATTTGGCTATTCTGCGAAAGAAACATTAAACATTATGCAAAAATTATATGAACAGCATAAAGTTTTAACGTACCCTCGTACAGATTCACGCTATATTTCATCTGATATTGTCGGCACACTTCCAGAGCGTCTGAAGGCGTGCGGAGTTGGAGAATACCGTCCTTTAGCGCATAAAGTATTGCAGAAACCTGTAAAATCTAATAAATCATTTGTTGATGATAGCAAAGTAAGCGATCATCACGCGATTATTCCAACAGAGAGCTATGTAAACTTCTCAGCTTTCACAGATAAAGAACGTAAAATTTATAACTTAGTTGTAAAACGTTTCTTAGCTGTTTTATTCCCGGCCTTTGAATATGAACAACTAACATTGCGCACGAAAATTGGTGACGAAACGTTCATCGCACGTGGAAAAACGATTTTACATGCTGGTTGGAAAGAGGTTTATGAAAATCGATTTGAAGATGATGATGCAATCGATGATGTAAAAGAACAAATCTTACCTCGCATCGAAAAAGGCGATACATTAAACATAAAACTAATTGTCCAAACATCAGGTCAAACAAAAGCACCTGCACGCTTTAATGAAGCAACTTTACTTTCAGCGATGGAAAACCCAACAAAATACATGGATACGCAAAACAAACAACTTGCTGACACGTTAAAGTCAACTGGTGGATTAGGTACTGTAGCTACACGAGCTGATATTATCGACAAGTTATTCAATTCGTTCTTACTTGAAAAACGTGGTAAAGATATTCATATTACTTCAAAAGGCCGTCAGTTACTTGATTTAGTGCCAGAAGAACTGAAATCTCCTACACTAACTGGTGAATGGGAGCAAAAGTTAGAAGCTATCGCTAAAGGAAAATTAAAGAAAGAAGTATTCATTTCAGAAATGAAGAACTATACGAAAGAAATTGTTGCTGAAATTAAATCGAGTGATAAGAAATATAAACACGACAACATTTCAACCAAGTCTTGTCCAGACTGTGGTAAACCAATGTTAGAAGTAAACGGCAAAAAAGGTAAAATGCTTGTATGCCAAGATCGCGAATGTGGTCACCGTAAAAATGTATCCCGCACTACAAACGCACGCTGTCCTCAGTGTAAAAAGAAACTAGAACTTCGTGGTGAAGGAGCAGGCCAAATTTTCGCATGTAAATGTGGCTATCGCGAGAAATTATCCACATTCCAAGAGAGACGTAAAAAAGAATCCGGCAGCAAAGCTGATAAACGCGACGTTCAAAAATATATGAAACAACAGAACAAAGAGGAAGAACCATTAAACAATCCATTCGCAGAAGCATTAAAGAAATTAAAATTTGATTAAATAAAAAGGTTCCTACCACTATCGGTAGGAACCTTTTATTTTTAATGAATAATTTTACTTCCTTTTGCGTTCTCAACAAACTTTTCACTCGATTTGTTAATTGGTGTTTTCAGTAATAACGCAGCAATAATCATAACTACTACGAAAACACTTAACACAAGTAAATCTCTTATTACTATATCCCAAAGCATTCCACCTACTGTTTCACGAATTGCACTAATTGCATATGTGAATGGTAAGAACGGATAAATCGCTTGGAAGAATGGTGGCGTCATTTGAATTGGGAACGTACCACCCGATCCTGCTACTTGTAGTACAAGTAAAATAATCGCCATCGATTTCCCAACGTTTCCGAAAATAGAAACGAGTGAGTACACGATACAAACAAATACTCCCCCAATAAATAAACTAAATAACACGAACCAGAATTTATCGACTACGTACGTACCGAGTAAGAATATATCCCCCATCGATACGATAAACGCTTGTGAAAGACCTATCGTTAAGAATGTTAATAAACGTCCGAAGTAAACTTCATGGCTCTTATAATTCGCGCCCTCTTCGTGCACTTCTACCGTTAATAATGAAACCATTAATAATGCGCCTACCCATAATGCAAGCACTGTATAGAATGGTGACATTGCTGAACCGTAGTTCGGCATTGCAAATAATTTATTCTCTTTTAAATTTACTGGATTCGCGAAGTAATCACTTTGCTTTTCAACATCATTCTTTAATAAGCGTATGATGTCTTTTATATCCTCTTCTGATTCAAAATCACGAATTTTATTTGCTAATTCTTTAATCTTTTTCTCAGTCTCCGGCATTTCAGCTTTAATGTCTGCTAATTTCTTTCTACCGTCTACTAAGCCTTTTGATGAATCCTCTAGTAATTTTTTAACATCTGGAAGCTTTTTGTCTGCATCATTTAAAATTTGAGTTGTATTTTTAGACATCTCTTTTGTACGAGCAATTGCTGTGTTGAAACCTGGTACAATTTCTGCATCATACGTCGATAATACATCTGCTAATTGAGCTGATCCGCCTTTCGCAGCATTGTTAATACTTTCAATTACATCTTTTGTCGGTTTCTGGCCATTGTTAAGAAGTGTAATACCCTTATTCGTTGCCTCTACACCTTTTTGTAAACTACTTTTCGCTTTATTTAACTTTGTAATTCCATTATTAAGGTTTTTATCACTATTTACATCTGCTAAAACCTTATTTGTGCTTTCTAGAACTGGAATCATATCATCAATTAAACCGATTCCAGATTGGAATTGACCATTCAAACTTTTTAAGGCTTCCTTCGAACCTTCTAAACCGTTAACGCCTCTATTTTGCACATCCTCTAGTGCTTTTTGGAAACTAGATTTAGTACTTTCAAAACCATTTTTCGCTTTATCGTAATCTGCTTTCGCATTATCATATAATTCATTTGCATCAACTTTAGCTTGATCTACTGTGCTAACTGCTTTTTTATAATCTGCTACAAATGTTTCATTGTAATCTTTTTCAGCTTGATCAATTAACGCATTTGCTGCATCTAATTTTTGATTAGCTACATCTGTTACATCTTTCTTTACTTCTTGTCCTGTACCAATAACATTTACAATATCTTTAATACCGTTATTCGCATTTTCCATACCGTCTTTAAGCTTCGTTAAGCGATCCACTCGTCCTTGGAAAAAGCTTTTACCAAAATCAGTCGTTACTGATTTTTGAAGTTCGGTAAATACATTAATAAGATACGAAATACCTTCTGTACGAGATTGCAATTGATCTGATACCGCATTTAAATCTTTCTTTGCTTGTTCCGGATCAAATTTTCCATTTTGCAATCCATTTACAACACTTTTCCCATAAGCCGTTCCTGCACGGGATGAACTTAAAACATTATTTACTGTTTGATTAATATTTTGCGCTATACTCTTGTAACCATCATTGTTCAACTTAGAAAGATCCGGTCTCGCCGGGAATTCAGGTAATCCATTCATTCCAGACAAATCAGGGATATTTAAATCTACACCCGGATTCATTAAAAAGTCAGTAAATGCAGCTGCACTATCCATAACACCTTGGACTACTACTAAATCATTTCTTATCGTCCCTGGAGCATTTTTCAATGTTTGATCTTGATTCGCAAAGAACTTATCTAAGTTTGCCAATGCTTCCTGCCCATCATTTATTACACTCTCTACAACAGGTAGATCTTTTTGTGCTACTTTCACGATATCTTCCGCTCGAGTTGCATCATCTAATGCCTTATCCATAAGTGTATTCATTTCTGGGAATTGTGCTTCTAACTTAAAGACAAGATCCTTGACCTTCTCAATACTCGGTAAGTTAGTTTCTAAATCGATTCCAAGGTCATTGAAGATTTTAAAAATCTCACCGTTTGCTGTTTTAACAAAGTTTTTACTAACCTCTTCTGTAAGACCCGATGCACCTTTAGCTGTAATCTTCGGTGCAATGGCATTCACCTTTTCATTTACATAGTAATCAATTTCCGGTTTCTGTGGATTTTCATTCAAGACCGTTGCAATCTTTTCAGAAAAATCTTTTGGAATAGTAATACTTGCGGAATAATCTCCACGCTCTACTCCATAAATTGCTTGCTTTTCATCAACGAACTTCCACCCGAAATTTTTGTCCTTCTTAAGTGAATCTACAATTTCTTCCCCGATGTTAATATCTTTCCCTCTTAAATTTGATCCAACATCTTGGTTAGAAACTGCAATCTGGATTCCTTTCGTATTTCCGTAAGGATCCCAAGAAGCTTTAATGTTAAACCATGCATATAACGATGGTAAAATCATTAATCCTAAAACAATAACAATTGCAGCCCAATGTTTGGCTACATTCCGTAAATCAGTCTTATAAATACGCCAAATTTGTTTCATAAAAGTTATCACCTAATTATATATTTTTCCTTCTTTAGAAAATGATACATACATTTTGCAATTATATCACTTTCTACATCGTGGATTAAACGAAAACATACTATTTTTCCCATTAAATATTTCACTTACTTCATTATATAACGAAGTGAAAAAAGTATGCATACAAAATGACCAAATTAGTTTTACATTCAATAATAACAAATATATAGGAAATGTCATAAAAAATACAAGTATTTTCTCTTGGAAATACTTGTATTCCTAAAAAAATCCTCACAGCTTTTTATAATCTGTGAGGATTTCTTCTATTATATGTCTAATTGCATCTCTACACCGAAATGATCTGAAATTACATTTCGGTTTGTGCCATTAAAAATAACTTTTGAAGAATGAACTGTTTTACTTTGGTTACACAATATTAAATCGATTCGCAAATTATGTTTATTTTCATCCCAACCAGCAATTTCACCTTGGACAGTTGTTCCTTCATCCTTCTCTATCGCTAGTTCATATGTGTCATATAAACCTTTTTGCATCATATACTCATAACCCTCTCCTTCCAAACGAGCATTGTTATTAAAATCACCCATTAAGAAGGAAAGTTCATTGCTATTTACACGCTCCATTAAACGATCAACTTGGTCTTTGAATGATTCTTCTTCATCATTCCACCAGCCAAGATGGCAAGAATAAAACGTTATATTCTTATCATTATAAGCAATTGTTGCACTTACAATTTTGCGTGTTTTCCAATACGTTGTATCCTTATTTTCTGAGATAAAGAACGTATCTTCCTTTACAATGTTGTGCTTTGTTATAATTGCTAATCCTTCCTCGTACACATCATATCCAATATGAGAGAAATCCCAAATAATATTGTATTCTTTTACATTTAACGCTCTTAACTCTTCTAGCAGTAAAAGTCCAAAATTATCTTTTTTCTTGTTACCGCATACATTTTCAGCTTGTATAGACTGACTTACTTCTTGCAATGCGATCACATCATAATCTTCTTCTTGAATTACTTTAGCAAGATACTTTATTTTTTCAATTTGATTCTCTTCTTGCCAAGAGTGACAATTTAAAGTTAGCAATTTCATATTATTACGCACCTAACATATCTTGAATGTCTGACTTTAATACGTCAGCTTTCGGGCCATATACTGCCTGTACACCCTTATCTTTTACGATAAGTCCTAAAGCACCATTTTGTTTCCATTGTGCTTCTGGTGCAACAACATCTAAATCTTTTACTGTTACACGTAAACGTGTCATACAAGCATCTACGTCAGCAATATTTTCTTTTCCACCTAATAAATCGATAACTTTTGTTGCTAATGAACCATCTTGTACATTTCCTGTTCCTTCTGATGCCTCATCTTCATTATCAATATAGTTACCCGCACGACCTGGTGTTGGTAAATTGAACTTTTTAATTAAGAAGTTGAATAATGTAAAGTTAAGACCGAAGAACACTAATGAAACGATAACGAAATTGATTAAATCTCTTGTTAAACCTGCGTTAACCATCATTGGTGTACGAGTAATTAACTCGATAAATCCGAACGCGTGAACACGTAAGTTAATTAAATCTGCTAATGCGAATGCAAGCCCTGTTGTAATTGCATATACAACATATAATACTGGAGCAATAAACATGAACATGAATTCGATTGGCTCTGTTACACCTGTTAAGAATACTGCTAATGCTGCTGATAAGAACATTGGTTTATATTTTGCACGTTTTTCTTTATCAACATTACGGAACATCGCAAACGCAATCCCCATTAACGCTGCTGTTGAGCCGATAACTTGTCCAGCTTTGAAACGAGCTGGTACAACGTTATTTAATAAATCGTTATATGCTTTCGTATCTCCATTTGCTAGTAAATTATTTAAGTCTGTAATCCATGCAAGCCATAATGGATCTTGTCCTGCTACAATTTGTCCAACTTTTGAGCCAGTTAACATCGTATATGTTCCGCCTAGCTCTGTGTAGTTCATCGGAATCGTTAACATATGATGTAATCCAAATGGTAATAATAAACGCTCTAACGTTCCATATACAAATGGTGCAACAACTGGCGCACTATCTTTAGATGCTGCAATCCAGCGACCGAATTCATTTAATCCACTTTGGATGAACGGCCATAAAAGTGATAATACAATTGCAGTGACTGTAGACCAAACAATTACAACGAATGGTACGAATCGTTTTCCATTAAAGAATGCTAATGCCTGTGGCAGTTTATTATAGTTATAATATTTGTTATATAGAGTAGCTCCTAAGAAACCTGTGATAATCCCTACGAAAACTCCCATGTTTAATGCTGGTGCACCAAGTACAGAAGTAAAGTAATCTTTTACAACTAAATCTCCAGCTAATACTGAAGAAACTGTCGCTTTTGAATCCGCTAACATTTCAGCGTTTACGCCAAATATAGCTCCTGTAATTCTGTTTGTTAAGACGAATGCTAACAGTGCTGCAAATGCACCACCTGCACGATCCTTCGCCCAAGATCCCCCAATTGCTACTGCAAATAAGATGTGTAGATTTGTAATAATTGCCCAACCGATATCTTCCATTACTCGAGCGATTGTATGAACTGCGTTAATATCCCCAGCAGACATCCCAATTAACTTACCGATAGAAATCATTAAACCAGCTGCTGGCATTACAGCTACAACAACTAATAATGCTTTCCCGAACTTTTGCCAAAAATCAAAAGACGTAATTTTCATCTGTTCTTCCTCCCCTTTATTTATAACAACATAATGATTTAAATTATAATTTCTGTTTCTTATTATGAAAACGATTCCTTATGTTACTTTATTTTTATCTTTACGCAACCGTTTTCATAAATCTATTTTAATAAAAGCGTTTTCACTTTGCAATAGAAATTTATTTTTTTTCATAAAAAAAGATGCTCAAGGAGCATCCTTTTTTATTATGAAATGCGATAAACCCTTGTTTCATAAGGTTTTAACGTGATTGAAGTTACTTGTTCATGTTCCGCAACTTCATAGTTATTTAAAAGCAAACGTTTGCGTTCTAGTGCAAATAAAGGCTCGTTATACACAGCTTCCTCTTTTGAGATATTACTAATTACAATGACTTTTTCATCCTGTAACGTACGTGTATACGCATAAATTTGTGGATCGTCCTCTAAAAGTAAATCGTACGTACCATAATTCAATACATCGTTCTCTTTTTTCAAGGCAATCATTTTCTTATAGAAATTGAAAATAGACTTTTCGTCATTTTTTTGCTTTTCAACATTAATTTTTTTGTAATTTGGATTCATGCCAAACCAAGGTGCACTTGTTGTGAAACCAGCATTCATCTCATCGTTCCACTGCATAGGTGTACGTGAATTATCACGGCAAGAAGCCCATATAATTTCCATCATATCTTGATGTGATACGCCTTCTGCAATTTTCTCTCGATATAAATTTTTAATTGCTACATCATCGTAATCTTCAATATTTGGTAACTGAACATTTGTCATACCAATTTCTTGTCCTTGATAAATAAACGGTGTACCGTGCATAAAGAAATACATCGCTCCTAGAGCTGTTGCACTTTCACGCCAATATTGTTTATCATCTCCCCACGTTGAAACGATACGTGGCTTATCGTGATTCTCGATGTATAAAGCGTTCCATCCTTTATTTTCTAATCCTTTTTGCCATTTCGTTAATACTTTTTTCAATCCTACAACATCAAGGTCTTTCTTCTTTTCTGCATCCCATAAGCTTAAATGTTCAAACTGGAATACCATATTGAATTTACCCTGTTCTTCTCCAACCCAAAGCTCAGCATCTTCAATCTTAACACCATTAGCTTCACCGACAGTCATAATATCGTACTTAGAAAATGTATTTTCTTTCAACTCTTCTAATAAAGGTTGAATACCGTCCACATTCATATGTTTATCAAAAGATGGTACATATTTTAATTCTTTTGGATTTGGCATATCCTTGAGGCCATCTTCTTTTTTAATATGGCTAATTGCATCAACACGGAAACCATCAATCCCTTTATCAAGCCACCAATTAACTGTATCGTATAACACT
The DNA here is from genome assembly GCF_042466195.1 of Bacillus sp. R86525. Taxonomy (NCBI): domain Bacteria; kingdom Bacillati; phylum Bacillota; class Bacilli; order Caryophanales; family Bacillaceae; genus Bacillus; species Bacillus sp. R86525. The sequence goes on from NZ_JAXHPX010000007.1 coordinate 4,991,740, forward strand.
TCACGAACTTCTTTATTCTCCCAGTTTAAATCTGGTTGTTTACGTGAGAATAAATGTAAATAATATTGTTCTGTTACTTCATCATACTCCCATGCCGAACCATTAAAAATACTTTCCCAGTTGTTTGGTTCCGCACCATCTTTACCATCATGCCAAATGTACCAATCACGCTTCGGATTGTCTTTAGATGAACGAGATTCAATAAACCATGGATGTTCATCACTCGTATGATTAATAACTAAATCAATAATAAGCTTCATGTCACGCTTATGAACTTCATCTAGTAAAGCATCAAAATCTGCCATTGTACCAAACTCATCCATAATATCTTGATAATCACTAATATCATAACCATTATCATCATTAGGCGACTTATACATTGGACAAATCCAAATTACATCTATACCTAAATCTTTTAAATAATCCAGCTTTGCAATAATACCTTGTAAATCTCCAATACCATCACCATTTGAATCCATAAAGCTTCGTGGATAAATTTGATAAGCAACTGCTTCTTTCCACCATGTCTTATTCATACTAATTCTCTCCTTTTGCATCCCATCGGAATTTTATGCAAACGTTTTCGTAACACTATCATAACAAAATATGAATAGTTTGCAACTGTTTTCATTGAACTCTATGTAGATTCCTTATTCTTATGCCTTATCCCGCTATTTGCCGGGCAGTAAGAACCCCACCTTAAAATTCAGCGAAAGCAAAGAAGTTCGGTGGGGGTCGGGCTGCCCCTAAAAGCCCGATTGGTGAAGGCTAATAATCAGTGGGGGAGGCACAAAACCCCACTGATTAAAGTTTCACTTTATTTATTTCTCACAAAAGCAAATCTCATTCCTTACCTGCTCTTGTCCACGCACATCACATACGCTTTTCATATATTAATAAAAAGCACTGCTTATTTTAGAAAGGAGTGATAAAGTGAAACAAACAAAATTAACAGGTCGTATCGTTGTTCCCTCAGATCCTGACTATGACGTAGCCCGAATGAATTTAAATTTAAGTATTCCAAAACTCCCTTGTATTATTGTTTTTTGCCAAAATAAAAATGATGTCTGTAATGCCTTAAAATGGGCACGCGAACGTCATATACCATTTCGCTTAAGAAGCGGACGTCATAGCTATGAAAATTTTTCTCTTTTAAATAGAGGACTTATTATTGATGTGAGTGAAATGCATCGCATTACTGTTAATACAGATAAATTAACAGCAACAATTGAAGCTGGTGCAAATCTTGGCACTGTTTATAAAGACCTTTGGAATTATGGTGTTACAATACCGGCTGGTACAAGTGCAAGTGTTGGAATTGTTGGATTAACACTTGGCGGTGGTATCGGTATGCTTTCACGCTTATTTGGATTAACATGTGATCAATTAGTAGAAGTTGAAATGGTACAAGCGTGCGGTAAATTTGGCGCAAAAATCATTCGTGCAAACGAACAAGAAAACCCTAACTTGTTTTGGGCGTGCCGCGGTGGTGGTGGTGGAAACTTCGGAATTGTTACTTCTTTAACTTTTCGAGTACATCCTATAAAAAATGTATCAATCTTCTCAATTACATGGAAATGGGAAGATTTTATCGCTGCATTTCAAGCTTGGCAAAACTGGGCGCCTTATATAGACGAACGTCTCACTTCATCAATTGAATTATTCGCAAAGCAACGAAATAAAATTGAAGCACGAGGTGAGTTTGTCGGCTCTCCCTCTGAACTCCATTCCTTATTATCTCCTCTTCTTGAAACTGGTACCCCCTCTCTCTTTATAGATGAAGTTCCTTATATAAAGGCTGTTGAATTTTTTAACAGTGGTAACATCCCTGAAGACTTCAAGCGCTCTGGTTCCTACGTATATAAACCTATCCCTCTTAAAGGCATTCAAATCATGCAATATTTTCTTTCTCATGCACCAAATAAAGATGCGAGTATTTGGCACCAATCGCTCATAGGTGCTGTTGAAAATATTCCGCCTACTGAAACAGCTTATTTCCATCGTAAAGCAATTATTGCGCAAGAATACATTACCTCTTGGAAATGCGATGATGAAGAAAATCAAAATATACGCTGGGTTAAAGATTTACGAGAAAGCTTAGATCCTTATACACTAGGTGACTATGTCAATTGGCCCGATATCGACATTGAAAATTGGCAAACTAGTTATTATGGCCCTAACTTTCAAAGATTGCGTAAAGTGAAGACAGCATATGACCCTTGTAATGTTTTTCGTTTTCAACAAAGCATTCCACCCTTTCATACGTAAAAAAGGGGATAAAATAAAAAATCATCCAATATGCCGTTACCTCACAGCATGTTGGATGATTCAAGTTGATTTTCTATATCTTTTCAAATTATTGCTCCTACTCATAAACTTTCAATTACGGATTAATTGTGTTTCTCATCATTTTTATGCAATGAATGTAATTTAATATTTGGTACTTTATCTTTTTCAATACCGCTATTATAAGCAACAGGAATTTGAAATTCGAATTGTTTTGTCTCATGTTTTTGTAAATAGACTGGTTTCGGTACTGGATAACCTTTTGAATTCTCGTTTGCATTATCATATAAAACAACTTTTAATGCCTGTGAATGATTACGATAATTTTTTAAAGTCACAATGCATTTTTGTTCGATACCCTCTCCATTTTTCTCCATTCTACACTGGCTATCTTCTTTTTTATATTCTATCGCCTCTACCCCTGTTTTTCCTGCGTAGTACCATGTTTTATTCAATGTATGGAGGATGTTATTTAAAATAAACGGCATCATTAAAATCAAAATACTAATGCCTACTACTTTTATCTTATTCATTGTTCTAAATGTACTAGATTTCTTTTTCACTAGCCATTTTACAAATAATATAAATGCGATTATATGTAGTACGAAAGAAACAATTAATATATTTGAAGCTTTATAACCCATATAAATATATGTATATACCGGAACCTTATAGAAATTGAATAGTTTTTCCCCAATTAATTCATTATCGTTTGGAATTTTTAATAATAACAAAACCCCTATACTGTAACAAATAGCTACTAATCGATCATACTCAATTCGAACCATTCCTTCTCTCCTTCCCTTTGCTTTTTTATTATCGATTTTAGCTATTATTACCATAATATACAATCATTTTATAGAGGATAACGTAAAAAAGTTCCTTATAAATATATAAAGAACCTTATTAATATACAATATGAATTAGAAAATCAATATGCAATTTTCACATAGAGATCTCCTCAAAATATGTTGGATTATGTATTGTAATTTTTTTATCCAGAATTGTAACAATACTATCGTTTTTTAATTGTTTTAATACGCCGCTAACCGTCTCTCGGGACGTCCCAGATATTTTTGATATCTCAATTGTTGTAAGTGGGCATGAAATTACAATCGTTTCGCCACTCTGTTCTCCTAAATCTTGCATTAAATAATTTAATGTTTGAATGACTCGATCTTGTGCATTAGGAATTGTAATATTTTGCACTCGATTTTCGTTTAGTTTTAATATTGATGATAATTGCTGAACAACGTACATTAATTGCGTCCTACTAGATTTCACCATATCTTCGAAAATTACTGTCGGAATATAATATACCTCTACATCCGTCATCGCTTCTGCCGTATAGTTATATCCTCTGTCTGTAAACATACCACCATAAGGAAAAATAGAATACCGCTTTACATAGTCATCATATAATAAATTTCCACTTTGATTTACCCGCTCTAACTTTACAAAACCATCTAACATGAAGTAAATTCTTTCTCTTGAATCCCCTTCTAAAAATAAAAATTGACCCTTTTTATAAGTTCGCCAATAGACAAACTCCGCCAAACCTTTCAATTTCTTTTCTGTTAAATGAGCAAATAATTCAAATTGTTTTAAGTCTTTAACTACGTTCCGTCTATTCATAAAATTCCCTCTCTCTTGCTGTATGTTGGAGCGAAAAATCAAGAAAGCGTATTTAAATTAAATTTTATCATAATTAACTTATATATTAAGATTTCATCATGAAAACTTTATGAACAATGAGTACAAAAAATATTAATAAATAAAAAGAATGAAGTTACTAACTTCATTCTTTTTTTACTAATAAATAGCGCACACAATTATTTAAACATACATGCATACATTCTGTTTAGAAATAATAGTACCAGCTTTTTCTTCTAGTGCTTCATATACTTTTTCTAAAGACGTAATAATTGTTTTTCTTTTTGGATTTGTATTAACAAAATTAATAGCAGCTTCAATTTTTGGAAGCATACTTCCCGCAGCAAATTGTTTTTCCTCAATGTATTCTTCTAATTGATTCACTGTGACATGCTCTAATTTCTTTTGATTCAGTTGATTATAATTTACATACACATGATCAACTGCAGTTAAAATTACGAGCGTATCAGCATCTACTAATTCAGCTAATTTCTGCGCAGCAAAATCTTTATCGATAACCGCTTCAGTTCCTTTTAACCCTTCTTCGGAATCAATTACTGGAATTCCACCACCACCAACAGCTATCACTATATTTCCATCCTCAACTAAAGAATTAATTACTTTATGCTCATGAATACTTACAGGCTTCGGTGATGGAACAACACGTCTCCACCCTCTGCCAGCATCCTCTTTAAACACTGCTTTTGTTTCTTCCATTAATCTTCTTGCTTCTTCTTCCGTATAAAAAGGACCAATTGGTTTAGTTGGATTTTTAAATGCCTCATCTTTTTCATCCACGACAACGCGTGTTATAACCGTTGCTACGTCTTTTTTTATATTCCGTTTTTTCAATGCCTTTTCAATCGCATTTTCCATCCAATATCCAATCATCCCTTGGCTCATTGCACCACAAGTATCTAATGGCATTGCAGGTGTCTTTTCCGTTTCTGCAGCTTTTTGCTGTAATAAAATATTCCCCACTTGCGGGCCATTTCCGTGCGCAATTACTATATCTACATCATTTTCCATTATTTTCACAAGTTGTTCCGCTGTTTTTTCTAATGCTTCTTGCTGTGCCCCTGCAGTAGCTTTTCCAGACTGTATCGCATTTCCCCCTAGTGCAACTACAATTTTTCTTCGTGCCATATTTCAGCCCTCCAGTTAATTTCGCTTTCACAGCGCTTTATAAAGTAATACTGCCTGTAATTAATCCATAAATCGCAAAGAATGCTAAAGCACCAATTGCTACCGATGATGCCAATTCCACTCGAGTAAATATTTGCTTCGAACTCTTTTGCTTTTGAACATTGTAAAAAATAAAAATACCTGGCGCATATAAAGTCATTGTTAATAATAAATACTCTAAACCAGCTGCATAAACTAACCACACACCATAAATACTTGCTATCAAACCAATTATTATATTTTTATTTCGATCCACTTCTTCAGACTTTAAACTATGCTTCAGTTGATAAAATGCTGAAAAAGCATATGGGATTAAAATAGCTGAAGATGCTAAAGAGAATGCAAAGTTATACGCCTGATCGGAAACGACGAATGTTAATAAGAACATTTGAATTAAGCCATTTGTTATCCATAATGAATTTATTGGGGCCTTATTTTTATTTTCTTTTGCAAACCATTTTGGAAATACTCCGTCTTTAGCTGCCAAATATGGAATTTCAGATGCGAGTAAAGTCCAGCCTAACCAAGCACCTAATACAGAGATGACTAAACCTAAATTAATAAAGATAGCCCCCCATTTTCCAACAACACTTTCAAATAAATAAGCCATAGACGGATTTTTCAAATTAGCAATATCTGCTTGCTGCATAAGTCCAAGAGACAGTAATGTAATTAAAATGTAAATGATGAGTGTACCAATTAAGCCAATAACCGTTGCTTTCCCTACATCACTTCTATTTTTTGCTCGACTAGATAAAACAACAGCCCCTTCTACCCCAATAAACACCCATAAAGTTACAAGCATTGTACTTTTAACTTGGCTGCCAACCGCTCCCCATGAAAAAGAACCAGTTTGTCCCCAAAATCCATCTAGAAACGTATCAATATGAAACGCGAAGATTCCTATAACAATAAATACAAATACAGGTACTAATTTTGCGATTGTAGTTACTAAATTCACAAGTGCTGCTGATTGAACTCCACGTAAAATTAACATGTGAACACACCATAATAATACGCTTGCACCAATAATGGATGCTACATTTTGACCGCCTTCAAAGATTGGGAAGAAATACCCTAATGAAGAAAACAATAATGTACCGTAAGCTACATTACCAAGCCAGGCAGATAGCCAATATCCCCACGCACTATTAAATCCCATAAAATTACCAAATCCTGCTTTTGCATAGCTAAAAATACCGCCATCTAAATCTGGCCGTTTTACAGTTAGATTTTGAAAAGATAATCCAAGCGCAATCATCCCAATTCCTGTTATAACCCAACCAATAATAATGGCTCCAGCACCAGCACCTTTTGCCATATCACTTGCTAAATTAAATGCTCCACCGCCAATCATAGACCCCACTACAAGCGCCGTTAATGTAAACAACCCTAATTTCTTATCTTCATCCATTCCACTCACCTCTCTTTAATTGCAATAACAATACGAAAGCCATAGTGAATGATAGTGTCTAAAGGAGGAGAAAGAAGAAAGGAAGACTCCCTTTCTTCTTTACTCCATGTTTCCTAAAGTAGCTGCCATAACCGCTTTAATTGTATGCATTCTATTTTCAGCCTGATCAAATACTTTTGAATGTTTACTGCGGAATACTTCGTCAGTTACCTCCATTTCCCTCAACCCATATTTCTCATAAACTTCCTCACCATACATCGTTTCAACATCATGGAAAGCGGGTAAACAATGTAAGAAAATCACATTTTTATTTCCTGTTTCTTTAATCATTTTCATATTTACTTGATAAGGTTTCAATAACTCGACACGTTCAGCAAATTTTTCTTCCTCACCCATAGACACCCATACATCTGTATAAATTACATCTGCATTCGCAACAGCTTCTTCCACATTACTTGTTATCATTACCTGTTCATTATATTTTTTTGCTAAATCAATTACTTCTTGCTCTGGCCATAAAGATTCCGGTGTACAAATACGTACATCCATTCCAACAATCGCTCCACCAACTAGTAAGCTATTAGCAACATTATTTCGTCCATCTCCAACGTAAACGAGCTTCACATTTTTTAATTTCCCCACATGTTCTCTAATTGTTAATAAATCTGCAAGTGTTTGTGTTGGATGCCACATATCTGTTAATCCATTCCAAACCGGCACACCAGAATTTTGTGCTAAAGATTCTACAGTTTCATGATTAAATCCACGAAACTCAATTCCGTCAAACATGCGTCCTAACACTTTTGCTGTATCCTCTACGGATTCTTTTTTCCCAAGCTGAATATCACCTTTCCCTAAATATTCAGGGTTCGCCCCCAAATCTGTACATGCTACTGTAAATGCACATCGCGTACGAGTAGAGGTTTTTTCAAATAATAGCGCTACATTTTTACCTTCTAAATAATGATGTGGGACACCGTTTTTCTTTTTCTCTTTTAATTCTGCTGCTAAATCTAGAAAATATAATAATTCTTCTTGTGTAAAATCTTTTTCAGCTAGAAAACTTCTTCCTTTTAAATTTGGTCTAGTCATTAACATACTTCATCCCTACTTTCTCCGTTATTTATACTAAATATCTTTACGAACAATTGGCATACTCATGCAACGTGGACCCCCACGACCACGAGATAATTCCGAACTTAGCACCTCAATGACTTCTATACCATGCTCCCGTAATAAAGTATTGGATACATAGTTGCGATCATATGTAACAACTACACCTGGCGCAATTGCTAATGTATTAGAACCGTCATTCCATTGTTCACGAGCGGAAGCAATTGCATCTCCTCCTCCACAAGGAATAAGAACTAATTCACTTAAACCTAATACCTCTTTTAATGCTTCCATTAAAGAAGTACGATGTGTAATTTTAAGAGTTTCCGCATCTGGACCTTTTTCTAAAATATAAATATTCATATTTCCTTTTGGCCCTTGAATGGCTGGGTGAATTGTAAACTTGTCATAATCAACCATTGTAAACACTGTATCTAAATGCATAAATGCTCGGCATTTTGGAATTTCTATCGCTAACACTTTCTTAATTTTATTTTGTCGGCTAAAAAGATTTTTAGCTAAACGTTCAATTGCTTTAGCTGACGTACGGGCAGATACTCCAATTGCAATTGTTTCTTCATTTAAAATTAGCTCATCGCCACCTTCAATTGGAAACTTATAATCACGATCTAGCCAAATTGGCACATTGTGATTTACAAATCTTGGATGATATTTAATGATGTACTCCATGAATAATGATTCACGTCTACGCGCCGGTTCTCTCATCTTATTTATCGTTAAGCCATCGCCCACGCTAGCTGCTGGATCACGAGTAAAATATAAATTAGGCATTGGGTCTAAGTAAAACGGATAATGATCTTCCATTAATTCGTATAAATGTGTCTTCTTACTTGTTTCAATTTCGCTTTTCCGTACACCACCCATAATTTTTTGAATTAATTCTTCATTTGAAAAGGAAAGTAAATATTCTTTTAAAGTTTGATGTGCAACATTTACGTCAGCCTGTCCTTCTTCTAAAATACGATCAACAAATTCTTCTCGAAGTTTTTTATCTACTAATGCCTCAGCAGCTAGTTTTTCTAAATAAAGAACTTCAACACCCCGATTGCGTAATGTTTGTGCAAAATAATCATGCTCTTTTTGAATAATTGGTAAGTATGGAATATCGTCAAATAATAATTGTTGCAAATAATCTGGCGTTAAGTTTTCCACTTCTTTACCAGGTCGTTTTAATAACACCGTTTGTAATTCCCCAATTTCTGAAGTAACATGTATCGGATGCTTCATTTGTTGTACCTCCTTTTAAATATGTTTGATGTCTTACAAGTACATAATAAATGCTACGCGCTTTCATCTTTGTGAAAACATCCACATTATCATTGTGAAATATTAAACAAGTTATTTTTTTAAAATCATATGAATTTGTATTTTTATAACACTCCATCCCGCTTTTTCAATAAAAAAATACATATATTACGCATATATGTTGAATATTTAACTTCCGTATTTACACAAAAATCCTGTTTTTAATTTTTATTAAAAACAGGATTTTGCATCTAAATAATTAAATTTAACCTTTCTTCTAAAATCTCCCTATCTGATTTCGACTGAGAAATTATAAGGCATGTATCATTTCCACATATACATCCTATTTTTTCTTTCCAATCTAACTCATCAAACAAAACACCAATAACATGTGCATTACCGGGTAATGTTTTAATAATCATTAATTGATCTACACAATCAATTTTTACAACAACCTCTCGTAATTTTTTCTTTAACCTTATATCAGTTTGTAAATGCTCTTCTGAGAAAAATTTATATATCATTAATCCTTCTTGAGAAGGTACCTTCGTTAAGTTTAACTCACGAATATCTCGAGAAACTGTAGCTTGTGTTACTAATACATCTTTTTTTGCTAACAATTCTACTAATCTTTCTTGCTTCTCTATTTCATACTCCTTTACAAATTGTTTAATTAATCGTTGTCTTTTTTCTTTTTTCATAAAAGACACCCCTTTTAATATTATAGCTCGCTATAATTTTCATCCGAAAGGAACAGAAAAGAATGTTGCGGAAACGTTCATAGTTTATACTTTTTAACTGTAGATATTAAATCTAGCTAAAAAAAGAGAAGAACAGCATTCTGTTCTTCTCTTTTACATTGAAAACCGTTCAATTGTTTGTTTTAAATCCGCTGATTGCTTCTCTAAGTCTTTTAATAATTGATCGATTGCTATCATATTTTTAGACTGTTGCAACGTCACACGTGCCACTTCTTGTGAACCAGCTGACGTTTCTTCCGCAATTGCTGCTACAGCCTTTGTTTGTGCTCCTGTTTGATGAATGTGACTCACTTGTTCATTCATATAACTACTAATTTGCTTGGTTGCATCGGCTACTTCCATAACACTTGATGACATTTCTTTTAAAATTAATTCTGTGGCTTCTCCGCGTTTCGCCTCTTCTTTAGCTTTCTTCACCTGCTCTGTCATTTTCAATGCGACTTGCTGTACTTCATCTTGCATATTCCGCAATAACTGCGATATGTTTTTTGCGGAATGATCACTTTCATCAGCCAATTTACGTACTTCTTCTGCTACAACCGCAAAGCCTCTTCCATGCTCTCCTGCACGAGCTGCCTCAATAGAAGCGTTGAGTGCTAATAAATTTGTTTGGGTAGCAATCTCACTCACAACAGAAACAATGTGTTCAACTTGTTTCATTCGCTCTTCTAACTTCTGTACGTTTTCCATCGAATCTTCATTTTCTCTCGCCAATGTTTGAATACCTTTAATTAAAGAAGTAAAGACACGTGTACTTTGTCCTAAAGCTTGAACCATTTCTGAAGACAACTCGTCAGACTGTTTTGCTTTTCCTTCTACTTCATTTGCAATAGAAGTCGTTGTATCAACAGTAGAAACGATCGCTTGAATCGATGCCGCTGATTGCTCGGCACCGGAAGAAATTTCCGCAAGAGTTTCAGACACACCTTGTGCTTGTTTTGTCGCTTCACCTGTTTGTTTTCTAATTTGCTGAACTTGATTATTTGTATACGAAAATGTAGTATCGATATTTTTTACCATGCCCCTTAAGTTCCCTAGCATCATATTAAATGCAACACTTAAAGATTTAATCTCATCATCGGTCTTTGGCAATGGGACATCTTCACGAATATCACCTTCAGCCGCTCTCCTTGCTGCTTCTTCCAACTTTCGAAGTGGTTTAATTAAAAATATTGCTGCCCCATACGCTAAAATTCCAGACCATACTACACCTAATAACATAACGATAATATTATAAACAGTTTGACTTACATAACTTTGAAAATAATCATATATAACGTAAATAAAAAATAAACTTGTTGAATATGTAATTAAAGCTAAAACTGTAGTAAATAGCATAAGCTGTATACGTAAACCAAAGGAAAATGTCTTCCTTTCTTTTTCCATCTCTTCTTTCCCCCCTTCTTATAAGCAATATAAGTGCTACCTATATATTATTATCCATATTTTCGTTATAGAAAGATATAGGGATTTTAAAAATCATAATTCCCTTGAATATCAAATTCCGTCAAAAAAATAAAGGATTCTGACAATTTATGACTAATAACAGAAATAAGGGGCAACATTTATAAAATATATTTTTGACTGGGGGTTTTGTATGATTCAAGTTCGAAATCTAGTAAAATCATTCGGCTCACTTGATGTTTTAAAAGGAATTGATTTAGAAGTAAAAGAAAAAGAAGTTGTTGTTTTAATTGGTGCCAGTGGTTCCGGCAAAAGTACATTACTTCGCTGTCTTAACTTTTTAGAAATGTACGATGATGGTGAAATTCACTTACAAGGTGAACGAATTGATCCAAAGCATTCAAATTTAAATAAAGTCCGTGAAAATGTCGGTATGGTTTTTCAGCACTTTAACCTCTTTCCTCATATGACCTCACTAGAAAACATCATAGAAGCACCTATTCATGTAAAAAAATTAGAAACAACAAATGCAAAGGATATTGGAAATCAGCTTTTGCAAAAAGTCGGTCTACAAGATAAAGCAGATGTAACTCCCCACCTCCTGTCAGGTGGTCAAAAACAGCGCATTGCCATTGCGCGAGCTCTTGCTATGAATCCTAAAATTATGCTATTTGATGAACCTACCTCAGCTTTAGACCCTGAACTTGTTGGAGAAGTGTTGCAAGTTATGAAAGAACTTGCTGAAGAAGGAATGACAATGGTTATTGTTACTCATGAAATGAATTTCGCAAGAGATGTAGCTGACCGCGTCATCTTTATGGATGACGGGAAAATTGTGGAGGAAGCTCCTCCCGCACAATTTTTTTCAGCTCCATCACATGAACGGGCCAAGCAATTTTTACGCAACGTTTTATAATGTAACTTCTGTTTCAAACGAAAAGAAATACAGTCATACGGTGCACAACTAATCATCCAAATAAAATATCTCGATAACATCCTTAAAACCATCCGTATGATCAATATATAGGAGGGGTTTTATGAAAAGAAAACTATTAACTATTGTTGCGAGTATTACACTGTGTACATCCTTCATACTAGGAGCCTGTAGTAAGGAAAGCTCTACTACTTCATCTAATGGTGAAAAGGAATTTCGTTATGCGATGAGTGGTTTATACAAACCTTTTAATTATAAAGAAAATGACGGAAAGCTTGTCGGTTTTGATGTAGAAATAGGGGACGCTCTCGCGAAAAAGATGGGAATGAAGCCAGTTCCTGTTACAAACCCTTGGGAAACATTAATTCAAGGTCTGCAATCGAAAAAGTATGATGTGATATTAGGAAGTATGGCTATTACAGAAGAGCGATTAAAAGCTGTTAGTTTCTCAAACCCATATTATCGCTCTGGTGCACAAATTTTTGTAGCCAAAAAGAATACATCTATCTCTTCTCCAGAGGACTTGAAAGGTAAGAAAATAGGGGTTGTAAAAGCAAGTACATTCAAAACCCTTGTTGCAAAATATACAGATCAAATTACAGAATATGATAGTGATATTACTGCACTTATGGACTTAGAACCTGGACGTGTAGACGCAGTTATTACTGACCAAATGGTTGGTCTTCGTATGATTAAAGAAGGTAAATCCAATATAAAAGAAGCTGGAAAACCGTTAAACCTTGATGAAATGGGAATTGCTATTCATAAAGACAATAAAGACATGGTCGAAAAGGTAAATAAAGCGCTAGATGAAATCATTAAAGACGGTACGTATGAAAAAATTAGTAAAAAATGGTTTGGGCGTAATATTCTTGGAGACGAGGCAAAAACAAAGTAAGTTGGCCATTTAGAGATTTCATAAATCATGCCCCACTTTGTATGTGGGGCATTTCATTCACTACTAAAATCCATACAATATGAGGTGACACATATGTTTGAAATTTTTATCTCTACCTATCCCACACTCTTAAAGGCTACTATTGTCACATTACAATTAACATTAACATCCCTATTACTCGGTTCACTAATTGGATTACTAGTCGCTTTCTTTCGAATCTCTAACAATAAGGTTTTAAATAGTATTGCTCATGTATACATCGCCATTATTCGTGGTACACCTTTAATTGTTCAAATTGCCATTCTCTATTTTGGGATTACATCCGTTGTTGTTTTTACCCCTTTTTGGGCAGGAGCAATTGCTTTAGCAATTCATAACGGTGCATATATTACTGAAATTTTCCGCGGATCAATTCAATCCGTTGACCGAGGACAATTAGAAGCTGCTCGCTCTTTAGGTATGCCTTACCCTTTAGCGATGCGCCGTATTATATTACCACAAGCATTTCGCCTATCACTTCCTCCTCTAGGGAACCAATTCATCATTGGATTAAAAGATTCTTCACTCGTTGCTTATGTAGGAATGTCCGAATTATGGGGATCAGGTTTATCCATTGCCGCAGGTAACTTCCAACAATTAGATACATATATAATCGTTGGTGTATATTATCTTGCACTTGTTCTTCTATTTACTTATCTTGTTAGCCTTCTAGAAAAACGACTACAGCGAAAAGAAAATAGCTCTATCCACGTCAAGACAAAGAACAAGAAAGAGGTTTCTTTATAACAAAAAGCAAGCTCTAAGAGAGCTTGCTTTTTCATCGTAAAATATATCTATTATTGATTTACTTTTTTAATACTCTCTTTTTCCTCTATATGATCCTCACGATATGAAATATTATGAGGGTCTAATCCATTTCCTAAAGAACCATAGAAATGCTCTCTATGCGGATCCACTAATTCACTTCCTTGATAATACACACGTGGTGTATTCCATAGCGCTGCCAACGCTTTTGTCATCGGCATCTCATGATAGCGTTCCGGCCACATTTCTTTAATTTTCTCTTTTACTAAAGGATAGTATTTAGAGCTCATAGCAGGAAACAGATGATGTTCTGTATGATATGAGAAATTGAAATGTAAAACGTCTACCCAGCGCGGCACTGTTACTGATAAACAGTTTGCTAACGGATCATTTACTGGAACAATTGGGTTTAAGCGGTGATTTGTTGCGATATATGCCATTACAATGAAGTTAGCAATTAACAACGGAATCACATATGCAAATAACCATTTTCCTGGTCCCATAATAAACAATAGACTAATCCAAACTGTCCAAGGCAAAAGAAGTTGAAGCCATACAGATTTTTGATTGGATGACTTAAATTCTTTTATAAAATGAAAGAACATTCGAGTCGAATGCAATGTAAATTGAATGGTTAGTGACAGAAAACTAAAGAATGAACGTACATGAAGAGGCATGCGATATACCCAACTCAAAAACTTACTCTTTTTAAGCTTCTCAAGTGTCGGCCATGCATCTGGATCATTCTCTTCATGCTGTGTATGAACATGATGTGTTGCATTATGCCATTTTCTCCAAAGTTTTGGTCCTGTTGATAGTGGCATAAATGCAATCGCACCTAAGAAATCACGAAGCCATGCCTTTCTTACAACTGTTCCATGTAAAATTTCATGACCTAAAAACCCAAGTGAAGCAAAACATAATCCGAGAACAATCGCAATCCCTAGATTTGCCCACACATTCAATTCAAATACACCAATCGCTATTAATCCCGCTAATGCCACAAGTAAATAAGCCAGTCCACCAAATAAACGAGTAGGAACTGGTTTAAATGCTTTTTTCGGCAAATGTGGTGATACACGCGCTGCATACCACCCAAACGTATGAAGCTCCTTCATCCTTTTGCCCCTTTCTTATGCCGCGCCCTGCGCAACTTGCATATATTAATTCTTGCTTCCAGATTGATTTTACTAGGTGATCCAAAAAGCATCTATTATAAGGAAAATATACTCACTCTATCGTCACTTATTTTTCGCTTTTATTATCAATGAAAAACATTTCTCTTTTTACTCTCTATCAACCTTTCCACATGATGAATCATAACAATAGAATTTCTATATTGTCAACAACTTTTATGACCTAGTAATAAAAGTTGGTTATACTTTTATAATCATACTTTATTTCACTAAAGAAAAAGTATAGATTTCATAGGGGTTTATCCACTATATATATACATATACTTAAACACCATGGACTATATCTCATTCAAGAACTCTCTATGTAATCAACAAACGGAATCACTTAAATTTAACTTTATATAAATCCTACTTCTTCATAATGCCCCATCAAATTAATTATATTAAAATAATTTAATTCCTCTTTTAATAAAAATAGACTCCTTCTAAAACAACACACATGAATTTCATATAATATGGAAATATTAAAAGGAAAATTGTTCTAAAATCGGGAGGTTTCTATAATGACAAGCGATACATTTCCACAATTTCCATTATCTTATTGGATTGAATCTACTCAGGTCCCTGCTTTTCCCCATTTATCTGAAAATACAAAGACAGAAGTTGCTGTTATCGGAGCTGGTATTACAGGCATTACCACTGCCTATTTACTCGCTAAAGAAGGAATGAAAGTCGTTTTAATTGATTCTGGTCTTATTTTAAATGGAACGACTGGGCATACAACCGCAAAGGTAACGGCACAACATGATCTTATTTATGATGAATTAATAAATCATTTCGGTGTGGAGAAAGCGAGGCTTTACTATGAATCAAATAATCATGCTCTACAATTCATAAATGAGACTGTGCAAACATATAAAATCGACTGTAATTTCTCAAATGAAGATTCGTATTTATATACAACTACTGATAATGGATTAAGAAATTTATCGAAAGAATATGAGGCCTATCAAAAATTAAATATACCTTGTGACTATGTTCAATCTCTATCGATTCCGATTCCAGTACAATCTGCACTTGCCATGAAAAACCAAGCACAATTCCATCCCCTCCTTTATTTGAAAACACTTTTAGAAAAGTTTGTAGAGATGGGCGGCAAAGTTTATGAACAAACAACAGCTATTGATGTGGAAAAAGGTGATTGTCCACAAGTCATTACAAAGGACGGCCATCGTATCACTTGCAAATATGTTGTCTCTTGTTCACATTTTCCTTTTTATGATGCAAATAGCTTTTTCTTTACGCGAATGTATGCAGAACGCTCATATGCTCTTGCAATAAAAGCAAAAACAGATTATCCAGGTGGCATGTATTTAAGTATTGATGATCCAAAACGCTCCTTACGCTATATAACAAACAATGGAGAAAAGTTGATTTTGATTGGCGGAGAGAGCCATAAAACGGGACAGGGAATAAATACGATGCTTCATTATGAAGCACTCTATTCTTTTGCTGAAGCAACTTTTGGAGTAGATGAAGTTCCCTATAGATGGTCAGCGCAAGATTTAATTACTCTAGACAAGCTCCCTTATATCGGACATATTAACGAAAGAAATCCAAATATATTTGTTGCAACTGGATATCGCAAATGGGGAATGACAACTGGAACTGCTGCAGCTCATTTACTGAAGGATTCCATTCTAAAAGTCCACAGCCCATATAAAGAGCTGTTTGCACCATCACGCTTTCATGCAAACCCAGATATAAAAACATTCCTTTCTCAAAACATTGATGTTGCCAAACATTTAATTGAGGGAAAAATTGAAACCGCATTACGTAAACCAGAAGATCTTGAAGTTGGCGAGGGATCTGTTGTACATGTTAACGGTAAACGAGCAGGTGCCTATAAAGATAAAGAAGGAAAATTACATATCGTCGACACGACTTGTACACACCTCGGCTGTGAAGTTGAATGGAATAACGGTGATTGTACGTGGGATTGTCCTTGCCATGGTTCCCGTTTTTCAATTGAGGGCGACGTTATTGAAGGTCCTGCAGATCAACCATTAAAACGAGTTGATAACGAGTAAAAAAACAAAGAAGTTCAACAAGAAACCTGTTGAACTTCTTTGTTTTTCATGACACCTTTTCATATAAATTTCGACATAAGAAGGGAAATATTAACATTAAATAAAATAATATATTCATCTACAAATAAAAGGGGTGAATACTATGCAACCTTCTGCTCCACCTCATCTAGAATCTACAGAAACTATCTTTTCAAGCTCTATTACAAAACTTGTTGTTTTTATTTGTTGGCTAGCCATTCTAGCTGACGGATATGATTTAGGTATTTACGGCGCCGTTCTGCCAAAGCTTCTAGAAGACAACAGCTGGGCACTATCACCAGCTCAAGCTGGAACAATTGCTAGCTATGCTCTATTCGGGATGTTTATTGGTGCTATTCTAGTCGGAACCATTACAGATTTAATTGGACGAAAGTGGACACTTATATGCTGTTTAGCTCTTTTTTCTATCACAATGGGCTTAGCTGCAATTGCTCCTTCTCCTGAATTATTTGGGCTATCTCGATTTATCGGAGGAATCGGATTAGGCGGTGTTATCCCAACGGCTTCAGCACTTACTGTTGAATATTCACAAAAAAAACGGCAATCTTTTATTTATGCTCTTATGTTTACCGGCTATCCTTTAGGTATCGTGTTAGGTGCTATTTTATCCATGTTTATGTTAGAAGATTTCGGATGGAGAATTATGTTTGGCATCGGAATGATTCCGCTACTCCTCATTCCTTTCATTATTCGTTATTTACCTGAGTCCATTCAATTTTTATTATCGCGAAATCGACAAGAAGAAGTGAATAAAATTCTTAATCGCTTTCAAATTGAATTCCATGTAAAAGATGAAATTCCTGAAACACCATCTAATATACAAAAGAAAAATGGATTTCTTACGTTATTCTCAAAAGAATACATAAAAGCAACGCTACTTTTTTGGATCACTTATATAATGGGAATGTTTTTAATATACGGTTTAAATACTTGGTTACCACAGATGATGCGCCAGGCAGGATATCCTCTTGGATCTAGTTTATCATTTCTACTTATGCTAAATATTACTGCAGCTATCGGCGCATTATTTGCTGGGGCGATTGCCGACCGTATAGGAGCAAAAATTGTTATTAGCATCTCCTATCTTATGGCAGCCATATGTATTGGACTGTTAACAATTCAACCATCTGTTACAATCATTTATCTTTTAATTGGTCTTGCTGGAATTGGATCAGTCGGTATTACTCAAATATTAAATGCTTATGTAACACAATACTTCCCATCACATATACGAGCTACCTCCTTAGGGTGGGGACTTGGACTTGGCCGAGTTGGTGCGATTGCTGGCCCTATTCTTGTCGGTATTATTATGACAATGCAATATGACTTGGCGTGGAATTTTTACTTATTCTCTTTTGCAGGTCTTATCGCAGCTATATCTGTTTTCTTTATTCCTACAAAATAAAGTGAGACTTTAATCAGCCCTCACCAATCAGGCGTTTACGGGCAGTTGACCTTCCACCTAACTTCTTCGCTCCAGCCGACTCTTGAGGTGGGATTCTTACTTCCCGTTAATGCAGGATAAAAAAGAGCACAAATTTACTTGTGCTCTTTTTTATTTACTTCAAACAACATGTTTCTAAATAATGTATTCAAACTCTCAATATCGATCCCTAATCCCTTTTCAATCCCTTTCACGTATTGCTGATAATAATCAATTTGTTCTTCTAAAAATTGATTTAACACCTGAATTTTCAATCCAACATCTAATTCCGTACCCGCTTTTTTCTTTACTAACAACTTCTCAATCTCATTCAATACACTACGTTCTATAGATAGTTCTATAAGTAATCGGTCAAATTCTATTGGAGGTAATGTCCCTTTCTCTTCTAGCCACTGACAAGCTAAAATAGGACGTAATACATAAAAGTACTTTTTCAACTTTACATTCTCGCCTTGCAAAAATTCACGATAATTTTTTGAAGCCATATGTAAGTAATGATATATCGTTGCTTTTGGATCAAAACTCTTTTCACTCATTTGCTGAAGCAGCTCTGGAAAGTTAGAGTTTTTCGAATAAAAAATTGGTGATCGAATCCACTCAAGTAAAGCTGGATTTGACTTCGCGAATAGTTGCAATGCCTTTTTAATATCCCAGCCACTTATATCTAAGTCATCACTAATCGGATATTCAATTACATCACGTTTATCATGAATTGATAAATACCATTCTACTGGATGTATATAAACAAACCTAACATCATAATCGCTATCTTTCGATGGGAATCCCCAAGCACGACTCCCTGATTCCACTGCAAATAAAATTTTCACATCATTCTCTTTTTCAATTCTTTCTAACTCTAATTCAATTTTCCCTCTCATTTCATACCATCCCCATTTTTTGATTATTTCCTTGGAAATTCGACAAATATACTGCTAATTTTACTACATACTAAAATAACTGCCAGAATTTTTCTGACAGTTTAACAAAACCTAATTTTTCTTTTCAGTTACAGTAGCGTTAATTCGTTCAAACTCTTTTTGAATTTCCTCTTTATATGCATCCACTTTTGAAAAATCCATAGCAGCAATATAAATTCGTTCTAATTTATCACGAACTGATTTTGCTTTTGCTAAGAAAGACATTGCCTCATTCATTTTTGCTTTATATTGAATGGAAACGTCACGAATTTCTGTAGCATACTTCTCATCCGTCCCCGGTTTAACAATAAGAGCATACATATCTATAATCTCATCACCTTCGCGACTTGGAAAATATTCATGTGGTGCGGTACTATCAAAAATTGCAAATCCTAATTCTCTTACGATAACCATATCAAGACTATTCGGGTCGAATCCACAATGATATACTTCAACATCAAAACCTTTTTCTTCTGCTGCCTTCGATAACTTTTTGAGCATTGTTGATTTTCCAGAGCCCGGGCGTCCTTTTATAAAATAACGATGTGGTAATCCTTCTGTTAAATTAGGAACAAAATCAACTGCTCCTTTCGGTGTAGCAGCTCCTAAAAAACGATGTTTCACAATCGATTGTTTCCCCTTTTTATCTGCAAATAATTTCTGAATTAGCTGATCTGTTAGTTCATTTGCTTTATTAAAATCAATGTTATTAATATATATTTTCTCCCACTCATCATGTATAACTAATGCCTCTTTAAAACATCCGTAAGCAGATTTGAAAGCCTTTCCCGCTTCTGATACAAACCGTTCAATTTCTAACTTCTGCTTTCTTAATTTATCTGAGTCCCAAGCAACTCCTAAATTTATATACTCTTCAATAACTCCTGGCATTTTCGGCTCAATAACATGCGGTGATGTTCCATCAACAATTCCTACTTTTAATTTCGGAATAATCACCCCATCAACTGACTTATTATCAGAAGAACAATGCAAAAGTTCAATATCATATCCTTTTTCAACCCATTCACGACCTATTGCCTTAATTAAAGAAGATTTTCCCGTTCCTGGACCACCCTTTAAAATAAACAACCTATCTAGCCCTTTTAAATTCTCTTCGTATAAATTATGAAATCCTCTAGCTGTATTGCCACCAGCATAATAATTTAATACATTACCTGTCACTGCACTCACTCCTTCGCAACAGTCTACTTACATAAGCTACAATATGCGAGCAACTTTATTTGGGTGAACACCTAATTTATATTGCGCGAAAAAAGGAAATGAATTACAATTTAAATATCGTAAATATTCCGAACTTTAAAATTAAATAAACCTTTATCAAGAGAGGCAGAGGGACCGGCCCTTTGAAGCCCAGCAACCTCAGTTTATAAAAACTGAATAGGTGCTAATTCCTGCAAAATGCATTGCATTTTGGAAGATAAAACTCAACTAGTATGTAAAGCCCATCTTTCTTGATTATGAAGGATGGGCTTTTTATTATTTGAAAAACATATATTGGAGGTATTTAAAATGAAAGTAATTGATCTATCACAAACGTTTGAAAATAATATGTCTCAATTTCCTGGAACACCAACAATCCAACTAGAAGCTATTACAAGCGTTGAAGAGACGGGATATCAAGTTACAGATTTCCATTCTGTCGTTCATGTTGGTACACATTGCGACGCTCCTGCACATTTTATTTCTGGTGCAACTACGATTGATCAATTGCCCCTTGATCAGTTTGTAGGTGAAGCAGTTCTCATCGATGTAACTCATGTTCAAGAGCGAAAACTGCCTAAAGAAGTATTGCATAATGCCGACATAAAAAAAGACGATATTGTCATTTTCCATTCCAATCTATCTAATAAATGGAATACAGAAGCTTATGAGAAAGAAGCATTCTATCTTTCTAAAGAATTAGCTGAAGAACTAGTTGAATTAAAAGTAAAATCGGTCGGTTTAGATTTTATTTCTCCTGATGAGGTAACGACAGCAACATCACCAATTCATCACATACTGTTAGGAAATAATATTTATTTAATTGAAAACTTAACAAATCTAGACGCTATTAAAGCGAAACGATTCTTTTTCTCAGCAGCACCTTTAAAAATTAAAGATAGTGATGGTGCTTTCGCAAGAGCATTCGCTGTTATTTTTTAAACAAAGCCTACAAAAAAGCAAAGGTCATTATTGACCTTTGCTTCTATATTTTTTATTTAAATTAAGGAAAAATTGTTCTACCCTAGGACGTACCCAAGCTAAATAATCTTTCTCTTTCTTCTTTGTACAAGCTATCTCTTCCCCATCTACCATTCCGACAAGTTCTAGCTCTAACAGTTGCCTCGTAAATGCTAATATATTTACTTCTTCGGCCGGATACTCTTCTTTTAATTTCGCCTCAATTTCGCCCAATAAAAAACCGTCACGCATCATTGCCAATGCATCAATCCAAAGTGGCGGCATTTCATATTTTTCTCCTGTAATTATATCTTTTACAATATAATTATTTTGCTCTTTTCGAAATTGAATCGTGTGTAAACATACAGTCGAATTTAATGTTAATTCCATCATACCACCCCTTTCATAATATCTGCATAGAAAAAAGGATGCGCGTGCACCCCATCTTTTCTTTTCATAACACTACCGAACCGTTACACGAGCTAAAAGCTCTATGTCGATATTTTCCTCCATTATAAACGAAGTGTTTTATAAAAAAAACCCTTCTTGAAACATTTTATAAAATGTTTATATTTACACAACAAGAACACTTTTCTGAAAAATACTTTCTTCTACTTCGCTACATCGTCGGTAAATAAATTTCCACTTTCGCTCCTACACCCATACTACTTTGAATCGTGATACTCCCTTGATGTTCTTTAATAATTTTATATGTAATCATTAAACCAAGCCCTGTACCATTCTCCTTTGTTGTGTAAAAAGCCTTTCCAATCTTCTCCAATTTCTCTGTCTCTATACCAAATCCTTGATCCTCGACAGAAATACACAAATACCCCTTAGTTTTTTCATATGCCCGAATATGAATGTCCCCACCTTCTGGCATTGATTCTATTCCGTTTTTAATAATATTTAATAACACTTGTTTTAATTGTTTATCATCACCATTTATAACGGGTAAATTTCCATCTACTCGCAAGTGAAATTTCACTTTATATTGAGTCGCATAACTTTCCATTAACTGTACAACATATAAAAGGATTTCCCGTATATTACACCATTCATAATTTGTTGGTTTTGGTTTTCCTAATAACATCAATTCGCTAACAAAACCGTTAATTCTCTCAATCTCTTGTAGCATTATTTCATAGCTAATCATATCTTCAGGGTTTCTTTCTTTTTGCATTTGCGTAAACCCTTTCAAAGCCGTTAATGGATTTCGAATTTCATGAGCAATTGTTGTAGACATAGTCCCAATAACAGCTAAATTTTCGGTCTCTTTCATATTGCTCATCATTTCAAACACTGTTCTTACATAGGACTGGAAACGTTTTAACAGAGAATGTGAAATAATAAAAAAGAATACACATAAAACAAGCGGAATCACAACTTTTATATCTTGCAATATCAACGTGAAAAATACATATTTTCCAATTACACTACAGGAAACGATATAAAAATATTTTCCATTCACGAAAATCGGTGCAAATAAAATTAAAAATATTTCAACCATATTTCCATTTTCAAAAACACGATCACTGTGTAAATAAATCATTAAGTTATTAATAAGGTCAATAAGCATGTACCCAATTAAAAATAAATATTTCACGAAATATACATAACCTTGTTTTTGAAGATATATTGAAATAGGAAATAAAGATATTACTAATATATATACCCCTATTCCCATACCACCTTCTGGCCACCCTACCCTTGCTTCATTAATATTCATAACGGGATAAGCGAAATGATATATAACGTCATATAAAAAGAATATAATATAGAATAATAATATAAATACTTTTAAAGCTTCTCTTTCTTCATAAATCAAGCTCTTGTATTTGTTCATATAAAAACTCCTCTTGATTAATGCAAAAAAACATTTCAAGTGTTATCTCTTTAAATTATAATTATGAAATTGCTTTCAGGGCAACATGTAACCTTCTAATACTAAAAGGAAGGAGATACAGCTCCTTCCTTTTCAGTCACAATTTATATCCATCTTACCCTATCATGTAGCAGTCCATCCGTAAAATCATTATGCCCTATTACAAAATCCTTCATATATAAATTTAAATATTCATCGTACTTACTTTCTGTATTTAATAATAATTCCTCAACATAATAAGCACCTTGTCCAAAGTGATCTAAAAGTAAACTACACAAACCTGCATAAATTCCGCACCCTACTTGGAAGTAAGTTGCATTTGTTTTATATTTATGAAAAACTTGGCTACTATTCATTACGTTATACATATACGTCTCGCTATTTTCATAAACGATTAATACACCGACTAGATCCTCTCCTGCAACCTCTTCTTCCGCTGGATTGAATACTTTACGATTCCAGTTCCATAACTCTTCCACTTTATCTAAGTTCTGTCTAATTACATTCGTTGTATACTCATTAATTCGATAAAGAAAACCAACCTCCATGTTAAAGTTTTTTCCTAAAATTAAAACTTCCTCATGTGGCATTAAGCAACCATAAAACTCTTTTTCTCCTAACTTCACTTTATACTCTGAAGCATATACATCCTCATAAAAATAAAGAGGACGATGATGACTCATATACATCGGATAACTCCATATCGCTTCGTCTAGAAATCGTTCTACTGCCCATGAAGCATAAAGTGTATGCGGCTTTATAAGTGCTATATCATTCAAAAACGACGTATCATGTTCTACAATATAGCATGCTCGTGGCTTTTCATTTGGCCGTTCTTTCATCAGTTCAACAACCATCCATTGAACAACACCTGGATTCATACCTGAACCTATAATCGCTCTTGTATTTGTAAATGTTTCTTTCTCCTTCTCAAACCTCGTATACCTTTCCGTAAGCTGAAAACCAAGTAAACTATCGTCTTGATCTACTGCCTCATTTTCCAAAGCTGAATTAATGTAACAAATGCCAAGGTCATTACAACAGCTCAGTACCCTAATCGTATCTGCGCCTGAAACATCAATAACAACCTTCGTTCTTTTTTCTTTTAAATGTTGTTTAAATTTGACTACATCTTGAAGATTTATTTCATATAAAAAAAACTGCTCTTTCAAATTTGGAAACAACTCATCATAATAACTTTTATCTTTTTGTTTTATATCCACCAAATGAAAATTCACATTCTTTATGACGTCATAAATTGGATCTTTTTCATTTACTACCGCTTGATTCAAAATTGCTAATACTGCTTTTGCTGCTCCACCAGCACTGCCAAGCAACGTAATCGAAAACGAATTTGGAAACTGCTCCACAAATAAAACCCCTTTAATAAAGTAGTTGAGCAGCACTTACTCAAAAAGTGAATTGAATACAATAAAAAATAGCTCGTACATCTTTTTTATAATATAGTACAAGATTACCTCTTTATAAGTAAAAACAGTAACATACTTATATATTCAATTCACTTTCCCCCTCATATCCAAATAACGGTAAAAAAATAGGCTCGACCTTTTCTTCCGCATATATAAAAGAAAAAGCCAGCCCTTTAAACTAGCCTACGGACAATGGACAGATTTCACATGTTGAATATTCACATACATTTTTGCGTCACGTGCTTTTAATATTTCAATATGTCCTTCATCAATTTTCGCCATCTTTCCGATTTTGTTATATTCCTCACCTAAATCAAAAACCATAATTTTCCCAGCCAATTTAATAAGCTGTTCTTCAAATGTTCTAGCTAAAGTAATATTTAGTGGATTTACGGGGAGTTCATTTTTGTTGAGGGAATAAGGTACTTGGTTCTCTTTATAAGGAATTAACCATTTCAAATGCTTTAAAGATATATATACCGTTTTATAAACCGGGCTATAAAAAACAATATAATCGTTCATTACACTTGTAACATAACCGTGTATTGGAGCATTTCCTGCCACATAAATTTCTGTAAAAATCCCTTTAGAAGTACTTAATACTTTTCTCAAAGAAATGGAAGGGGACTCCCTCTTAATTACAGAATCAACATCTGGTTTTGATATTTCTTCATCATGTGGTCTTAGAAATTTATAATATTGTACATGGTATAGGGATATATATACGTAGTCTTGTCCATTGTAAAGCACAACAATATCATTTCCTACGTCAATTAATACACCTTTAAATCTTTTTTCACCGATTAATTTAACGTATATATTTTCTCCAATATTTTTGTTCAGCTCATTCATCTATATCCTCCTTTCTATGAGATTGTACTTTTCTATCTTCCATTTCAAAAAAATAATCAGGGGCAATGTTCTGTCTTTTAATAGTAAGAGATCCTTTTCATATATCGTTCATAATTGTAGCGAACTATGAAATCGTTCTTTACTTCCAATCATAATGCCCCTCTTATTTATTAAACATTATTCATCTTCATTCTTTTTGCATTTCACTACTTGACTCACACTCTTAATATGATAATTAATTATATAGATAACTTCATCACTATTTACTAGTATAATACATTCTTCATGCACTTCACTTAATAAACCTTCTACACACTCTGGTCCACCGCGATTAATCTTTATCCACTTATACTTCAGGTCTTTTAATACATCCAAAAAAGTATCTTCATCAGAATAGAAACATGAACCATAGTAATCGTCACATTTTGTTTCTTTCACTTTCTTGACTAGACTCTTCACATGTTTCAGCTGATAATACACTACTTCTCCATGAGGTAATTGTAGTGTAAGGTAATCTTTTCCTAACGATAACAGTACACCTACTCGACTTTCTGGTCCGCGCAGATTTACTTTTACATTCTCACCGACTAAACCTTTAATTTGATCACAGCATAATACGCTCTCCAAGTTCGTATCCTCCTTCCTTATTATCTTCCTCTACTTGATTGTCTTTGTGCACGAGTTCGACCTGAATTATTGCTTTCACTGTTGCTTTCACTGTTACTTTCTTCGCTCTCTCCGCACACTACTGGGCTATAACTAACACTCTTAATATGAGCTATTGAGATTAATATAACTTCTTCTTTTACAATTAATGTCACATAATCACAAGAAACATCTTGTAAAATACCTTCAATTTTTTCTGGGCCACCCCGATTAATTTTCACCCAGCGATATTTGAAGCTTTGAAGTAGCTTTTCAAAGTCATCTTCATATTCCAACCATCCATAATCATCTGCTTCACAATCTTTCGTATTTTTTGTAACACTTTTTAGATGGCGAAGCTGATAGTAAGAAAGCTCTCCTTTTTCACTCTTTAATACAAAGTAATCCGAACATACTGCGACTATTATTCCTTTTTGAGATTCTGGACCACCCCTGTTTACTCTCACGTAAGATCCAATTAAGTCTTTCAAAAAATCACAATGAAATAAACTCACGAGAAAACCCCTTCCATTAATTTATAAGCTTTTGCACTGATAGTATATGTATCTGTACAGGTTATGTTCGCTATGTTTGTCCCCGCTATGAAAAAATATGCTTTTAACTAATAATACAAATCCCTATAAAATCTTCTTTCCCTTAAATTAACTCTAGGATTTCGGGTGATTTTTTCATATCTTCATACAAAAAGCCCCCGTATTAAGATACATTTCTGCATATCTTAATACGGGGGCTTTTCCTAAATTTAATCTTCGTCTTTAACATCCATATCTTCCGGAATTGGCTCATTTAATATTTCTTCCACTAATTGCTTATATTTCTCCATTTGTTCTAAATGTGTATTAAACTGTTCCTTGTTTAATAAATATTGCTCTCCATCAAACAGTGCACGAATTTTCTTTTGCTGAATTAAATCTTCAACATACGATTTGGGTAAATTCAAATATTCCGCAGCCTCTTCTATCGTTATATACAATGTGTTCATTCCTTTATAGTTTTTTCATATATATACTGTATCTTACTTTATTTTTGTAAACAAATAAAAAAGATTTTGTAAATACAAATTAAAAAGCAGGTAGATGCATTCCATATATTGTATAATAATATAGTAAGCATTTTTTAAAACTATAGAATGGTATTACCCATTTACACAAAGGAGAGTTAACATATGGCTACTCGTCACATCATTACAATGTTAGAAAAAACATTACGAGTTGAAACAGAAAATACAATTTCTCATCTATCTAAGTCTTTATCCGATCGTATTCTTTCACAAAGTGCAGCAGTACACGAAAGCAATTGCTATCATACAATTGGCGAATGGTACAAAAATCATTTCTTATTCCAGCAAGATGATTTCCTTTGGGCTAAATACGTTTTCTATGATGCATATTGTGAGGCTATAAAAAAACAAGGCCATCTTACAAAACGCGTTCGCCAAATATTAGAATCATTAGCTCGAAAACATGGAAAACAATACATTGCTTCTATACTAAATATGCCATTTCCGAATGAACAAGCAAAAGGGACAGCATAAACCAAGCCTAGATTCATTGTTTTCTAGAGAGATTACAAATAAAACGTTCATGTCACATGAACTAATGAAACCGGTGTCATGATAATGATTGCAGATATAATAAACAGGAAAACCCCCATTTACCTCTCTCGTCCATACGAATAGAGAAGTGAATGGGGGTGTACTTGTTCCTTTATCCCGCTATTTGTGGGCAGTAAGACTCCCACCTCAAAATTCAGCGAATGCGAGGGAGTTATGTGGGAGATCAACTGCCCGTAAAAGCCCAATTGGTGAAGGCTAATAATCAGTGGGGGGATGAACACCCCCCACTGATTAAAGTTTCACTTTATTATTTCATCATCTGCTTAATCAATTCTCGATTCCTCTTCTTAAATACTTCATTATGAGAAGAAACCATTCCGTACTCACTTGCATCTGGTTGAATAAATTGTTTCGCTTTATTCACAGCATTTCCAGCATCTTGGAATGCCCCTGCAATTAAATGTAATTTTCCGTCATGCTTTAAAATATCTCCAGCAGCATATAATCCATCTACCGAGGACTCACTATTTGCATTCCCTGCAATAAAGTAATTATCTACAATTGCGACATCTAGCTCACTATTTTCCAATAATGTAATGTCACGTTCATATCCATGATTAATAATAACTTCTTCGATAGATAACTGAGAAATCTCTCCCGTTTCATGATTTGTTAATTCTACATATTCAATCGCTTCATGGTTATCACCAGCAATTAATTTTGTAATCGATGTATTAAAGAAACATTCTGCTGAACTATTCATAAGTTGTTTTACTTGTGCTTCGTGACCAGATAATTCTTCTTTTCTATATGTTAAGTACACTTTTTTCGCGATTGGTTCTAATTCATTCGCCCAATCAATTGCAGAGTTCCCTCCACCTGAAATAATTACCGTTTTATCTTTGAAACGTTTTAACGATTTAACTGTATAATTTAAATTTGAGACTTCAAATCTCTCCGCACCTTCAATTGACAACTTTTGTGGATTCAATATACCACTCCCAGTTGCGACGATCACTGTTTTTGAAAAATGTTCTTCCCCAGAGCTTGTTTTTAATGTGAAAATCCCATCTTGATTACGAATAATTGATTCTATTTTTGTATTCAATACAACTTCTGGCTGGAATGTTAATCCTTGTTGTACAAGTTGCTCAATTAATTTCTCACCAGTAACCGGTAACAATCCGCCGATATCCCAAATCATTTTTTCTGGATAAACATGTATTTTACCACCTAACTGTGGTTGAAATTCTATTATTTTCGTTTTCATCTCTCTTAGTCCACTATAAAAAGCTGAATAAAGCCCCGCAGGCCCTCCGCCTATCACGGTTACATCAAACAATTCTTCTTGATTCATTCGTGTTCACTCCTCAGCTATTAGTCATTGATTATCATTCTCAATAAAATATAACCTGTTTCCGCAAAATTTACAATTAAAATTACTATTGACAATACACCTATATAAAATTATATTATTTAAAGAATCAATAGTGATAATCATTATCAATTTGTTAATTATTAGCAACTGTGAGATTACATCTTCTTTCATTAATATGGTCAATACTATATTGTGAAATCTCATATTCAAGACTTTTGTATTACCACTACTCTTTCAAAGAGATTGCAGTTAAACAATTTATTGTATATTACATATCATCTATCCAAAGGAGAAAGACGATGAAAAAATTATTTATTTCACTAACAGTTCTGTTCGTCCTTGTTATGAGTGCTTGTAGCAATGGTTCAACAGACAAGAAGAACGACGCAAAAGGTAAGAAATCAGAAACAATTACATACCAATCTGAAAATGGTAAAGTTGAAGTTCCAGCAAATCCACAACGTGTTGTTGTCCTATCATCATTCGCTGGTAACGTAATGTCATTAGGTGTAAATCTTGTTGGGGTAGATTCATGGTCTAAACAAAACCCACGTTTTGATAGCAAGCTTAAAAATGTTGCTGAAGTATCAGATGAGAATGTTGAAAAGATTGCAGAATTAAATCCAGATTTAATCATTGGTTTATCCAATATTAAAAATGTTGATAAGTTAAAGAAAATCGCTCCTACTGTAACATATACTTACGGAAAAGTTGATTACTTAACACAACACTTAGAAATCGGTAAATTATTAAATAAAGAAAAAGAAGCAAAAACTTGGGTTGATGATTTCAAGAAACGTGCACAAACAGCTGGAAAAGACATTAAAGCTAAGATCGGTGAAGATGCAACAGTTTCTGTTGTTGAAAACTTCAACAAACAGCTTTATGTATACGGCGAAAACTGGGGCCGTGGAACAGAAATTCTTTACCAAGAAATGAAATTAAAAATGCCTGAAAAAGTAAAAGAAAAGGCTTTAAAAGAAGGATACTACGCATTATCTACTGAGGTATTACCTGAGTTCGCTGGTGATTACTTAATCGTAAGTAAAAACAAAGATACTGATAACTCATTCCAAGAGACAGAATCATATAAAAACATTCCAGCAGTAAAAAATAATCGTGTATATGAAGCAAACATGATGGAATTCTATTTCAATGATCCACTTACATTAGATTTCCAACTAGACTTCTTCAAGAAGAGCTTTCTTGGTCAATAATACAAACATGAGGAATTCTTAATTTAAGAATTCCTCTTCCTTTATTCTATGAAAAGAAAAGATGTGAAACGAATGACAAAAGATCACGATAATCCACGTTCTATAGCTTTTACATACAAACTAATTTTGAGTATCATTGCATTCTTTCTTATTTTTATGGTGGCAATGGTATTAGGTGCTGCAGATACTTCTATAAAAGATGTATGGTTAGCACTCACTTCCTCCGCTAAAGGAGACAAAATATCTATTATTCGCGAAATACGTTTGCCACGTGAAGTTGCCGCTATTTTTGTAGGAGCTGGACTTGCTGTTTCTGGGGCGATTATGCAAGGATTAACACGAAATCCACTTGCAGATCCTGGATTATTAGGGCTATCTGGTGGCGCAAATGCTGCACTTGCACTGACACTTGCTTTCAACCCTTCTATAAGCTACCTTTACTTAACACTAGCTTGCTTTATCGGTGCTGCAATTGGCGCTATTATGGTATTTGGAATTGGCATGGTGAAAAAGGGCGGACTTTCCCCTCTTCGAATTGTATTAGCGGGTGCTGCAGTTTCAGCGTTCCTGCTCGCAATTTCAGAAGGTGTTGGCATTTACTTCAAGATTTCACAAGATGTATCACTTTGGACTGCTGGGGGCGCAATTGGAACGACTTGGAGCCAATTAAAAATTATTATTCCTGTTATTTCAATAAGTATATTTATCGCTATTTTACTTGCAAGGAAATTGACAGTCCTTAGTTTCAGTGAAGAAGTTGCTGTTGGACTTGGTCAAAAAATTATCGTCATTAAAACGATTTTATTTATCATTATTATCTTGCTTGCTGGCGCTTCTGTAGCACTTGTCGGAAACATGGCTTTTATCGGCTTAATGATACCCCATATGGTCCGTCCAATCGTTGGACCAGACTACCGTTTCGTTATACCGATGTCAGCGATCGCTGGTGCTTCCTTTATGCTACTTGCAGATACAATCGGACGTACAATTAATGCTCCGTACGAAACACCAGTTGCTGCAATCGTCGCAATTGTAGGATTACCATTCTTCCTATTCATTGTACGTAAAGGAGGAAGAACTTTCTCATGATGCAATCTATTCTAAAGAAACAACGTCTTATCATACTCGCATTACTTATACTTACCATCACAACCATTGTAATTGGAATGGGGCTCGGTTCTGCCGCCCTCTCCTATGACAGGTTAATCCCAACGCTGATGGGACAAGGTACATTTAAAGAAGAATTCGTTTTATATTCTTTACGACTACCTAGAATTGTTATTACATTATTAGCTGGTATGGCTCTCGCTTTATCAGGGGCTATCCTGCAAGGAATTACCCGAAATGATTTAGCTGAACCTGGTATTCTCGGAATCAATTCTGGAGCTGGAGTCGCTGTTGCTGTTTTCTTTTTATACTTCCCAATAGACGTAGGTTCATTTCTTTACTTACTACCAGTCGTTGGATTTATCGGTGCGTTTCTAACAGCTGTGCTAATTTACGTATTTTCATATAGCAAATCCACAGGCCTTCAGCCAATACGCTTAACATTAACCGGTATCGGTTTTTCATTTGCACTATCTGGAATGATGATTGTCCTTATTTCATCCGCTGATCGTATGAAAGTGGACTTTATCGCAAAATGGATTGCCGGAAACATTTGGGGAGATGACTGGACATTTGTTTTAGCAATGCTTCCATGGCTAATCATATTAATCCCATTTGTCTTCTATAAAGCAAATCGATTAAATATATTAGCATTAAACGAGCCAGTAGCAATCGGTGTTGGAATTGAAATTGAAAAAGAACGAAGATACTTATTAATCGCAGCCGTTGCACTTGCTGCCGCTGCTGTTTCCGTAACAGGAGGAATTAGCTTTATTGGACTAATGGCTCCTCATATCGCAAAATCTTTAGTAGGTCCAAGGCATCAAATCTTCATGCCAATTGCCGTTTTAATCGGCGGATGGTTATTGCTACTAGCGGATACAATTGGACGAAATATCGTCGAACCTAACGGTATTCCAGCTGGTATTGTCGTTGCTTTAATTGGTGCTCCTTACTTTATGTATTTGTTGCTTAAGAAAGCATAAAGAAACCCCCTCAAGTTTTTTTCTTGAGGGGGTTTTCATTTCATTCTACTGCTGCCCATACCCTTCAAACTTCTTCGCCAAATTCTCCATCTCGTCTTCTGGCAATAATTTCGGTTCCCCAACACTTTTCGTTTGGTAATAAATTTGAGCACAAAACTCTATTTCTTCTGCAATAGTAAACGCCATTTTTATATTATTCGCTCCAGCCATTAAACCATGGTTCGCAAGTAAAACTGCACGACGATCAATCATTCCTTCAAAAGCTGCCTCTGCTAATTGCTTCGTACCAAATGTTTCATACGGTGCACAGCGAACATTTGGACCTGCAAAAGCAATTAAATATGACACAGCAGGAAGTTCCCATCCTAATGATGCAATTGTCTTCGCATAAGGAGAATGTGTGTGCACAAGCGCATTTATATCTTCACGATTTCTATAATAAATAAGGTGCATGTCTAACTCGCTTGATGGTTTTCTCTCTCCTTCTATCACTTCACCATCTAAATTCAATATAACTACATCTTCAGGCTTCGTTTCATAATAATCTAAACCGCTTGGGCTAATTGCAACAAGCCCTTGTTCACGATTAAAAATACTAATATTACCCCCAGTCCCCTTTGTTAAACCACTGGAGATCATTTTCTTTCCATATGCTACAATTTCTTCTCTTTCGTTTTGTAATAACATATACATCCCCCTAAGTATGAAGCTTATGATGACTGACTATATATCTACTTACTAAAATAGCTTTTTTAAGTTCTCCGTAAACGGTGCTTCCACAATCCCTTTTTCCGTAATAATCGCTGTTACATTTTCATATGGCGTAACATCAAATGCCGGATTATATACTTTACTTTCTTTCGGAGCAGAATATTGTCCAAAACGATTGATCACTTCAGAAGCATCTCTTTCTTCAATTGGAATTTCTTTTCCTGTCGGTGTTTTCAAATCAATTGTCGGCGTTGGTGCTGCTACATAAAACGGAATGTTGTAGTATTTAGCTAAAATAGATACGCCTAATGTTCCAATTTTATTTGCTACATCCCCGTTTGCTGCTACACGATCACATCCAACGATTACTGCATCGATTTTCCCTTGTGACATGACCATTGCCGCCATATTATCTGTAATGACCGTTACATCAATTCCCGCTCGCTGCAGTTCTAATGCCGTTAACGTTGAACCTTGTAATCTAGGGCGTGTTTCATCGGAATAGATTTTTAAGTCCCATCCTTTTTCTTTCGCTAAGTACATTGGAGCTGTCGCAGTACCATACTTAGTCGTTGCTAACGCACCTGCATTACAATGCGTTAATACCCCCATGCCATCATGGAATAATGTTAATGCATGTTCTCCAATTTGACGGTTAATTTCTTCATCTTCTCTATGAATCTCTTTTGCTTCTTCTAATAATCTATCTTTCAACTGCGCAATTGATAAGTGAGCATTCTCTTTCGCTACACTTTCCATTCTTTCAAGCGCCCAAAATAAATTTACTGCCGTCGGTCTTGATGTCGCTAAGTATGCACATACCTTTTTTACTTCCTCTATGAATTCTTCCGCCGAACTTTCCGCAACTTCCTTTACTCCTAAATACACACCGTAGGCTGCTGAAACACCTATTGCCGGCGCTCCTCGTACTTTCATTACTTGAATCGCATCCCACACACCCTCAGCCGTTTTAAAAGATTCATAGACTACTTCGTTCGGTAATACCGTTTGATCCAATAACACTAAAGCATCATCTTTCCACTGAATTGGTATTAATTGCTCTGCCATCATCTTCTCCCCTTATTTCGCACTATGCATTGACTGTTTTTTTAACGTTTCTACAAAGCTACTACCTGTTTTATATTGATTCGCTTGTAAAATAAACTTCTTCGCTGCCTGTAGACAAATTCGCTCCGCTCTAGCACGCGTTGCATCATTCTCAATACAAGTCATATCCTTCACCTTCGCTAGACCAACAATACGACGAATTAACTCAAGACCCGTCACTGCAGCTGTATCCTCTAATACAGATTGTAAATAAACTTGGTTAAAACCTTCTTCCTTCGCCATAATCTCTGTTACATGAATATCCCAAGCATCTAAAAACTTCTTCTTAAATAAATCAATTACATCTATCATGGTAGATTCTATCCAGTTCATATAGGTACCTTTCTCAATACCAGTTTGCATCACTGCATCTGCATTCACCCATGCAAACATTAAATTCGCCATTACATTCCCAACGTCATATCCCATAGGTCCATAAAAAGCAAACTCAGGATCAATAACCTTTGTAGAATCACTTTTTACAAAAACAGAACCAGTATGTAAATCACCGTGAAGCAGCGCTTGTGCATTCGTCATAAAAGAAAACTTAAGTTTCGCTACTTCCATACGAAGCTCTTTATCACTATAAATATGCTCCCTAATCCATCCTTCATTTAATTGAAACAATTCGTTGCGTTTATTATGGTTTGTGAATGGCTCTGAATATACGAGGTCCTCTGTAATCTCACATAACTCAGGATTTATATAATTCTTCACGAGTTCCTTCTTCTCTTTATGATTCATTACAACATCTGATGTTAATAGAAGAGTATTTACCATAAAAGTAGTTAAATCATCAGCAAGCCTCGGAAACATTTGATGATTTATGAGTGCTGTACGCAATATTGTATGACTTGATAAATCTTCCATCACGCAACAATTCATCACACCATCGAACAAATATACATCTGGTACAAGTCCAGGTGCTAACTCTCCCTCTAATCGCAAAACATCCGATTCTATACGAATTCGATTCGTCGATAACTTAAACTCATCTGAAATACGCGCTGTACCCCCAGCTTGCTTTACAATGACAGAAATGTTCTTCTGTTCATCCCAAACGCGGAACACATAATTTAAATTACCATCACCTATTTCTTTACACTTTAACCCCTTTGCATGTTCGAACTTAGGTAATTTCTCTTGCACATATGCAATCACATCTTTAGCTTCCATTAAAAAATACTTCGTGAACTTAGACATGGTTTCCCCTCCACACTAAATGTAAACGTTTTCTAAAAGCCATAAAAAAATAATAGACTGAAATTTTTTCAATCTATACTATATCTTCTCTATTGCAATACATATCTCGCTTTTATTATATCTTGTTAGAAATGAGCGTCAATGTTTCTATCTCTCATTGCAATATACTTCTTATTATATATATTTATGATGACAATAATTGTTCACAAAGATTCCGATACATTTTGTTTTATTTATTGCACAATTCTTTGTAAAATAGAAGTAAGCAATTCCTTTTCAAATCTACAACTTCTAAGAAATATTTCCTTCCTAAGAATTTATACTTACACCATGTCTCTAACATACACACTACTCTTTCAAACACTCATTGAAAATTTATGACTTAAAAATTACCTTTTAATTCCCTAGCAGCCTTAATTGAGAATAAATATTAATTAAATTGGTATAAAGTTGGTTTATTCTCTTGACAAAATAACCACTTCTATATGATAATTAATATCGAATTAGAATTATTATAGTTAATTAAAAAATATATTTTATGAGCAAACTAATTTCCGATGCTCAAAACCAACCTTTAGGAGGAATTTTAATATGTTATTAATCGGCACAGAAGTAAAACCGTTTAAAGCTAATGCTTACCATAATGGAGAATTTATCCAAGTTACTGACGAAAGTTTAAAAGGAAAATGGAGCGTAGTTTGTTTCTACCCAGCAGACTTCACATTCGTTTGTCCAACTGAACTTGAAGACTTACAAAACCAATATGCAACTCTAAAAGACTTAGGCGTTGAAGTATACTCTGTATCTACAGACACTCACTTCACTCACAAAGCATGGCATGATAGCTCAGAAACTATCGGCAAAATCGAATACATTATGATTGGTGACCCAACTCGCACAATTACTACAAACTTCAACGTTTTAATGGAAGAAGAAGGTCTTGCTGCTCGTGGTACATTCATCATCGATCCAGACGGCGTTATCCAATCTATGGAAATCAATGCTGACGGTATCGGCCGTGACGCAAGCATCCTTGTTAACAAAATTAAAGCAGCTCAATACGTACGTAACAACCCAGGTGAAGTTTGCCCAGCTAAATGGCAAGAGGGTTCTGCAACACTTAAACCAAGCCTTGACCTTGTAGGCAAAATCTAAGGAGTTCGATCAAAATGATACTAGATGCAGATATAAAAACACAACTATCCCAATACCTTCAGTTAATGGAGAACGATATTTTACTTAAAGTAAGCGCAGGAGACGATAACGTATCTAAAGATATGTTAGCTCTAGTAGACGAATTAGCTACTATGTCATCTAAGATTACAGTAGAAAAAGTTGAATTAGAGAGAACACCAAGCTTTAGCGTAAATCGCCCTGGTGAAGACACTGGTGTCGTATTCGCTGGCATTCCATTAGGACACGAATTTACTTCATTAGTGTTAGCTTTACTTCAAGTTAGTGGACGTGCTCCAAAAGTTGAACAAAAATTAATCGATCAAATCAAAAACATTCAAGGCGAATATCATTTTGAATCTTATATCAGCCTAAGTTGTCATAACTGTCCTGATGTTGTACAAGCTCTTAACGTAATGAGCGTTCTTAACTCTGGTATTACACATACTATGATTGATGGCGCTGCATTCAAAGAGGAAGTAGAAAGTAAAGACATCATGGCAGTACCAACTGTGTACCTAAACGGCGAATCTTTCGGAAGCGGTCGTATGACACTTGAAGAAATTTTAGCTAAAATGGGTAACGGTCCAGATGCATCAGAGCTTTCTGATAAAGATCCATACGATGTTCTTGTTGTTGGTGGCGGCCCTGCTGGTGCAAGTGCAGCAATTTACGCAGCACGTAAAGGCATCCGCACTGGTATCGTTGCTGAGCGCTTCGGTGGTCAAGTAATGGATACTATGGGCATTGAGAACTTCATCAGCGTAAAACGCACTGAAGGTCCTAAGCTAGTAGCAAGTCTTGAAGAGCACGTAAAAGAATACGACATCGATGTAATGAATCTACAACGTGCGAAACGTTTAGAAAAAAAAGAACTTATTGAAGTGGAACTTGAAAACGGCGCTATTCTGAAAAGTAAGAGCGTAATCGTTTCAACAGGTGCTCGCTGGCGTAATGTTGGCGTACCGGGTGAAGCTGAGTTCAAAAACAAAGGTGTAGCATACTGCCCACACTGTGACGGTCCATTATTCATTGGAAAAGACGTAGCAGTTATCGGCGGAGGTAACTCTGGTATTGAAGCAGCTATCGACTTAGCAGGTATTGTTAAGCACGTAACTGTTCTTGAATTCATGCCAGAATTAAAAGCTGATGCTGTATTACAAGAACGTCTTAACAGCTTACCAAACGTAACTGTTCTGAAAAACGTTCAAACGAAAGAAATTACTGGTACTGACAAAGTAAACGGTATTTCTTACATCGATCGTGAAACTGAAGAAGTTCATCACGTTGAATTACAAGGTGTATTCGTTCAAATCGGTCTTGTGCCAAACACAGACTGGTTAGGCGAAACAGTTGAACGCGTTCGCGGTGAAATCGTAACAGACAAGCACGGCGCTACAAACGTACCAGGAGTGTTTGGTGCAGGTGACTGTACAAATAATCCGTACAAACAAATCATCATCTCTATGGGTTCAGGTGCAAACGCAGCTTTAGGTGCATTTGATTACTTAATCCGTAACTAATTATATAGACGTGAGTTTAAAAAAAGCAGGTGCCAAGGCACCTGCTTTTTTTATAATCCTAATGTATAAACTAAAAATCTCTCATTCCCATTCTTCTCATAAGCACCCGGTAATCTAATTTCTCTCTTCAATTCAAACGCAGTCTGGTTCTCTAAGAAGAAAATGTAATCTTCAGAAGGGTAGTATAAAATAATATCCACTTCTCTCTCCGTCTCTTCTACCGAACGTAAGATATTATTTACTACATTCATAAACACTTGGACAGAAAATGGATTGAAGAAATAAAACCGGTTATCACATGGATCAATCTCGTATTCCTGTGCTAAACAACATTCAAATTGGATTTTATCTTTACTGTTTCTTACCTTCCTTGCATAACGCTCACGGTTTTCCATTGCTTCTTTATAAAACTCTTCATTCATTTCAATCCCAACGGCCGAAGCACCACACTTATGGTGCATGTAAAAGTTTAATCGTCCTTTTCCGCACCCAAAATCTACAACTCGATCACTACTTTTAATTTCGTATTGGCTCAATAATTCCTCTAACCCACTATATGGC
This sequence comes from Bacillus sp. R86525, assembly GCF_042466195.1. Taxonomy (NCBI): domain Bacteria; kingdom Bacillati; phylum Bacillota; class Bacilli; order Caryophanales; family Bacillaceae; genus Bacillus; species Bacillus sp. R86525. The sequence goes on from NZ_JAXHPX010000007.1 coordinate 5,030,619, forward strand.
GTTGGCTCATAGCGATGGTAATGCATAGACTTATTAAACCCTTTTTGCTCACCGACAGTTTTTATATGTAATACAGCATCGTAATATTGTTCGTTCATTCGTTTGCTCCTATTAAGAAATATTACTATTATTATACACCACGTACTGAATGCCCATTTTTATCAAATTATTTGGTACGTGAAATTATATATTCATAAATGAAAATATATCGACTTAACGACAAATTCCTACAAAAAAAACAGGAGCTTTCTAACCCCTGTTTTCTAATACTTTCAATACAGTTTGTTTCAATATTTCTACTCCATCCATTATGCAAGAATGGTCAAACTTCATATAAGGATGGTGTAATCCAGGTTGTAGGTTTGCCCCTAGTCCAAGCATGACAGCTTTTAAATGTGGTCTCTTCACTGTGTAGTAATGGAAATCATCGCTTCCTGTCGTATACAGCGGTCCAGTGCATCCCTCTTCCCCGTACACTTCAAGAATGCCTTTTCGCATAAAGCGCTCAGCTTCTTCTGACACTTCAGCTCCTGGTGCAAGATCAATCCACTCATAAGAAAGTTTAGATCCCATTGATTCAGCTGACTGAATTACTTGCTCTATTTTTTGCTTTAATTCATTTAGTAATATGTTATTTTCTGCCCTTACATCTAAACTAAAATGCCCGTTACCTGGAATAATATTTAGATTATCACCACCAGCTTGGCATCTCGTCATCTTAACAGAATACGACGTCTGTGGTGGTAGCCATATATTTTTCAATCCAATATTAATCATCGTGATGACATCAATTGCATTTATCCCTTGATGCGGGCGTGCCCCATGTGCATCATCTCCGTGAATCATCCCTTCTAAAAATCCTGCTGCTCCGTGACGAATAGATGGGGCAGCTTGTTTCAAAAGAAGTTCTTCAATCGGCCTTAAATGAACACCAAATAAGAAATCAGCATCATCCACGGCACCTTTCTCTACCATCTTTAAAGAACCATTTCCTTTTTCCTCTGCCGGTTGAAAAATAAACCTAACCGTTCCACTATCCCATCTCATATTTTTCAATTGTAAAATAAGCCCCATTACAATCGTCATATGAGCATCGTGACCGCATGAATGATTCGCTTTAAATTCTCCGTCTACTTCTTGCCATAGTGCATCCATATCAGCACGAATCGCAATAACTGGGTTCCCGCTTCCAATTTCAGCGATTACGCCTGGGCAATCATCAAATGTTTTATATGAAATTCCTTCTTCTTTTAAAAAGTTAGTAATATATGCTGTCGTTTCATACTCTTTCCAGCTCACTTCAGGGTTTTCATGCAAATGCTGAAAAATCTCCATTAAACGCTCTTGTAGTTCTAATGTTTTCAAAGCCACATTCTCCTTCCCAAATTACAAACCATTCAGGTTAATTATACTTATGAAAAACAGATGTTTTTATGAACATATTGAATTTTAAGAAAAAAGTCAATTATTTATTTTTAAATACTATCGACAACTCACTTTATACAGATAGAACATTCCTTATTTTCTGTTTTTTTATTGACGCTTACATATATTTTTAGTTATTATAACTTAATAAACGTCTATTTTGCGACAATTCTAAAAATACAAACATACATAATGAGGAGGCATTTTATGAAAAAAGAAATACCTTTTGGCGTAGCAATAATCCCTATTATCATTACAGTTGCAGTTATGATGGTTACAATTGTTGTATTAGAACAAAGCCCTCACGTCCCACTTATTATCGGTACAACCGTTGCTTCTATCGTCGCTTGGCGATACGGTTACAAATGGAATGACATTGAAGAATCGATGTATAAAGGAATTCGCCTTGCATTACCCGCTATCGTTATCATTATTCTTGTAGGTTTAACGATCGGTGCTTGGATTGGCGGTGGAATCGTCGCTACTATGATTTATTACGGCTTAAAACTTTTAACTCCATCACTATTTTTAGTTTCAATTACAATTATTTGTTCTATCGTTGCATTAGCAATCGGTAGCTCCTGGTCTACAATGGGAACAATTGGTGTTGCTGGAATGGGAATTGGCCTAAGTATGGGAATCCCAGCTCCTATGGTTGCTGGTGCTATAATTTCCGGTTCTTATTTTGGCGATAAAATGTCACCGCTTTCAGACACGACAAACTTAGCCGCTGGATTAACAAATACAGATTTATTCACACATATTCGTCATATGTTATTTACTACAATTCCAGGTTTAATTATTACTCTTATCGTTTATGCGTTCTTAGGAAGAAGCTTTGGCGCTAACAATATTGATTCAAAAAGCATCGATCAAACGTTACAAGTATTGCAACAAAACTTTGTTATCTCGCCTTTTCTATTAATTATACCAGTAGTTGTTATGGTATTGGTCGCTAAAAAAGTTCCTGCTATACCAGCTATTCTCGTAGGTGTTATTTTAGGATTTTTATCACAAGTCTTTATTCAAGGTGGTTCTGTCTCATCAGCTGTCGGTGCACTCCAAAGTGGATTTGTTATAGACACTGGAAACAAGCTAGTAGACGAACTATTTAACCGTGGTGGCTTAAGCTCTATGATGAATACAGTCTCTATGACAATTGTCGCTATGACGCTCGGCGGAGTACTAGAACATACTGGAATTCTTCGCTCAATTGTAAATCAAATTTTAAAATTAGCGACATCAGCAAAAGGACTTATCGCTTCTACTATCGCATCTTGCTTTGCAACAAACCTTACTTGCTCTGAACAATATATTTCGATTGTTGTTCCTTCAAGAATGTATGCAAATGCGTACACAGAAAAAGGACTACATTCTAAAAACTTATCCAGAGCATTAGAAGATGGTGGAACATTAACTTCTGTTTTCGTACCTTGGAATACATGTGGTGTATTTATACTCGCAACACTTGGTGTAGGCGCATTCGAATATGCTCCTTATGCTATATTGAATTTCATCGTACCTATTATTTCAATCATTTATGGTATAACTGGCTTCACAATTACGAAGCTATCGGATATTGAAAAAGCAGACCTATTGAAAAAACAAAAAGCGCAACTAGAAGCTTAAAATTTTTGAAATGAATACAATGGTAAATTCAGCTCATATATTGCGCGAGGGCGCCCTTGTTGATAGGGCATTTCCTCGCCGCAAATATTGGCATATCTGTAATCAACTAATTTCTTTAACAGCCTTTCCGTCGATCGCCGAGTCACTTGTAAGTATTCAGAAAGATCGGCCGCTGTAAATTTCAATGATGGATGCGATTGACTAAATTGAATAATTTTTGACAGGTTTGCAGGACTAAGCTTCGTTTCCTTCGCTATTTTCATTAATTCAGGGTTATCATTTTTCAAACTTTGTACTCTCTGATCTTTCGGAAATGGACCAAATAATTCCTTATCACTTGTTAGTATATAAAAACGGCTTTCTATCGGATTATTTTTTGCGAAACCTTGAGCGATTTTTGCATTTTGTTCCGCTTCATTTACTGTTTTCCCGTAACCAAATCCAATAGATACCGCTCCTTCTATATTCGTAAATAAACGATCTATCGTATTTGTTTTTATACTCGATTCGATATCACCACGAGTTGTATACAAAATAAATGTTATTTCATCAACTTGCTTAAATGAACCACGTAATTCTTTTGAAATTACATTTAATTGTTCAAGCGATCTTTCTTGTAACTCTATAAAGGATATAATACAAGCACCAACAGTAGCTGAATGGCTTTTTGCTAACTCAGCTTTTATTTTTGCATCCTTTAATCCATGTATAATTGATTGCGCCGGATCTATCATACGCTCTGAAGGAATACCTATTTTTTGAAGTTCATTGTAGACAGCGTGAATACTAGTTAAAGCTAAATGAGCCGCTCCTGATTGATATTTAGTTAAATGAAAATCAATGATTCTCTTAATTTCATCATTACTCCATAACACATTTTCATAATCCATCACTTGCGGAGTTTCTTTCAAACCGATATCATGGAATACATTTGTAATAAACGAACGATCTACTAAATCAATTGAAATTTTATGAGGTTGAACCCCTTGATGATATAATATAGAAAGTAGTGAGGATGCGACGGTAGCCTCATCTTGCTGCAAATATATACTTGGAATTGATAATTGTTCTCTTATTTCTTTTGCCATATAATAAGGTAAAGCACCTGAGAAAAAGATGATATCACAAGGCTTTAAACGCTTTAATAGTTCAGAAGATTCTGCCGGATGAAGATAAATATATGGATCAATCTCTATTTCTTCTAGTTTATGAGCAATAGGTAAAAGTGTCTCCATAAACTCTTTTGAACCGACAACTGCAATTTTTATCATCATTTTCTCTAACTCCTTATCATTAATTAACGACTATTTAACGTCAACTATATCAAATGTACAAAACCATTGTACACAGGAAGGGGTCTTTATTCAATGAAAATTACAGCTATTCACCTTTACGCAATTCGTTTACCGCTTCGCGATCCGTTTGTTATTAGTTATGGTTCTTATTCTGATATGCCTTCTATTATCGTCAAAATGGAAACTGATGAAGGCATTATCGGTTACGGTGAGGGCGTTGCTGATGATCACGTTACAGGCGAATCATGGGAAAGTACTTTCCATACTTTAAAACATACACTAGCTCCTGCTCTTATCGGACAAAATCCAATGAATATCGAAAAAATACACGATATGATGGACAATACGATTTACGGTGTTCCTACAGCGAAAGCTGCGATTGATATCGCTTGTTTTGATATAATAGGCAAAAAACTAAATCAACCTGTATATCAATTAATTGGCGGACGCTACCATGAAGAGTTTCCTGTCACTCACGTCTTAAGTATTGCAAGTCCAGAAAATATGGCTGAAGAAGCTGCTTTGATGATTCAAAAAGGTTACCAATCTTTCAAAATGAAAGTCGGTACAAATGTAAAAGAAGATGTAAAAAGAATTGAAGCTGTACGCGAACGTGTAGGAAATGATATCGCGATTCGCGTCGATGTAAACCAAGGTTGGAAAAATAGCGCAAACACATTAACAGCACTTCGTTCATTGGGGCATTTAAACATCGACTGGATTGAACAGCCTGTTATAGCGGATGATATTGACGCAATGGCTCACATTCGCTCTAAAACAGACCTTCCGCTTATGATTGATGAAGGACTAAAAGGCTCTCGGGAAATGCGCCAAATCATCAAATTAGACGCAGCTGATAAAGTAAATATAAAACTAATGAAATGCGGCGGCATATATCCAGCTGTAAAACTCGCTCATCAAGCTGAAATGGCAGGCATTGAATGCCAAGTTGGCTCAATGGTCGAATCATCCGTTGCTTCTTCCGCAGGATTCCATGTCGCTTTCTCAAAAAAAATCATTACTAGCGTCGAGCTAACAGGTCCATTAAAGTTCACGAAAGACATCGGAAACTTACATTACGACGTACCATTCATTCGCTTAAACGAAAAGCCCGGACTCGGCATTGAAATAAACGAAGATACATTACAAGAACTAACCGTCTTTCAAGACGTTGTACGCTAAAGGAGGACTAACACATGACAGTTCTATACGAAGGAACATTAAAACAAAATAACGATCCATTTCACGTTACATTACTATCTTTAGAACATATGGAACAAATTTTATCATTACAAAATGTTGTAGTTGAAGCGCTAGAAGATAAAGGTCGTTTACAACCTCTCTCACTAGAAGAATTTCAATACATTCTAGAAGGAAACGGCATGATGATCGGTGCTTTTATCGAAAACGAACTCATCGCATTTCGTGCCCTACTCGTCCCTCCTATTGATGATGAACATTTAGGACTTGATATTGGCTTACCAGAAAGCGAACTACATCGCGTCATCTATCAAGAAATCTCAAACGTTCACCCGAACTGTCGCGGAAATGGGATGCAAAAAATATTAGCCACAGTCATTATGGATGAATTACAAAAAGAAGACAGCAAATATGATTATGTTTGCTGCACCGTTGCACCTTTTAACATTCCTAGTTTAAAGGATAAATTTGCGCAAGGGATGGAAATTGCTGCATTGAAGGAGAAGTATGGTGGTAGTATGCGGTATGTTTTTGTGAAGGAATTGCGTGGGGATAAAGAAAACAATTGGACGGATATTAAAGATGTTCCGATGAGTGATGTTAGTGAAAAGCAAACGTTACTTTCAGAGGGGTATCGTGGATATGAGATGGAGAAAGTGGATGGAGATTTCGTTGTGAAGTTTGGACGATAGTTCCTACGCCCGACAAAAAGGAGATGTCTGCTGTGACATCTCCTTTTACTTTCTCCCCATTGAAAAATTCCTTGATAAATGAAATTATATCAACGGTTCGATAAGAAATATCGCTTTACCGACAAAAATCGATATTCCCTACTAAACCGTCATCTTCCAACTCGATACCGCTAACCAATTTTCCATTTCCTTATAATCAGGCATTATCTTCCCAACAAGACGCCAAAAAGATCGATCATGATTTAAATGAACCATATGACACATTTCATGAACAACTACATAGTCAATTACCTGCTGTGGGGCCATTGCAAGCTTCCAATTAAACGTTAACTGCAAGTTCGAATCACAAGTTCCCCACGTACGGCTACTATCTGTAATACGAATAGAACGCGGTTTTGTTTTAAAGTTATTTTGATGTGCTTTAATACTCTTCTCTACTAACGCCTTGCACTGCTTATAGTAAAATCGCTTTAAAGCTTGTTGGATTTTCTCATCCTTAAGCTCTTTCACATAAATATGTAGCTTACCACCCTCAAAGACTGCATTATCTTGCTCAATGCTCGCATCTTGAGAAATCTGTATCGGATACGTGTTTCCTAAATATAGAAATCCCTCTCCTTGATCATAGTCCTTTTCTTGTGGTCCAAGCGCTCGCTCTTGCATTTCCTTACGTGTTTTCTGAATCCAATCCCATTTCTCCTCTAGCAACTGGACTAAGTATTCAACAGGTGTTCCTTTCGGAGCTTGCACTTCCACATTTCCGTACGAATCTACAAAAAGACGCACAGACTTTTTCTTCTTATAAGTTATATGAAAATTAATTGTCTCACCTAAATATGTATGTACCATTTCATCACCTAGCGTATTATTTTTACAAATAAAAAAGAGTAGGATACGAACGTCCTACTCTATCTATTATATCATTTACTGCTTTAACGAACTTATTATCCTCTATACTTTACAGCTAATCCCTTAATGAAATTCCTTGCGTATCTATCGCCGCACTCTTTGTAATGCTTATGGCCTTTCTTTCTTAATAAAGCGCCTAATTCTCCTTTTGTTACGATAACTCCTACGCTGTCTAATATATCAAGCACATCTTCACTCGTTAAAGATAGTGCTATTTTCATTTTCTTTAAAAGAAGGTTATTGGCACTCTCCTTGCTTTGTACAGGTGCCGGTTGCCCTGGTTTCGGATCTTGCTTCCCTCTTTTTAAAGTAATAAATCCATTTAAAAATGCCTCTAGCATCATCATGTCGCATGTTAATACGTACTCATCTTCGATTACATCATCATTTTCAGCTTCATGCTGAGGAGATCTCTTTATTTTTGTAAGCATATCAACTACGTCTTCTTTCGTTACTTCCATCCCGCCAAGTTTAAAGATTTCCACCATATCTATATCTTTTATATCTAAAGCGTATCTTACTCTTTTTAATATATCGTTGTTGCTCATTGCCATTGTATTTCCTCCTGAAATGTTGATTATAGTAATGCTTTTAGCATGTATAAATTAATGTCGTTAAGTTACTACTTTAACATTTTAGAGGTAGGTTTTGTAGTCTTAGGTGGATTAATGCTTTTGGGGATGATTTTAAAACAGCAAAAAATAATGGGATAATCGTGCGAAACTACGGATGGGGATTTACTATTAATTAACACACTTGAAAATCGACTAACCTGATATAGGTTAGTCCATTTCTTTTTATGCAACTCTAATTTAGTGGGCAACTCAAACATGAATGTTACGCAAAATTCAGGTGAAATATATTGATTGTGTTTACTTAGGTTTTCCTTTTTATTTGTGGTACGGTTCACCTTAACTAATCTAAATAAGGTTATTGTTCATTATTTTCATAATTAAATTTAACAAAAAAGGTAGTGCCTTCCGATCCTGTTTGAATTTCTATTTTTGCATTATGACGGGCAGCAATGGCATAACATATGCCTAACCCCAATCCAGTTCCATTATCTTTGGTCGTGTAAAATGGAGTACCCAGTTTCTCTAATACTTCAGGCCTGATACCTTTTCCTTGATCCCGCACTGCAAGCACCACACAATTTTGACCTTCCTTGTAGGTACTAATGGTTAGAACTTTCCCTGTGCTCATCGCTTCTAAGCCATTTCGGTATAGGTTTATTAATAATTGCCGTATCTCATTACGATTTAAAAGTAATTCCGGAATGTCATTTGTATCGACTTGAATATATTTATTTTGATTATACGTATCAATTTTTATTAAAGGAATACTATCGTGGATAATTGAATTTAAATCGAACATCTGCAAATCCGATTTCCTTGTATTACCTATTGAGAGAAATTCAGTAATAATAGAATTGGAACGGTCAAGTTCTTCAATCATTAAATTAAAGTACTTATTATGTTTCTCATAGATGCTCTCTTCTTTTAATAACTGCAAAAATCCTCGTACTGTTGTCATTGGATTTCTAATCTCATGGCTGATACCTGCTGCCATTTGCCCTATTAAATCTATGTTGGATAACCTCTTCAATTCCTGCTCATATCGCTTTTTTTCCGTTATGTTTTTAAAAACACAACAAATACCATCATCATACGGGTATGCAATAACTTCGTGCCAATATTCATCAGAGGTAGAGAGAAATTCGAAATGAACTGTAGTTCGCTCTGACATTGCACGATGAAATTCCTTATACATGACTGTGTCGACGCTACTCGGGAAAACTTCCCGTATATTCTTGCCTAATACATCTTTTGCTGTTTTTCTTTGTGGAAAATATTGATGCTTATTTACGTACGTAAATTCCCATTTATTATTCAAAGTAAAGAATCCATCCGTAATACTTTCAATCACACTTGTAACTTTTTCATTAGCAGCAGCTAGTTCTCTCGTTCGCTCTTCCACCATACTTTCAAGTCGATCCATATATAACAAGTTTGAAAACGTAGGAGCTGTGGCATCAACGATAGATTTTGCCAGTTGAATTTGGGAATTATCGTAATTGTGAGCTTTTCCCTCTTTGCCAACAACGATTACCCCTAATACTTCTCCCATTGAAACCAATGGAATCATCAGTAGACCCTTACTATCTATATTTTTTGTTTGAATAACCTCTTGGATCTTGGCTTCATAGCTTTTCTCCATCCAATACGCTTCTGCCCAATCACAGTCCTTGCTTAACTTCGTTGTTTTAATCGTCGTTTTGTCTAGCGGGTCTAAAAGGTGGATAGCCACGTTTTTACTCTCTAAAATCTGTCCTAAGTAAAAAAAACATTTATCAAAACTTTCCTGTATCGAGGAACACATTGATAAATCACGGGTAACATTTAGTAACAGCTGCTTCTCAGCAATGAGGTTTTCCTTTTGTGTTAAATTATTTGCGTTTTGAATTGCGACCGCAGCCATATTTACATAAGCTTCAACACTCTGAATTTCTGAATCTGTTAAGTTCATTGGAGTTCCATAATCAAATAAAAAAACCAGACCAAATAACTCTTGCCCAAATGAGATAGGCAGGGCTAATAAGGACCTAATTTTGAACGCATCAACTGGTCTCGGATCCGGCCGATTATCCTTTGAGGTATCAGGGATATAGATGGTTTTTTTTGTTTCAATAACTTCTTTTGCCAGTAAATCTATTTCAGGATCAATTACCTGCGTATCGATCGTTACGCCATTTATGGTCTCTGGTTTTCCTGCAAACCCTCTAAATGTTCCATCTTCCTGAGGTAAATAAATTCCAACAGCATTGCACCTAACAATCTCCTCTGATATCGCCATTGTTACACGCTGCAATACTTCACGTAGTTCTAATTTTGTATTTATTATTTTTGTTATATTCGCGAGCCTAGAATATCTCGTCTGATCACTTAACATTCACATAGCCTCCAAGTTATAGGCATAATAAAATAAACATGATACTATCATTGAAAATCAAGACCAACCTGCCATTTTCGATTTTCTCCTGTATTCTTTTCTTACTCTTGTTTTACATAGAATACCTCACTTACTTATGATACAGTTCACCTTAATTAAAATGAAACAGTGTAACTTTCAAAAGTTACACCGTTTCACTATTTTCTACCACATCAACGCTCGCCTCAAACTTATCAAGCAACGCACGCACTTCATCTGTTGATTTCGTGCTCATCAATTGATTTCTTAGTTCAGCAGCTCCAGGGAAGCCTTTTACATAAATTTTGAAGAAGCGGTGAAGCCCTGTGATAGAGCGTGGTAATACTTCTGCATATTGATCTTGAAGATCAAGCTGCAGTCTTAGAAGATCAAGGTGTTCTTTACTACTATGCTCTCTTGGCTCTTTTTCAAAAGCAAATGGATTTTTGAAGATACCTCGTCCGATCATAACTCCATCAATACCGTATTTTTCAGCAAGTTCCATTCCAGTTTGACGGTCAGGAATGTCTCCATTGATTGTTATTAGCGTATTTGGTGCAATGCGGTCACGTAATTTTTTAATTTCCGGAATTAGTTCCCAATGTGCATCTACTTGGCTCATTTCTTCTCTTGTACGTAAGTGAATAGAAAGGTTCGCAATATCTTGTTTGAAAATATGCGTTAACCAATCTTCCCACTCACTTAACTCTTTAAAGCCAAGTCGTGTTTTTACGCTGACAGGTAGTCCGCCCGCTTTTGCTGCTTGAATAAGTTCTGCCGCAACGTCTGGACGTAGAATAAGGCCACTACCTTTTCCTCTTGATGCTACATTCGGTACAGGGCAGCCCATATTAATATCGATACCTTTAAATCCTAGCTCTGCCATTCCAATACTCATTTGACGGAAATATTCAGGATTATCTCCCCAAATATGTGCCACTATTGGCTGTTCATCTTCTGTAAAAATTAAACGGCCACGTACACTTTTCATACCTTCTGGATGACAATAGCTATCCGAGTTTGTAAACTCTGTGAAAAATACATCTGGGCGACCAGCTTCACTTACTACGTGACGAAAAACAACATCTGTCACATCTTCCATTGGTGCAAGTACGAAAAATGGTCGTGGTAAATCACGCCAAAAATTATCTATCATTTCAAATTCAAATCCTCTCACTATGAATACAAGTTCAAACTCTCAATTTATAATTTGTGAAAATCAGCAATATTTATTTTAACTAAAATCGTTGCTGATTGGTATTTTTGTAAAGTGAAACTTTAATCAGTGGGGGGCTTCATCCCCCACTGATTATTAGTTGAACCAATCAGGCTTTTACGGGCAGTCCGACCCCCACCTAACTTCTTTGCTTTCGCTGAATTTTGAAACAGGGGTCTTACTGCCCGGAAATAGCGGGATAAACCAAAAAGCAGATGGTATAGATTTTTTCTATATCAACTGCTTTTTTATTATACCAACTTAAGCCAAGCTACACACTCCACATGCGTAGTATGCGGGAACATATCAACAGGCTGTACTTCCTGTGTTTTATATCCGCCTTCTTCTAGTACTTTTAAGTCGCGTGCTAATGTTGCTGGATTACATGATACGTATACGACGCGTTTTGGCTTCATATCGATGATTGTGTTTAATAGTGCCTCATCACAACCTTTACGCGGTGGATCTACGACCATTGTGTCAGCGATTACGCCTTCTTTGTACCATTTTGGAATAACTACTTCTGCTTCTCCTACACCAAATTCAGCGTTTGTCATGTTGTTTAGTGCTGCATTTCGGTTTGCGTCCTCGATTGCTTCTGGGACGATTTCAACACCGTACACTTTTTTCGCTTTTTGCGCTAGGAATAAGGAAATTGATCCGATTCCGCAGTATGCGTCGATTACAGTTTCGTTACCATCTAATTGTGCGTATTCTAACGTTTTATCGTATAGCACTTTCGTTTGTTCTGGGTTTACTTGATAGAATGAACGTGCTGAAATCGCAAATTTAATGTCACCGATAAAGTCATAAATATATTCTGATCCGTACAGTACTGTCGTTGTGTCTCCAAAGATTACGTTTGTACGCTTCGTGTTTACGTTTTGTACAATCGATTTTACTTCAGGGAATTTCGCTGCAATTTCTTCAATGATTGCTTTTTTGTTTGGCAACTCTGCTGTACGTGTAATGAAGACAAGCATAATTTCCCCTGTTACTTGCCCGTAGCGAGCCATTACGTGGCGAAGTGTTCCTTTGTTACGCTCTTCGTTATACGCCGAAATACCGTGTTTTTCACAAATACGTTTTACTTCTTGAATTAAAGCATCGTTTTCTTCCGCCTGAATTAAGCATGATTCCATATTAATGATGTCATGCGTTCCTTGACGATAGAAACCTGCTACAAGTCCACCTTCACGTTCTCCAATTGGCACTTGTGCTTTATTGCGGTATACCCACGGGTTTTTCATACCAAGTACAGGATGAACAGGAACATCACTTAATCCACCGATGCGCTGCATAACGTCGCGTACTTGTTTTTCTTTCGCTTGTAATTGTCCTTCATATGTTAAGTGCTGAAGCTGACAACCGCCGCACTCGTTGTACACGGGGCATTCTGCATCTTTACGATATGGACTTTCTTGATGAAGCTTCATTAAACGACCAAACGCGAAGTTTTTCTTCACTTTAATAATTTTAATTTGCGCTTCTTCACCTGGTAATCCGTTTTTAACGAAAATAGGATATCCCTTCACTTTCGCAACACCGGCACCATCATGTGTTAAATCTTCAAACACTACATCTATAAACTCGTTTTTTTCAACTGGTGGCGTCATTTTTGTACTCATTTTCCGACCTCTCTTTTTCATAACACTGCGTTACATTTTATCATACTTATATGGTCTATTTCTATTGGAAGAAAAAAAAGCTATTGACGATAGTTCTCTAGTAATGTTACGCTACTACTAATTTAATACGGACGATGTTACCTCATATATAGTCGATAATATGGATCGAGAGTTTCTACCCGGCAACCTTAAATTGCTGGACTATGGGGAAAACTAATGAATATTAGCCTATGTATAAAAAGACTCCTATTGATTAGCTTTCTCTCATAGATGAAAGTGAATCCATATGGGTCTTTTTTTATTTTTTATTTTCAAAAAGGTCAGACATCTTACGTATGACATAAAACCTCTATTACTTTATTTTTAGTAATATAACGAGCGTTTTATGTACAAACTTTATACGAACTTCTGAAAGGGGCAACTACATGCAATATGTAATGAGCATTATCGGCATTCTTGTCGTTTTAGGTTTATGTTTTGCTTTGTCAAACAACAAAAGTAAAATCAACTTCCGTGCAATTGCTATTATGATTGGTTTTCAAATTTTAATCGGTTGGTTTATGTTTGGGACAAAGATTGGTCAACAAATCATTGTTTTCATTGGTAAAGTTTTCAACAAACTAATTAAACTTGGTACGACAGGTGTTGATTTTCTCTTTAATGGAATTCAAAGAGATTTTGTCTTTTTCTTAAATGTATTATTAATTATCGTATTTTTCTCAGCACTACTTTCAATCTTTAGTTATCTAGGTGTTTTACCATTCATCGTTCGCGTTGTCGGCGGTGCAATTTCAAAAATTACTGGTTTACCACGCGTTGAATCATTCCACGCAGTAAACTCTGTATTCTTCGGTTCAAGTGAAGCCTTAATCGTTATTAAAAACGATTTACAGCATTTTAACAAAAACCGTATGTTCATCATTTGTTGTTCTGCGATGAGCTCAGTTTCTGCTTCTGTTACAGCATCATACGTAATGATGTTAGATGCGAAATATGTACTAGCAGCTCTTCCACTAAACTTATTCTCAAGCTTAATCGTTTGTTCGTTATTAACACCAGTTGATACGAAAAAAGAAGATGAAGTGATTCAAAAATTTGATAGAAGTTTATTTGGAGACAGCTTTATTGGCGCAATGATTAACGGTGCGCTTGATGGTTTAAAAGTAGCTGGTATCGTTGCCGCATTAATGATCGCCTTTATCGGTGTTATGGAAGTTGTAAACTACGTAATCAGCGCTGCTTCAGGTGCAATGGGATATGCTGTTACTTTACAACAAATCTTCGGTTATATACTTGCTCCATTCGCATTCTTAATGGGTATCCCAACTCATGATATTATCCCAGCTGGTGGTATTATGGGTACGAAGATTGTATTAAACGAGTTTGTAGCAATCCTTGATTTAAAAGGCGCTGCTGCAACATTAGATCCACGTACAGTTGGAATCGTTACTGTATTCTTAATTAGCTTTGCAAGTATTAGCCAAATTGGTGCAATCGTTGGTACAATCCGTGCCCTTTCTGAAAAACAAGGCAGCGTCGTATCTCAATTTGGTTGGAAAATGCTATTTGCATCAACACTTGCTTCTATTTTATCTGCGACAATCGCTGGATTGTTTATTTAATAAAAAATCACCTTACTCGTTAAAGTAAGGTGATTTTTTTGATTCTTTATGAAACCGAGTGAAATTCGACCGCTTCTTCTGTATTGATAATCCTATCTTTATATATACCTTTTATTGAAATATAAATGATAGATTTGTTTATGTTTTTTAACTTTCCTAATGAAAAATGATAAAGTAGTCCATCGCTTTTTAAGGTCCACATCTTCCCACTCCATGGCCCAGTAGCTTTTTGTTCATCCGATGCCTTTATTTCACCTTCATATTCACACTCTCCAAAAGGAGTTTTAATTGTATTCTTCTCTGTATCAATTCGAATATTTTTAATTAGTTTCAAATTCTCATCAGAGAGAATTTGAATTTCATGGTCTTTCTTTTTAAAAAAGAGTTTTCCGTCTTTTGTATTTATATATTCTGCATTATTCATTTCATCTATCATAAAATCATATTCTTCTTTTGTAATACCCAAGTTTTGATGATAAGGAAAAGTTTTTTTCGGGATAATTTCTTCTTCTGCATACTTCAAATACCAATCTAAATTATTTGTAATGCTAGCACTCATCTTATTTCCGATTTTCTCCAATTTCTCTTTTATCCCATAAGGAAATTCTAGCGTCATAATATCCGCCGTAACTTCCGCATTCATAAGGCGTGATGGAATATACTCCTCCACACTATTCGCTTTACTCACTTCACTTTGGCAACCGACTATGAATAGCGATATGAAAAGGATATATACTAGTTTTTTATATTTCATTTCTATTCTCCACTCCGTACATCATTCTTGCTTACATTTATAGCGGTTCTTATTATAGTCCAAAATCCTGATATTTAAATAGAAACTACTCTACATATGCAAAATTACATATTAATAAACCTTTCTCTTACTTTAAAATTAACTTAAATCATTTACAAAAATATACAAATCACAAATGAAAAATGTTATAATTTGTAAAAATATATTGGAGGATATTATGAAAGCCCACGCCCTTTTCGACTTCTTACATTTACTAGTCTTGACCATGAAAAGCTATTATTTATGGGGAATGCCTATCTATGTCTTCATTATTCCTCTTATCTTTGTAGTCGGTTATATTATTATCAATTCTAATAAAAAACGAAAGAATACATCTATTCAGAGTCACTAACCTATCCCATATCTAAAAATGATATGATGAACAAGGGTATATCCCCACCTCTCTTATAGCGGTGGGGATTTTAATGTAAGTATGCAACATAATACACAATAGAAGGTGATTTCATGAGAAAATATGCAGCAATTGCTTTATGTACATCTGCCATTCTAGCAGGCTGTAACACAAATAATGCTAGCCCAGAACCTGCAAAAGAGAAAAAGGTACAAGAAGTAAAAAAACAAGAAGAGACTGTACAAACACAAGGTAAAATTTCTTATAATCCAATTACGCACGAATCTACAAACGTAAATATTCATATTACGGACATAAAGGGTTCTTTAACCGAAGTACAATATAAAATTTGGCGCACTGCTGATGGAAAGGAAAGTGCTAAATCTTTTTCTTCTAAAGAGAAAGATCAACAATTTACACTTCCCTTTGATATAAAAGAATTTGAAGGAAAACGCGGTGAATACCAAATTGAAGCAACAGGAACAACAGAGGGTGGAAAAGCTATTCCACTTACGAAATCTACTATTACTTTCGAGCAAAAGGTTCCTGTTCTTATGTACCACGCAATTGATGATTATCACGGGCAAGGTATTAAAGATTTATTCGTATCGCCTGCTAACTTTGAAGCTCAAATGAAGTATTTAAAAGACAATGGTTATACATTATTAACATTTGAACGTTGGGGCGATATTAATAAAGTAAATAAACCCATCTTCGTTACATTTGATGACGGTATGAAAAATAATATGAATGCATTTCGCATTTTACAAAAGCTAAAAGATGATACTTTCAAACCAGCAGCAACTGAATATATGATTGTTGATAACGTTGATGTAGAAGGCGCCCTTTCTACATCTGAAATAAAAGAAATGGTTGATTCCGGCATTTTTTCTGTACAATCTCACACTGCAACACATGCAGACTTGCCGAAAATTACAAACTATGAAGAAGAGTTAAAAGGATCGAAAGAAAAGCTCGAAAAAATAACAGGAAAACCCGTTATCGCAATTGCTTATCCATTCGGTCATGTAGATGATAAAGTTGTCGCTGAAACAAAGAAATACTATCAATTTGCAACGACAACGAAGCCTGGACAATTCATTACGAAGGGTGAACCTGATGAGTTGTTAAAAATGAAGCGTGTTCGCATACACCATACAACGACTGTAGAACAATTTGCTTCTTCGATTAAATAACTATTAGAGCTCAATACATTTTGAGCTCTCTTTTTACTTTATATTTATATATATTTTTAGAATTTTCTTGTATTATATATAGTAAGAAATCTTTCAAACTAAAGGAGATTATACATATGTCATTTGAACAAACGTTAGAGAAATATGCTGCTCTTGCAGTCAATGTTGGTGTTAATATTCAACCCGGACAAACTTTATCAATTAGTGCACCTCTTGAGGCTGTACAGTTTGTACGCCTCGTTACAGAAAAAGCATATAAATCTGGTGCAAAACACGTATATGTTGATTGGAATGATGAGACGTTAACACGTTTAAAGTTCGATCTAGCTCCTGAAGAAGCTTTCTCTGAATTTCCTTCTTGGAAAGCACATGCTCGTGAAGAATTAGCAAAAGAAGGCGCTGCATTTATGTCTATTTATGCAGAAAATCCGGATTTATTAAAAGGCGTAGAACCAACTCGTATCGCAACTGCTCATAAAGTAGCCGGTGAAGCGATGAAAGTATACCGTGATTACGTACAAGCGGACAAAGTAAGCTGGTGTGTCATTTCTGTTCCTACGAAAGAATGGGCTGCGAAAGTATTCCCTGATGTAGCACCAGCAGAACAAGAAGCTAAACTATGGGATGCTATCTTCAAAGCTACTCGTGCTGATTTAGAGAATCCTGTGGAAGCATGGAAAGAACATGATGAAACGCTACATACAAAAGTAGATTACTTAAATGAAAAGCATTATAAAGCTCTTCACTATACAGGCCCTGGAACAGATTTAACGATCGAACTTCCAGAAAAGCATGAATGGGCTGGTGCTGGTAGCTTAAATGAAAAGGACGTACCATTTATGGCTAACATTCCAACTGAAGAAGTATTTACAATGCCACTTAAAACAGGTGTGAACGGCCAAGTATCTAGCACAAAACCGTTAGCATTTGCAGGTAACATTATCGATCACTTCACGTTAACATTTGAAAACGGACGTATCGTAGACTACAAAGCTGAAACTGGTGAAGAGGCTTTAAAACATTTAGTAGAAACAGATGAAGGTTCTCACTTCTTAGGAGAAGTGGCTTTAGTACCTCATGACTCACCAATTTCAAACACAAATATTTTATTCTACAATACGCTATTTGATGAAAACGCATCTTGCCACCTTGCAATCGGAAGTGCTTATGCATTCAACTTAGTTGGCGGAAAAACAATGTCTAAAGAAGAACTTGCTGAAAACGGAGCAAACGCTAGTATTACACACAACGACTTCATGATCGGATCAGCTGAGCTTGATATCGATGGTATTACAGCTGATGGAAGACATGAGCCTATTTTCCGTAAAGGTAACTGGGCATTTTAATACAAATAAAAGGCTATCTTCCACACCGGAAGATAGCCTTTTATGATGCCGATGAAACCTTAAGTCCAATTACTCCTAAAACAATAAAGAGAATACAAAATGCTTGGAATAAATTAATATGCTCTTTAAAAAAGTACACACTAATGATTGTAATAAGTAGCGTTCCCACACCCGACCAAATTGCATAAGCAATGCTTAAATGAATCTTTTTAACAACGATAGCAAACACGCTGAAACAAATTCCATAGAATACGAAAATAAGTACGCTTGGAACGGGCTTTGTTAAACCGTTCGATAATTTCATCGCAATCGTTCCAGCTACTTCAAAAATAATTGTTACGAGTAATAATAGCCAATATACCATACTAGAATCTCCTTCTCTGTTACCTTATCGAGATTCTAGTATACTACTTATAGCCCTAACGAAATATATTTAATTTCTAAATATTCCTCGATGCCGAAATGGCCTCCTTCACGGCCGATACCACTTTCTTTAAAGCCACCAAATGGTGCTTGTGCAACTGATGGAAGTCCATCATTTAATCCGATAATTCCGTACTCTAATGCTTCGCTAATTTGGAATGCCTGACTAATATCTTTTGTGAAAATATAAGCAGCCAAGCCATATGGTGTATTATTTGCACGTTCGATTACTTCTTCAACCGTTTTAAATTTAGCAACTGGTGCAACCGGCCCAAATGTTTCTTCATTCATACAAAGCATCGTGTCATTTGCTAATCCAATTACTGTTGGCTGAATGAAATATCCATCTAACTCTGCAAATTTATGGCCACCGTATAAAACTTCTCCACCCTTTTGAATTGCATCTTCAATATGTTCTTGTACTTTCGAAATTGCATTCGCATCAATAAGTGGACCTACAGTTGTTCCTTCACCGAATCCGTCTCCAACTTTAAGCTGCTCTACAGCTTTTGTGAACTTTCCTGCAAATTCTTCGTACACTTCTTCTTGAACAAAGACGCGGTTTGTACATATACACGTTTGTCCTGCGTTACGGAATTTCGAACCGATTACCGCTTCTACCGCCTTATCTAAATCAGCATCATTCATAACAATAAATGGAGCGTGACCACCTAACTCAAGTGAAACCTTTTTCATCGTTTGTGCAGCGCTAGCCATTAATTCTTTCCCAATTTCAGTTGATCCTGTAAAGGAAACTTTTCGAACGCGCTCATCTTCCATCCACGTATCAGCAATTGCTTTTGCACTACCTGTCACAATATTTATTACACCTTTTGGAATATCCGCTTCATGTGCTAATTCAACTAACTTCAATGCCGTTAATGGTGTTTGGCTCGCTGGTTTCACAACCGCTGTACAGCCCGCTGCAAGCGCTGGAGCTACCTTTCTCGTAATCATAGCAGCTGGGAAGTTCCACGGTGTAATAGCTGCCATAACCCCAACTGGTTGCTTTATAACTAAAATACGTTTATTCGGATGAGAAGCAGGAATCATTTCACCGTATATTCTCTTTCCTTCTTCTGCGTACCATTCAACAAAACTATTTGCATAATTTACTTCACCAAGTGCTTCTGCAAACGGCTTTCCTTGTTCTCTCGTCATAATTGCTGCAATTTCTTCTTTATTTTCATCAATGAGTGTGAACCATTTTTTCAACTTTACTGCGCGATCTGCTGCAGTTAATTTTGACCATGATTTAAAAGCTTCATGTGCAGCATCAACTGCTTGCTTTGCCTCTGTAATCCCGCCCTTTGGCACAGTTGCAAATACTTCCTTTGTCGCTGGATTATTTACTTCGATTTGTTCTTGCAGTGTAATCCACTCACCGTTTATATACATCGCCTTTTTCTCTAAGTTTACGAACGTCGCTTTTTTATCCAATGTTTTCTTCCTCCTCTATATCTTCATTCTCATTAGAATTGTTCTTATACTTATCAAACAGCATTCTCATAAAGAAATAACCACCTAAAACCGTCCAGCCTAACACCATTAGCCATTCGTACGGCCAAATTAATGCAGCAGGCATCCCTGGCATATACAATAAAATAAAACCAATACTTAATATTACTGCTATACTCCCGACTACTTTTCCATTCTTCACGCGAAACGGTCTAGCCATATTAGGTTCTGTTTTGCGTAACTTTAAAAATGATAAACTAACTAATAAATATGAAACAACAATCCCAAGTCCACCTGCATTTACAATCCATACCAGTGCTGGTCTTCCAAGTAACGGAGCAAAAAATGATAACATCCCTAGGAATATAATCGCATTAGTAGGTGTTTTATATTTCGGATGTACTTTTCCAAACCAAGCTGGAATCATTTCATTTTTAGCCATCGCATATAACACACGACTACCTCCAATAATAAAAGCATTCCAACTTGTAACAATTCCAGCTAACCCGCCAAAGATTAAAATATTCGCAAATATTTTCGATCCAAATACTGCTCCCATCGCATCAGCAGTTGCCAATTTTGTATTCAAGAGTGCGTTTTGATCTAATGCCATCGAAACTCCAACTGTAATAAGTAGATAGAATACGACCGCACAAACAACAGAGAATATTAAAAGTTTTCCAATTTCTTTAAATGGAAGATTCACTTCTTCCGCTACTTGCGGGATTACATCAAATCCGACAAACAGAAATGGAACCATTATAAGGACAGCCATTACTCCGCCTGCACCATTTATAAAAAATGGTTCTAAATTTTTTGTATCTCCGTTAAAACTAGATCCAAAAACGAGCATAATGCCCGTCGCTACAATAAATATTGTAAATATACTTTGAAATACAGCGGCTGTTTTGACACCAAAGTAGTTAATGATTGTAATAAGTAATGCCCCGCCCATTCCAATCATCGCCCACGTCAAGTATACATCCCAGCCTCCTATCGTCCATAAATAAATACTTTGATAATTTGGCAGTATATAATCTACCACCGTTGGTAAAGCAACAGCTTCAAAGGTAACAACTGATACATATCCAAGTACCATTGCCCACGATGCGATAAATGCTGATTTTTTCCCAAATGCTTTTTTTACATATAGTAAACCACCGCCTGTTTCCGGCATGGCAGAAGCAAGTTCAGCATATGTTAGTCCAACAAAAATAACAAGTAATCCTCCTATAACGAAAGCAATAACTGCCCCTATAGAACCAGCCGATGTAACCCAATCCCCTGAGAGTACAACCCAACCCCATCCAAGCATGGCGCCTATCGCAAGGAAAAGAACATCAAAACGTGATAGCACTTTTTTAAGTTCCTTCTTCTCCTCCAACTATATAATCCTCCTCTATAAACTTCTTAATTTTCCTAGTAGCAGCAGATTGGCTTATTTTCAAGAATTCTGCGACTTTATAACTGGATCCATGTGTTTTGTATGTTTTTAAGATAATGTTTCGTTCCACTTCTTCTAACATTTTATAGAGACTTTGACCCGATTGCTCAACTGTAGACTCCTGCATCGATATCGGTAAATCTTCTATCGTGACAACATCGTCAGCAGTTATAACAATCCTCTCGATTACGTTTTCTATCTCTCTATTATTTCCCTCCCATGAATACCCTACAAACATTTGTAACGTACTAGGAGCTAGCTTCACATCACGTCCATACTTTTTATTGAAATGCTGTAAATAATGATAGACTAACGGTAATATATCTTCTGTTCTTTCACGAAGCGGAGGAATTGAAATTGGGATTACATTTAGGCGGTAATACAAATCCTTCCTAAATGTCCCCTCTTTTACCATTTTACTTAAATCTCTATTCGTAGCCGCGACTATACGAACGTCTACTTTTTTTAAGTCTCTTCCTCCTACCGGCCGAAATGTTTTCTCCTGTAATACTTGCAAAAGTTTTGCCTGAATTTCAAGCGGCATTTCACCGATTTCATCTAAGAAAAGAGTTCCTTTATGCGCTGCTTCTAACAGTCCCTTCTTCCCTTCACGATTTGCCCCTGTAAAAGACCCACCTGAATATCCGAAAAGCTCAGATTCAATTAAATTCGTCGGCAATGCCGCACAATTAATCTCATAAAAACTTTCATTTTTCCGGTGACTTACTTCATGCAAATGGCGTACTAATCGGCTTTTTCCTACTCCCGTCTCACCTAATACGAGAACAGTGCTATCCACCACGGAAACTTTTTTGATTGTTTCGACTATTTTTTGCATAGCAATACTTTTAAAAATAAGCCCTTCATGCTCATATGTTTCTCTTAATTCTTTCTTATATGTCTTTAACTGATTATCCATCTCCTCTACCTTCTTACGTAATTGGTAGAGTTCTGTAAGATCTCGGGAATAACTAATAACTCGTCTTAAATTACCTTGTTCATCAAATACTGGACGCGTGCGAACGTGTAAATATTCTCCTGATTTTGTTGTTTGAACAAGTTCAACTGGCCTTTTCTTTTCAATTACTTCTAGCGTTGCAGACGGATAAAAAATTCCTTCTTTCTGTAGTTCTTGTACATGCTTTCCTACTAATTCCTTAGCAGCGAGCTGGTAATGTCTTTCACACATACTATTTACACGTACAACGATTCCTTTATCATCTGTAACAAAAATTTCGTCAAATGCATATTCAAATACATCTTGTAAATCCATCAACACTCGTTCCTTTTCTGCAACCATCCTAGCCACTCCCTACTTCATATCCATCGATTCACTTTACTACCTTTATTATAAAGTGAATTTTCTGCGTTTTATATAGAGTAAGCTAGAATGTTTGCGATTTATAATTCAGTTTTTAAACACGAGCGATGTTTGCTTGCTCATAACAAGCTTGCAATGATTCTTCAACTATTGTTAAACCTTCCTCTAGCTGCTCATCTTTAATAACTAATGGCATTAACACGCGAATAACATTTCCATATGTTCCTGCTGATAGTAGAAGTAATCCGCGTTTATTTGCTTCCGCACATAAATTAGCTGCCAATGTTTTGTCAGGCGCTTTCGTCTTACGATCTTGAACGAGCTCAAATGCACACATTGCCCCTAAGCCGCGCACATCACCAATGCAATTATATTTATTTTTCATCTCTTCAAATCGGTTCATTACGACTTTTCCTAATTCTATCGCTCTATCATTTAATTTCTCTTTTTCAATTACATCAAGCACAGCTAATGCAGCCGCACATCCTAGTGGGCTTCCTGCATATGTTCCGCCCAGTTCTCCCGGTGCAGATTCATTCATAATTTCTTTACGCCCAATAACACCACTAATCGGTACACCAGCACCTAATGATTTAGATACCGTAATTAAATCTGGAACGACATCATAATGATCAATTGCAAAGTATTTTCCAGTACGACTAAATCCTGTTTGAATTTCATCCGCTACAAATAAAATACCGTGCTCTGAACAAATGCTGCGTACTTCTTGAACAAATTTCTTACTTGGAACGATAAATCCACCTTCCCCTTGAACAGGTTCCATTACAACGGCTGCAATTGTTTCTGGTGCTACTTCTGATATGAAGAAGTTTTTAAACTCTTCAATGATAAAATCATCATACTGCTCTTCTGTTAATCCTTCTGGACGACGGTATTCATATGGGAATGGCGCTTTATATACTTCTGGAGCAAATGGGCCAAATCCAAATTTATATGGTTTTACTTTACTTGTCATCGTCATTGTCATTAATGTACGCCCATGAAACCCTTTAGAAAATGCGATAATCCCAGGTCTCTTCGTATATTTACGAGCGATTTTCACCGCATTCTCAACTGCTTCTGCACCACTGTTTAAAAACAGGACTTGCTTATCAAAACTCCCTGGCGCTAATGCAGCAAGCTTTTCCGCTAATTCAATATACGGCTCATACATCATGACATTAAATCCCGTATGAATATATTGATCTACTTGTTTATGAAGCGCTTCTTTAACAGCTGGATGACAATGTCCTACGTTAATTGTCCCTATTGCTCCTGCAAAATCAATGTACTGATTACCATCAACATCTGTTACAAGAGCTCCATCTGCAGACTGTACAAATGTTGGAATCCCATTACTTACTCCTTTTGGTACTATATTTTGGCGGCGTTCTAATAAAGACGCTGCTTTCGGTCCTGGAATTTGTTCATTTACTTTAGCAAATTTTTTTGTGTTCATTGTGTACCCCATCCTTTTCTATACAATGTTTTCTCTTTATATTGCAAGATGTATGCCAACTTCCCCTTTCTAGTATTCATCCCATTCTCTTAATATCGCGGCATAAAAAATAAGTCTATAGAGACTCATAAAGAGTCTTTATAGACTTATCCGTTTATACATTAGACTTTGCTTGTTCCCAAATAAACTCACCTGAATGAGAAATAAAATCCCCAACAGATTGTACTACTAAATCCGCAAGTGGTTCTAAAGTTTGACGATCTCCTGTGCCAGACAGTACTCCAATTGCATAGCAATCGCCGCCATTTCTCGCTAAATATAAATCAGTTGGTGTATCTCCAACGATGGCTACTTCACATGCTTCTAAATGAAACTTCTCACAAAAAGATTCTACAATTCTTTTATCTGGTTTTTGTGCCGGAAACGTATCTGAAGCTACAACATAATCAAAAAAAGACTCTAATTGATACTGTTTTAAAAACAATTCTGTCGGTGCAAAATCATCAGCTGTAACAACACCTAAAATAAATCCTCTATCCTTTAAACCTTGTAAAATTCTCGGTAAATCCGCCGTCATTTTCATATAGGAACGATGCTCATACATAAGAGAAAACAACTTTTCACTTACCCATTCATGCATCTCCTCTTCCTTAGATGACGTAATATACTTACAAAGCCCCTTTGCAACATCAAGGCTCGTTCCAGCAGCTATTGCGCTACGAGGATGAACAAATGCCCCATCCACACCGATTTCTTTTAATAAAGCCTGCTGCATTGACTGTGGGAGTTGATATAATTTTATACATTCAGCGACAAGCTCTTCAGCCACTTTTATCCAAATTGAATGAAAATCCATTAATGTCCCGTCTTTATCAAATAATATTGCTTTTACCTTCTCCATAGCACCGATACGATAAACTTAACTAAATCTATACAATTCAATCAAATTTACACAAGTTAGTGCTTCATCGTGTTCTCGCAATCCCGAAGGGACGAGGGGTATAACACTCCACACGAGGCAGTATCGTTACCTCATATTATCAAGCTTTTATTTTACCCATCTTGATAAATTTATCGAAGCATTTAAATCTCTATCGTGATGGCTATTGCACCCAACACAACGCCACTCACGTATTTTTAAACTCCACTGTCCTTCTGTTTGAACTGAATGGTCGTATTTTACTCCGCAACATGAGAAAATCTTGCTTGAGGCGAACCATTTATCAGCTTTTACATACTCAATGCCATACTTCTCGCACTTGTATGACAAACATTGAAAGAAGAAGTTTAATTTTTGAAATGAAAATGCTTTCGATAGTTTTTTGTTTTTTAACAGGTTTGAGATGTGTAAGTCTTCCACAACAATTCTCATTGGTTTGGTTTTCACCAATTTAGCTGTTGCTTGATGGATATGGTTATTTCGGATATTCGTAATTTTCCTAGATAACCGCAGGTGCTCAGTTTTAGCTTTTTCATATCCGGCATAATGAATTTTTACACCTTTTTTAAATCTCCTAGACATATCTCTTTGCGCTGACTTTTTCCTTTTCAAAAGTTTTTTAACCTTAGCATCTTTGTTTATATTTCGTTCTTTCGTACCATTAGAAGCTACAAACAGCTCTTTTAAACCAACATCCACACCAATCGACTCATTGGTTAGTTCTTGGGATTCAAAATCTTCTTGGAACCCTACACTAATCCACCAGTGACGACCATCAAATGTAACTCTTGGATTGGATGGTTTTTTGTTTCTTGGTAGTTGTTGGCTTGTTTTCACTTCTCCAATAGACTGAATATCAACTACTTTCTTTCCTATAATCAGTCTTTCATAATTGGCATAAAATCCTTGAATTAAATCTTTTTTGGATTTATAAGAAGTGTGATAACCATTTTTGTACTTTTTGAACGAATGTTTCCTCGCCTTCTCAAAATCTTTTGAAGCCTGTTTGGGAACTTGTGCGTTGATGTCATTTAACCACTCGTATCTCTTTCGCTTCTTGATCTTTGTAAATCGTTTCTGTAAAGCTAACTGTGAAACAGATTTTCCAAATAGCTTATAGTATCTATCACTCATTCTTTTACAATAGTTATAAGCAAATCTTGCAGCACCGGCATGGTTTCTAAGCACTTTTTCTTGTTCAGGCGTTGGAATCAGTCTGACTTTCTTCGCCAATATCATCAGAATTTAACTCCTTTACTGTGCGATTATTCGGGCACTCACCTTTCAGATAATGAAAGATTTGTTCTTCTGAATAGTAGCGTGTTCCATCAGCATTCTCCTAAGACTACTAGGATACAAACCTGTTAATTCCGATACTTGACTAACTCGTGAAAATTTCATTATTATTCTCACCTCATTGAATTTACCATAATGCATAGGTTCGATAGATTCATTAAAGTTTGATAGATTTAATTAAATTTATCTCGTTCAACTAAGGGCGCAATTCCTTAGCCAGTTCTCTTATGAACTTCTCATGTTTTCACATGAGCGCAGACTATATGTTTATCTCTTTAGAGATAGAGGATTTTTCCATCACCATAGGCTTGTGATGTACTCTCGTCAGTTATACGAGATAGTCGTTGAACGTTCATCTTATCAATTTTGACTTAGACGATTCGATGCGGAAGACCCATTATTCTAGTGTTTAGGATTTAACCTTGCACGATCTGATTGATTTTTTCTGCTTTCGCGACATTCACGCTCGCTATTTCTAGCCACGTTGTAGTTCAATCAGCTTTAGGGATTGCCCGCAGTTAACCCTCACTACTAGCCAATCACTTGACTAGCAGGGCTTACTGATATATTTAATTAACTTTAGTTATAATTGGTTAAATAAATCGTAACAGTTAGTTACCCTACCTCTCGTTTCTTATCTCCTCCAGTGTATCAATAAAGTATGGATATAACATAAACGAATTGTAAAAATACCATAAAAATCAAACTAACTTCCAATTTACAATTCCTCTATATAATAAAAAAGATGCCCTTACAGGGCATCCTCTTGATGTTCGGGAACAAATAGTTCCAGACAATGATATATATTTTCGAATTCCATCGGTGCATCTCCACCATATTCACCATCTAAATTAATCATTAGTTTATCTGGTGAATGCACTTTAATTCGATTCGCTTGTGTATATAGCACTTTTGGATTGTTAATATGTTCCCCACGCTGCGCTTGTGTTGCTGCTTTAATTAAATCAGCGATAGAACCTTTTTTAAGCACTAATAAATCAAATAACCCATCATTAATAGACGCATATGGTGCTACCTTTTCAAATCCACCAACTGAACGAGTATTTGTAATTAAAAACATCGTAATTTCTTCTTGTAGTAACTTCCCATCATACTCGATTTCAACATATGTTGGATGTAATGATGGTAACATTTCGATTCCTTTTAAATAGTAAGCAAGTTGACCTAATACTGTTTTCAGCTTACTTGGTACTTCATATGTTAATTCTGTAATACGGCCGCCACCAGCGATATTAATGAAATATGTATCATTCGCTCTACCAAGATCTAACGGAACTGTTTTCCCTTCACAAATAATATCTGCAGCCTCTTCAATAGCACGAGGTACACCGATCGCACGCGCAAAATCATTTGTCGTTCCAACTGGAATAATTCCAAACTTTGGACGATGTTCATGTCCTACTAAACCGTTCACCACTTCATTTAATGTACCATCACCACCAGCTGCGATAACAACATCAAACTTACGATCCGCAGCTTGCCTCGCCGCCACAGTTGCATCTCCAGGACCAGTTGTCGCATGACAAGATGCTTCATATCCAGCTTGTTCTAATTTTTGTAATACTTCTGGTAAGCTCTTCTTAAATAACTCGCGTCCAGAAGTAGGGTTATAAATAATCCTTGCTCGCTTCATCATTTATTAGCACAGGAAATTTCTTTATGTATCGAAAAAGAACATACCGAACATCTATTCAGTATTCCCATGCCTACCTCCTCTCATCTTCCTATCCTTCTTTTATCTCGCTCAAACAGGCAGTAAGAACCCGATTCGTGTAGCCCATCAAAAGTAAATATTCATTTTCAATGGTTTTGTTTTATTTGACAAAAAAATTTATGTCCATCTATTTCCTCACAACAATTTACATATAACGAATAATAATTATCTATTATTTCATGAGATGAAAAAAACCTCTATGTCTAGATTTATCATTATTCCCACCTTTTTGCAACTATCATACCATAGTTGCTATACAAACATTTTTTCACCTTTGACAGTTAATCAAACGTTTATTTAAATTATTTTTCACCATTTAAACAAACGTTTGATTAACTCAGAAAAAACACCCAAATATGGGTGTTTTTTCTGTTTAATCTTTAAGAATCTATACTATTTTAGCGCTCGAAAATAAGCATTCCTCTTTTATTTTTATCGCTTATTAATCTCTTCAAGTAAGATTTTGTTAACAAGCGGTGGGTTGGCTTGTCCTTTTGTCGCTTTCATAATTTGACCAACTAAGAAGCCAATTGCACGGTCTTTACCGTTTTTAAAGTCTTCGATAGATTGCTCATTATTATCAAGAATTTCTGTTACAACCTTACGAAGTGTACCTTCGTCAGAAATTTGAACAAGACCTTTCGCTTTAACGATTTCTTCTGGGTCTCCACCTTTTTCAATTAATTCGTTAAATACTTTCTTCGCGATTTTAGAAGAAATTGTACCTTTTTCAATTAATTGAACCATTTTAGATAAACCAGCAGGCGTTAATGCAACGTCTTTTAATTCTTTTTGCTGTTTGTTTAAGTATGCAAGCACTTCACCCATTAACCAGTTTGATGTTAATTTCGCATCTGCTCCATCTTCAATTGCTGCTTCAAAGAAATCGGACATCTCTTTCGTTAATGTTAATACGTGTGCATCATAAGCTGGCAAGCCAATTTCTGCAACATAGCGAGCTTTACGTGCATCTGGAAGTTCTGGAATAGAAGCACGAATTTCTTCTTTCCACTCATCATCGATGTAAAGTTCAACTAAGTCTGGCTCTGGGAAGTAACGGTAATCGTCAGATCCTTCTTTTATACGCATTAAGATTGTTTTCTTCGTTGCTTCATCATAACGACGTGTTTCTTGTTGGATGATACCGCCAGATAATAATTCTTTTTCTTGGCGCACTTGCTCATGTTCAAGACCTTTTTGCACGTAAGTGAATGAGTTTAAGTTTTTCAGTTCTGCTTTTGTACCGAATTTCTCTTGTCCAACAGGACGAAGTGAAATATTCGCATCACAACGAAGAGAACCTTCTTCCATCTTACAATCAGATACGCCTGTATATTGAATGATTGATTTTAACTTCTCTAAGTATGCATATGCTTCTTCTGGAGTACGCATATCTGGCTCAGATACGATCTCGATTAAAGGCATACCTTGACGGTTGTAATCTACTAATGAACCGTCAGCTGTATGCGTTGATTTACCAGCATCTTCTTCTAAATGAAGACGTGTAATACCGATACGTTTCTTTTTACCGTCTACTTCGATTTCAATCCAACCATTTTCACCAATTGGCTTATCAAATTGAGAGATTTGGTAAGCTTTCGGATTATCTGGGTAGAAATAGTTTTTACGGTCGAACTTCGTTTCCGTTGCGATTTCACAGTTTAATGCCATTGCAGCTTTCATTGCAAAGTTAACTGCTTCTTTATTTAA
This sequence comes from Bacillus sp. R86525, assembly GCF_042466195.1. Classification (NCBI taxonomy): domain Bacteria; kingdom Bacillati; phylum Bacillota; class Bacilli; order Caryophanales; family Bacillaceae; genus Bacillus; species Bacillus sp. R86525. The sequence goes on from NZ_JAXHPX010000007.1 coordinate 5,060,675, forward strand.
AGTAGGAAGTACCCCTGGGTATCCTAAGTCAATTACACTTGTTTGTGTATTTGGCTCCGCTCCGAATTCTGTTGGACTCGCAGAGAAAATTTTCGAATTTGTTTTTAACTCAACGTGAACCTCTAAACCAATAATTGTTTCTAAATTCATCTATGCTCGCCTCCTTACAGACTTGCTTTTTTTGTATGATAGTCTGTTGCTTGCTCAAACGCATGTGCAACGCGGTAAATTGTCGCTTCATCGAAGTGTTTACCAATGATTTGTAGACCAAGTGGCATGTTGTTAGCACCGAATCCACATGGGACAGAAATCGCTGGAACACCCGCTAAGTTTACTGGGATTGTTAAAATGTCATTTGCATACATTGTCATTGGATCGTCCACTTTTTCGCCCACTTTAAATGCCGGAGTTGGCGTTGTTGGTCCGATAATAACATCATAGTTAGCAAATACATTTTCAAAGTCGTTTTTAATTAATGTACGTACTTGTTGTGCTTTTTTGTAATATGCATCATAGTAACCAGAGCTAAGAGCAAATGTACCAAGCATAATACGACGTTTTACTTCATCTCCGAAACCTTCGCTACGTGTGTTTTTGTAAAGATCTAATAAGTTATTTACATTATCAGAACGAACACCGTAACGTACGCCATCAAAGCGTGAAAGGTTAGCAGATGCTTCAGAAGAAGATAATAAGTAATACGTTGCTAGAGCGTATTTAGAGTGTGGAAGAGATACTTCTTCCCAAGTTGCGCCCATACCTTCTAATACTTTTAACGCAGCTAGTACTGACTCACGAGCTTCTTCGCCAACACCTTCGCCTAAGTATTCTTTCGGTACAGCAATACGTAAACCTTTAACGTCGCCTGTTAAACCAGCTAAGTAGTTTCCTACTTCAACGTTTGCAGAAGTTGCATCCATACGGTCAATACCTGAAATAGCTTGTAATAAGTATGCATTGTCTTCTACTGTACGTGTAATCGGTCCGATTTGGTCAAGTGAAGATGCGAATGCTACTAATCCGTAACGAGATACACGTCCGTAAGTTGGTTTTAAACCTACAACGCCGCAATATGCAGCTGGCTGACGGATAGAACCACCCGTATCAGAACCTAGAGAGAATAATACTTCTCCTGCTGCTACAGCTGCTGCAGAACCACCACTAGATCCGCCTGGAACATAATCTAAGTTCCATGGGTTTTTCGTAGCGTAGAAACCTGAGTTTTCATTTGAAGAACCCATTGCGAACTCGTCCATATTTAATTTACCGATTGTAACTGTGTCAGCAGCTTTTAGCTTTTGTACAACTGTCGCATCGTAAATCGGATCGAAGTTTGCTAACATTTTGCTCGCACAAGTTGTACGAAGGCCGTTAGTTACAATGTTATCTTTTACACCGATTGGCATACCGAATAATAAACCATTATCCTCAGCACCAATTTTTGCGTCTAATTCTTTCGCTTTCGCACGGGCATTTTCTTCATCTAATGTAAGAAAAGCTTTTACGTTATCTTCAACATCCGCAATACGTTTGTAAGATTCTTCTACTAAATCCGTAACGGAAATTTCTTTGTTGTTTAACTTCTTATGTAACTCTGATACCGAATGATCAAATAATGACATCGAAATTCCCTCCTCTATTCTAATACTGCTGGAACACGGATTTGATTATCTTTGTGATCCGGTGCATTTTTTAATACTTCTTCTACTGGTAAACCTTTTTCTGGTACATCTTCACGCATAACATTTTTCATAGTTAATACGTGAGTTGTTGGTTTTACATCAGTTGTATCTAATTCATTTAACTGTTCTGCAAATGTAACAATTGCATCTAGTTGTTTTTGGAATTTTTCTGCTTCTTGATCAGTAATTGCAAGACGTGCTAAATGTGCTACGTGCTTTACATTCTCAACGGAAATTCTTGACACGGCTAGGCCACCTCCATAATATATCGTTCAATCTACAATACTATTGATGATACCAAATTTTCAGTACTTCAAGCAAGTCAACACACGGCACTTACGGTATTTTTACATAAAAAAAGAAAGGCAAATGCCTTTCTTTACGATTTACTCTTTATCTAACGGTTTATTTTTCGGAAATCTCTCGTTATCCTCTTCATTATCACGAATTGTTTTTTGTAATACAAAACAAGACATTGTTAAAAATAATGTTCCAATTAAATAGTATCCTTTTACACTAAGCGTTTCATCTAACGTATAAATCCCAATTAGCATACCGGAAAGCGCGCAAACAAATGAAGTCCATGCTAAAAACGTGAACGCTTGCGTATTTCGTCTTCTCATCGTTCTCCCCCTCGTTAGCTGTACACCCATTATAGATAAATATATTTATCATGATGGATTTTTATGTAAATTCTATTTTGCTATTTATAAATCTATCATAAAAAAATATTATTTTAAAGATAATTTTCTGCCTAATCTGAAAAAACAGTTAAAATGATTGACATTTATTTCAATTCCACATAAAATAAAAACAAATATTACGAACCTCGAAATATACGGGAGTGGAAATAATTGCTGCAATATGAACATTTTTTAGACTTACTGCTAGATAACGCCAAGAAACTTTTCTATCCTGAAGAATGGGTAAGCCTTGATTTAACACTTTCTAAAACAGAAGTATTTTGTTTACTTTGGATGGAGCGGAATACAGATATTACAATGACAAAAATCGCCGATCTTCTTGATATACCGATGAGTACAACGACAGGCGTTGTAAACCGTCTTGTAAAAAAGGGGTATATTGAGCGCTACCGGAATGAAAGCGATCGACGTATTGTATTAATTCGCTTAACAGAAAACGGCGTAATGCTCGTTCAAGAAGTAAAACAAAATGCAGCCCATTACTTTAGCCTAGTGACAGACGCATTGTCAGAAGAAGAAAAAGCATTCTTACTACAAATATTCCAAAAGATCATGAATCACATTGCTACGTCACAGCAAAAAACAGAAGAAAAGGTTTCTACACCTAAAATGAAAAACATTCCGATTGAATAAGACCCTAGTTGGGTTTTTATTCAATTAAATATTTCGACACTCGTAATATTCGATATTCGAAACAAAGGGGATATTAATGATGAGAATTATTCTGTATACAGGTAAAGGCGGCGTAGGAAAAACTAGCATTTCAGCAGCAACAGCAATCCAAAGTGCAAAACAAGGATTAAAAACATTGGTAATGAGTACAGATCCTGCTCATAGTTTAGGAGATTCATTTGGCATAAAACTATCTTCTGAGCCACTAGAAATTCGCGAAAACTTGTGGGCACAAGAAATTAACACCATTTATGAAATGGAAAAAGGCTGGGGGAAATTGCAGAAATATATTACACTACTCTTCACTTCCAAAGCAGCTGATGATATTACAACAGAAGAATTAACGATGTTCCCTGGTATGGAAGATTTAATTAGCTTACTTCGAGTACTCGATTACTATAAAAACAACACTTACGACGTCATCATTATTGATTGCGCACCGACTGGAGAAACTTTAGCAATGCTTAGCTTTCCAGACATGCTCGGCTGGTGGATGGAAAAACTCTTTCCTATTAAAAGGAAGATTTTAAAAGTTGTTCGTCCTGTAGCTCAACCACTTCTTGGTGTCCCCCTTCCAACCGATGATATTATGGACGAATTAACAAATACACTTGAACAGCTTGGAGAAATGAGAGATATTTTATCAAACCGAGAGGTAACAAGTATCCGCATCGTTGTAAATCCTGAAAAAATGGTCATTAAAGAAGCTCAGCGCAGCTTTACGTATTTAAATTTATACGATTATAACGTTGATGCCATTATGATTAACCGCGTCATCCCTAACACTGTTACCGACCCTTACTTTCAGGCATGGAAAGATACACAAAAGAAATATAAGGCGTTAATTAAAGATAGTTTTCAGCCACTTCCTATTTACGAAGCTCCGATGTTTGAACAAGAAGTTGTTGGTTTACCTATGTTAGAGCGTGTAGGAAATGCTTTATTTAAATCAGACCCTTCTCCTACTGAAGTGAAATTTAATGGCCGCACACAATATGTTAAAAAAGATGGCGATGAGTATATTTTCATTCTGTCAATTCCCTTCTCAAACAAAAGTGAACTTTCATTAAATCAAAAAGGTGATGAACTTATTATTCGAGCCGGCTCTATGAAGCGAAATATCACCTTGCCAAAAACATTAACGCACCTTTCTATTCAAGGAGCTAAGTTTGAAGATGATGTACTAAACATTCGGTTTGGAGGTGTAGTACATGCATGATGAATTACTAAGAAAGGTAATTCGTACAAAAATAAAAATCGGTATGCGTATATTAGAAGAGCTACCGAATCCGATTCAGCAATCAGCTAAGCACGCACTAAATATTTTGCAAGAGGAGCTCTCCTCTTATGCGGAAGAACAACCGCAACCTGAAAGTAATTTAAAAAGCATCATAATTGAATAACTATACCCTTGTAGAAAGCCTTTTCTTATAGGCTTTCTATCCTTTTATTGGAGCTGATATAAGTTGATAAAAACATCTTCAACAAGACATTTCACCACTAATATATTCTGGCTAATCCCCCTTCTATTCTTTTTTCATAACCTTGAAGAAGCTTTCCAAATGCCACAATATATTGCTAATCGATTTTCGATCCATTTCATAACTAACAAACAATTTTTCATTGCAATTTCCATATTAACAACCTTTGTTCTACTCATAGTCATTCTATACCAATTACAAATCTTATCTTCTATTTACTGGGTTATTTTTATTCAAGGAGCTATTTTCTTTAACGCTGTTCAGCATATTATTTTATTTGTTATTTATCGTTCTTATAATCCCGGAGTAATCTCAGCATCTATCATTATCCTATTTTCTCTTTTCTTATTTTCATCAAGGAAACTATTAATCCCTAAAAAGAAATTAGCAAGTACACTCATTTTTAGTTTAATCTCTTACCCAATCATAATTTGGATTTCCTTATTATTAGCTAGCTGCTTTAATTAAAAAAAGACCAGGAAAACTCCTGGTCCATCACTCTACTTAACAAACATTGGATTCTATGTTATACAAAATTGGAAGGTACAGAATTAGGGTTTTGTTTGTTAAGTAGATTATATGTTGAACGAGCTAACAGCGGAGGGGTTCCTACTGCTAGTCGTTAAACCCAATAATTATTTTGCGATTTTTGCAAGCTCATCCAGTGAAAGATCTACTGAAATTGAACCATCATTCGTTTCTTTCTTAATTGCATCTGTTACTTCTTTTGAATGATACAATTCAATTACTTTTTTCAGCGTTGGATCATCTTTGTCTTTCGTACGAGCTGCGAAAATATTAATATAAGGTTTCGCATTTTCATTCTTTGGATCTTCTAAGAAAATAGGATCCTTCGCTGGATCTAATCCAGCTTGACCAGCAACACCGTTATTAATAACTGAAGCTGCTACATCTTTTAATACACGAGGTGTTTGCTGTGCGATAACCGGTGTAACTTTTAGCTTCTTCGGATTTTCAGCGATACCGCTTGGATCCCCAAATAGACCAAAATCTTTCTTAAGCTTTAATAATCCAGCTGCATCAAGAAGTTTTAATGCACGTGCTTGGTTCGTTGGATCATTCGGAATAGCAATTTCCGAACCATCTGGGATTTCATTTGCTTTCTTATATTTTTCAGAGTATAAGCCCATCGGTGCAATTTGCGTTGTACCAACAGCTGTAATATCTAACTTATGCTCCTTTTTAAATTGCTCTAAGAAAGCAATGTGCTGGAATGAGTTTAGTTCAATATCTCCATCAGCTAACGCTTTGTTGGGCGTTGTGTAATCAGAGAACTCAACCAGTTTAATTTTAATCCCTTCTTTTTCAGCTTTTTTCTTTAAAATTTCCCAAGCGTCTCCATCTGTTCCAGTTACACCGACGCGAACTACTTTCTCTTTCGCTCCTGCACCTGTGTCTCCACCTGAGCAGCCGCTTAAAGCTGTAATTCCTACGATCGCTGATAATGCAAATGCTAAAATTTTCTTCATTTTCTTTTCCCCTCTTCCCTTTTATGATCTACGTAAAAAGACTTTTGCAAAGTAGTTTCCTAAATTTTGAGCTATTTGTACGAGAATAATAAGTAAAACAACCGTTACAAACATAACTGACGTATCAAAACGTTGATAACCATATGTCATTGCTAAGTCACCAAGACCGCCACCACCGACAAGCCCAGCAACTGCAGAAAATTCAATTAAACCAACTGTCATAAACGTAACACCCAAGATTAATGGCGCTAACGCTTCTGGCACAAGAATTTCAAAAACAATTCTAATTGGTGAAGCTCCCATTGCTTGCGCTGCTTCAATTACCCCTTTCGGAACAGAAACCAGATTTGTTTCAACCATTCTAGCAATACCAATTGATGCAACTAACGTCATTGGGAAGATTGCTGCTGCCGTTCCAATCGTCGTTCCGATAACACTTCTTGTTAGTGGGCTTAAAGCTACTAAAAAGATAATGAATGGAACCGGACGAATTGTATTAATTATGATATTAAGAATAGAAAAGACCCATTTATTTTCTAAAAAGTTTCCTTTTCTCGTCACATACAATAGTAAACCTAGAGGTATACCAAGAATTGTAGCGAATATAAGGGTTACAATTACCATTAAGAGGGTATCCCCCGTCGCATCTAATATGCGAGGCCAAAATATACTCCAATCAACTCGCATGAGCTTCTACCTCCTTCAGCTGCACTTGCAATCTTAGATGTTGTAATGCTTTTTGAATCTCTCTTTGTTCACCTTGTAGTTCTACTAGAAGATTTCCAAATAGAACATTTTGGAGTTCAATAATATTTCCGTAAAGAACATTTACATCAACGTTATAATTTTTCGCAATATATGATAGTACAGGCTGTCCTGTCTCCTCACCAGTAAACGTTAAGCGGTAAATCTGACCTCCGTTTTGAATTTTCGCTAGCACACTTTCTGGTAAGTGATCATTAATGACAGAGCGTACAAAATTTTGAGTTGTTTTCGTTTTTGGCTGTGTAAAAACGTCAAATAGTTTTCCTTCTTCAATAACTTTTCCCTTCTCCATAACAGCTACACGATGACAAATTTCCTTCACAACGTGCATTTCATGTGTAATAAGTAGAATCGTTAAATTGTACTCTCTATTTACTTTCTTTAATAAGTTCAGAATTTCTGTCGTTGTTTCTGGATCTAAAGCTGATGTTGCCTCATCACATATGAGAATATCCGGCGATGTCGCCAGTGCTCTTGCAATCCCAACGCGTTGCTTTTGTCCACCTGATAACTGTTCTGGATAATAGTTCGCTTTATCTTCTAGGCCAACAAATTTTAGTAATTCATTCACTCTTTCTTTTATTTCATCCTTTGGCAATTTCGCTAACTTTAATGGATACGCAATATTTCCAAATACAGTTCTTGAATTAAATAAATTAAAGCTTTGAAAAATCATTCCAATTCTTTTTCTTAGCTTTCTTAATTCTTTTGTTGTTAATGATGTAATATCTTTATCATCTATTGAAATCGTTCCCGCAGTTGGTCTTTCTAACATATTTACTAGACGTAATAATGTACTCTTTCCAGCACCACTAAATCCGATAATGCCAAAAATTTCTCCCTTTTCAACTGATAGCGTTACATCCTCAACCGCATGAACAGATTGCCCACCTGATTCATATACTTTACTCACATTGTTAAAAGATATCATTTTCTTCCCTCCTATATGCTGTAAAAACTTGAAGTAGAGCTTTCGAGGTAAAATAAAAAGTGCTCTCCTTCTTATCAGTAATAAAAGATAAGAAGGAGAGCACTTTTATATGTACTCATTCACATCTTCTCATCTTCCAAGCCTTTATAGGCTTGCTGGAGTTAGCACGGTATTAAAAAACCCGTTGCTGAGGTATCGTAGGGCCAGTCCCTCCACCTCTCTGGATAAGAGTGTATCGATTTAATTGTCGTTTAATTAAGTCTTATTATAGAACTCAGAATAATGAGAGTCAATACAATTTTTAGAAAAAACATTAATTATTTCTCTATTTAAATTTTTAAATAAGAAGTAACAATACAATAGTGATTTTTAAAGTTATGTAAAATCCTTCTCACTCATACTTTTAAAAAGGAGAATCTTCTCTACTCATTGAATAACATTATTTGAATATGAAATTGGAGGAAGATGAATATATGAAAACAGCCCTTTTGCTCGTCGATATTCAAAATGACTATTTTCCAAATGGAAAGATGGAATTACGTAACCCAGTAGAAGCAAGTGAATATGCTAATCAGCTACTGCAACATTTTAGAATAAGAAACGAACCTATTTTTCATATCCAGCATGTAGCTATAAAAGATAACGCTACTTTTTTCCTACCCAATACAGAAGGTGTCCATATTCACGAAAATGTCCGCCCACTTAGAGAGGAAACCGTTATCCTTAAACATTATCCAAATAGCTTCCGCGAAACTGATCTTCTAGAACAATTACAACGTTCAGGAATTGAGCACGTCGTAATATGCGGGATGATGACCCATATGTGTATTGATGCTACGGTAAGGGCTGCTTTTGATTTTGGCCTTCACTGTACCCTAATACACGATGCTTGTGCTACAAAAGATCTTTCATTTAAGAATGCTACTATCCCAGCTGTTTATATTCATAATACAATTTTGGCGAGTTTAAATGGAGCATACGCAAATGTAATGAGTACAGCAGAGTTTTTGGCGACGTAAAAAAAACACCCCTTTCAGTGAGCAAAACCGAAAGGAGTGTTCTCTTGTCTAACCATAGATTTTCTTTCAAATTGTATTATACAGGAAATTCTCAAAATGAATACTAAAAAATATGACTAATAAGTCAATTTTTCTCGCTGTTTTGTTTCTATTTGCATGTTTATCCCACTATTAATAGGGTTTAACTAATTCAAAAGAGGAAATAGTAATATTTGGTAATCTTTTCTTAATTGAAATTAACTAGCTTCTATTATAGAGAGTTTCTCAAAAAGAAAAGATCTTCACAGTCTGTGAAGATCTTTTCTACTATTTCTTATAAAGTTTCAGAAGTAGTTTTTGCTTGCATGTGAAGTGCTAAGTAATCAGGGCCACCAGCTTTAGAGTCTGTACCAGACATGTTAAAGCCACCGAATGGTTGGTAACCTACGATTGCACCAGTACATCCACGGTTGAAGTATAAGTTACCAACGTGGAAGTCTTCACGTGCTTTTTCAATATGGTCACGGTTGTTAGTAACAACTGCTCCTGTTAAACCGTATTCTGTATTGTTTGCAATTGCAAGTGCATGATCAAAGTCTTTTGCTTTACAGAATGCTACTACTGGTCCGAAGATTTCTTCTTTCATTAAGCGAGCATCTTCTGCAACGTCAGCAACGATTGTTGGTTGGATGAACCAGCCTTTAGAATCGTCTCCTTCGCCACCTGATACGATTTTACCTTCTTCTTTACCAATTGCAACATAGCTCATTACTTTATCGAATGCAGCTTGGTCATTAACAGGTCCCATGTTGATATCTTTTGCCTCTGGGTTACCTACTGTTAATTCTTTTGTTAATTCAACAGCACGATTTAATACGTGATCGTATACATCTTCGTGGATTACTGCACGAGAACATGCAGAACATTTTTGTCCTGAGAATCCGAATGCTGATGCAACGATAGATTTAGCTGCTAATTCAAGATCTGCTTCTTTATCAACAACGATTGTATCTTTACCGCCCATTTCAGCGATAACACGTTTTAACCAAATTTGGCCTGGGTTTACTTTCGCTGCACGCTCATAAATACGGATACCTACATCACGAGATCCAGTGAAGCTAACGAAACGTGTACGAGGGTGATCTACTAAGTAGTCACCAACTTCAGAACCATTACCTGGAACGAAGTTTACTACGCCAGCTGGTAAACCAGCTTCTTCTAATACTTCCATAAATTTCGCTGCTACTACAGGCGTTGTACTAGCTGGTTTTAGTAATACTGTGTTACCAGAAACTAAAGCAGCTGTTGTCATACCTGCCATAATTGCGAATGGGAAGTTCCAAGGAGAAATGATAACACCTACTCCTAATGGAATGTAAGAGAAACGATTATATTCAATTGGACGGCTTTCTACTGGAATACCGTCTTTTAATTTTAACATTTGACGAGCATAATATTCCATAAAGTCGATTGCTTCTGCTGTATCAGCATCTGCTTCATTCCATGGTTTACCTGCTTCTTTTACAAGAATAGCAGAGAACTCATGTTTTCTACGACGAACGATTGCTGCAGCACGGAATAAAATGTCTGCACGCATTTCTGGTTTTGACTTTCTCCAAGTTTGGAATGTTGCATCCGCTACTTGCATTGCTTTTTCAGCTAATTCACGGCTTGCTTTTGAAACGCGACCAACAAGTTCCTCTTTATTTGCAGGGTTTACAGAAACAATTTTGTCTTCTGTAGTGATTTTTTCTCCCCCGATAATTAATGGATAGTCTTGTCCAAGATAAGATTCTACTTTCTTTAAACCCTCTTCAAACGCTAATTTGTTAGCCTCTACTGAAAAATCTGTAAATGGCTCATGTTTGTATGCTACTACCATTTTTTTAGCCTCCCCTTAGAAAAACGTTTACATTTTACAACATTATTCTACACGATAATTTAGATTTATTCAAATATTCCTAGACTTATATTTTAAAAATTAATAAATTTTTAAAATATAATAAAAAAAGAGATTCATACATACGTATGAATCTACAAAATATGAGTATATTCCAAAACATTTTTCCCTATTAATAAAATAGTAACTAATAAAAATAAAGTCCTTACATATCCAACACCTTTTTGAACCGCAAACTTCGATCCAAAATAAGCACCTAAAATCATTGATAACCCCATAATAATACCGTATTCAAAATGAATCACATCTAAAAATAAAAAAGTAATTAAAGATACGATATTACTAACGAAATTCAAAAGTTTTCCAGATGCTGCCGCTTGAATAAAATCCAAACCAATTAATAAAAATGCAAAAATTAAAAAGGATCCTGTCCCCGGTCCAAAAAATCCATCATAAAACCCGATCATTAAAATAACAAAGAAAAACATTAATGTTTTTCCTTTTGTCATCTTTTTATAGGTAGATGCACTTCCCCAATCTTTTTTCGCAATAATATAAATGGCAATAAAAACCAACATCACAAGTACTAGTGGACGCAAAATATCAGGCGGAATAAACTTTACTACTAAAGCACCTGCAACTGCTCCAACAATAGTTAATGGGATTAACTTTCCTACAATTCGAAAATCAACCTTACCTGATCGAATAAAATAAATTGTACTCGTAAGCGTCCCCATCGTTGCAGCTAATTTATTTGTTGCGATTGCCGAAGCTGGTGATAACCCAACAAACATAAGTGCAGGAAGCGAAATTAACCCTCCTCCTCCAACAACCGAATCAATAAAAGCAGCTAAAAACCCGAATGCAATTAATAAAATAATGACTTGAAAGCTTAGTTCTTCCATGATCTTACCCCTTACCCCTTTATTTGTAACATTTAAAATTATAACAAAATTCCTCAAGAAAAAAAGCTGTTCCTTTATAGAAACAGCTTTCATCTTTAATCTAAAATTTTCACAAGTGGTTCATCTTGCTTCGCTTCACGTATAATAATTGCTTCTGGACGTTCCACTGATTTAATTGTCACTTGTACTCTCATATAATTTGGGAAGTATTCCATAACAAGTCCCGCTACATATTGTGTAAAGCCAATCACTTCAGCTTCCCCATTGAATTGGACAGGAATATCGAGCTTCATTTCTTTTAATTCATCGTCTCTATACATTCCAGTACCGATAACAGCTGTATAATCGCCTTGGAAATACTCACTTAATTTCGCTTTAAAATTTGACACCCTTGCAAGATCTTCACGTTTATTATCTGATTTTGCTTGTTCAGACGGGAACAGATAGTATTTCTCATTAATCGGCTTCCAATCCTCAACCGTTTCACTACCTTTTTCTACCTTAGCATAAGAAACAAAATTCCCTGGCACAAGTGAAGACTTGGGACCTTGACGATAAATTGCAAATGTAACCGGAACATCTTTTATTCCAGGCTTTTTTTGCTGCATGACTTTCAAGATTTCTTGTGCCATTTTTTTCCCTTCAGCTAACATCTTTTCTTGCTCGATTTTAGCCTCACGCGGATAACCATGCTCTTCCTCGTAATAATGAACCGAATTCATCGCTAATCCAACTACAACACCATCAGGCTCAGTACTTTTATTACCATTTTGTAAGTAATAGTCATGTTCTAAAATATTTGAGATATACATTGGATTTTTTGTATTTTTTGCTTCTAATAATTCTGATCCTTCACCTAAGGTCGGATTTAACCCTATATTTGGAAATTTAACTGCATCTTTTTTCAACTTATCCTCTAGCTCTTTTTGTTCAGCATCTGTACGCTTTCTTTTCACAAGCATTTGAATCGTTTGTGTGTCTAAAACGTCTCCACCTTTAAAGAAATAATCTTTCGTGCTAAATGATTCTTTCGCAATGCGCATTAGTCCCGTTTCAAATTCATCTATATCTAGACGATTGTTCAAACTTTGTCCAACTAAACCACGTGCATGACCTGGATCAAATGGAAATGTTGTCTTATAATATTCATCCGAAATGGAATATTTTGAGATAACAGCTTGCTCTTTCGCTTTCCCTGATTTCTCAACTGTTTTTTCATCTTTGTTAGAACCCATGCTACACCCACTTACAAGTAGGCTAAGACTTAATACCGCTAACGCTATTTTTTTCATCGTAAGTTTGCACCTCTTACTTATTCAGCTCTTGTAAGAACCTCTCTTCATTCCAAACTTCAACATTGTGCTTCTCTGCTTGTGCTAATTTCGAACCAGCAGCTTCACCAGCAACAAGTAAATCCGTACTTTTACTAACACTTCCTGTTACTTTTCCACCTAATGCCTCAATTTTCTTCTTCGCTTCACTGCGGCCCATAACTTCTAACTTCCCTGTTAAGACGACAGTTTTTCCTGCGAAGTACGATTCAACATTTTGTAAATCAGTAATTTTTATACCTTTGTATGCCATGTTCACGCCATACTCTTTAAATTGTTGTAATAGCTCTAATACGTCTTCATTATCGAAATACGTTACAACGGATTGAGCCATTTTTTCACCAATCTCATTAATTGTTTTTAGTTCTTCTTCCGTCGCTTTCACAAGCTCATCCATCGTTTCGAAATGCTCAGCAAATGTACGTGCCGCTTTCGCACCGACATGACGAATACCCAGACCGAATAATAATCGCTCTAATGAGTTTTCCTTAGAATTCTCAATTGCTTGGACTAAATTTGTTGCCGATTTTTCACCGAATCGTTCTAGCTGTAATAATTGCTCTTTCGTCAATGAATATAAATCAGCAAACGTACGAATATAATCCGCATCAAAGAGTTGTGTAATTACACGTTCTCCAAGTCCGTCAATATTCATTGCATTTCTTGAAACGAAATGAATTAATCCTTCACGAATTTGAGCTGGACAAGCCGGATTTATACATCGAAGTGCTACTTCTTCTTCTAAACGAACAAGTTCACTCTCACACGCTGGACAATGCGTTGGCATATGATATTCTTCTTCCTCACCAGTACGCTTATCAAAAATAACGTTCACAACTTCAGGAATGATATCTCCAGCTTTTTTCACAACAACGTAGTCACCGATTCGAATATCTTTTTCACGAATCAAATCTTCGTTATGTAAAGAAGCACGACGAACAATAGTTCCAGCTACTCGCACTGGCTCTAGCTCTGCAGTTGGTGTTACAACCCCTGTGCGGCCGACACTTAATTCAATCCCTGTTAATCTCGTAACAACTTCTTCAGCCGGGAATTTATAAGCAATCGCCCATCTTGGACTCTTTGCTGTAGTTCCTAAGCTTTCTTGAAGAGCAACATCGTCTACTTTTATAACGATTCCATCAATCTCATAATCAAGATGCGGGCGTTTTTCTTGCCATTCTTCTACATAGGCTATTATATCTTCGATTGTTTCACATGTACGACGATTTGGATTCGTCTTAAATCCAAGCTCACCTAAAAAATCCAGTGATTCACTATGAGATGGAATTGTTTTTTCTTCTACATTAGAAAGACCATACACAAACATAGATAAATTACGCTTCGCTGCAATTTTCGGATCAAGTTGACGTATCGAGCCTGCTGCCGCATTACGTGGATTTGCAAATACATCTTCACCATTTTGTTCTTTCTCTTCATTCAACTTAACGAATGAACGCTTCGGCATATAAGCCTCGCCTCGTGCTTCTAACGTTACTTCTTCATTTAAACGCAGCGGGATAGCTTTAATCGTTTTTAAGTTTTGGGTAATATCTTCACCCGTTATACCATCACCACGTGTTGCTCCTTGAATGAAGCGTCCTTTTTCATAATGAAGTGAAACAGCAAGTCCGTCAATTTTTAATTCGCATATATATCTTACATTCGCATCATCAATTCCTTGGCGTACTCGTCGGTCGAAATCACGTAAATCTCCTTCGTTAAATGCATTTCCTAAACTTAACATCGGTGACTTATGTGTTACTTTTTCAAATATATCAAGAACAGTCCCCCCAACGCGAATGGAGGGAGAGTCTTCACTCATAAACTCTGGGTTCTCTGCTTCTAATTTTATAAGCTCCTGCATATTACGGTCATACTCCGCATCAGAAACAGAAGGATTGTCTAATACGTGATATTGATAGTTAAATGTATTTAACAAATCACGTAGTTCTTCTATACGTTTTTTTGCTATCTCTTTTGACATATCCTCATTCCTTTCCTATTGTTTCGTCACAGGTGCAAATTTTGCTAATAAACGTTTAACACCAATTGGGCTTGGGAACGCAATATCTAATTCTTTTGCATCACCTTCACCTTTTACACTTACAACTGTACCGACTCCCCATTTTTGGTGGGAAGCTTTATCACCTACTGCCCAGCCAATTTGTTCGCCGCCCGTTGTCTTAGCTGCAGGACGTACGAAAGCTGAACGAGAACGTGTTGTAGTTGTACTTGTTGTTGTACTTTTCGTTCTTCCTTTTGCCCCAAACGAAGTTTCACGCTTCGGCGCTGTTTCATTTAATGATTCCACTAGTTCTGCCGGGATTTCTGTAATAAATCGAGATGATGCGTTCATACTTGTTCTACCAAATAAAGTACGCATTTGTGCATTGGATAAATATAATTCTTCTTCTGCACGAGTAATACCTACATAAGCAAGACGACGTTCTTCTTGCATTTCATCCTCTTCCATAAGAGAACGAGTATGCGGGAATATCCCTTCCTCTAAACCAACAATAAAGACAACCGGGAACTCTAATCCTTTTGCTGAGTGCATCGTCATTAAAATAACTTCTTCACCAGCAGTTGGATCTTCATCTACACGATCAATATCCGCAACAAGAGCTAAGTCTGTTAAGAATGCAACAAGGCTCTTATCTTCACTTTGAGATTCGAATGTTTGTGTAACAGATAGAAACTCGTCTAAGTTCTCTAGACGACCTTCTGCTTCTAAAGTACGCTCATTTTTCAGCATGTCGCGATAGCCTGTCTTTTCAATAACTTCTTCAACCAATTCTGTAACAGATAAATACTCTTGCATATTTACCCAGTTGTGTAATAAACCTGCGAATTCTTTTACTGCCTTTGTAATTTTCGCACTTACTCCAACATGTTCAATCTCATCGAATACAGCAGTTAATGAAATTCCATTTTGTACACCGTAATTAATAATTTTATCGATAGAAGTCGCACCAATTCCGCGCTTCGGCATGTTAATAATACGCGCGAAACTAATTTCATCATCTGGATTCCCAATTAATCGTAAGTACGCCAAAATATCTTTAATCTCTTTACGGTCGTAGAACTTCGTACCGCCGACAATTTTGTAAGGAATATTAGATTTCAGGAAAATCTCCTCGACCATACGAGACTGAGCATTTGTACGATATAACACTGCAAAATCAGTATATTTTCGTTTTCCCATTTGAATATCGTCACGAATTTTTTTCGCAACAAAATATGCTTCGTCTTTTTCCGTTGCTGCACGGTAATACGAGATTTTGCTTCCAACTTGATTGTCTGTCCATAATTTTTTCGGTTTACGGTTTGAATTTTTTTCAATAACAGCATTCGCTGCATTTAAAATATTTTGTGACGAGCGATAATTTTGTTCTAACAGAATAACTTGCGCATTCTCATAGTCTTTTTCGAATGACAAAATGTTAGAAATGTCAGCCCCGCGCCAGCGGTAAATAGACTGATCAGAATCACCTACAACGCATAAATTTTTAAAACGTGCTGCTAAATGTTTAACAAGAAGGTACTGCGCTTTGTTCGTATCTTGATACTCATCCACGTGAATATATTGGAACTTACGCTGATAAAACTCTAGTACTTCTGGAACACGTTCAAATAACTGAATCGTTGTCATAATTAAATCATCAAAGTCTAATGAATTATTTTTCAAAAGACGTTTTTGATATTCTGTATATACATCGCTCGTTAATTTTTCATATGGGTCAGCGATTGTAATTTTTTTCGCATATTTATCTGCAGATAACAATTCATTTTTCGCATTACTAATACCAGCTAAAATAGAGCGCGGCTCAAATTTCTTCGGATCAATATTGCGCTCTTTCATAATTTTTTTGACTACAGTTAACTGATCGCCTGAATCTAAGATTGTAAAGTTACGATTAATACCAATACGATCGATATCACGTCGTAAAATACGTACACACATAGAGTGGAACGTAGAAATCCAAATATCTTCTGCTTCTGGTCCGACAAGTGTATCAATACGCTCGCGCATTTCACGTGCTGCTTTATTTGTAAAGGTAATAGCTAGTACATTCCATGGCGCTACACCTTTTTCACCAAGTAAATACGCAATACGATGTGTTAACACACGTGTTTTACCACTACCTGCACCTGCCATTAATAGAAGTGGTCCATTCGTTGTTTGTACTGCTTTTTGTTGTTGCGGATTTAAACCATTTAATAACCTATCTGTCGTACTCATATACGCCTGCACCTACTCTCCTTTTACTGCTTTAACTGTTTTTAACGCGGATTTTATATCATCATAAATAATATTTCCAACAACTATTGTATCAGCATACTGCGCCATTTCTTTCGCTTGTTCTGCATTAGAAATACCGCCGCCATAATATAGCTTAGCTTGTTTCAATTCTGCTTTTACATTTTTAACAAGTCCAATGTCTCCATACGTACCGCTATATTCTAAATAAAATATCGGTAAACGTAATAACTTGTCTGCTAAACGCGCGTATGCAATCACATCATCTTCTGTTAAATCACATTTCGCATCTGTAAGCTGGGCTACTTTCGCTTCAGGGTTTAAAACACAATACCCTTCCATGAAAATTTCGTCCCAGTCCATAATATCCCCAAATTCTTTCAATGCCTCATGATGAACACCTGTTACCCATTCTACTTTTCGGCTATTTAAAACGCTTGGGATATAATAAAAATCAAATCCTGGTGTAATTGCTTCCACATCAGAAACCTCTAACACACAAGGAACTGCATACCTGCGAATGCTAACTAGCATGTGTAATACATTATCAATTGTTATACCATCACTTCCGCCTACAATAACAGCATCCGTTCCAGACTCACAAATCATTTCTAAATGTTCATCGCTTAGCTCCTTATTTGGATCTAGCTTAAATACATGTTTCCATTTGGAAATATCGTACATGAAAACACCCTTTCTTTTTTTCTAATCATATCTATATCTCTGCTCAAAAAAGCAGTTAGTTTTTATTAGGATTTTTGAAGTTTTTCTACTACATCTGTTCACAAAGGCGAGTCAAGTTTCGCGCTCCCTTTTATGCATTCTTTCATTATAACAAAAAAAGCTACTTACACACACGCCCATTCCAACATCTTTTTCAACGTTAAATGTTGGATTACATATCAAAAAACTTATACGGAATACTAACAAATGAAATAGTATTTCTATTTCGAAGTTCATCAAAAAGGAGTGTTTTTCTAATGAAGCAAAACATCGGTACAATTAGTGCACTAATTCGAATCACACTCGGACTTATCCTCTTCGGTTGTAGTACAGCTAAACTCGTACGTAAACCTTGGTGCACTTGGTCTAAAGTTTTACTATGGATTGGTGCCATGAAAATTGCAGAGGGCATCGTTCGTTTCTGCCCTATCGTTGAAGCATGTAAGTTTGGAAAATATATGAGTATGGGCGCATTTAAAATGCCTAGCATGAATTTTACTGAAAAAGGACATACTAAAGAAGAAGTGAATCAAACTTCCAGTCATGACAAACCAAAGTCAAATGGAAGTTATGATACTTCTGACAAAGAGATTGAGTCAGCGATTGAAGAATTAATCCTGGCAAAACCGCTTTGAATCATTTGTCACGATGCAAGATGCTCTCAAAGAGACTTAGCTGCTGCAGTGGGCGGTTAAGTCTTCTTTATTTTACCACAAAACAGAACGTACATTCTTATATTTTAGAGTTACATCCCTGAAACGTACATAAATCAATCAATAAAATTCAGAAAATTAGGTGTAAACCCCTTGCATAGAATGATATAAAAGTGATATCATTTTCATATCAGGAGGCGATCATATGAAAGAAAAACAAGTATTTTATGTTAATGGATTTCTCGGCGTTATCGGAATTTTAGTTTTAGCCGCTATCGGTGTATTTTGCCTTGTACAAGAAATGTTTGTAATAGCTATTTTAGTTCTCATATTAGCATCTGTTTTAGCTACAGGTATCGGTATCGTGCAACCGAATCAAGCGAAAGTTATTACGTTCTTCGGTAATTATTTAGGAACAATTCGTCAAAACGGTTTATTTTTAACAATTCCGTTTGCATTCCGTCAAACTGTATCTTTACGTGTTGAAAACTTTAATAGTAAGAAATTAAAAGTAAATGATATTGAGGGAAATCCAATTGAAATTGCAGCTGTTATCGTATATAAAGTGGTTGATTCTGCAAAAGCAATGTTTGGTGTTGAACATTACGATCGATTCGTAGAAATTCAAAGCGAAACAGCAATCCGCCACGTTGCAACAAAATATCCTTATGATAATTTCCAAGATGAAACTTGCATCACGTTACGAGGAAACACTGAAGAAATCTCTGAAGAATTAAAGCGTGAGCTAGAAGCACGCCTTGAAATTGCTGGTGTAGAAGTATTAGAAACTCGTTTAACGCATTTAGCTTACGCAACAGAAATTGCCCATGCAATGCTCCAACGTCAACAAGCAAAAGCAGTATTAGCTGCTAGAAAAGAGATTGTTGAAGGTGCTGTGAAGATGGCGAAAGATTCAATCCATATGTTAGATGAAGAAGGCGTACTGGAACTCGATGACGAGCGTAAAGCAAATATGGTGAACAATTTATTAGTTGCCATCGTTTCAGATAAAGGTGCGCAACCAGTTATTAATACAGGAAGCCTATACTAAAAGGTTGTAAATAATTATGGCTAAAAAGAAAAGCTTTCCATTACGTATTGATCCTGAATTACACGCAGTCATCGAAAAATGGGCGAATGATGAGTTTCGTAGCGTCAATGCACACATCGAGTATTTGCTTCGAGAAATGGCAAAGCAAAAAGGAAAATTGAAAAAAGATAAAGATGAATAAAAAATCCCGCTGAGAAATCAGCGGGATTTTTATATTAGCTTCTCGTCATCTCATGCCCAATTGCACGATATCCTATGTCACTTCGATAAAATAGACCATCACTCTCAATTTTACCGATTTCTTTATATACTTTGTCTTTCGCTGCTTGTAAACTATTCGCCTTACAAGCAACAAATAGTACACGACCACCGTTTGTTACAAAGTCACCATGTTTCATCGCTGTACCTGCATGGAACACAATCACATCTTGCAGCGCATCTAGTCCGCTAATAATATCACCTTTTTTATATGCTTCTGGGTATCCTTTAGAAGCCAGTACGATACCGATTACCGCTTCTTCTGACCATTGTAATTTTAATTCATTTTCATCTAATACAGCGTTACATACATCAACTAAATCATTTTCTAAGCGAGGTAATACAACTTCTGTTTCAGGATCACCAAAGCGTGCATTAAATTCAATTACCTTTGGACCATCATTTGTTAAAATAAGACCTGCGTATAAAATACCTGTAAACGAACGGTTTTCTGCAATCATCGCCTTGGCAGTTGGGTGTAATACTGTTTGAATCGCTTCTTGAACTGCTGATTCTGGAATTTGTGGTACTGGAGAATATGCACCCATTCCGCCTGTATTTGGACCTTTATCCCCATCAAAAGCGCGTTTATGATCTTGAGCAATTACCATCGGATGTACGATTGTTCCATTCACGAATGCCATTAATGAAAATTCTTGTCCATCTAGAAACTCTTCAATAACGACCTTCTTGCTTGCCTCACCGAATTTCACATCTTGCAGCATTTCTTTCACAGCTTGTAATGCATCTTCAAGCGTCATCGCTACTGTTACACCTTTACCAGCAGCTAAACCATCTGCCTTAATTACAATCGGTGCACCAACTTTTTGAATGTACTTTACTGCTTCTTCATAGTCTGTAAAAGTATGATATGCCGCAGTTGGAATATCATACTTTTTCATAAGCTCTTTTGTAAAAGCCTTACTACCTTCAATAACAGCAGCTGCTTTATTAGGACCAAATACACGAAGTCCCTCTTCCTTAAAACGATCCACGATTCCGTTCATAAGCGGAATTTCGGGTCCAACGAAAGTTAATTCAACATTCTTCTCTTTTGCAAATAAGACTAATGCATCGAAATCATTCTCATCAATATCAACTGGCGTTGCAACATCTCGCATACCTTCATTACCTGGCGCTACATATACTTTTTCTACCTTTTCAGATTGTGCAAATTTCCAAGCTAAAGCATGCTCACGCCCACCGCGGCCGATTACTAAAACATTCATATTTCATCCCCCAATAATTAAATAAGTACAAACTAGAAGCTATGCTCCTAGTTTGTTTTCATATCAATGTAAGTTTAAAAAGGAGGATCGAGAGAACCGAACAGGTCGAGGCGCATTCGCCAGGAGGACACGGAGTGTAGTTTTCCTACATGAGTACCGCACTGGCAATGCAACGACGACATGCGACAGTTATCTTGACCGGGCTTTTTAAACATCCGTATCAATAGAAGTTTAAAAGGGAGGATCGAGAGAACCGAGCAGGTCGAGGCGCATTCGCCAGGAGGACACGGAGTGTAGTTTTCCTACATGAGTACCCGCACTGGCAATGCAACGACGACATGCGACAGTTATCTTGACCGGACCTTTTAAACATCCTCTATTAGTGTTTGAAATGACGTACGCCAGTGAACACCATCGTAATCCCATACTTATCTGCCACTTTAATAGAATCTTCATCACGGATTGATCCGCCTGGTTGAATGATTGCTGTAATACCAGCTTTTGCTGCTTCTTCTACTGTATCTGGCATTGGGAAGAAAGCATCAGATGCAAGTGCGCTACCTTGTGCTTTTTCGCCAGCTTGTGTAATTGCGATTTTTGCAGAACCTACACGGTTCATCTGTCCCGCACCTACACCAACTGTCATGTTATCATTCGCTAAAACAATTGCATTTGATTTCACATGTTTTACAACTTTCCAAGCTAGTTTTAAATCTTTCCACTCTTGCTCTGATGGTTCACGTTTCGTTGGAATTGAAATCGTACTTTCATCTAATGATAACGTATCTTCCTCTTGAACAAGAAGTCCACCTTGTACAGAAGTTAGCTTTTTACTTGCGCTTGTTGCTTTTTCAATGTTTACAGTTAGTAAACGTAAATTTTTCTTACTTTGCAATACTTCTAAAGCTTCTTGTGAGAAAGAAGGTGCGATAACAATTTCTAAGAAAATTTCGTGTAACTTTTCTGCTGTGGCTTTATCAATTTCACGATTCGCTGCAATAATGCCTCCGAAGATTGATACTGGATCTGCTTCATAAGCGCGTGTGTATGCTTCATGAATATCAGTACCCACTCCAACGCCACATGGATTCATATGTTTTACCGCTACTACTGCTGGCTCTGTAAATTCTTTCACGATACTAAGTGCTGCATCTGCATCGTTAATATTGTTATAAGATAATTCTTTACCATGTAACTGTTCTGTGTATGCAACAGAAGAAGTTACAGCAAATGGTGCTTTATAGAAAGTTGCCTTTTGATGTGGGTTCTCACCATAACGTAAGTCTTGCTTTTTCTCAAATGTCACCGTTAATGTTTCTGGACTTTCTTCACCCATTTGTTCTGTTAAGTAGTTAGAAATTAACGCATCATATGCCGCTGTATGACGGAATACTTTCGCTGCTAATTTACGTTTCGTTTCTTCTTTGACTTCGCCGTTCTCTTTCAGTTCTGCTAATACAACATCGTAATCTACTGGATCTACAATTACCGATACAAATTTATGATTTTTCGCAGCAGAGCGAATCATTGTTGGGCCACCGATATCAATATTTTCAATTGCATCAGCAAATGTTACATCAGGCTTAGCGATCGTTTCTTTGAATGGGTATAAGTTAACAACAACAAAGTCAATTGGTTGAATGCCTAATTCATTCATTTGCGCTACATGCGTTTCATTATCACGAACCGCTAATAGACCACCATGAATATTTGGGTGTAATGTTTTTACACGTCCATCCATAATTTCCGGGAAACCAGTTACTTCAGAAATACCGATTACTTGTAAGCCATTTTCTTCTAGTAATTTTTTCGTACCACCTGTTGAAATAACTTCAATCCCTTGTTCTAGTAAACCTTTAACAAATTCTACTACTCCTGTTTTATCTGAAACACTTACTAATGCACGCTTTTTCATTTATCCTTCACCCCTGGTTGTATGTTAGTTAACAGTTGTTTCTTTCGCAGACTGAACAATTTGATTCACTGTATTTACGTATAATTTATGTTCAACTTGTTGAATTTTCTTTTGTAAGCTTTCTCTCGTATCCCCTTCAGAAACAACTACTGCTTCTTGCGCAATAATTGGACCTGTATCCATACCTGCATCTACATAATGAATTGTTACTCCAGTTACTTTCACACCTGCTTCTAACGCTTGACCGACAGCATCTTTACCCGGAAAACTCGGTAATAGTGATGGATGAATATTAATAATCTTCCCACCGTACGCTCCTAGTAAAGTCGGCCCAATTAAACGCATATATCCAGCTAAAATAACATAATCAATTTCATACTCTTCTAGCTTCTTTAATATTTCTTTTTCAAATGCCTCTTTTGACTCATATGCTTTCGCTGAAAAGGCGAAACACGGAATATGATGATAATGTGCCCGTCCAACAGCACGTGCTTCTGGTTTATCACATACTAATAAACTAATTTCTGCATCCAATCTTTTTTCTTCTACCGCATTAACGAGAGATTGAAAGTTAGATCCACTTCCAGAAGCAAAAACTGCTAATCTACTCATAGTGCTGTGCCCCCATTGAAAGTAACGCCAGCACCTTGTACAGTACGTCCAATAATACGCGCTGTTTCTCCTTGCTCTTCAAGAAGACGAACAACATCTTTTGCATCTTCTTCCTTCACCGCTACTACCATACCAATACCCATGTTAAAAATATTGAACATTTCTTTCTCTTCTAGTTTCCCAACTTCTTGAAGTAAACTGAAGATCGGCTGAATTTCCCAAGCTCCTAGCTCAATTTCAGCACCAATTCCTTCTGGCAACATACGTGGAATATTTTCAATGAATCCGCCACCTGTAATATGTGCCATACCGTATACTTCATGTTTCTTCAATAGTTCTAAAATAGGTTTGACATAAATTTTCGTTGGTTTTAATAATTCTTCACCAAGAGGTAGCTCTAAGCGTCCATAAATGCGCTCTAAAGATAGTTCTCCATCTTCTAGTAACACTTTTCGTACTAAAGAGTAACCATTACTATGAATACCGCTAGATGCTAGGCCAATTAATACGTGACCAGCTTCAATTTTTTCACCTGTTACAATTTTCTTTTTATCAACAATTCCAACTGTAAAACCAGCTAAATCGTATTCTTCCGTAGAATACATCCCTGGCATTTCAGCTGTTTCTCCACCAATTAATGCACAACCAGCTTGGCGACAGCCCTCTGATATACCTTTGACGATGTTTTCAATTTTACTAGGTTCAGCTTTACCACAAGCAATATAATCAAGGAAGAAAAGCGGTTCTGCTCCTTGGACCACAATATCATTTACACACATTGCTACTGCATCAATACCAATTGTGTCATGTTTATCTGCCATAAAAGCGAGCATCAATTTCGTTCCCACGCCATCTGTTCCAGATACTAGTACAGGTTCTTCTAATGCAAATTTTGATAGATCAAACATACCTCCAAAACCGCCTAAACCGCCTAGTACTTCTTTTCTCATTGTTGTTTGTACGTGTTTTTTCATGCGAGATACCGCTTCATATCCAGCTTCAATATCTACTCCTGCTTGCTTATATGCATTCGCCATCGTTATTTACACCTCGTCTTTTAATTTCTCCCCATCCAGGGCGGGCCGTTTTAAGAAAGAAGCTAGCTTCTACATCAAAGGAAGTAGAAGCTTTTTTCTTCTTATTTCATACTTTCTAAAAGCTCTTGCTCATAATCATAAAGAGCTGTTGGATAGTCACCATTGAAGTAAGCCATACATAGACCGCCATATTTCCCTTCATATGGACGTCCAATTGCATCTACTAGTCCATCTTCACTTAAAAATGTTAAAGAATCTGCTCCGATTATTTCACGAATTTCTTCTACCGTATTATTTGCTGCAATTAATTCTTTTCTCGTTTGAATATCAATGCCATAGAAACATGGATACTTAAGAGGTGGTGAAGCGATTCTTACATGAACTTCTGTCGCTCCAGCCTCACGAAGCATACGAACAATTCGTTTACTTGTTGTTCCTCTTACGATAGAATCGTCAATCATAACAACTCGTTTTCCTTCAACTACACCTCTTACTGCTGAAAGTTTCATCTTAACCCCTTGCTCTCGCAGTTCTTGAGAAGGTTGAATAAACGTACGTCCAACGTAACGATTTTTAATTAGTCCTAACTCATATGGAATGCCTGTCGCCTCCGCATAACCAATTGCTGCTGAAATACTAGAGTCTGGTACACCAGTAACAACATCAGCTTCAATAGGTGCTTCCGCCGCTAAACGTTTCCCCATGTTTTTACGTGCTGCATGAACGTTAATACCTGCAATATTAGAATCCGGACGTGCAAAGTAAATGTATTCCATACTACAAATTGCATGATCTACTTCATTTGTAAAACGATCTACGTGAATTCCTTCATCATTGATGATAAGTAATTCACCGGGTTCTACATCACGAATATACGTTGCACCTACTACATCAAAAGCACATGTTTCTGATGCTACAACGTAAGCATCCCCCATCTTTCCAATTGAAAGAGGACGGAATCCATTCGGATCTAGCGCAACAATCATTTCATTTCCAGTTAGTAAAAGGTATGCG
Organism: Bacillus sp. R86525; assembly: GCF_042466195.1. NCBI lineage: Bacteria > Bacillati > Bacillota > Bacilli > Caryophanales > Bacillaceae > Bacillus > Bacillus sp. R86525. The sequence continues at coordinate 5,086,290 of NZ_JAXHPX010000007.1, forward strand.
AACGCACCTTTCACTTTATTTAGAGCTTCTTTTACACTTTCAATTAAAGAATCTTTCGTACTACGTTTAATGAGATGTAAAAGTACTTCTGTATCTGAACTAGTTTGAAAAATACTTCCTTCCGCCTCTAATTCACGGCGAAGCATTTTTGCGTTAATTAAATTTCCGTTATGAGCTAACGCCATACTATGATCGGAAAAGCGGAATAATAATGGTTGAACGTTAGCAACTTCACTTCCACCAGCCGTCGCATATCGTACGTGTCCAATTGCCGACTTTCCGTTTAATCCTTCTAGCTCACCTCTTGAAAACACTTCTGATATTAAACCTAACCCCTTGTGACCGACGATTTTTTCCCCATTATTTACGACGATGCCTGCGCCTTCTTGACCACGGTGCTGCAAACTGTGCAATCCATAGTACGAAACTTGTGCTGCATTTTCATGCCCCCAAATTCCGAAAACGCCACATTCTTCATTTAACCCCTTTATTTCAGCAAGCATGGGATTGCCCCTTTCCAAGCCTTTCTCATTTCATCTACATTTGCTGTAAGTAATACTTCATTTTCTTCATTATGAATTGTTACTTCATTTGTATTTGTTACTTCTCCAACTTGAATTGCTTCTACCACTTTCTCGAATGCTTCTTTATTTTCACGTTTTACAGTTATAACGAAGCGAGATTGTGACTCAGAGAATAATGCTGCTGTTGCTTCTCCATCTAATTTCACATTAGCACCTAAACCGTTAGCACCAATTGCACTTTCAGAAATTGCAACTGCTAAGCCACCTTCAGCAACATCATGTGCAGATTGAACAAGGCCAGCTTGAATTGCTTCTAATACTTGTTTTTGGCGTTTTAATTCTACATCTAGATCGATACTTGGTGATTGGCCGAAAATTTTGCCGTGGACCATTTTCTGTAATTCACTTCCACCAAACTCAGCTTTCGTCTCTCCGATTACGTAAACTAAATCGCCAGCTTGCTTAAACTCTTGTGTTGTTACATGTTTTAAATCGTGTACAAGTCCAACCATCCCAACTGTCGGTGTTGGATATACTGCTTCACCACTACGCTCGTTATACATTGATACGTTTCCGCCGATAACTGGCGTTTGTAATGTGCGACAAGCTTCACTCATACCATCTACTGATTTTTCAATTTGCCAGAAGATTTCTGGTTTTTCTGGATTACCGAAGTTTAAGCAATCTGTAATTGCAAGTGGCTCTCCTCCAGAACATACGATATTACGTGCTGCCTCTGCTACTGCAATTTTACCGCCCACTTCTGGATCTAAATAAATGTAGCGAGAGTTACAATCTGTCGTCATTGCTAATCCTTTTTCTGTACCGCGTACACGTACAACCGCTGCATCTGAACCTGGTGTAACAACTGTGCTTGTGCGAACTTGATAATCATATTGATCATAAACCCACTCTTTACTCGCAATCGTCGGTTGTTGTAATAAAGCGAATAACGTTTCTTTATAATTTTCTACTTTTGGTGTTTCCATTTTCATCTGCTGGAACTCAGCAAAGTATGCTGCTTCTTTTGATGGTTTATGATAAATTGGTGCTTCTTCTGCAAGAGCATCTGCTGGTACTTCAGCCACCTTTTCACCTTTATGGAATAAGCGAAGCATTTTGTCTTCCGTTACTTTCCCCATCGTAACTGCTGCAAGACCATACTTCTCAAATAAATCTACTATTTCTTGCTCTCTACCTTTTTTTATAACAATTAACATACGCTCTTGTGATTCAGATAGCATCATTTCATATGGTGTCATTCCTGTTTCACGCTGTGGTACATCATCTAAGTACATTTCAATACCCATACCTGCTTTACTTGCCATTTCTGCAGAAGATGACGTTAAACCAGCAGCTCCCATATCTTGAATTCCAACAAGTGCATCCGACTGAATAAGTTCTAAGCAAGCTTCAATAAGAAGTTTCTCCATAAATGGATCTCCTACTTGAACTGCCGGACGTTTCGCTTCTGAGCTTTCAGATAGCTCTTCAGATGCGAATGTTGCACCGTGAATACCATCACGACCAGTTGATGCTCCTACGTACATTACTGTATTACCAGCACCGTGCGCTTGCCCTTTTTTAATATCTTCATGGTTAATTAAACCTACGCACATTGCATTTACAAGTGGATTTCCTTCATAACATGGATCAAATTGTACTTCGCCGCCAACAGTAGGAATACCGATGCAGTTACCGTATCCTGCGATTCCTGCTACTACTTCTTCGAATAAATATTTCACACGTGGTGATTGTAATTCACCGAAGCGAAGTGAGTTTAATAGAGCTACTGGACGTGCTCCCATAGAGAATACGTCACGAATAATACCACCAACGCCTGTTGCTGCTCCTTGATATGGTTCAATAGCAGAAGGGTGGTTATGGCTTTCCATTTTAAATACAACCGCTTGATTATCACCGATGTCTACAATTCCAGCACCTTCTCCAGGTCCTTGCAGAACGCGCTCACCCGTCGTTGGGAATTTACGAAGTACTGGCTTCGAATTTTTATAACTACAATGTTCAGACCACATAACAGAGAATAATCCTGTTTCTGTATAATTTGGCAGACGGCCTAAAATCTTTTCAACCATGGCAAACTCTTCGTCTGTTAGCCCCATTTCCGCATATATGCGCTCTTCTTTAATTTGTGTTGGATTTGGTTCAAGCATTAACGACATATGTTTCCCTCCACTGTTTTAAGATAGATTGAAAGACTTTTAACCCTTCAGCACCACCAAGCAATTCATCTACAGCACGCTCTGGGTGTGGCATCATACCAAGTACATTTCCCTTTTCATTTACAATACCAGCAATATCTGAAACGCTACCGTTCGGATTTTCTACATAACGGAATGCGATTTGATTATTCTCTTCTAATTGTTTAAGAGTCGCTTCATCACAATAGTAATTCCCTTCACCATGTGCAATTGGAATATTGATTACTTCATCTTTTTCATATTGTGATGTAAACATCGTTTCATTATTTTCAACACGTAACTGAACAGTGCGACACATAAATTTTAAGTTTTCGTTTCTCATTAGTGCTCCTGGTAGTAATCCTGATTCAACAAGAATCTGGAATCCATTACACACTCCTAAAATTGGTTTTCCTTGCTCAGCAGCTTTTTGCACTGCTTTCATTGCGTTAGCAAAGCGAGAAATAGCACCACAACGTAAATAGTCACCGTAAGAGAATCCACCAGGTAGTAAAATTGCATCATATTCATCTAAATTCTCTCTATCGTGCCAAACGTAATCTACTTCTTCACCAAGCTCATCTTTAATTGCATGGAACATATCGACATCACAGTTCGAACCTGGGAATACTATGACTGCAAATTTCACTGTGCGACAACCTCCTCAACTTCATAACGGAAGTCTTCCATTACAACGTTTGTTAATAGTTTTTCACACATTTCTTTTACCTTTGCGTCAAGGTCAGATACTGATTTATCAATTGTTAACTCCATATATTTTCCGATTCGAACGTCTTGTACTTCTGTGAATGAAAGACTATGAAGCGCCCCTTTTACTGCTGTTCCTTGTGGATCTAATACGCTTTCTCTTAACGTTACATATACCTTAACTTTATACATGTGAAATTCCCCCTAAACGTTTTAAAATCTCTTCATAAGCTTCTGTTAAATTTCCAAGGTCTCGACGGAATACGTCTTTATCAAATTTTTCATTGCTCGTTTCATCCCATAAACGGCAAGTATCTGGTGAAATTTCATCCGCTAAAATGATTTCTCCTTCATCTGTTACACCAAACTCTAATTTAAAATCTACTAATCTTACACGACAGCTTGCGAAATGATCAATCAACACTTGATTGATTTGTAGAGCCATATCTCGTAATACGCTTACTTGCTCTGGTGATGCAACGTTTAATACACGAATATGATCTTCCGTTACAAGCGGATCTCCTAAATCATCATCTTTGAAGTAAAATTCTACGATTGGTTCTGCAAGTACAGTTCCCTCTTCCATTCCTAATCGTTTTGAAAGACTTCCTGCAATTACATTCCTTGTGACAACTTCTAGAGGAATAATACTCACTTTTTTAACAAGTTGCTCTGTTTCAGATAACTTCTCTACAAAATGTGTTTTTATTCCTACTTCTTGTAACTTTCTGAACAATAAAGTTGTAATCTCATTGTTCAAACGACCTTTTCCTGTAATCGTCTCTTTTTTCTCCCCATTGAAAGCAGTCGCACTATCTTTGTACTCTACCCAAACCATATCTGCTGATTCTGTACGATAAATTCTTTTTGCCTTACCTTCATACAGCAATTCTAGCTTTTGCATTTCGCAAGCCCCCTGTAGTTTGAAAAATGTGAATAATGTTTTTATAAAGAATGGCACAGAATGACTCTATTCTGTGCCATATGAAATTTTACGCTTCGTTTAACCCAAGGCGTTCAAAGATTGTATCAACGTGTTGCATATGATGCTCATAGTTGAAGCATTCATTAATTTCTTCTTGTGATAACTTGCTCGTAATACGCTCATCGGCTTCTACAAGCTCTTTAAATTGTACTTGTGTTTCCCAAGCTTCCATCGCTTTAGGCTGTACGATATCATAAGCTTCTTCACGTACCATACCTTTGTCGATTAATGTAAGCATTACGCGCTGAGAATAAATTAAGCCGTATGTTCTTGTCATATTGCGTTTCATATTCTCTGGGTATACAGTTAAGTTTTTAACGATATTACCAAAGCGATTTAACATGTAATTTAACGCGATTGTAGCATCTGGTAAAATTACGCGTTCTGCTGAAGAGTGAGAAATATCGCGCTCATGCCATAATGGAACATTCTCGTAAGCTGTCATCATATAACCGCGGATAACACGAGCTAAACCAGTCATATTTTCAGATCCAATTGGATTACGTTTATGTGGCATTGCAGAAGAACCTTTTTGGCCTTTTGCGAAAGCCTCTTCAACTTCACGTGTTTCACTCTTTTGTAAACCACGAATCTCAACTGCCATCTTTTCAATAGATGTTGCGATTAGTGCAAGTGTTGACATGTAATGAGCATGGCGATCACGTTGCAATGTTTGTGTAGAAATTGGTGCTGCTTCTAATCCTAAGTTTTCACAAACAAATTTTTCTACGAATGGATCAATATTCGCGTATGTACCAACCGCACCAGATAATTTACCAACGCGAACTGTATCAGCAGCTTGTTTGAAACGCTCTACGTTACGTTTCATTTCTTCATACCAAAGACCAAGTTTTAAACCAAATGTTGTTGGTTCTGCATGAACACCGTGTGTTCTTCCCATCATGATCGTGTATTTATGCTCTTTCGCTTTGTTAGCTAAAATGCTTACAAAGTTTTCTAAGTCTTTTAATATGATTTCATTCGCTTGTTTTAAGATGTAAGATAACGCTGTATCTACTACGTCTGTAGATGTTAAACCGTAATGAACCCATTTACGTTCCTCACCTAATGCTGGTGTTTCTGATACAGCGCGAGTGAATGCAACTACGTCATGACGTGTCTCTTTTTCAATTTCATAAATACGATCAATATCAAATGATGCATGCTCACGAATTTTTTTAACATCTTCTTTTGGAATGTCGCCAAGCTCAGCCCATGCTTCACAAGCTAAAATCTCAACTTCTAACCATGCCTTAAATTTGTTTTCTTCCGTCCAAATTGCACCCATTTCAGGGCGTGTATAACGATTAATCATCTTTTTCCCTCCAACAGTTGTTCTTGATGGTCCCAAATATGCAAACTCTTCGCTTTTTCTAGAGCGACTTCAATATTATCATTTAAAATATTAACATGCCCCATTTTTCGCTGCGCTTTTGCTTCTTCTTTTCCATACAAGTGTAAATAGCACCCGGTTAGTCTATTCACTTGTCCTAGGACCCCTTCTATATGTTCGCCTAAAATGTTTACCATGACAACTGGTTTTAACAAATTTGTTTCGCCAAGAGGTAAATTACAGATTGCTCGAATATGTTGACCAAATTGACTCGTTTCACATGCATCCTGTGTATAGTGTCCTGAATTGTGAGGTCTTGGTGCTAATTCATTAATGTAAATCTCACCGTCAGCTGTAGCAAACATCTCTACCGCTAGTGTTCCCACAAGTTCTAGTTCATCCGCGAGCACTTTTGCATAAGCAATTGCTTTTTGAGAAAGTTCTTCTGTAATGCGGGCTGGAACGATAGATTCATGCAAAATGTTATTTACATGAATATTTTCCGCTACCGGAAATACTTTCGTTTCACCACTTACACTACGAATCACAATAACTGATACTTCTTTTTCAAAAGGCACCCATTTCTCTAAAATACACTCTGCTGCATTCGCAAGCTCTCGCGCTTTATCAACGTCAGCCTCACCTCTTAAAACAACTTGACCTTTCCCATCATATCCGCCTGTCGTCGTTTTTAAGACGGAAGGATATGATAACTCAGTGATTGCTTCAGTAAGCTGATCTTGAGTTTGAACTAATCTATACGTTGCTACTGGTAGCCCAGCTTTCTCAATCGCATTCTTTTCTGTAAAACGATTTTGTGTTTTACTTAACAACTGACTGCCTTGCGGTAAGTAAGCATGCTTTTCAAGCCATTGTAAACATCTATAATCAATATTCTCAAATTCATATGTGACAACATCACTGATCTCTGCTAAATGCTGAATTGCTTTTAAATCGTCATATGGTGCAACAATTTCAATATCAGCAACTTGTGCACATGGTGAATGCTTTGTAGGATCTAAAACAGCAATTTTATATCCCATCTCCTTAGCTGCCAATGCCATCATTCTTCCTAGCTGGCCGCCTCCAATAATGCCGATTGTTTTTCCAGGTAAAATGATTCTCGTCATACTAGCTCACTACCTTCACGCACAGTTTTCTCAATAGCTTCTCGTCTCAACTCTAATGCATCATGTATATCATCATGAAATGATCCAAGTATTTGTGCAGCAAGTAATCCAGCATTCGTTGAACCAGCCTTACCAATTGCAACAGTTGCAACTGGAACCCCTCCTGGCATTTGGACGATGGATAATAATGAATCTAAGCCGTTTAACGCTTTTGATTGAACTGGAACTCCGATTACAGGAAGATTCGTCTTCGCTGCAACCATTCCTGGTAAATGCGCTGCTCCACCGGCTCCAGCAATAATAACTTTTAATCCACGTTCACGAGCTGTCTCTGCATATTCAAACATATAATCCGGAGTCCGATGAGCGGATACAACTTTTTTCTCATACGGTATATTTAATTCATCTAAAATGTCACAAGCATATTTCATTGTTTCCCAGTCTGACGTGCTTCCCATTATGACTCCAACTAGTGATTTCATATTAGAATCCCCCCGATTCAAATAAAAAAAGCCTGAAATAGAACAGTTTCTCTTTTACTATGAGAGAAAGCGCTCTACTCAGGCATACGTATCCCTTGTGAATAGAAAAATACCGAGTGACTTTCCCTCATAGTCTAACGAATAACGGTCGTTAGGTAGAGACTTGCAGGCCATATCCCCGCGATTATATGAGGTCTTATATATTATTGTTTCTATGGCTATATTAACAATATTTCATAAACAATGTCAACAAATAATCGAATGTTTTTTTATTAGCAATCGTTAACGTTCGTGTTTTAGTTATATTCAAAAGAAGAATTGCAACTATATGCAAGAAGAAAAGGGAATTAGAATATATATTTCTAGAGATCTATTTTATGTCTAATTGACTTCAGTATGTTTCAACCAAAGTATATATACTCTTGTATTCTATACATCAATAGAACTTACATTATAACCATTTAATTTCTAAGGAGGAATAACCGTGAAAAAAATAACTGTGCTATTATCCTATTTATGTTTCTATATCGCGATAATTGCTGTAATTATTGAATACTTATTTATATCATCCCATTTTTTCTACTCTCATTATTTTAGATATATACTTATGATAGAAATAATACTTCCTATCTTAGGTATTATTTTAGGAGCATTCGGAAAATCAGGAGCACAAAAAATCATTGCCATTATTTTAAACAGCCTCTATTTCATTCTTTTTTCTTCTTTAGCGTCATTCAATTTATGGATTTTGACATTTGGTAAATAAAAATAAACACAAAAAAACCTAAGTCGAAACGACTTAGGTTTTTGCTTGGCGACGTCCTACTCTCACAGGGACAAGGTCCCAACTACCATCGGCGCTAGAGAGCTTAACTTCCGTGTTCGGTATGGGAACGGGTGTGACCTCTCTGCCATCATCACCAAACTATGAAGGCATATTCCTTCAAAACTAGATAACATTTGCTACATATTATATGGTTAAGTCCTCGATCTATTAGTATTCGTCAGCTCCACATGTCACCATGCTTCCACCTCGAACCTATCAACCTGATCATCTTTCAGGGATCTTACTAGCTTACGCTATGGGAAATCTCATCTTGAGGGGGGCTTCATGCTTAGATGCTTTCAGCACTTATCCCTTCCGCACATAGCTACCCAGCTATGCCCTTGGCAGAACAACTGGTACACCAGCGGTGCGTCCATCCCGGTCCTCTCGTACTAAGGACAGCTCCTCTCAAATTTCCTACGCCCACGACGGATAGGGACCGAACTGTCTCACGACGTTCTGAACCCAGCTCGCGTACCGCTTTAATGGGCGAACAGCCCAACCCTTGGGACCGACTACAGC